>NZ_CAMQSF010000005.1 GCF_947036865.1 uncultured Caulobacter sp. | reverse complement strand
GAGCCGGCGCGGCGGCCGGAGCCGAGGCGGCCGGAGCGGCGGCGGCGTCGGCGGGCTTGGCGTCCTGAGCGAACGCGGGAGCGCTCACCATCAGCGCCACGGCGCCGACGAGAGCGATGAGGGGGGTCTTCCGTTTAATGTCGAGCATCTGTCGCCAGTTCCTGATTGGTCTAGCACGTTTGGACCGAGGGTCGTCGCGCGAGAGCGTCTCCACCCTAACTCTGAACAGCCCGCCTGGGAAAAGATAGCTCCTTCCCCCGTCGGACCCGCTTCGCTGCGCTCGACCCGTTACGCCCCTCACGAGGACCAGGCCTCCAGAAGGATCGTTTCGAAGCGCGGGCGACCGAGGCCCTGTTCGGGCTCCGGTCTTACCGCAATGTTAGAATTGCGGCGGTGGTCCTTTGGCAACCCCTTTTCGCACCGTCAAGGGGATCATTTGGGCACAAAACCGTCGCATAAGCCCCCCTCCCCCACCCTTTGCCGCAATGCACAAAAGGGTTTTCCGGAACTAAGGGCGGTTTTTCCCTGGCAACGAGAAAAATCATGCTGCAATGCAGCAAAACAATAAAACGCGGATCGACGAAGAAAGGCGCCTGCCCATACGGCAGGTGGTGAAGCGCCGCCGCCCGGTCAAGCCTGGATCATGACGGAAACGCGACGCCCTCGCCAGCGCTCGGGAACGGCGAGTTCGTGGCTGGAACCGAGAAGGAGGGTGGTGCCTGGGGCCGGAATCGAACCAGCGACACGCGGATTTTCAATCCGATCTAAGCCATTGTATATATTGGTTATTTTTGATGCGCGGCGTGTACCAGGTGGCTTAATAGCGCTGAAATGCACCAAATTGTGTGGAATCGGAAGGGATTTCGCGCTCGTCACGGCTCGCTACGGACAAGAGCAAAGCTGCACGAAGCGTTGGTTAAACTAACGTCGCCCTAGCCGTCGTCATTTCCCGCCCATCGGGTCATCTACGTCTATCGCCTGCGATAGCGCTCGCACGCGGTAGCCTACCGTATAGCGATCGATGTACGTCGGACTTGCTTCAGCTATTTTCAGCACCATCCGGTTCAGAATAGTGCGCAGGATCACGGTATCGCGCGCAGTGGGAATGCTGTCCTCTGGGCGCCGTGCAGCGCCATGGGCAGCAGCATCTCGCCGCCTCCACGCGGCATCCTCTGCGGGTCCCCACCCCAAACCTAGACGTTCCATGAGTTGCTGCCGAGTGCTCCTGCCATTGGGACGATTGATTTGGTCGATTCTGGCGGCGAGTTGCTGGGCCGCAGCATCGTTGAGATTGAAGCTGTACAGGCATTTTTTAAGCGCCTCACGCACACTCTTCGCCTCACGCCTGTCCTTGATCGGACCACTGAGCTTGAATCCGGGGTTGGCGCTGAGATAAGCCTCCCCCAACGCTTCAATCGCTGCACCGAAATGCCCTGCGGCCATATGCCCAGGGGCATTCACCGCAAACCAGTAGTTCCAACTTAAGGCGCGAAAATCCATTTCGTCATAGTGCTCGAAAAGTGCGCTAGCAACGCGACCAGCTTCCGCCTGCTCCACAGCATTTTCCATTCTCCGGCTCAACGGCGCGGGCGGATCGGCAGGCTCAAAACGGTATCGGCCATACGAGCTAGTTGAGAGAGCACATGTCCAAACGAACTGGGAATCGCGATCAAGAGCGGTAGAGCCCCACCAGATTAGCCCCGAGCCCAGGGTGAACCCGACGACCTCGCGCACCCGTCGACGAAAGTCCTCATCTGGCGCGCCCTCGTAAAGGATGTAGCCCGGCCAATGATCCTTCGGCCCTTCCCTACTCGCGCAGAGAAAGACACGGACACCCCCGATCACCATTTCCAGCGCGGCTGAATAACTGCTCTGTAGACCGCCATTTCCGGCCCTCACCAGTGTTATGCCCGACAGCGGATCGCCAATGGTGCGGGTCTCGGTGGCATCCACGTGATCATTAATGGCTCCGCCGAGCCAGTGGCAGGTTTCACGATCGACATTGCTCAGCCAATCGATGGTGAATGCAACAGCCGGCGGGGACGGGCGGGCAATGAAAATTCGTCCTACGTAGTATTGGGCGGTATGCCGTTGCCAGTCGCCGGGATCGCTTTCATTTGACTGGCTGCGCAAATAGACTGCCTCAGCGATAGCTTCGTATCCGCTGCGGCTACCGAATCTGGCCTGCTCCGTTAGAACGCGCATTGAACCTGGCGCGAAGCCTCCATCGCGCAGAGACATGTGCCGAGCGGAAACTGCGGTCAATTCCAGCTCGCCGTCGCCAAGTCTTCGAATCGATACCTCTCGCGCAGGTCCAACTACGTGTCCTGGATCGCTGATCTCGAAGCCGACCCTATTGAAATACTCTTCGAAGCACTCCCAGAGCCAAGGCGTCATTCAAAATCTCACAGTCCGCTCAGGAGGCAGGCACCAGTTTCGCGACTAAGCGAACCAAACGCCCAGGATCATGGCACACTGCACCCGTTGAAGCCGACAGCTGCGGCACCCACTGGAAGTCGGACTAGTCAGCCACGCTCTTTGGCGCGTCCGCTGCGCTGGTCGGCAGCGCCGACAGCCTGCCAACTGACATCAGTTTGGGCAGGCCCAAGCCGATTTTGGTGAGGTTAGCCATCTGACCGCCGACAGCGCTGAAGGCGTCCTTGGCTTTCAAGATACTACCGCCTTGGGCCAGCGACATCGGATTGTTCAGAAGCCCTCTGCCCTGCTCGATCGCTTGGCGGTCCATCAAGATAGCCAAAGCGAGATTGTAGACCGAGGCGCCGATTTGGCGACGCTGAGCCTCCGTCGCCTTGCCCTCTAGCTCCTTGCTCTTGCTAGCGAAATCGGTGGCGGCCAACTGCGCGGTGACGTCGGTAGAGACTTGACGCAGGGCAGCCTCGCGCTCCTTAGGATCGGACACCGCTTCTGCGGCCGTCGCGCGCGCGCGCAGAGCGGCCGCTTCCTCCTTCGAGCTAATCGACTCGAGCAGTGAGACTGCGGAGATTCGTGTCAACGCCTCTGCCTTCTGGGCGCTGGCCAAGAAGCCGTTGACGTCGCCACTGCCGGAGCTGCGATTGCCAAGGCTAGGCACTTTCGAAATCAAAGCGCCAAGCTGGGCATGAGCTTGGCTTGACAGAAGCAAAAGGGCGCCAGTGGCGGCGAACATGGTTTTGGTGACCTTCATTATTTCCCCTCCTGTTGGCCCAGAAGAGCCTTCTGAAATTCTGACTTGGCGGCCAGTGTTTGGGCGAGGTCCGCCGAGGCTAACGCCACGTCATTGTCGATCAGGACCTCGCGATCCGTGGCCGGCGTATCCTTGGGATAGCCCGCTGTGTGGACAACGGTTTCCAGGCCATCGCGGAAGATCACCTGACCATCGCGACGCAGACGGTAGGTCACCCGAAGGGTGATGTCGCTGCGGCAGACGCCCTGCGGATCACAGGTCTCCTGCGTCAGGTCCGCGCGTACTACAGGCTCCACACAGACCTTGGCGGCCTCGCCAGCGAGGCCGCCGGCAGCCCTAAAGAGCCCTGTGGCCTCTAGGGCCTTTGAGGCGTCGGCGGCGGCATTTGAAAGGTCCACATCCTGGCTGGCGCCGCTGGCCCAGCGATTAAGCGCCGTCGCCTCGAACCCGGGTACTCTTCGCGCGCCCAGACTTTCGCTGGTCCCGCACGGACGCGTTCGAGCCACGCCCAGTGGCGACAGACGGCCCAGGCGAGTCACCCGGATCAGGTCGCCCGGCCGTACCGTCGGGGCCCCGGCGTAGAACGGCATGGTTAGGGCGGCCTCTGCCCGCCCCTGGCCGGCGCTGTTGATCGTCGCTGACCAGATCGGCATCGGCTCGGCTGCGCCCCGCAGGACCAGAACCGACATGCCCGATCGCATTAAGCCCTTCGGGTCCGCGACAGAGATTGACTTATCAGCCGAGGCTTCGACCAGGAGGTCGGCCTGGTCGGGCTTAAGGCCAGAGTTCATTCCCCGCGCCAGGTCGAACAGCGCGTTGCGGATCGCCACCTCGAAACGGGCCTGGCGCTGATAGCTCATGCCCTCGGTAATCTCGTCACGCAGGATGCTCTGGCCGAGCCCGGCGAACTGTACGCGCCCTTGAACGTCGACCACCTCGGCCAGCACCACGGCACGAGTCGTACGAACGGTCTTGTAGGTCAGGTTGGTGGGTAACTCGTAGGCGTAGGGCGGCAACACGATGATACGTATGAAGAGGTCAGGGGCGCTGCGCACCGTGAAGCGGTCGGCGCGAATGTCGGTGTTCTGGCGAACCGTCTCAATCACTTGAGAAAAGGCCGGGTTGACAGGAATGATCGTGATGGGCGCGACCTCGCCTAAGCTGTCGGCGATCATCTGCTCAATGGCGGCATCGGCGAACGGCGAACCATTCTGATCGATTCGTATGACGGCGCGGGGACGGGCGACATCGGTCAGGCGATTGGTGGAGTATTTGGTCCAGGTCGAGCCGGTGCGCGGCGCGCCGCCCAGCTGGGGCTTGGCCAGGGCGTAGCGACCTTCGACAAAAACCACCTTCAACTCGCCGGTGGGCGAGATAAGCGCGTCATCAAAAGAAAGGCCGTCGGCCACGCCCTTGTCGATTTGGACGAGGTCGCCTAGCCCCTTCTGAACCCTAGCGTTGATTTCAAAGGGCTTGAAGGCATGCCGGCTCTTCTGGACGAGGTCGGCAATCAAGCTTTGATAGAGCTCGAACACGCGGGCTTGGCGCGTTTCCAATCTGGGCGCAGGAGCGTTGACCGTCGACACGTCCGCCCGATAGGCCGTTGCGTTATAGGTAAACAGCACCTCGCCTGTGACGATGTTGGTAAAGTAGAGACTGGCGGTCAAGAATAGCTGCCGCTCGACCGTGCCGTTGACCTTGGTGATCGCGTATTCCGAGACGCGCGGTACTTGGAGCGAGACCACGAAGGTGCGCGTGCGGGCACCGTCGTCAATCCGATCGACGACCGATGGATAAACCTGTCGAAACTGCGCCTTGAAGTAGTCGCTGGCTGCGCGGGAAGTCAGCGCGGCCTGGGCACCCTCGACAGCGTTGGCCGCACCGGCCTGCACGAAAACCGCGTCGACGACATAGAGCGGCGGATCAGCGGCGCGCGCTGCCGCCGGGATGACGACAGCCACCGCGCCCGTCGCGATCACAAGCGAGAGCCGGCGCGCCACGATCAGACGCCCGGCTTGCAGGGACCCAAGCAGAGCAGGACCCGTTGACCATCGGTCCGTGAATCGAGCGTGGCGAAGGCGGGATCGTTCGCCAACGCCGTTGCCAGCGCCTGGTCAATCGGCGTCGCCCCCTTGTAGGAGACAGTGAGCTCGATCTCACTCGATCCTGAAGCACGCTGGACGCTGTTCTCGACGCCCGGCAGAGCGCTGACAGTCTGGCTGAACCGTGCGCGCACCGGAAGTGGCAGGAATTGGCCGGTCAGGCGCAGCACCAACTCACGGCCATAGACTGAGCGCCGCTTCCAGTAGGTCTGAACCTGCCCGCCTATCTCGGGACCGATCGCAAGGGCCAGCTTGCGCGCCACGTCTGAGGCGCATGCGTCGGAATTGCTGCCTGCGCCGTAAGCTGACAGCGTGTCAGCAGCGATTAGCTCGGAGTCGGCCGTGGCGTAGGCTTTGACCGTGACGACGCCGCTGCAGGTGTACTGACTAGTGGCCGGGCTCACGCCGCTGTCAACGATCACCGACGTTCCCGCCAGGAAGAAGTCTGCGCCCTGATCGGTCTTGGCGTAGGCAACGTAACGCGACAGCTCGCCGCTGTTCGTCATGCGGTCAAGCGTCAGGGGCTGACCCTGGAAGTAGCGGCTCTTGAAGACGTCGTTGTCGAGCACCCGCAGGTCATAGCCCTGCAACTGCCCCATCAGGGCACCGTAGGTCTGGCTAACCCGTTCGGGACCGGTCGCGCGCGGTTGATACTTCACCAAGCGCCGATAGGAGAGATCATCGTGGCTCTCGGCCTGGACATCGGTCTTGGAAAAACTCGCCGAGGCGCTTGAGCGCGCCGCCGCACCGGCCGCGCTGGTGTTGCCACGCACCGAACTGGCGCTGGCCTCACGGGCTGAGAATTGACCGCTGGAATTGGCGTCGATACGGCCCGATTGCGAGGCCGAGAAGTTGGCATCGCGCGATGCGCCGCCGGCCGAGGACGAGCCATTGGCGCGCAAACTGTCAGAGTAGCGGCCACTGGCGCTGCTGCTTCGAGCGTTCTGTGCGTCGATCGAAGAGGACGAGCGATAGGCGGCCGCGCTAGAGGAGCGCGAGGCCGCACCTTCGGACGAGCGGTCGGAGAAGCTTGCTCCCTTGCGGGTATTGAACTCGACCAGCTCTTCAAGCGGCGCTTGTAGGTCACGCGGAGTGGTGCGGTATTCGTCCATGACCGCCAGGATCGAATAGCTGCGCGCGGTCTGGGTGTTGAGCGCCACGCCCTGATCGGAAAGCAATTCCCGGAAAGCCCTATCGTCGAGGCTTAGCGTGAGCGCGACTTCAAAGCTGCCGGCCACCGTCTGGGCGCTGGAGTTGGAGATGGCGTCGTCGCCGACCTGTTCAACGATCGCTTCCAATCGCGGCGCTACGCTGGGATTTGCCGAAGCACCTGGACCCAGAATCTTCTCGACAGCTGCGATCACCGCTTTGCGCTTTGCCTCGCGGGTGGCCAGGGCACGCACCGTCTGTGGGTCTTTGCCCTTAATTGTGACCGCACCGACGCCACGTACGGTGAACTCTGCCGCGCTGGCGCTGGTAGCGAGTAGACAAAGGGCCAAAGTCAGGCCGCTGGTGAATTTCATTAGAGCCCCCCCGGCGCTATCGCGTCAAACTAGCTAGGCTACAGTTAGTCGCCCAGAAGTCGCGCCGTCCACTCTAAAAGCGGCCCAGGTCTCAATTCACCGACCTTCACGGGTGTAGTATGGGGCCGATGCCTCGCCGCGCGGCGATGGTTGGTGGAGTTCAGTTGATGCTCCTGTCCGTCCGCCTCCCCAAAAACGCGAAAAATACTTCCCCAGCGCTTCAGAATGATAGCGTCGTTGAGGCTTCGTCGATCTCGGCGGCGCTCGGGAAGAAGACTCATCCCCAGAGGCAGCTAAAAGGCACAAATAGCGCCTTAGCAGGGTTGGCCTCCCAACGCTCAGCCTTCTGCCCCCTCCTGGGCCGTCAGAAGGCGCAATACTTCGACGCCAAGCGAGGCCGCACACCGCTCGACCACATCCAAGGTTGGGTTCCGTGACCCTCGCTCGATCTGGCCGAGGTAGGTGACCGCCAGCCCGACCTCATCGGCTAGCGCCTCCTGAGTGACGCCCTTGGCGAGCCGCAGCGCACGGACGTTCGCTCCAAATATCATCGCCAGTCGCATGGCCGACTAGCGGCGCGAATTTGGTGAAGCGCTCCAGTCACTATAGTTACTATCGAGTTGGGGCACGGCTCAGATCGTCGGCCGCCATCAGATTGGAGTCCTTGATGCCTAACCCGCCCACCACAAAGCCATCAGAAAATCTGCTCCAAGGCGCTGCCGCGATCGCGGGATACCTCGGCGGCAAATGGACGCCCGCTCGGGTCTATACCGCGCACCAGCGCAAGCAACTTCCGATCCGCAAGCGCCCTGGTTTCGGACTCTACGCATTCAAGTGGGAGCTAGACGCCTTCTTGCTTGCACCAAACCCCGCAACCTCGATCGACGGTCCGTGTAGCGCTGACTAACCCATGCAACGGCAGGAAGGCGATCCGCCCAGGTGGAAATCTTTTTGGGCAAGCAGGGCACATTTACGTGCCGCATTTAAGGGCTGGGCACCACCTGACGAGACGATTTGTAAGCGCCTCTACCGAGCTTTGGCGACACGCGGATGTTCACACTGGGTGTCACCCGCAGCAAGGTGGTCTATTTGCGCTTAAAAACCATATACTTACGGCGTAAGTCGGATTCCCCGAGGCGTAATCGCTATTTACGCCTGGAGAATTTAAATTAAGTCATTGTTTTTAAAAGATCTTTTTGATTTACATTTGTAATCTTATTGAGTATAAAAAAATCCCGCGTTTTCAGCGGGTTTTTTAAGTCATTGATTTCATTGAAGAAAAGGTGGTGCCTGAGGCCGGAATCGAACCAGCGACACGCGGATTTTCAATCCGCTGCTCTACCAACTGAGCTACCCAGGCATCTTGGCCTTGGCGGCCGACGCCGCCTTGGCGCCCCGCCGCGAAGCGAGGAGCCGGGTCTATAGGGGAGGCCGAACGGGAAGTCCAGCGCCCTTTTTCATTCCTCGCGGCCGTCCTCGGACAGACCATTTCCGAGCGGATTTTCGGCGTCGTCGTCGGCGCCCGCGACGACGTAGCGGCCGCTGAGCCATCGCTGCAGGTCGACGTCCGCGCAGCGTTTCGAACAGAAGGGCCGGAACGCGGTCGCGACCGGCTTGCCGCAGATCGGGCACCCCGTGCTCATGGGACGGACACCTCCAGGCGATCGACGGGCCAAGGATCTTGTGGTTCGATCGTGAAGCGCCGGCCCAGGCGCTCGGCGACGCCGCCGTCCAGCTCGGCTAGGAAGGCGCTGGCGACGGACACCGCGCAGCGGGCGACGAGCCGGCCGCCGGGATCGGCCCGGCCCTCGCGCTCCAGCGCCCGCGCGAGGCGGCGCGCGACATAGCGGGGATCGAGCGTCCCGCCCGAGACGAGCAGACGATCAAGGATCGGGGGCGCGCGGCGCGGCACGATCATCTCGAGCGTGCCGAACTTGCTGATCGCGCCGATTCCCACGCCCGGATTGTCGGGCGAGAACGCCATGCGCGCGGCGGTCGTCAGCGCCTGGCCGTCATGGCCGCGCCCGACAAGGTCGAAGACGATCACGCCGCCCAGACCCTTCAGCCGAAGCACCCGGGCCGCGACGCTCAGGGCCGCCAGGTTGGCCTGGCGGGCCGCACGCTTCGAATCGGCGGACTCGCGCCCGCCGAGGTCGACGTCGACGGTGGTCAGCGCGCGCGTGGGCTCCACGGCGATGTCGCCGCCGCCGGGCAGCGGGAAGACCACGGCCAGCGCGTCGGCCTCGGCCGCCTCGACGGCCGCCAGCGCCTTGTCGCCGGTGCTGGGCGAGCCGGCCTTCACGTGGTGGCGCAGGCGCTCCTCGATGGTGGGAGCCTGGGCCAGCACGCGCGGCTCTCCCTCCCCCACGCCGACGAAGCGCGCCACGGCGGCCTTGCCCAGGCGCGAGGCGGTCTTGATCTCGATCTCGACCAGGCCGCCCTCGACCAGCCCGGGCATGTCCGGCCGCAGCGGCAGGATCAGGTCCCGCCCCCCGGGCAGGGCGACGAAGGCCGAGGCGAAGGCCTTTTCGATCGTCTTGACGCGGGCCACGCCGCGCACGCCCTCGGCGTCCAGCGGATCATCGCCCGGCCAGTCGATGAACATCCGCTCCGGGCGGCCGTCCAGGGTCACGACGCCGACGGTCTCGCCGACGCCCTTGTGGAGATAGGCCCGACGCTCGCCGGCGCTCTTGGGGGCGCGGTCCTTGTCCTGGGCGGGCTTCATGGGCGATAGCCCAGGCCGCTAAGCAGGTTCAGCGTCTCGTAGAGCGGCAAGCCGACCACGCTGGGGTAAGAGCCCTGCAGATCGGTGATGAAGCCGCCCGCCAGGCCCTGGACGCCGTAACCGCCGGCCTTGCCCTTCCACTGCCCGCTGGCGACGTAGCCGTCGCGCTCGGCGTCGGTCAGGCGCTTGAAGCCGACCTTGGTCTCGACCAGGCGCGCGCCCTCGCGGCCGTCCGGCGCGATCAGGGCCACGCCGGTCAGCACCTTGTGGGCGCGGCCCGACAGCAGTTTCAGGCAGTGGAGGACATCGGCCTCGGTCTCGGCCTTGGGCAGGATCCGGCGGCCGACGGCGACGACGGTGTCGGCGGCCAGCACGAAGTCGCCAGGCGAACGGGCGGCGACGACGCGCGCCTTCTCCCGCGCCAGGCGCAGGGCGTGGCGGCGCGGAGTCTCGTCGCGCAGCGGGTTTTCATCGATGTCGGCGGGATCGACCCGGTCGGGCGTGACGCCGACCTGAGCCAGCAGGTCCAGGCGCCGCGGGCTCGCGCTGGCCAGCACCAGCGCCGGCGGGGCAGCCATCGGCCGTCCTACTTGAAGCGGTAGGTGATACGGCCCTTGGTCAGGTCGTAGGGGGTCATCTCGACCAGGACCTTGTCGCCGGCCAGCACGCGGATGCGGTTCTTGCGCATCTTGCCGGCGGTGTGGGCGATGATCTCGTGATCGTTTTCCAGCTTCACGCGGAACGTGGCGTTCGGCAGCAATTCGCTGACCGTGCCGGGAAACTCGAGCAGTTCTTCCTTAGCCATCAGGCCTCTCAAATGGGCGAATCAGAATGCCGCGAGGACGAGGCCCTTCGCGGCGAGGCGCCTCTATAACGCAATTACCCCCCGAACGTCGATGGCGCGCCGAAACGACGCTTGATGGCCTCGGCCAGGGCGTCGCGCACCTCGCGATAGGCCTCCAGCCGCGCTTCCCGCGAGCCGTCGCCCAGGGTCGGATCGTGGGTCGGCCAGTACTCGATCTCGACGGCCCGATCGCGCGACAGCTCCACGGCCCGGTGCTGCGCCTCGGGGGTCAGCGAGACGACGACGTCGAAGCTGTCGTCCTCCAGCTGGGCGAAGGTCTTGGGCTTGTGATCGGAGACGTCGAGGCCCAGCTCGTCCATCACCGCCACCACGAACGGGTCGATCCCCTCCCCCGCCGGATCGGGCTTGAGCCCGCAGGAGTCGACGAAGGCGCGGGTGCCGTAGAAGCGCTTGAACAGCCCCTCGGCCATCGGCGAGCGCACACGGTTGTAGTTGCAGGTGAACAGCACCGCGCCCGGCAGGTCGGCTGACACGCTCAGCCCCGCCAGTGCAGCGCGCAAACCAGGGTGAACAGGCGCCGCGCGGTGTCGAGGTCGGTCTTGACCTTGCCCTCCAGGCGCTCGCGCAACAGGTTCGAGCCCTCGTTGTGCAAGCCCCGGCGGCCCATGTCCAAGGCCTCGATCTGCTGCGGCGTCGAACTTCTTATGGCCGAATAGTAACTGTCGCAGATCAAGAAGTAGTCCTTGATCACCCCGCGAAACGGCGACAGCGACAACAGGTGCCGGCGCTCGTAGCCGGGGCCGGAAATGTCGAAGGCCAGCCGGTTCTCGATCAGCGACAGGCGCACGTCGTACGGCCCGGTCGCCGCCTCGGCCGGCTCGAAATAGTTGCCGTCCAACAGGTCGAAGATCGCGACCTGGCGCTCCTGCTCCTGGTCGCGCGAAGCAGCGGCGAGGCTGTCCTCGTCGATCTGGATCGACTGGATTCGGTGGCGGGCGCGGTCGTCGGTGCTCATCTGGCGCGGGAGGTTCGCGCGTCAGCCGCTCGAAGGCAACCTCACCGCGGCCGAAAGCGCGTGGGCGGGCAGCCCCTCGGCCCGCGCCAAGGCCACGGTGTGCGGCCCCAGGATCCCGAACGAGGCCGTGTCGCACTTCACGATCGAGGTGCGCTTGATGAAGTCGTAGATCGACAGGCCCGACTGGAAGCGCGCCGCGCGGCTGGTCGGCAGCACGTGGTTCGAGCCGGCCACGTAGTCGCCGATCGCCTCGGGCGTGACGCGACCCAGGAAGATGGCGCCGGCGTGCCGGACCCGGTCGGCCAGGCGCTCGGGCTCGTCCAGGGCGAACTCGACGTGCTCGGGCGCGATGGCGTCGACCAGGGCCGGGCTGTGGTCCAGCGGGGCGATGATCACCGCGCCGTGGTCGCGCCACGAGGCGGCGGCGTCCTCGCCGGTGGCCAGGGTCTTCAGGCGCTCGGCGACCGCTTGCTCCACCCGGGCGGCGAAGGCCGCGTCGTCGGTGATCAGGATCGACTGGGCCGCCGGGTCGTGCTCGGCCTGGCTCAACAGGTCGGCGGCGATCCAGTCGGGATTGTTGGCGCCGTCGGCGACCACCACGATCTCGGAGGGCCCGGCCAGGGCGTCGATGCCAACCACGCCGTAGAGCCGGCGCTTGGCGGCGGTGACATAGGCGTTGCCGGGGCCGACAATCTTGTCGACCGGCTGGATCGGACCCGCGCCATAGGCCAGGGCCGCGACGGCCTGGGCCCCGCCGACGCGCCAGATCTCGGTGACGCCCGCTTCCTTGGCGGCGGCCAGCACGGCTGGCTGCAGCTTGCCGGGCGGGGTGACCATGGCGATGCGGTCGACGCCGGCCACCTGGGCCGGCACGGCGTTCATCAGCACGGTCGAGGGATAGGCCGCCCGGCCGCCGGGCACATAGACCCCGACCGCCTCCAGCGGCGTCCAGCGCCAGCCCAGCGCGACGCCGGCCTCGTCGGTCCAGGCCTGGTCGGCGGGGCGCTGGCGGCCGTGATAGGCGCGGATGCGGGCGGCGGCGAAGGCGATCGCCTCGCGCACGTCGGCGGGGGTCTCGGCCCAGCCCTGCTCGATCTCGTCGGCGGTGACGCGGATCGTCTCGGCGGTCAGCTCGACCTTGTCGAAGCGGCGGGCGTAGTCGAGCACCGCCTCGATCCCGCGCAGGCGAACGGCCTCCAGCACCTCGTGCGCGGCGGCGTCGACATCGGCCGGCGAGCCGCGACGCTCGTCGAGGAACGCCTTGAACGCGGCGGGAAAGTCGGGGGCGGAAAAGTCGAAGCGGCGCATGCGCTGCTAGATGCGGTTTTTTGGCCCGACGGCAAGGGCTTTCGCCCCCACCCCGGCTATTGGTCTCGGAAGATGAACATCGCGGCCACGGCCGCGGCCATCACGGCGGTCGCCAGCCAGCCCAGGATCCGCTGGCCCGGCGTGGCCACGAACCGGCCCATCTCGTCGCGCCGCGTCGCCACCCGCATCATCGCGGCCATGATCGGCACCGAGATGACGCCGTTCAGCACCGCGCTCCAGAACAGCGCCTTGATCGGATCGATCGGCAGGACGGTGATGGCCAACCCCGCCAGCATCGCGAGGGTGATCACGGCGTAGAAGCCCTTGGCGCGCCAAGGCGGATGCTCCAGGCCCGTGGTCCAGCCCCGCGCCTCGGCCACGGCGTAGGCGGCCGAGCCGGCCAGCACCGGCGCCGCCAGCAGCCCCGTGCCGACCACGCCGGCGCTGAACAGCACGAACGCCAACGGGCCGGCGATGGGCCGCAGCGCCAAGGCCGCCTCCTCGGTCGTCTGAATGTCCGATCGGCCGGCGGCGTGCAGCGTGACCGCGGTCGTCAGGATGATGAAGAAGGCGATGGCGTTGGAGACGCCCATGCCCACCAGGGTGTCGGTCCGGATGCGGTCGAGCTCGGCGCGGGCCCGGAGCGCGCCCGCGTGCAGCAGGTCGGGCGCGTGGGCGGCCTCCATGTCCTCCACCTCCTCCGCGCTCTGCCAGAAGAAGAGGTAGGGGCTGATCGTCGTGCCGAACACGGCCACGACCATGGTGATCGTCGCGCCGGAGAGCTCCAGGCGCGGCAGGGTCGTCCGCGCCAGCACCTCCAGCCAGTCGATATGGATGGTGAAGATCACGCCGACATAGACGAACAGCGCCATGGTCAGCCACTTCAGGAACCGCACATAGCGATGATAGGGCACGAACAGCTGCAAGAGCAGCGACACGGCGGCCAAAGCCAGGGTGTAGAGCGCCCGATCCCCGCCGAAGACGAGGTTCGCCGCCGCGCCCATGGCGGCCAGGTCCGCGCCGATATTGACGATGTTGGCGATCAGCAGCAGGCAGACCAGACCCGTGACCACCCAGCGGGGAAAGACGCGCACGAGGTTCGAGGACAGCCCCGCGCCGGTCACCCGCCCGATCCGGGCGCTGATCAGCTGCACCGCGACCATCAGCGGATAGGTGAAGATCACCGTCCACAGCATGTCGAGGCCGAACCGAGCGCCGGCCTGCGAATAGGTCGCGATGCCGCTGGGGTCGTCGTCGGCGGCTCCCGTGATCAGGCCAGGACCCAGGCGACTGGCCAGCCTGACCCGGCCGCGCAGGTTCGGCGGTGGCCGCAAGCTCATCCGCGCGCCCGCGTTTCGGCTTCGTCCAGCAAGCGCAGCACCGCGACGCGGGCGGTCTCGTACAGGGCCACGGCGCGTAGCGCGTCCTCGTCCAGCGGATGCTTGCCGTCGACCAGCGACAGAAGCTTCAGGTCGAGATCTTCCAGGGTTCGCCGCAGTTCCGCCGACCGACCGTCCGACATCTCCGCCTCCGCCGTTGCAGCACGCGACTAGGGCGCCGGCGCGGGGTCGGAACAAGCCGGGGAATCTACGCAGTCGCCGCCCCCCGATGTCGGGCTCAGCGCATCGCCGCGTAGGCCAGCGTCGCCAAGCCGCCGAAGAAAACTAGACTGAGCACCACCAGCGTCGCGCGGCCCCAGTCGAAACAGGGACCGCCGTGGCGCAGCACTGGCGGTTCGGGCTTGGTGATGTCGCACGCGCGGAAAAACACCGACTGGGCTTCGCCAGCCGCGTAGGACTTCCTGGCCATCGGGGCCTCCCTGACGACGCGCCTCGATCGGGCGCCTGGCGTCAGGTTAACACCGCTCGCCTGGCCGGCGAATTGGCGGGCCGATCACTACCGCGTGGGACGAATCCTGGGCGCAGGGCCTGCTCAGCGAATGATCGCGAAAAAGGCGCCGCCCAAGGATTGGGCAAGCGCCTCCTCGGCGGGCGTTCAGTCCGCGTGGCCGGGGGTCCGGGGCGTGGCCCAGGGATCCGAGAGGTCGGCCAGGGCGACGTCCAGGCAATCGACCGTCACCCGCATGTCGCCGCCGCCCGCGAAGGTCAGGGTGACGACGCCCGCCGGCGCCTCCTCGCCCGGCTCGAAGCCGATCGACAGCAGCTCGACCACCGCCCCCTTGGCGTCGCGGCGCAGATTGCGCGCCTGGACGCCGGCGACATCGCCAAACTGCAGCGCCGAGCGCACCCGCTCCCCGCCCTTCCCGCCCGCGCGCTCCCAGCGAAAGCGGTTGCAGGCGATGGTCAGGGTGCGGGCTTGGGCGTCCCAGCGGATGTCGCCGATCTTGGCCACCGCGTCCTGCAAGGCGGCCGACAGCACGCCCAGGTCCTCGGCGTCGTGCGCCAGCAGGCGCAGAGGCTTCAGCGCGTCGGCCATGCTCAGAGCTCCGGCTCGCCGTCGCCCTTGATGCGACGGACCTGAGCCCCGCAGGCGCCCAGCTTCTCTTCCAGGCGCTCGAACCCGCGATCGAGGTGATAGATGCGCGAGACGATCGTCTCGCCTCGGGCCGCCAAGCCCGCGATCACCAGGCTGACCGAGGCGCGCAGGTCCGTGGCCATGACCTCGGCGCCCTCCAGCCGCTCGACGCCCCGCACGCGGGCCTCGCCGCCGGACACCGAGATGTCCGCGCCCAGACGCATCAGTTCCGGCGCGTGCATGAAGCGGTTCTCGAAGATAGTCTCGCGGATCCGGCTCTCGCCGTTGGCCGTGGTCATCAGCGCCATGAACTGGGCCTGCAGGTCGGTGGCGAAGCCCGGGAACGGCGCCGTCTCGATATCGACCGCGTTCAAGCGCGAACCGTTCCGACGGATGATCACGCCGTCGGCGGTCTCCTCGACGCCGGCGCCGGCTTCCTCCAGCTTGCGCAGCAGAGCGTCGATCAGGCCCGGACGCGCGTTGCTGAGGCGAACCTCGCCGCCGGCCATGGCCGCGGCCACGGCATAGGTGCCCATCTCGATCCGGTCGGGGATCACCGCGTGGGTCGCGCCGCCCAGGCGCGCGACGCCGGTGATGGTGATGGTCGGCGTGCCGGCGCCCGAGACCTTGGCCCCCATGGCGTTCAGGCAGTCCTGCAGATCGGCCAGTTCCGGCTCGCAGGCGGCGTTGTGGATCACCGTCGTCCCGTCGGCCAGCATGGCGTGCTCGGTGGCGCCCACCGACACGATCGGGAAGGTGATCTCCGCGCCCTTCAGGCCGCGCGGCGCCTGGGCGTAGACATAGCCCTCGTGCAGGTCGATCTTGGCGCCCAGCGCCTCCAGCGCCTGCAGGTGCAGGTCCACCGGCCGCGCGCCGATGGTGCAGCCGCCGGGCAGCGAGACCTTGGCCTGGCCCGAGCGGGCGACCAGCGGTCCCAGCACGTTGAACGAGGCGCGCATCTGGCGGACCAAATCATAGGGCGCGAAGCCGCTCGTGATCTCGGCGGCGTGCAGGACCGTCTCCTGGCCGTCGGCGCCGTCGCGCTCCACGACCTCGACGCCCAGACGGCTCAGAAGCTTGCCCAGGAACCGCGTGTCCGCCAGGCGCGGCATGTTGGTCAGGCGCAGCGGCTCGTCGGTGAGCAGGCTGGCCGCCATCAGCTTGATGGCCGAGTTCTTGGCGCCGCTGACCGGGATCGTCCCGTTCAACCGCGCGCCGCCGGTGATGGCGATGCGATCCATTCAGGTCCCTCGAACGCGCGACGGTGGGGGAGCGCCGCGCGATCCACATGTGAGGGGCGCGTTCTATCCGTTGCAAGAGGGCTTGCAAGGCCTGCGCCCAGGAAATCGCGCGCGCTCAGATCGGCGCGGACAGATCGTAGGGCCGCTCGTCGTCGGGCCAGCGAAGATCATAGGCGGTGCTGGCCAGGTCCAGCGCCACCTGGGCCAGCTCGATCGCCGCCCGCGTCGCCGCCAGGCCGTCGCGCCCGAAGGCCGCCTTGCCGTGCTCGCCGTCGAACGCGCCGTCGCCGCCCACGAGCCGCACCGCGACCGCCCAGCCCTCGCCGCCGGGAACCGCGAACGGCGTCGACAGCTCCAGGACGAGATCCGCGCGGCGTCCATCTCGATGAGCGACGCCCAGCAGCCTGCGAACGGCATGGTACGGCCTGGGCGCGGTCTCGGCCGCCGCGACCGCCGGGTCGATCCCGCCCGGATCGGCCCGCGCCGCGGCCTTGCGCTTGCGAAGATTGGTTCGGAGCGCCTCGGCCAGCTTGGCCTCGCGCGCGGTCTTGTCGTCGCTGATCGGCATGCGCCGGGCGTGCGGCGACAAAGTTCTTCGGTCAAGGCGATTTTGGGCTTGGCGTTCGCGATTCTCCTCGCTATACGCCCCCTCCTCGTCGCCGCCGTAGCTCAGTGGTAGAGCGCATCCTTGGTAAGGCTGAGGTCGGCAGTTCAATCCTGCCCGGCGGCACCATCGGGGCCCAAAGCGATCCAGCTTTGGGCCCCGACCACTTCCTGGAAAACAATAGAGCCTCGATTGAGGCGCTCGGCTGGAACGCCACGGCCCCGTCCTCGTCAGGCCGTCGTGACTGGCGAACGCCCCGCGCCGCAGCACGCCTCACGGATCGAGCGGGTCCTGAGCGTCCAGTTGCAACGACTCCGCCAGCGGCCGGAAGGCCACGTCGAACGGCGAGACGCGGGCGACGAAGCGGAAAGGCATGTAGCCGAGCTCCTTCTGGCAGCGTTCGGCGAAGGCGGGTCCCTCGACATAGAGGCTATGGCTCTCGCTGGTGACGACCAGAGCGTCCTTGTCGAAAGGCACGCCATAGCGATGCATCAGGCGCGCGGCGTTGCGGAAATTGGTCGTGGTGTGCCGGGCGTGCGGCTCGACCAGGATGGCCTTGGCCGGGACGCCGTAACGCTCCATGAGCTCGCGGCGCATCTCGATGGCCTCGTTATAGGGCGTATTGGCCGGATGGACGTTGCCGCCGGAGACGATGATCACCGGGGCCAGGCCCTCGCGCCAGCGCCGGACCGCCGTCATCACCCGCAGCTTGCCGAACGCGCCCAGCCGACTTTCGGGCGTGTCGGGCCCGTCGCCCAGCACCAGGAGCGCCGAGTAGCGGTACTTGCGGAAATTGACGTGCTTGAGGAAACGCGCCGTCTCGCGGTTCTCCGGATCCTCCGCCGGCGAGAACCGGCCGGCGTCCTCACGCGCGTTGACGTACAGCAGGCCGCGGGCGAAGCGCAGGCTGGGGCCGGCGAGCGAAGGATCGGTCACCTCGGCCGTCACCGCGTGCAGCGAGGCGACCAGACTGGCGAACGAGGGCGACTTGACGTCGAAATTGATCGAGTCGATCGCCGGATAGCGCGGCGTCTCGCCCTGGCCGTAGACGCGGATGATCTGGTTCATGCCGTTGGCCGCGTCGCGCCAGGCCAAGGCCAGCAGCTCGCCGTCGTCGCGGTCGGCGTAGCGGATGAAGTAGCCGGACGCGCGCATCGGCGCGACCAGCTTCGCGCGCCAGAGCGCCTCGCCGGCGCGGGCCTTGAAGACCTTGGCGACGGCCTCGATGTCGGCGTCGGTCCATTGGTACGCCGCCATGAAGCAGGCCGGCGTCGTGGCGCAGTCCGGCTGACGCGAGAAGCGCGAGCGCCGTTCGGCGGCGAGGGCCGCGAGCGCCGGATCTTGGTCCAACTGAGCGGCAAGCTTCGGCTCGGCCTGGATCAGGGTGAAGAGATAGAACAGGCGGTCCTGGACGGCGTCGCCGCTGGAGACGGCGCGATAGGTCGTCGACGGCGCGACGGAAGTCTCGGCCGCCGCCGCCAACGGCGTCAGCAGCAGAGCGAGGGCCACGAGAAGGGTTCGCGACATTCAGAGAAATCCCGTTTCCTGGAGCGGGCGGATTCCCCGCTCTACTACGTCAAGGTCGACGCCTGGTGGAAGCCGCGGACGGCGGGACGCGCGCCTCGCGGCCTCATCGCGTCAGCCATATTCGCTGTGGATGAACACCGTTCGACAACCGATCGGAAACCCTCTTGCGCCACAATCTCAGCGGGATTGAACCAGAGGGGTTTGGTCATGGATTTTCAGGACGAAGCACTCCAACACACCGAAATCCGCGAGACGCTCGGCGCGGCCATTTCCGAGCAACGGTCCGTCGATCCGAAGCTCTTCAAGTCCGATCGCCTCTGCGCGACCGGCTGCTGGCTGCACGGCGAGGGCGCGCGGCGCTGGGCCGGGAACCATGCGTTCATGGGCCTGCTGGAAGCGCACCGCGACTTTCACGCGCGCGCCGGCGAGGTGGCGGAACTGATCAACCGCGGGCAGTTCTTCGAGGCCCAACGCGCGCTGCGTTCGGGGTCGGCCTTCGCCCTGGCGCTGACGACCCTGTCGTCGACCTATCGCCGCATGAAGGCCGCCGCGACCTCGCTCGCGGCCTAGCCGCCGAAACCGCTCACGCTTTCGGCTATCACGTTCTAGGTGACGCCCATGGCCCGGCGCAGGTTCCGCGCCCTGCGCCGGAACGCCTCGCGGTCGGCCTCGCCGATCTTCTCCAGGGTGCGCAGCGGCATCATCATCCGACCGTTGCCCGCCAGGGTCTTGGCGTGGCGGTCGATGAAATCCCAATAGAGGGCGTTGAACGGGCAGGCCTCGTCGCCTAGGCGCGCCTTCACGTCGTAGCGGCACCCCCGGCAATAGTCGCTCATCCGGTCGATATAGGCGCCGCTGGCGGCGTAGGGCTTGGAGCCGACGATGCCGCCGTCCGCGAAGGTGGCCATGCCCCGGGTGTTGGGCATCTCCACCCATTCATAGGCGTCGGCGAACACCACCATGTACCAGTCGTCGACCGCGTCGGGATGCACGCCCAGCAGCATGGCCAGATTGCCGGTCACCATCAGCCGCTGGATGTGGTGGGCGTAGGCGTGGTCGCGGGCGGCGCGGACGGTGTCGGCGACGCAGGCCATGTCGGTCTCGCCGGTCCAGTAGAACCAGGGCAGCTGGCCCTGGGCGTCCAGCGCGTTGCGCTGGCCATATTCGGGCATCTTCAGCCAATAGACGCCGCGCACGAACTCGCGCCACCCGAGGATCTGGCGAATGAAGCCCTCGACCGCGTTCAACGGCGCGTGGCCTTCGCGCCAGGCGGCCTCGGCGCGGCGGCAGGTCTCCAGCGGATCGAGCAAGCCGATGTTCAAGGCCGGCGAGATCAGGGCGTGCCACAGGAACGGCCGCTGCCAGCTCATGGCGTCCTGCCAGTCGCCGAAGCCCGCCAGCATGTCGGCCAGGAAATGGTCCAGCGCGGCCCGGGCTTCCTCGGGGTTGGTCGGCCAGCCGAAGCCCTCGACATCGCCGAAATGATCGTCGAAGCCGCGCGCGACCTGGTCCAGCACGGCTCGCGTGGTCGGATTGGGCGGGATGCGCAGGCGCTCCGGCGGACGCAGGCCCGGCGGCAGCTTGCGGCGGTTCTCGGCGTCGAAGTTCCAACGGCCGCCGGCCGGCTGGTCGCCGTCCATCAGCAGGCCGGTCTTGCGCCGCATCTCGCGGTAGAAGAACTCCATCCGCAGCTCGCGCCGGTCGGCGGCCCAGCGCGCGAACTCGGCGCGCGAGCATATGAAGCGGTCGTCCTCGCGCGTCTCGATCGGGACCGGCAGGTCCAGGGTCAGCAGCTTCTGTTCCAGGCCCCACTTGCCGCAAGCGGTGCGCACCACGCGAGCAAAGGGCCGATCGGCGAGCGCTCGGCGCAGTTCACCGTCGATCGAGCCCGTATTGGCCGGGTCTTCCAGCGCGACATAGCGCACAGAAACGCCGCGCGCCCGCAGGCGCTCGGCGAACTGCCGCATCGCCGACCAGACCAGCACCAGCTTCTGCTTGTGGTGCTTCCAAGCCGTGGCCTCGGCGCGGCTCTCGACCATCAGCACGACGTCGCGCGCGGGGTCGAGGTCGCTCAAGGCCGACAAGGCGTCGGAGAGCTGATCGCCCAGCACCAGGCGCAGCGCGCCCGGTTCGGGCCGGACCACGCCCTAGAGCCGCACGAAGGGGGCGAGCAGCTTGCCCAAGCGCCCGGGCAGGACGATCTCGCCATCCAGGGCGGCGACGCAGAGGCAAGGCTTGTCCGAGACCACGCGCGGCTGGTGGGTGATGTTGGGATCGGCTTCCTCGAAGTCGCCCGGCTCGAACACGCCCTCCTCGGTGGCGTAGGCGCCTTCGATCACGCAGGTCAGCTCGACGCCGCCGTGCGTGTGGAGCGGGGTCGACTGGCCGGGAGCGATGCGCAGCAGGATCACGCGGCAGGCGCCGTCGCGCGGCCCCAGCACGTTGCGCACA
This sequence comes from uncultured Caulobacter sp., assembly GCF_947036865.1. Taxonomy (GTDB): domain Bacteria; phylum Pseudomonadota; class Alphaproteobacteria; order Caulobacterales; family Caulobacteraceae; genus Caulobacter. Next base: position 106,976 of record NZ_CAMQSF010000005.1, on the reverse strand, counting down.
TGCACGCCCGGACCCATCCACCGCCAGGGGCCAAGCTCGAAGCCGCGCAGGGGCGCGGGCAGGCTCGGATCGGCGTTGCGCGGGGCCGGCGTCGCGGCGGGCGGAGGGGTGTCGAGACGCGCCAGGGTGTTGTCGAGCGCCTCAAGGCCCAGAACGCTGGGCTCGAGATCATCGAGCACCGCCCCGCCGACGGCCTGGCCCAGCTCGGTCCAGGCGCGGGTCTCGGGCCGCAGGGCCAGGTGGGTGGCCACGACCACCGACTCCGGCGCGCTCAGCGTCCCAGCGGCGAAGGCGAGCAGACGCTCCTCGCTGGGCTGACGGCGGGCGCTCATGCGGCGCCTCCCATCTCCCGTTCAATGATGGCGCGAAGCTTCATCATACCGAACCGAATCCTAGCCTTGATGGTGCCCAGCGGTACACCGAGGGTCTCCGATATCTGTGAGTGGGTCTGTTCCTGGAAGAACGCCATTTCAATTGCTAAAGCCTGCTCCGGATTTAACGTCCGCATCGCCGCGCGGACGGTCTGGGCGTCCTGCGCGCCGCTGAGGATGGCGTCAGGCTGCGGCGGATCCTCGGCGCCGAAGGCCAGGTCCATTTCATAAAGGGTGGACGACCCGCGCCTCAGGCTGTCGATCCTGAGATTGCGGGCGATCGTGAAGATCCAGGCGGCGGCGGAGGCCCGCGCCGGGTCATAGAGGTGGGCCTTGCGCCAGACGGCCAGCATGGCCTCCTGGGCGAGCTCCTCGGCCGCCGACGGCGCGGAGCCGCTCTTGATCAGCAACGTCTTCACGCGCGGCGCGTAGTGTTGGAAGAGCGCCGCGAAGGCGTCGCGGTCTCGCTCACGCCCGACGCGCAGCAGCAAGGCGTTACAGGCGGCGGGGGTCAGGCTCACCGGCGGAGAACCTTGGCGTTTAGCATTGGCCTGTCGAGTCGCATGCATGACCACTATACGGCTCTGGTTGGCCGGTGGATGGATTTCGAAGCTTCGCCTTGGCGAAAAATATGTCGCGGGGCGTCGCAGACCTTTCGTCCCCGCGCGCGCCTTGGTCGGCGGTAGGACCGACCGTCGGCGCGGGCGGGCGCGCCGCGAGCCTTTTGACGCTTTCGGCGGTCGCACTGTCGGCGCGCGAAATTCAGGGCTTCTTGGTTACGGAACGCCACCGGCCCGGCCTCGATCCCGTCGAGACGCCGGGCTCGGGGGTCCGCGACCGAGCGCCGCGCGATCTAGTAGGCGTTCTCGGCCAGAAGCAGGTGCGGCAGGGTCAGGAGCAGGATCTTGACGTCGCCGCCCAGGGTCCACTGCTCGATATAGGCGTTGTCCGCCTCGACCCGCGCGGCCATCGCCTCCAGCGCGCTCGTGCCGCCGCGCAGGCCCCTGATCTGGGCCAGGCCCGTCAGTCCCGGCCGCGCGCGGAAGCGCAGGCGATAGTTCGCGATGATGGCCCCGTACTGCTCATCGTGCGCCAGCGCGTGAGGGCGCGGCCCGACCAGCGACATATCGCCGCGCAGCACGTTCAGAAGCTGCGGCAGCTCGTCGATGCTGGTCTTGCGAAGAACCCGACCGATCGGCGTGATCCGGTCGTCGTCGCGGCGCGCCTGAACGACTCGCGCCCCGTTCTCCTGGCAGCGCATCGAGCGAAACTTGTAGATCGTGAACGGATTACCGTTCAGTCCCCCGCGCGTCTGTCGGAACAACACCGGACCCGGCGTCTCCAACTTGATCAACACGGCGACGAGCAGCAGCAAGGGCGCGAAGAAGAGCAGCGCGCCCCCCGCGACCAGTATGTCCAGCGCTCGCTTCAGCGGATCTTGCGCGACGGGCGACACGCTCAGCGTACCGCTCGGCTGATCCGCCGACGGATTGGAAACAACAAGCACAGGGTCCCCACCATTCTATGCCCATCGGGTGGCCCCGATGTTTACAAAGCCTTTACCTAAAAGCTCGCGACCGCACAACCGCGGGACAATGTCGTTAACCCTTCTTTTTCTCGAGAAGGCCGTTTCTTGATCGTCACATCGACGAGCCGGCCTATTTTCTGGATCCTTCGCGGCCTAATCTTATCGCGCGCCCTGTCAATGTTCTGAAGGCGACGGCCGCCGCACCGATGGTTTCGGGGCGTCTTTACGTGAAATTCGCACATTCGAGATCATCGTGCGGGTCCATGATCTCAGGCGGCTCCATGGCCCTTTCGTCCCTGGCTTATTCCACGACGCCCTCTTCGTCGGCCGAGCGCGACGGCGCGCGCGCCCGCCTGGAGGCCGCGCGCGGCGCGATCGAAGGACGGTTTCTCGAGGTCGGCGACGTGCTCTCGCGCGTGGTGGACGGCGCGAGCGCGCTGATCGGCGCGCTGGATCGGATGCGCGAGGGCTTGGAAGGCCAGGAGGTGGCGGCCGCCACCCGTCAGCTGGGCGAGGCCTCGGCGCGCCTGCGCGACCTGCCCGCCGCGCTCGTCGAGCGTCGCGACCACCTCGCCGCGCTGGTGCGGACCGGGGACGAGCTCGCGGGCTGCATCGAGGACATGCGCCAGCACCTGGCCTACCTGCGTGTCTTCGGGGTCAACATCAAGATCACGTCGGGCGGGATCGCCGCCGCCGGGCCGGAGTTCGCGATCTTCGCGCAGGAAATCTGCGACTGCATCGAGTTGGGCCGCACGCAGCTGGACGCCTTCCGGGCGGATCTCGGCGCGCTGGACGGGGCGCTGCGCGCGGCGCTGACGAACGAGGACGAACTGCGCCGCCGCTGCGACGGCCTGCTGCCGGCCGTGCCGGACGCCTTGGTAGCGCAGAGCGCCTCGATCGCCGAACACCAGGCGAATATCGCGCGGATCACGGCTCGGGTCAGCGAACTGACGCGAGACGTCCGCAAGAAGATCGGCGGCGCCTTGGCCGCCCTCCAGATCGGCGACATCACCCGCCAGCGGATCGAGCACGTGCAGCACGGCCTGGACCTGCTGGCCGGCGCCGACGAGGCGCGCGGCTTGTCGGACGAGGCCCGGGAGCGCCTGACCGGCTTCTGGCACAAGCTGCTCGCCGCCCAACTGGCCTCGACGGCCGAGGACTTCCACCGCGACGTGACGCGCATCGGCGGCGCGGTCGCCGCGATTTCCGGCGACGCCAGCGAGATCCTGCGCCTGCGCGATCACGCCCAGGGCGGCGGCGAGAAGGGCGGCGGCAGCTTCCTGCGCGACCTGGAGACCAGCGTCGGCGAGGCGTTCACCCTGGTCGACGACATCGACGCCGGCGCGCGCCAGGCCGAGGCCGCCAGCCGAACCGCCTCGGACTCGGCCCGCGACCTAGTGGTCCAGGTCGAGGCGATCCAGAACATGCGCGCCGACGTGCAGATGATGGCGCTCAACACGACGCTGAAATGCGCCCGCATCGGCGAGACCGGCAAGCCCCTGGGGGTCATCGCCGTCGAGCTTCGCGCGCACGCCGGGCACCTGGAGACCTCGGCCGCGCGCACGCTGACGACGCTGGAGTCGGTCCGCGCCGCCGCCGACGCGCCTTCCGATACGGCCGGACAGGCCGGGGCGACGGCCGCGGCCCGCGCGCTGCGCGACGCCGTCGACCGCATCCGCGCCACCGGCGACGCCGTCGAGGGCGATCTCGTCGACGCCGCCCGGCAAGGCGCCGAGGTCATCGACATGCTGAAGCGCGCCGCCGCGCGGTTCGATTTCCAACGGCAGGTCGGCGATCACCTGGACCACGCGGTCGCCGAGCTTGAGCGATCGGCCTCCGAGGCCGACGTTGACGATCTGATGCCGGTCCTGTCGCCGATGCTGGCGACCTTGGCCCGCAGCTACACCATGGTCCAGGAGCGCGACGTCCACGCCGCCGTGACGGCCGGGCTGAGCCAGGTCCCCACGACCAAAGCGTCCGACGCCGCCGAGGCCGCCCAGGACGAAGACGTCCTCTTCTGACCCGCCGATAACCCGCCGAGGCTGTAACGCTGGCTAGTTTTAGGGGCGCGCGGGGCGGGCCCCGGCGGGGCCCAGCCGCTTAGCGCGACGAGGCCTTGATGATTTCCTTGGCCAGGGCTTGCAGGGGCGCGACGCGATCGACGCAGCCCATGGCGATGGCCTCCTTGGGCATGCCGAACACGATCGAGGTAGCTTCATCCTGCGCGATCGTGAAGGCCCCGGCCTGCTTCATCTCGTTCATGCCGCGCGCCCCGTCGTCGCCCATGCCGGTCATGATGACGCCGACCGCGTTCGAGCCCGCGGACTTCGCCGCCGAACGGAACAGCACGTCCACCGACGGCCGGTGGCGCGTGACCAGCGGGCCGTCCTTCACCGACACGAAGTAGCGCGCGCCGCTGCGCTCGAGCAGCGTGTGCTTGTTGCCCGGCGCGATCAGCACGCGGCCGCGAAGCACGGTGTCGCCGTCCTCGGCCTCCTTGACCGATACGGCGCAGAGGCTGTCCAGCCGCTTGGCGAACGAGGCGGTGAACTTCTCGGGCATGTGCTGCACGATGACGATGCCGGGCGAGTCGGGGGGCAATTGCTCCAGGACCGCGCGCAAGGCCTCGGTGCCGCCGGTCGAGGCGCCGATGCAGACGATCGTCTCGGTCGTCCGCGCCATCGCCCTGCCCGTGGGCGGCGGCAGCATGGCGTCCGCCGTCAGCTTCTTCTCGGGGTCGCGTCCGACGCGGGGGACGGGAATAGGCGCGCGGCGCGCCCCCGTGACGCGCGCGCTGGCGGCGGCCTTGACGGCGTCGCAGATGCGGATCCGCGACTCCAGCAGGTGTTCGGCGACGTCCATCTTCGGCTTGAGGACGATGTCGACCGCGCCGGCTTCCAGAGCCTGCAGCAGGGTCTCGGACCCGGCCTCGACCAGCGAAGAGCACATCACCACCGGAATGGGATGCTGGGCCATGAGCTTGCGCAGGAAGGTGATCCCGTCCATGCGCGGCATCTCGACGTCGAGGGTGATGACGTCGGGAATCTCGTCGCGGATCCGGCGGGCGGCCACGAACGGATCGGAGGCGACGCCGATGACCTCGATCAGCGGATCGGACTCCAGCACCGACGCCAGGGTCTGCCGGACCGTGGCGGAGTCGTCGATGATCAGGACGCGTACTTTCGCCGCCAAGGCCTAACCCTTCTGAAAGATGGTGTTGGCGACCTGTCGAACCGGCAGGTCGATCCCGACGATCGACTCCGAGTGCCCCAGGAACAGATAGCCGTCGGGCGCGAGGTGACGGCAAAGGCGCGTCAGGACCTTGGCCTGGGTGGGCTTATCGAAATAGATCAGGATGTTGCGACAGAAGATGATGTCCATCTCCCGCTCCACGGGATAGGTCTCGTCCATCAGGTTGAGACGGCCGAAGGCGACCTTGCTGCGGAGCCCCGGAACGATCCGGACCTCGCCGCGACCCGGGTCCTTGGCGCGCATCACGTAACGTTGGCGACGCGACGTCGACACCGGCTCGATCATCGCTTCCGGATAGCGACCCGCGATGGCTTGGTCCAGCACCTCGGTGCAGATGTCGGTGGCCAGGATCGAATAGTCGACGCGATGCGCGTGACGGAACTCGTCCAGCACCATGGCCAGGGTGTAGGCCTCGGCGCCGGTCGACGCCGCGGCGCTCCAGACATTGATGTGCCCACGGCTTTTGGCCAGCCGAGGCAGGGCCGTCTTCTCCATGAAGGTGAAGTGGACGGGCTCCCGGAAGAACTCGGTCTTGTTCGTCGTGACCGCGTCGATCAGATACGTCGTCTCGCCGTCCAGGCCGCCCTCTTCGAACAGGAATCGGCAGTACGCGTTGACGTCGTCCATGCCGTGCGCCCGCATGCGACGGCGCAGGCGGCCCTCCAGCATCGTCTGCTTGTTGGAGGGCATCTTGATGCCGCTGTAGCTGTGGATGAACTCCGCCAGACGGGCGAAGTTTCGCGCGCTGAGGGGGTCGCCGGGGGCGACCGGCTGCAGGGCGAGAGCGGCTTGCGACACGGAAATCCTCGACTTGGATCCTCGGCGATCTTAGCGACCGCGAGGCTTGGGCGATCAGGCGGCTTGGGCGATGTAGGCGGCGTCCTGGCTGGTCAGCAGCCGGCCCAGGTCGAAGATCACCACGAACCCGCTGTCGCGGCGCACCACGCCCCGGATGTAGTCCGAGCGCCAGGGCACGCCGATGTCCGGCGCGGCCTCGATCTGCTCGTCCGCGATGGCGATGACCTCGATCACGCGATCGGCGACGAGGCCCAGCGACAAGGTCCGCTCCTCGACCGGCACGTCCACCACCAGGATCCGCGTCGCGCCGTCCGGCGGAACCGCGGGCAGGCCCAGCTTGAGGCGCAGGTCCAGGGTCGGGGCGCCGCGCCCGCGAACATCGGTCAGGCCCAGCAAATAGGCGGGGCCATCGGGGATCCCGAAGGGCTTGGCGTAGTCCAGGATCTCGCGGACGTAGGCGACGGGGACCGCGAAGACCTCGGCGCCGAGGCCCAGGGTGACGAATTGGTTTTCGGACGAGCCGATCACGAGGCGTACTCCTTGAAGTCGGCGTCGGCGGAGTCGGGGCCGCCGCTGGTCAGGTCGAGAGCGAAACCGGCGGCGCGCGCCTGCTGGGCGGCGACGGGGGTTCGCGCCATCGGCTTGCGGGCGCTCGTCCCCGCCGCCGGCGGCGCGCGCTTGACCGGCGGCGCGGGCTTGCGCGCCGGCGGACGATGCGTCGCCGCCGCCTCGGTGCGGAAATAGGCGATCGAGGCCTGCATCTCCTCGGCCTGGGCGGCCAGTTCCTCGGAGGTCGCCGACATCTCTTCCGAGGCGCTGGCGTTCTGCTGGGTCACCTTGTCGAGCTGCTGGATGGCCTCGTTGATCTGGCTGGAGCCGATGTCCTGCTCGCGGCAGGCGGCGCTGATCTCGGCGACCAGCTCGGCCGTCCGGCGGATGTTCGGCACGAGGCCGGTCAGCATCTCGCCGGCCTGCTGGGCCGCCTTCACGGTGTCGGAGGACACCGCGCTGATCTCGGTGGCGGCGGCCTGCGAACGCTCGGCGAGCTTGCGCACCTCCGAGGCGACGACCGCGAAGCCGCGGCCGTGCTCGCCGGCCCGGGCCGCCTCGACCGCGGCGTTCAAGGCCAGAAGGTCGGTCTGGCGCGCGATCTCCTGCACGATCGAGATCTTCTCGGCGATGGTCCGCATCGCCTCGACCGCGTTGCCGACCGCCTGGCCCGAGACCTCGGCGTCGCGAGCCGATTGACGGGCGATCTTCTCGGTCTGGCTGGCGTTGTCGGCGTTCTGCTTGATGTTGGCGGCCATCTCTTCCATCGAGGCCGAAACCTGTTCGGCGGCGGCGGCCTGCTCGGAGACGCCCTGGCTCATCTGCTCGGCGGTCGCCGAGAGCTGCTGACTGCCGGTCGAGACGTTGTTCGAGGCCGCGACGGCGTCGCCGACCACGCCCCGCAGGCGCTCGATCATCATGTTCAGGTGGCCTAGAAGCTCGCCAATCTCGTCGCGCGTTTCGATGGCGATCGTGTTGTTGAGGTCGCCGTCCGCGACGGCGCGCACCGCCTCGGTCGCGCGATGGAGGCCCTTGCCGACGACCCTGGCGATATAGATCGCGGCGGCGACAGCGACCAGCAGCGACACGATCGCCAGTCCGATCAAGCTGTTGCGGATCTGAGCGAACTGACTCTCGGCCCTGTCAGTGGCGCCATTGAGCTGAGCCTGGGACATATCGACCAATTCCTGCACCAGGCTGGAAGCGTCGGTCACGGCCTTGCGCCCATCGTTCATCGAGACCGCCGTCGCCGCAGCGTCCTTGTTGGCGAGCGCCAAGTCGTAAACCTGCGCGTGCGCGGCGAGCAGGCGTTCCCAGGCGCCGCCGAGCGCCTGCCACTTCGCCTTATCCTCCGCTGTGGATATGCCCTCGACCTTGGTCAACAGCGCCTGGAAGGCGGTCTTTTCCTTTTCGATCGAGGCTTCGAAGCTCTTCACCTGCTCAGGGTCGTCGACCAGGACCATGTTCTTCTCGAACCGGACCACGTTCAGCATGTGAATGTTCATCTGCTGCGCCACCTGCAGACGGACGGCCGGCCCCTCGACCATGGCGTTCATCTCGCGATTGGCCGTCGAAAGGCTTCCGAGGCTGAACAGGGTGGAGGTAACCAACAACGCTATGATCAGCCCAAAAGCGAGGCCGAGCTGCAGTTTGATCGTGAAGCGCATGGTTCTCTTCCCTTCTCGTGGTCCGCGTTCGGCGTCCCGCCGATCAGTATCCGGTGAAGTCTTGGTCGTCGGCGTCGGGGCCGCCCTGGCTCAGATCCAGCGCGAAACCCTGGGCGCGAGCCTGTTGGGCGGCCACGGCGCGGGGCGCGGTCTTGCGCGTTGGCTTGGCGCTAGCCGGCTTGGCGGCCTTGGCGGGCAGCCGGACGACGGGGGCGACCGCCGGCGCTGGCCTGCGCGCGAGTTGCGCGGTGTTCGATAGGCGGAAGTAGCCGATCGAGGTCTGCAGCTCCTCGGCCTGAGCGGCGAGTTCCTCGGACGTCGTGGACATCTGCTCGGAGGCCGAAGCGTTCTGCTGAGTGACCTTGTCCAGCTGCTGAATGGCTTGGTTGATCTGGCTTGCGCCGATGTCCTGCTCCCGGCACGCGGCGCTGATCTCCGAGACCAGTTCGGCGGTCCTGCGGATATTCGGCACCAGCGCGGTCAGCATCTCGCCGGCCGACTGCGCCGCCTTTACAGTGTCGGACGACACCGTGCTGATCTCGGTGGCGGCGGCCTGCGAACGCTCGGCCAGCTTGCGGACTTCGGAGGCGACCACCGCGAAACCCCGGCCATGCTCGCCAGCGCGAGCGGCTTCGACGGCGGCGTTCAGGGCCAGCAGATCCGTCTGACGTGCGATCTCCTGAACGATTGAGATCTTCTCGGCGATGGTCCGCATGGCGTCGACCGCGCTGCCGACCGCCTGACCCGACGTTTCCGCGTCTATCGCCGATTTGCGGGCGATGGTTTCGGTTTGGCTGGCGTTGTCGGCGTTCTGTTTGATGTTGGCCGCCATCTCTTCCATCGAGGCGCTGGCCTGCTCGGCGGCCGAGGCCTGCTCGCTGGCGCCCTGGCTCATCTGCTCGGCGGTCGCCGACAGTTCCTGGCTGCCGGAAGAGACGTTTTCGGAGGCCGAGATCGCATCGGCGACGACGCCGCGCAGACGCTCGACCATCCGTTCCAGCGCCAGGCCCAGCGTGTCCTTATCGGAGAGCGGCTTGGGCTGAACCGTGAGATCGCCCTCCGACACCTTGTCGGCCAGCTCCGCCGAGGCGCGCAGGTTGGCGGTCATTCTGTTGACCGTATTGACGAGGTCGCGGATCTCGTCGTCGGCCGCGACGCGAACCTCCTGGTTCAGGTCGCCGATGGCGACCGCGTCCAAGGCTTCGGTGATCTGCTTGAAGCCTCGGGTGATGATCAGCGAGATCCAGGCCGCGCCCGCGAAGGCGATCAGCAAAGCCAAGACGGCGGTGGCGATCAGCGTGTTTCGCGCGTTGGCGTAGATGAAGTTGGTGTCCTGGTCGGCCTTCTTCATCGCCGCCTTGTTCAGGTCGACGATCTTGACCAGGGACTCTGTCAGGCTGTTGGCGACGACGCGCGACCGGTTGATCGACAGCGCGCCGGCCTCGGCGTTGCGGTTGGCTAGGCCGAGTTGCCGCACCTGGGCGTTGATCGCCTTGTATTCCGCCCATTTCGCCGCGACGTCGCTCCAGTCGGCCTTCGCCTCGCCTTCGGCGCGGGCGCTCTCCCTGCGAACCGCCTCGTCGATCTTGGCCGCCATTTCAGTCGACTGGGCGTCGAACTTGCGAGTCAGCTCCAGGTCCTCGGTGAGGGCCATGTTCTTCTCGTAGCGCAGCATGCGGCCGAGATCGCCATCGAGGGTCTGCGCCGCGCTCAAACTGACGACCGGCCCGGCGATTAAGTCAGAGATCGCGCTGTTAAGCGTCGACATTCGACTGATGCCGACGAAGACCACGGCCCCCATCATCGCGATGAGCACGGCGAAAGTCGCGATAAGCTTTAACTTGATCGTCAAGCGCACGGTGAACCTCGGCTCAAGCTAAGGATGGAAGGGGAGACGCCACAACGCTGGAGACCTGCGCCCCGACCGCGAAGATGCGATCCAGGTCGGGGATGATGATCACGTCGCCGTCCCGCCTCGCCAGCAGTTGGATGAACTCGGAGCGCCACCTGAGGCCGACGCGCGGGACATCCTCGGTGATCGCGCGGTCGATCGAGGTAACCTCGTGGACCTTGTCCGCGCGCAGGCCGATCAGCATCGGCTCTCCGGCGACGTCGTACTCGATGACCACGATACGGCTGTCGATGGTCGGGGCGGCGACGTCCATTTCGAAGGCGACACGCAGATCGACCAACGGAATGACTCGACCTCGAAAGTTGATCACGGAACTCACGAAGCTCGGCGCGCCGGGCACCACGGTCTCCGGCAACAGGTCCAGCACCTCGCGTACGAGACCCGCCTCGAGCGCGAAGGTCTCGCCGCGCAGGTCGAAGGTCAGGGCCTCGATCGACTGTTGGGACATATCGGCGATCATTGTCCTTGCTCCCCGATCAGCTTGCGGCGCGCAGTTGCGCGTCCTGGCGTTGACCGGCGGCCACCAGGGCGGGGATGTCCATGATCAGAGCCACGCCGCCGTCGCCGAGGATCGTCGCGCCCGAGAAGGCGCCGATGTCGGCGTGGAAGCTGGACAGCGGCTTGATGACGGTCTGGTGGTCGCCGAGGATCTGGTCGACGACCAGACCCACGCGTTCGCGGCCGGTTGAGACCACCACGATCTTCTGATGCGGATCGGGCGGCGTGCCTGTCGCGAACTGTTCGCGCAGGCGGATGAACGGCACCAGTTCGTCGCGCAGGGTGATCAGGCTGCGGCCGGTGGAGCGGGCGTCCTGGGCGGGCGTCAGCTCGACGCACTCCTCGACCGTGCCCAGCGGGATCACGTAGCGACCGGCGCCCACGCGAACCAGCAGGCCGTCGATGATCGCCAGGGTAAGCGGGATGCGCAGCGAGACCACCGAGCCCTCGCCGGGGGTGCTGCTGATCTCGATCGACCCGCGCAGGCCCTCGATGGTCTTCTTGACGACGTCCATGCCGACGCCACGGCCGGACAGGTTGGTGATCGCCGCCGCGGTCGAGAAGCCCGGCGCGAAGATCAACTGCAGCAGCTCGTTGTCGCTCAGCGTCTGACCCGGTTGGATCAGGCCGTTCTCCTCGGCCTTGGCGCGGACGCGGGCGCGATCCACGCCCCGGCCGTCGTCGGTGATGGTGATCACCACCTCGGCGCCCGACTGGCGCGCGGCCAGCATGATCTTGCCGACGGCCGGCTTGCCGGCGGCCAGCCGCTGCTCGGCGCCTTCGAGGCCGTGGTCGGCGGAATTGCGGATCAGGTGGATCAGCGGATCGGCGAGACGCTCGATCACCGTCTTGTCCAGCTCGGTCGTCTCGCCCTCGGTGAGCAGCTCGATCTGCTTGCCGGTGTCGCGTTCCAGGTCGTGGATCAGGCGGCGGAAGCGACCGAACAGCTGGGCGATCGGCACCATGCGCACGATCATCATCGTGTCGCGCATCTCAGAGGCCAGGCGCTCGATCTCCTCGGCCACGGCGCGCAGGGCGACGTCGCTGCTGGAGGCCGCCAGCTGCTTCAGGCGGGACTGGGCGATGACCAGCTCGCCGACCCGGTCCATCATCTCGTCGAGCCGCTCGGCCGGCACCCGCACGGTGTCGCCGGACTTCTGCGCGCGGCCGGTCTCGCCCGCGGCGTTGGCGGCTGGCGGCATGTCGGGACTGGCGACGCCGGCCTCCAGGACGGGCGCGTCCTCGGCCACGACCGCGACCGGGGTCAGGTCCTCGACCTCCAGGGTCATCTCGTCGATCACGAAGATGAAGACGTCGTCGATCGCGTCGCGGCCGTGCTGAGTCGTCAGCAGGACCTCCCACGCCAGCCGGCACTCGGTGGGGACCAACTGGCCCAGCGGCGGCACCTGATCGGTGATGGCCCGCACGCGGGCCTCGCCCAGGTCCCGCAGCTCGTCCAGCAAGGGCAGCGGACGCGCGCCGTTGACCAGGGCGTCGGCCGGCAGGCTGAAGCGGATCCGGAAGGTGTTGAGACCCGGAGCGACCGGCGCGGGAGCGGCGCTCTCGGCCTCGCCGCCCTCCACCGCCGCGCGCAGTTCGGCCAGCAGCGCCTCGCCGGCGCCGTCGACGACCGGACGGCTCTCGGCCAGGGCCCGCATGTGGTCCTGCGCCGCCAGCACCGCGGCGACCAGTCGTGGCGAGGCCGGGACCTCGCCCTTGCGGACGCGGTCGAAGGCGGTTTCGCAATGGTGGGTGAAGGCCGCCAGGGCGTCGAAGCCGAACATGGCGCCGGAGCCCTTCAGGGTGTGCAGCCCGCGGAACACCGCGTCGATCAGCCCTCGATCCCCGGGACGACGCGCCAGGTCGAGCAGACCCTGCTCGACCTGTTCCAGCAGATCCTGGGCTTCCTGGCGGAATGTCTCGATGGGATCGAGGCCGCTCATTTGGCCAGGACCTTCTGAACGACGCGCACGAGCTGGTCGGGATCGAACGGCTTGGTCAGCCAACCCGTGGCGCCGGCGGCCTTGGCCTGGGCCTTGACCTCGCCGTCGGATTCGGTGGTCAGGAACAGGATCGGCACGCCCGCGCCGGCGGGACGCCGCCGCAGTTCCCGGATCATGGTCAGGCCGTCCATGACCGGCATGTTCAGGTCGGTGACGATTAGGTCGAAGCCGCCGGCGGAGGCCTTATCGAGGCCCTCCGCGCCATGAGACGCCTCGGACACGTTATAGCCTTCGCCGGTGAGGGCGATCTTGATGGCCGCGCGGATGCTGGCCGAGTCGTCGACGGTAAGGATCGCGGTCATTGTGAGTTCGCCCCGTGAAGCCAGAATTCGGATCGATCCCGGTCCTCGGGATCCAGGAAGCCGCCCCGTTGAAGGACTTGCAGTAGGGCGCCGTGCGCGGGACGGCTCAGATCGAGCCGGCGGCCTTCTTCGGCGGCGGCGCGCCGGGCGGACTCGAGCAGTTGAACGAAGGTCAGATCCGCTTCGCCGAGCTCGTCGACGTCGATCTCGACGTCGCCGTCACACTCGAATACCGAGCAGATCCTGTCATACGCAACCGCTATATTGGCGACGGTCACGTCGTCAGAGAATTTCAAGTATAATTTTGAATTTTTCGACACTACACCGCCCCAAAGAAGATATAGTTTTGGAAATTCGAAATTATATCTCGCCCTGAGCGTGCGATTTTGGCGATTAAATTCAGGTAAAAATTGCGGTCTCCGACCTGCGACATTCCGTCCCTGGGGGACCTATAGATCGCGACATTTCGCCACGGCGCGCGAGGCTCTTTCGAACCCGCTCCTCACGGCGATCAAGCTATGGGTTTTCTAGACGATAGGCCGGCCGCGCCGCGCGGGCGCCGGCGCTCTTTGCTCGCGTCCGCGCCTCGGCGGACGTCGTGCGTCAGTGGCCGGGATTGCGCGGCGAAGCGAGGATCGAGCGCGTCTCGCCGACGGCGCGATCCTGGACCAGAAGGGCCTTGAGGCGGATCTCCCGCTCGGCCGCCTCGGCCTGGGCGCGTCCGGCGGCCTGACGGGCCTCGGCCAGGCGCTCGCGGCTCAGGGCCAGCTCGGCCAGGATCCGGTCGCGATCGGTCGTCAGTTCGGCCGCCTGGCTACGCGCGCGCCCCAGACGCGCCTCCGCGTCCAGTAGCCGCAGGGTCAGGAAAACGAAGGCGGGGACCAGAGCCACCGCCAGGATCTCGGCCAGAAGCCGGATGAACGGGTTATCGAACACGCTCAGAACCGTAAGCATACTTGTCTCCGCTAGACCGAACCGTCGGCGCGAAAGCGGGCGCGCGGCCCCAAACGCGGCGGGTCAGGCGTCGAGACGGCTCACGTCCCGAATGGAGTCCTGAGCGAAGTCCAGGATCTGATGCACAAGGCCGGCGAGGTGATCCTCGGCGACGCCGTTCTCCCGAGCCCAGACGTTGAGGGCGTGGCGCAGAAAGGTCTTGCTGACTTCCGGCGTCGCGCTCGCGCCGTCGGTGAGAATATCGTCGAAAGGCACGGCGCGGCTCCTGATCTGGTCGGTCGGGCCGACCTCGAGTTGAAAGGGAGGACCTGGCCGGCGGGTGGCCAGGTCCCCAGTCGGTTCACGCGGCCGGCGATGGGCTGTTCCAGGAAGCGGGCGCCCGTCGCGGTCGACGGTCCAACCTTGTTCGGCGAGGGCCGTTTTGGATGTGCGGATTTTCACATCGAGACGCGCGAAGGCTTCTACCGCAAGGGTTTAGGCGATGCCTCAGCGCGCGCGGGAGAGGCTGAAGACCGGCGTCGCGGCGAAGCCCTTGCGCGCCTGGGTCCGTCCGACATAGCCGCAGCGCACGCGCTCGCCATGGAGCGTGGCCAACGCGCCGGCCAGCGCCTCGCTGACATAGGCCGATCCCGGCGCGACATCGGGCTCGATCCGCGCGGCGACCACGACATGGGCGCCCATCACCGCCGGGGCTTTGGTCAAGGGGTTGGTTCTGAGGTGCACCGGGCCGTAGTGCCCGCTGATGCGCAGGCCAAGGTTGCGGGGAAGACCCAAGGCGCGAAGGTCCAGCGTCCGGTGGGACTCGAGCAGCGCGAGCGCCGCCAACGCCGCGTCGATCGGCTGATCGAAGACCAGAAAGAGGCCGTCGCCCCAGGTCTCGACATGTCGCGGAGGCCCGTCCAAGCCGCCGACGGTGTCGGCCATGCGCCCCATGACGCCCTCGATGAAGGCCGGGATCTGATCGTCGCGCAGCGCGCCGAAGCCCTGCACGTCGGCGAACAGCATCGCCTTCATGGCCCGCTGGCCGGCCCGGCGCTCCGCGCTCGCCTCGGCGACCGTCCGAGGGGCCGGGCGGCTCACGGGGATGATCGCCTGGGAACGGCCGCCGAGCGCCCAATGATCAAGGTCGGCGCTGACGCCGCATGGCCCGGGCGCGGCATGTCCGTCCCACACGGCCAGTTGCACGGCCTCGGCCGACAGGGTCTGGGCGCGCAGCACCGCGCAGCCCATGGCGAACTGGCTGGAATAGGCGAACACCTGCTCGTCGCCGCGATAAGGATCCTGGGCGGCGTAACGGACCGAGGTCGCCCGCGAGAGGCAGCGGTGAAATCGTTCGACCCAGTCCACGCCAAATGGCGCGACCGAGACCTCGATGAACGAGTCCAGGCTCACCGGCAGCACCGCGTGGAGCTCCGCGCCGGCGTCCAGCAGGGCCTCGGCGAACAGAATGTCCGCGCCCGCGGCCAGGCCCCCATAGGCGAAGCCGATGCGTCGCTCGCGCACGACCGCCGCGATCCGGCCACGAAGCGCCTCGCCGTCCAGGGCCGCCGCGCCGGACGCGTCGAGGATGTGACCGGTGAAGTGCGCGCAGGCGGGCGGTCGGAAGGACGCCAGCCAATCCAGGTCTCGCCCGGTCTCGCGGCACAGCATCTCCAGTTGTCGAAGCGTCGAGGCGTGGGCGGCGTAGGCCAGGGGCGCCTCGGCGAGGGCCGACCGCAGGGTGTCGCGGGCGGCCTCGATGTCGCCGGCCAGGAACCAGGCCTCCGCGCGGCTCGCGCCCTCGTAATAGGCCGCCTCGCCGGTCAGCCCCGGCGACGGCGGGATCTTCAGCAGTTCGGCGGCGCGGGCCCGGGCGCCGTCCTGGTCGCCCGCCACCAGCGTCATGGTCGCGGCGTTGATCGCGCCGTAGAGCCCGCCGAAGCGTCGGGACAGGGCTTCGTAGCGCCGCAGAGACGCCCGAGCGAACGCCATCCGGCGCGGCCCTCGCGACGCCAGCGCCACGTCCTTGAGCAGGCGGGCGCCGAGCGCCACCGCATCGGCGTCGTCCCGCAGATCGGCCAGGCCAAGGCGGACATATTCGGCCCGCGCGAAGTCCGCCGCCCCGGCTCGCGCCAGACAAAGGACCGCCGCATAGGCGACGGCGGGAGACCTGTCGCCGGCCTCGATCGCCGCCCGCGCCTGATCGTAGGCGGTGAGAATCTCGCCGCGCCGGATCAGCGCCGCGAGAGTCTCGGACCAAGCGGGCGTCGTGGCGGAAAGCGGATCAGCGACCATGGCCTTGGCCAAGGCCTCAGCCGTGGCCGTCGCCGTTCTCGACGTCCGGATCCAGCGTGATCTTCTGGCCGTGCGAGTCCGTCATCATCAGGCTGTACTCGTAGTTCCCGAGCCGAGCGCACTCGTAGATGATCTTGAACCGCGTGAAGGGCGCCAGCTCGCCGTCGTAGGCGTGCCGCAGCCAAGCGTAGCTCGAGAAATTGACGCCGAAGTCGCGGCGAACCTCGATCGGGCGTTGCTGGAACTTCCAACCCGCCGCGATCAACTGGTCGCTCAGCGTGAAGATCAGCTCCGAACGTTTCGTCAGGTTCATCGTCAATCGCTTCGGCTTCGCCGGATCGAAGACGTTCATGAAATTGAGATCGTCACGCAGGCCGATCACCACCTCGATGACCTCGGCGGGTCTGGGTTCCGTCATTGATTTACCTCCCGACTGGTCGCTCCACCTGGAGGCGAATCTCTCCAGAACTCAAGAAAGGCGGGGTTGGCGTAGCCATCTTTCCGGAGGCCCGTCACGAGCTCGCCCGCCCGATCCCGCTGTCCGCTCGCCAGATACGCCCGCGCCAGGGTGTCGAGCCCGGCGGGCGCCAGCGCCCGCCGCCGCGGCTCCAGGGTCGCGATCGCGCCTTGCGGGTCACCGGCCGCGAGCTGGGCGAAGCCGCGCAAGGCCGATCGGTCCGCCGCGCCCTCGTGATCGCTTTCCAGAGTCTTCAGCTTGGCCAGCAGCGACTCCGCCAGCCGCCGGGCCTGGACCTGGTCCCCGCTCAGTTGCGCCAGGATGATCGATTCTCGAAGCGTTCGGCCGTCCAGGTCGGGCGTCCAGACCTTGGAGTCGCCGCTGGCCCGCAGCTTGGCGAGGGCCGCCACGGCGGCGGCCTGCCGCGCCCTCGCCGCCCCGGCTTGGCCCGCCCACGCGAGACGATCGGCCTGGTCGATCTGGGCGCCGACCAGATATTCGCGCCAACGGGCGTTGGTCGGGTCGAGCTTGGTCAGATCGTCCAGACGCCGTTGCGCCGCCTCGAACCGGGTCTGCGAGGCGGCCTTGCGCCCCAGGTCACGCTCCAGCCTGGCCAGCGCCAGCTCGGCGCCCAGGGCGCGCGCCAGCAAGCGCTTGTCGTCGGGCGCCTGGGCCGACGCCCGGGCCAGAACCGTCGACACCGTTTCGCGTTCGACCAGGGCGTCGCGCATCCGGCCCTGGCGGACCAGGGCGTCGGCGAGCCAGGCCCTCGAATTGGCCGCGCCGGTCACGTTCTTCTTGGTCGGGGCGCGCGCGACCTCGGCCTCGAACACGGCCAGCGCCCGGCGGAACGCGGCGACCGCCTCTTCCGGACGGCCCTGTTCGAAGAGCAAGGTGCCCAGATTGTTGTTGGCGTAGGCCACCTCCACCCGCCAGTCGGCCCGGTTCGCATCGAGCTTGACCAGCTGCAGCGCCAGCGCCTCGTAGCGCTTGAAACGGCGCTCGGCCGCCGCCACGTCGCCCCGCCGCCATTCCACGTAACCCAGCCAGAAGACGTTCTGGGCCTCGTCGAAGATCCGCTCGCCGTTGCGAGGATCGCGCTCGACCAGGGCCTGGGTCGTCGCCGCCGCCTGGCCGAAAGCGGCTTGAGCGCCGGCCAGATCGCCGCGCTGCTCCCGGATCGTTCCGAGCAGGGTCTGGGCCTTGGCGCGCTGGGCCAGCGCCTTGTCGTCCAGGCGATCGGTTCGGGGCTTGGCGTAGTAGGCCAGCACCCGGGCGCCGACGCCGTCGAGCACGTCGAGGCGCCCGACCGGCTCGAGCTGTTCGCGCAGGTCGCCGAGCATGTAGGCGACCAGCGCCTCGGTCTCGTCCCGCTGCTGGCGGGCGATCTGTCGGGACTTGAGGGTCTCGACCGTCATCGCGCCCATGCCGGCGGCGATCAGCAAGGCCGCGGCGGTGAAGGCGGTCATGAGGCGCACGCGACGACGCGCGTCGCGCTGGACCAACCGGTCGAGATTCACGCCCAGAAGCCGGGCGGCGATCTTCAGGCGCGCCAACCGCTTGCCGTCGGCGTCGCGGCGCAGATCCACCGCCAAGGGCTCGACGCCCGGCGGCAGGGCCGCGCGCAGCGAGGGCGGCAGAACCTCGGCCAACGGGGTCCGGGCGTCGGTCTCCGGGGCGATCACGCAGATGACCCGCTCGGCCCCGCCGGCGTTCACGAAATAGGCGACCTCCTGGTCCACCCAGCGCGAGGCGACCGAGGCCGGCGAGCACAGGACGATCATCGCGTCGGACTGGTCCAGCGCGTCGCGAATGGCCTGGTTGAGATTGCCCGAAGCGCTCAGCTCGTCGCGATCGCGAAAGATCGGTCGCAGCGTGTGCGTCGAAGCGCCGCCGGCCGCGCTCGCCAGATCGCGCGGCGCGCGATAGGTTTCCAGCGCGCGGTGCAGCCACTCGGCGATTTTGCGATCGCGATGGCTGTAGCTGATAAAAGCCCTGTATCGCTGTCGACTCGTCATGCGTCGCCCCATCGACGGCAGGAGCGTACCCGATGACACTGATTCCCTCATCGCCCCCGCGCGCATCCAGCCATACGCCGTCCGAGCCGCGATCCAAAGACTATCGCGACAACAAGATTTTTCGACACATGCGACCCGACGAAATCGAGCGCTTGGCCCCGTCGATCGACCATCTGCGCTATGGCAAGGGCGAGATGATCCTGCAGCGCCGGGACCAGGAGGGCGGCATCTATCTGCTGCTGGACGGCGTGCTGCTGGCCAACCAGTACGCCAAGTCCGGCCGCGAGGTCGGCTACCGGCGGATCACCCCCGGCGGCTATTTCGGAGAAATCGCGGCGATCGACGGCCTGCCGCGTTCGGTGAACGTCGTCGCCCTGGAGGACTCTCGCCTGGCGCGGCTGCCGCAGAGCCTCGTGCGCCGGCTCTTCGACGATTCGCCGCGCTTCATGCGGGCGCTGCTGGAGGACATGGCCGCCCTGGCCCGCGGCCTGACCGATCGGTTGTTCGAGGCCACGGCGGTGCCGGTGGCGTGCCGCGTCGGCATCGAGCTGCTGCGCATGGCGGCCGCCGCCGGCGGCGACGGGCGACAGGCGACGATCCACCCCTGCCCCACCCACGCCGAGCTCGCCGCCCTGCTGGGCAGCCAGCGCGAGCCGGTGACGCGCGAGCTCAATCGCCTGGCCAGCCTCGAGATTGTCCGCCAGACCGGCCGGACGCTGCACGTGCTCGACCTGCCGGCCCTGGCCGCCGAGGTCGAGCGGATCGGCGGCGAGCTGTAGCGGCCCGCCGCCTTCGGAGACCATCCGCTTAGAGCCCGTCCGTTTCGAATGGAATCCTTCGAAACGGATAAACAGCCTCGATTTCAAATATTTAGAGCGTGTTGGCCCCGAAGCCGCTCACGCTTTCGGCCATCACGCTCTAGCCGAGCGCCTTCTTGTAGAGCGCCAAGAGGCCGCTCCAGGCCTTCTCGGCGGCGGCCTCGTTGTAGGCCTGGCTGCCGGGCACGGTCCAACCGTGGTTGGCCCCGCCATAGACCTCGACCGTCGCGCTCAGCTTGGCGTCGGCGAACGCGGTCTTCAGCTTGTCCTTCGACGACGGATCGCGCTGGTCGTCGTTGTCGGCGATGGCGACCAGGTAGTCGGCCTTGGTCTTGGGGATCAGCAGGTAGGGGCTGTCAGGCCCTTCGGCCGTCAGGCCGCCGCCGTGGAAGCTGGCCACCGCGCCGACGCGACCCGGGTTCGAGCCGGCGGTCCGGAACGCCAGCGGCCCGCCCATGCAGTACCCCTGCGTGCCGATCTTCTTGGCCTTGTCGGTCTGGGGCTGGGCGTCGAGGAAGGCGACGAAGGCCACGGCGTCGGTGACGGCGGTGGCGGGCGTCACGGTCTTGGCCAGACCCATGATCGTCTCGCGATCCTTGGGATCGGCGAAGTTCATCGGCCCCTCCATCACCGGCGCCTTCTTGGCGCGGTAGTAGAGGTTGGGGACCAGCACGACATAGCCGGACGCCGCCAGGCGCCGCGCCATCTGGCGGAATACCGGCCGCAGGCTCCAGATGTCCGGCCAGACCAGCACCGCGGGCCACTTGCCCTTGCCCTTGGGATGGAACAGCGCCGCGTCGGCCAGGCCGTCCGGCGTCTTGACCGTGACGTCCTTCTCCTCGACGGCCTCGTCGGCGCGGGCGACGGTGGCGAGCCCCGTGACGGCGACGCTGAGCAGGCCGAAGCGGCGGCGCGAGATCGTGGGGTCCTGGATCAGACCGGGATGGATTTCGTCATCGCACATGGCGGCTTCCTCCTGAGCATTTTGCCCTGCACGCTATAACCGCGTTATCGGTTCGCCTACCCACTTTGCGCCCGGCGGCGCCGGCTAGTTCAGCGGATGGGTCTTGGCCCACGTCGCGTACAGCCGGATCACCTTCGAGGGCTGGGTTCCGAACCACGAATAGCCGTCGCGGCGCTCGCGCGAGAGCTCGTTGACGTTGTCGCGCAAGGTCTTGTCGCGCTCGCCGAACACCGGCTTCTGGGTCTCGCGGCTGTAGTAGCGGGCCCAGATCGGGCCGGCGCCGGGCTTCTCGATCAGATGACGGCCATCCGGCTCGCCCTTGCCGGTCCATTCGAAGCCGACGATCGCGGCCTTCTTCATCCAGGCGATCCCGGCGTGCACGGCGGCGACCTCGGCGGGCGTCGGGTCGGGCAGTTGCATCAGATAGAACAGCAGGTCGGCGCTCTCGCCGGTTGACAGGGCCGGCGGCTCGAAATTGCGGCCGGCGACCGGCTCCAGGGTGAACGGGTCGGCCTGCTGGCCCCAGATGGTCGGCTGGCCGTCGATGCGGATCTGGGCCGCGACGATGACCTCGCGGCCGTGCTTGGCGGCGAGAGCGGCCTTGGCGCGCAGATCGGCGGGCACGAAGGCGAAGTCGGGCTTGGCTTCCGACACCTCGGTCAGCAGATAGGCGGCCTCGGAGACGGCGTTGTCGTTGAAGGTGACGGCGTCGTGATAGCCGCCCTCCAGCGGCCAGACCTGCGGCCAGCCGCCGTTCGGGAACTGCGCGGCGAGCAGGTAGTTCACGCCCTTCAGAAAGCTCTGGCGATAGGCCTCGCCCTCGGGTCCCGGGACTTGCCGCGCCACCTTGGCCAGGAAGCGCATCTCGGTGATGGTGGCGTTGTTGTCCAGCGTGCCGACATAGCCCCACTTGGGGTCGCGGGCGGCGTCGAAGTCTTTCTCGCTCAGATACTTGGAATTGTTGTCGGCGAACCACGGCTGCCCGGGCAGGCGCAGGGCGCCGCGGCGATCGAGGTTCTTGCTCCAGCCGCCGGCGGGGGTCTGGAAGCTGACGATGACATCGGCGATGTGCCGCGCCTCGGGCGTTGCGTACCAAGCCGCGTCCTTGGTCAGCGGCATGCTCTCGCCCTCGCCGTGGGCGGTCGGAGGTGGCGGCGGCGGGGTCTGCCCCGGCTTCAGCTCGGCCGCCAGGGCGGCGCGGTCGGCCTTCATCTGGGCCTGGGAGCGTTCGAGATAGGCCTTCCACGCCGGCTGTTGGGCGGCGGGCAGCTGGGCGATCCGCTCGGCGGTGATCGGCAGGGCCGGCGTGTTCTGGCCGATCACCCCGGCGAAGGCGGGCGGGGCCAAAGACCCTGAGAGCAGGCTGGCGGACAGAAGGAGGCCGAGCATGGCGGCTTTGCGGGTCATCTGGACGTCTCTCCCCGGGGGCGTCTTGGTGGTTGGGCCCTTGATAGCGCCGGAATGATACCGGTTTCCTACGGGAGTGAAACAGGTCGTTCGCCGCAGCGCGTGATCCTCGCCCTTCGACAAGCTCAGGGTGAGGATCAAGGATAGCCGGCGCCAGTAGAGACCCTCACCCTGAGCCTGTCGAAGGGTCAGGGTCTCGGTCCCTCAGCCCTCGATGATATGCGGCACGAACCGGGAGCGGTCGCGCGTCACCCGGCCGCGGTCCTCGCGCACGCCCACGCCGGCCGGCTGGTCGCCGACCACCCAGGAGCCCACCACGGGATAGTTGGTCCCGAACCTCGGCGGCGGCTTCAGTTCCTGGCGGATCCAGCCCTCCGCGCCGTAGCCCTGATCCAGCACCCGGCCCCGGCGGCCGTCTTTCCAGAGCTCGACATTGGCCCCTTCGCGGCTGAACAGAGGCTTGCGGGCATAGCTGGAACCCAGGCGCTCGACCTTGGGGTCGTCGTCGAAATAGGTCTCCAGCAGGTTCGGGTGGCCGGGATGGCGCTCCCACAAGAGCGGCAGCAGGGCCTTGTTCGACAGCACCGCCTTCCACGGCGGCTCCAGGAACAGCGTGTTGGAGCCCGCGATATTGGCCGCGTAGGGCTCGCGCAGCATGTCTTCCCAGGGATAGAGCTTGAAGATCGCGCCGATCAGATAGTTGTCCTGGTCGACGAACCGGCCATCGGCGTCAAGGCCGATCTCGGTCATCGGCGCGAACTTCGGCTCCAGGCCCGCGAGCCTGGCCATGTCCTCCAGGAACCGCACCGTCTGGCGGTCCTCGACGAAGTCGGGATCGCTGGCGAAATGGACGAAGCCGCCGTTCGGGAAAATCTCCCGGAAGCGTTCGGCCAGCTTGTCGTGCAGGCTGTTGAACTGGTCCGTGGTCTCCGGCAGCCGGCCCTGCTGGAGCATGTCCTCGAGCCACAGCCACTGGAAGACGGCGGCCTCGTAGACGCTGGTCGGGGTGTCGGCGTTGTACTCGTAGAGCTTGGGCGGCCCTTCCCCATCGTAGAAGAAGTCGAACCGGCCATAGAGCGACGGATGCCGCGCCTTCCACGACGCGGCGACGAGGTCGCGAGCCGTTTCCGGGATCTGGAGCCTGGCCATCAGCGCGTCGCTGCCGACCGCCTCCTCGACCAAGTCCAGGCAGAGCTTGTGCAGCGCCTCGGTCGCGGGCTCGAGATGCCCCTCGACCTCCTCGAGCGTGAAGGCGTAGGCGGCGCGCTCGTCCCAATAGCGGCGGCCGTCGGCGTGATGCCAGGTGAAGCCGACCGCCTCGGCCTTGGATTTCCAGTCGGGCCGAGGCGTCAGGGTCAGGCGGCGCATCAGGCGTCCGAGCCGTCCTTGGCGACCTTGGCCTTGTCCTCGATGGCCAGCATCGGCGCGGGCAGCGCCTCGTCCTTCGGCGCCATCAGGCGGGCCAGCACGTCCTCGGCGCCGCCGCCGCCCGGCAGGATGCCGGCCGCGGCCAGCTTGGCGTCGAGATCGGCGCCGGTGCGGCGCTCCTCGGCCTCGTTGTGCAGGCGGAACTGCTCCTCGCGAACCGACTGGCGCTCCTTGATGCGCTTGAGGCTGTCGGCGGCGGAACCCACGACGCCGCTGGCCGAGCCCGAGCGCGAGATCACGGCGGCCTGGGCCTTCTGGACGCTCTCATTGACCTTGACCATCTCGATCTCGCGGCGGAGCGCCTCGATCTTGGAGTCGGTCTGGGTGATGATCGTCCGCATCTTCTCTTCGGACGCGCGCAGCTCGGTCATCTGACCGCCCTTCTGCCCCGCTTCCTTTTCGAGGTCGGCGATCCGCTGGGCGACTTCCAGCGCCAGGGTCTGATCGCCCTTGGCCATGGCCGCGCGGGCCGAGGACTCGTACTTGCGGACCTGATCGGTCAGCTGGCCGACCTCGGTCTCCAGGCTGCGGCGACGGGCGACCATCTTGGCCAGCTCGTCGCGGGCCTTGGCCTGGGCGCTGTCGGCGTCGCGGATCTCCTGGTCCAGGATGCGCAGGGCATTGGCGTCCACCACGGTCTGCGCGCCATCGTGCGCGGCGCCGCGGAACAGGGCCGACAGCTTGCTCCAGATCGACATCGATAGGTCTCCGGTCTCTTGGTCTTAGGCGGCCGCGACGCGGCTTTTCTCGAAGGAGTCGCGCAGATCGCTGGCGGCGGCGATGGCGTTGGCCGCCAGGGTGCGCAGCTCGATCACCAGCGTCTGCAGGGTGGTCTTGGACGAAATCTCGCCCATCAGCTCGTAATAGTCACGGCCGTCCACCGTGGTGATGCCGAAGTTCGACAGCGGCACGATCTTCTGGGCCTTGAGCAGGAACTCGTTGAACGCCGCCCGGTCGTGCTGCTCGTCGCAAGGCCACAGGATGGTCGAGACGACCAGCTGCAGCGAGCCGCCGCTGACATAGACCGGCAGGTCGCCGAACTCGTGCATCACCACCAGCAGCACCGGCTCGACGCCCTCCACGACGGTGGCGGTCATCTCGCCGGGTCGGACCAGGCTGCTTTCCGCCAGCGCGTCGCGCAGCGAGTGGATCGTCCAGGCGGTGTCGATAACGGAATCCATGTGTCTGACGCCTTTTGGAGGAAGGGGATTGGCCTGCAAGGCCGGGCCGCGCACCGACTCGACGACGATCGCTTGAACAGCGGAAAGAATGTCGGGCTTGCACGCGGCCGGGGCCCAGACCTCGATCTTCACGAAGCCGGCGCTGCGACGCGCCTCGCGCCACGCGCGGGTTCTTTCGGCGGCCTGGGCGCTTCTCGAGGGCTTAGCGGGCATGCGTTACATGTACGCATAACATGTACGCTTGACAAGGCTTGGTTCGGCGTCATCCTGCGGCCGTTGTTTTCCAAGGGCAAGCATGGCCTTTGGCGCTCGGCCGCCTCGCCTGCAAATAGGCGGTCCGGTCAGGTTTTCGAGGGCTCGCCACACCCGATGTTCGGCAAACTTTTCGGCGGCAAGGAAGACGCTTCGCGACCCGCCCTGCCCGTCATCCGCAATGTCACGATCGGCCGCACGGTGATCCTGGATCCCCTGGCCTGGCGGCGGTTCGGGTCCGAGACCCGCTTCGCGCTCGACCGCGACACGCTGGAGATCACCGCCCAGGGCCTGATCCAGCTGAACGACGGCGCCTTCGTGCACCGCTTCTACACGGACGACGAAATCCTCTTCCAGGTCGTCTCGGACGACCGCGAGGGCCAGAAGGCCAACGACTTCACCGTTTTTGTCCCGTGGTCCAGCGACTATCCGTCGGGCCAGGCCGATCGCGAGCTGTGGGCCCAGCGCCTGCGCGCCCGCACGTTCCAGGCCGAGGGCCTGCCGCCCTTCACCCGCCTGTGGTTCGGCGACGAGGCCGCCGAGCAGGATCCGGTGACGCTGTGGGAGGACGTCTACTACACGCGCGACGCCCGCCAGCCGGACCGCCGCCTGTTCCAGACCACCATGCTGTTCCACCGCGACCTCGCCGGCGGCGACGGGCGGGAACTGCTGCTGGCCCTGACCCTTGAACCCGAGGACAGCCAGGATGTCAGCCACGAGACGATGATCGGCCTGCCGCTGTCGGTGGCCGAGTTCAGGGCCTAAGGGGGAAACAAGGGAATGTTCGACTTCAGCAGCTTTCAGGACGGCGCGACCGCTTTCCTGCTGGCCTTCGTCGTGGCCGGCCTGTTCACCATCGCGTTCAAGTACATCTATCAGTGGGTCACGCCCTATAACGAAAAGGCGCTGATCCGGCAGGGCAATGTCGCCGCGGCGATCGCCCTGGCCGGGGCCCTGATCGGCTATGTCCTGCCCCTGGCTTCGGCGCTCAGCCACACGGTCAGCCTGCCGGAGTTCGCCGCCTGGGCCGCCCTGGCCGGCGTCATCCAGATCGCCGCCTTCACCGGCGTGCGCCTGGTCGCCCTGCCCGACGTCAAGACGCGCATCGAGAACGGCGAGACCTCGATCGGCGTTTATCTGGCCGGCATCTCCATCGCGGTCGGCGTGCTCAACGCCGCCTGCATGACCGCCTGAGGGTCAAAGCCATGCGCAAGCGTTCCGCGTCCCTGCAACTGACCACCATGCTGGCCGGCGCCACGGCGATCACCCTGGCCGGCTGCGAGGATCATGGCGGCCAGGCCAGCTGGGATCCCAATCGCGGCGAACAGGTCCAGGCCTTCAGCTACAAGACCTTGCAGGAGTGCAAGGACGCCAACGAGGTCTCCGACCAGCAGTGCGAGACCTCGTACGCCGCCGCCCAGAAGGACGACGAGAAGAACGCCCCCCGCTTCGAGGCCCGCTCGACCTGCGAGGACGTCTACGGCGTCGGCAACTGCGTGCCGCGCACCGGATCGGACGGGCACAGCGTCTTCGGGCCGCTGCTGGCCGGGTTCGTGATCGGTCGGATGCTGGACGGCGGCGGCGGCTACTATCGCGGCACCGGCCTCTATCACCGCGACGATGGTTACTACTCGACCTGGGGCGGACGGCTAGGCCGCGACTATGGCAGCGGCCGCACGGTCATCACCCGCGAGAGCATCGATCCGCCCGACGCGATCCGCAGCGCGCCGCCCAAGATCCAGACCCGCACCTCGGTCGTATCGCGCGGCGGTTTCGGCGGCGGCCGCGCCTATGCCCACGGCGGCGGGTTCAAGGGCGGCTTCGGGGGCTAGCCGCGACCCGATATTTTGCGATTGACTCGCAACTAGATCTCCCGTCTAGTTGCGAGGTGTTCGCAAGAACGCGTCGGGCCGCTCACCGAGATCGGTTCGCTCACGGCGGGTGTCGGCCCCCTGCCGGGCGAGGAGATTTCCGGCGTGCGACCCGACCCCTTCCTCCACGCGCCCCTGGACCAGTGCGGGCCAGTCAGCCTGGCCGACGGCGAGCGGATCCTGCTGTGGATGCTCCGTCAGTGGGTGACGGCGCGGGTGCTGGGCGAGGAGCCCGGCGCGCGGCTGTCGCGTAGCGCCGGCGCCCTGGTCTCGCCGCGCGTCGCCACGGCCTTCATCCTGATGATGACCGCGATCGAGGGACAGGTGCGGCGGCCCCTGTGCGTCTCCCCGCCGTGCTGCGGCGGCTATGGCGATGACGAACAGCGGGTAATCGTCGCCTGCGGCCTATGCCCCGCCGCGCCCGACCGCGCGGACCGGCTGCTGGAGGACCTGGTGGTGACGCCCGAGGCGGTCACGGTCATGGCGCGCTTCCTGAACGCCGCCCTGGCCCACGACGGCATGGCCTTGCCGGTACGGTTCGACGCGCAAGAGCCCTCGACCGCTCCCGTTCGGTCGCGACCAACCCTGCACTAGGCGCTCCAGCCCTCGTCGACCAGGCGCCGCGCGAGCGCCCGGGCCGCCATCGCCACGTCGGCCCAGGCGACGTCGAAGTCGGAGTCATCGCCATAATAGGGATCGGCGACCGCGCGTCCCGCGTGACCTTCCACCAGGTTCAGCAGCAGCCCCACCTCGGCCGTGGCGTCCGGCGGCGCGATCCGAAGCAGGCCGCGCAGGTTGTCGTGGTCCAGGGCGTAGATATGGGTGAACCGGCGAAAGTCCTGCGGCGAGACCTGGCGGGCCCGCAGACCGCTGATGTCGACGCCGTTGCGCCGCGCCACCGCGACGGCGCGCGGGTCGGGCGCGTGGCCGACGTGCCAGTCGCCGGTGCCGGCGCTGTCGGCCACGACGTCCAGGCCCAGCCGGTCAGCCTCCGCCCGAAACGCGCCCTCGGCCAAGGGCGATCGACAGATATTGCCCATGCAGACGAAGAGAACCGAAGCCACGCCCATCACGCCACCTACGCTACGCTACCCCAACCCCCTCCGCCCGGCGTCTCGATGACGATGACGTCGCCGACGCCGACATCCACGAGGTCCGTGGCGCGGAGGTCCCGTACGCTACCATCGGCCCGTTCGACCCGCGCTGCGCCCAAAGCGCCCACCTCGCCGCCGGCCAGGCCAAACGGCGGCACGCGGCGGCGGTTGGACAGCAGGGTGGCGGTCATCGGCTCGCGGAAGCTGATGTTGCGGACCACCCCGTCGCCGCCGCGATGCGCGCCCGCCCCGCCCGACCCGCGGCGGATCGAGAAGGCCTCGACCAGCACCGGATAGCGGGCCTCCAGCACCTCGGGATCGGTCAGGCGGCTGTTGGTCATGTGGGTCTGCACCGCGTCGGTCCCGTCGAAGTCCGGCCCCGCGCCCGAGCCGCCGCAGATGGTCTCGTAGTACTGGCGGCGGTCGTCCCCGAACGTGAAGTTGTTCATCGTCCCCTGCGCCGCCGCCATCACCCCCAGCGCGCCATAGAGGGCGTCGACCACCACCTGGCTGGTCTCGACATTGCCCGCCACCACCGCCGCCGGATAGCGCGGCCGCAGCATCGAGCCCTCCGGGATCACCAACTCGACCGGCCGCAGGCAGCCGTCGTTCATCGGGATCTCGTCGTCGACCAGGGTGCGGAACACGTACAGGGCCGCCGCCCGGCAGATCGAGGCCGGGGCGTTGAAGTTGGTGGGGACCTGGCCGCTGGTCCCCGTGAAGTCGACCCGCGCTTTGCGGGCGTCCTGGTCGACCTCGATCGCGACGCGGACCACCGCGCCGTCGTCGAGCTCATAGGCGAAAGCCCCGCTCTTCATCGTCGCCAGGACTCGGCGCACCGCCTCCTCCGCATTGTCCTGGACGTGGGCCATATAGGCCTCGACGACCTCCTGGCCGAACTCGGCGACCATGCCGGTCAGCGCCTCGGCCCCGCGCGCGCAGGCGGCGATCTGGGCCTTGAGGTCGCCGATGTTCTGGTCGGGATTGCGCGCCGGCCACCGGCCCGAGGCCAGCAGGGCGCGGGTCTCGGCCTCGCGGAACCGCCCCCCCTCGACCAGCAGGAAGTTCTCGATCAGAACGCCCTCCTCCTCGACCGTGCGGCTGGTCGGCGGCATGGAGCCCGGCGTGATCCCGCCGATGTCGCCCTGGTGGCCGCGCGCGGCGACGTAGAACAAGAGAGCGCCGGCCGCGTCGAACACCGGCATGACCACCGTCACGTCCGGCAGGTGGGTGCCGCCGTTGTAGGGGGCGTTCAGCATGTAAACGTCGCCGGGTTTCATCCCCCGGCCATCGCCCGCCCGCGCCTCGCGGATCGCCCGTACGCTGTCGCCCATCGAGCCCAGGTGCACCGGCATGTGCGGAGCGTTGGCGATCAGGTTCCCGTCGCGGTCGAACAGGGCGCAGGAAAAGTCCAGCCGCTCCTTGATATTGACCGAATAGGCGGTGTTCTGCAGGGCGAAGCCCATCTCCTCGGCCACGGCCATGAAGAGGTTGTTGAACACCTCCAGCATCACCGGATCGGCCTCCGTCCCGATCGCAGTGCGAGCCGGCAGCGCGACCACGCGGTCGAGGATCAGGTTCAGCCGCCCGTCGACGCCGGCGCGCCAGCCTGGCTCGACGACCGTGGTGCCGGTGGTCTCGCGGATGATGGCGGGACCCAGGATCTCGGCGCCGATCGCCAGGGCCTCGCGGTCGAAGACGGGCGTCGCATGAACCGCGCGGGCCATCCGGGTCTCGACGGTCGCCAGCGGCGCGGCGCCGCGAGACGCGCCGGACTCGAAATCCGGTTCCGAACCGGCGTCGGAATGTCCGATCGCTTCGACCGACAGGGTCTCGATCACCAGTGGTGTCGTGGGCGAGATGAAGCCGAACCGGCGCTGATGCAGGTCCTCGAACATCGCGCGCACGGCGACGGGCTCGCCCAGCGGAACGACGAGCGGCGTGTCCGTGCCGGCGTACTTCACGCGCAGGCTGACGACGGTCTCGATCGAGGCCATCGGTACGTCCTGCGCGCGCAAGGCGGCTTCGGCCTCGGCGGCGAGAGCCTTGGCGCGCTCGGCGAGGTCGTCCGCCGCGTCCAGGGGCCGCTCGACGGTCTCCTCGCGGATCAGACGCAGGTCGGCCAGACCCATCCCATAAGCCGACAGCACGCCGGCGAACGGATGGATCATCACCTTGGTCATGCCCAGCGCGTCGGCGACCAGGCAGGCGTGCTGCCCGCCCGCGCCGCCGAAGCAGGCCAGGACGTAGCGGGTGACGTCATAGCCGCGCTGGATCGAGATTTGCCGCACGGCCTTGGCCATGTTCTCGACGGCGATGGTGACGAAGCCCTCGGCGACCTCTTGCGGGGTCATCGCCTTGCCGGTCGCCGCCGCGATCTCGGCCGCCATGGCCGTAAAGCCGCGCGTTACGGCCTCGACGTCCAGCGGCTGATCGGCGTTGGGTCCGAAGACCTTGGGGAAGAACTCGGGCCGCAGCTTGCCCAGCATCACGTTGCAGTCGGTGACGGTCAGCGGTCCGCCCCGGCGATAGGCCGCCGGCCCGGGAACCGCCCCGGCCGAGGCCGGCCCGACCCGCAGGCGCGCGCCGTCGAACGAACAGATCGAGCCGCCGCCCGCCGCCACGGTGTGGATGTTCATCATCGGCGCGCGCATGCGCACGCCCGCCACCACGGTCTCGAAGGCCCGCTCGTACTGGCCGGCATAGTGGCAGACATCGGTGGACGTGCCGCCCATGTCGAAGCCGATCACCCGCTCGAAGCCCGCTTCGGCGGCGGTCCGCGCCATGCCGACCACGCCGCCGGCCGGACCGGACAGGATGGCGTCCTTGCCCCGGAAGGCGCGGGCGTCGGTCAGGCCGCCGTTGCTCTGCATGAATAGCAGCCGGGTGTCGTGACCCAGCGCCCCGGACACCTGGTCCACATACCGGCGCAGGATCGGCGACAGATAGGCGTCGACCACGGTCGTATCGCCCCGCCCGACCAGCTTCATCAGCGGGCTGACCTCGTGGCTGACCGAAACCTGGGTGAAGCCGATCTCGCGCGCGATCGCCGCCACGCGGGCCTCGTGATCGGTGAACCGGAAGCCGTGCAGCAGAACGATCGCCACCGCGCGGTAGCCCGCGTCGAACGCGGCCTGAAGCCCCGCCCGCGCGGCCTCTTCGTCCAGCGGCCGCAGCATCTCGCCCTCGACGCTGACCCGCTCGTCGATCTCGACCACGCGGTCGTAGAGCGCCTCGGGCTTGACGATATGCAGGTCGAACAGCTTGGGCCTGGCCTGGTAGCCGATCCGCAAGGCGTCGGCGTGGCCCTTGGTGATGGCCAGCACCGTCGGTTCGCCCTTGCGCTCGAGCAGGGCGTTGGTCGCGACCGTGGTGCCCATCTTGACCGCGTCGATCGCCGCGCCCGCTGGCAGCAGGGCCCGCACGCCGGCGACCGCGGCGTCGGCATAGTGTTCGGGGTTCTCGGACAGCAGCTTGTGGGTGACCAGAGACCCGTCCGGCCGCCGCGCGACGATGTCGGTGAAGGTGCCGCCGCGATCGATCCAGAACTCCCAGCCGCGCGGCTGTTGGTCGGTGGCGGTCATGAGGTGAGCGGCTCCCTTCGCGCACCCGTCATAACGCCTCTATCATCCGTGTCATCCCGGAAGCCTCGCAGAGGCTATCCGGGACCCAGGGGGTGACGAAGCGATGTGCGCGCCGCCCCTGGGTCCCGGCTCTTCGCTTCGCTACGGCCGGGATGACACCTGGAAAGCTACTTAAACAGCCCGAGCAGCTCCGCCGCCTGCCAGACGCCCAGCAGCAGGAAGATCAACGCCGCGCCCATCCGCACGTACTTCAGCGGCACGATCTTGGTCGCCGCCTCGCCCAGATACACCGCCGGGACATTGGCCAGCATCATGCCCAGGGTGGTGCCGGCGGCGACCCAGGCGATCGAGTGGAACTTGGCGCCGAGGGCGACCGTGGCGATCTGGGTCTTGTCGCCCATCTCGACCAGGAAGAAGGCGACGGCCGTGGTGACGAACACGCCATAGCGGCCGGGCTCCTTCTGGTCATCGTCGTCGGCCTTGTCCGGGATCAGCGCCCAGCCGGCCATGGCGATGAACGAGACGGCGATGGCCCACTTGAACCAGGCGCCGCTCAGGAAATCCGACACCCAATAGCCCACCGTGGCGGCCAGGGCGTGGTTCAGCAGCGTCGCGGCCAGAATGCCGAGAATGATCGGGACGGGCTTCTTGAACCGGGTGGCCAGGATGATGGCCAGCAGCTGGGTCTTGTCGCCGATCTCGGCGATGGCCACGACCAGCGTCGAGGCGAGCAGAGCTTCCACTGAAATAATCCTCCGGGCCGGGCGCATGCCAATAGCGTCGATGCCCCACCCGGCCCGGATGGAGATCGGCGCCATTGGTCTCGCCAAGGAAGCTCAAGTCCGCTTCCCTTCCCCGCGCCATGCTTCCGGAGAAGCAAGTATGTTGACGGCGGGGCCCGCTGATAGGCGCGGGCGGCTACTCCCCAAAGGTGCGCGGCGTGTAGCGGAGGGGACGGCCTGGGTCAAGCGAGCGTCTCTCCTCCCCTCCTGGGGGAGGTGTCGGCGAAGCCGACGGAGGGGGCAGCGCGGCCGCCTCGGCGCTAGCCCCCTCCGGCCCTCCGGGCCACCTCCCCAAAAAGGGGAGGAGACTCTAAATGGAAGCCGGCGCGTCGAAGCGGAGCAGGTGGATCGCCACCCGCACCTTGCCGCCCACGAAATTGCCGCCGACGGCTGTCAGCACCACCGGCGTGTCGCTGTAATAGGCCGTCGGCCCGATCACCCCGATATTGCTGGCGTTCTTGGCGACGCCCAGCGCGCCGCCGAACTTGCTCGCGTCCCCCGCGACGCCGCAGTTGTAGGCGCTCGCGCCCGTCACCGCGATCGTGGTCCGGGTCGAGACCGCCAGCACGATCGCACGGCTCGGGATCGCGATACTGGTCGCCGTCGAGGCGCCCGACAGGGACACCTCCTGCTCCAGGATCTCCAGCCGCGTGGTCGCCAGACCCGGCGAGGCGGCGGCCGTCAAGCTCCGGAACGTCGCCGACAGCGGCGTCCAGGCCGCGCCGTCGAAGACGACCATCTGGTTCTCGTCCTTCAGCCAGGCCAGCACGCCCTCGGCCGGGGCGAGCGCTTCCCAGGCCCCGGCCTCGAAGCGCATCAAGGTTCCGGCGGGCTGGCCGGCCCAGGCGTCGCCGGTCGCGGCGGCGGGCAGGATCCAGACGCCGCCGCTCGACGGCGCGGCGGGCTGGGCCGAGACCGCGCGGCTCTCGACGGCCAGCTGCACCAGGCCGTCGAGCCGGGCCAGGCTCTCGTTGATCGGGATATGCTTCTGGGCCTGGGCGGCCGCCACATAGGGCAGGCCCAGGCGAGGCGTGACGTCGTCGAACATGGCGGCTCCGGGAGCGGGTTTGAGGTCGCTCCCAGCATCGGCGCGCCGCCAAGGTCGGGGACGGAGATGCCGCCGTCCCCGTGGCCCGCCCGCCTATTCGGCGGCGAAAGCCAAGTGATTGCCGGCGGTTAGGGCGGTCTTGGCCGCTAGTTCGGCCTTGGCCTGCTCGTACTCTTGCGCGAACCGCGCGATGAGTTCGGCGGCCGGCACCACCTTGTCGATCGCGCCGATCCCCTGGCCCGAACCCCAGATGTCGCGCCAGGCCTTGGCTTCCTGGTTGCCGCCCGAGCCGAAGCTCATCTTGGAGGGATCGCTTTCCGGCAGGTTGTCGGGGTCCAGGCCCGCCGCCACGATCGACGAGCGCAGATAGTTGCCGTGCACGCCGGTGAACAGGTTCGAATAGACGATGCCGTCGGCGCGGCCCTCGACGATGCCCTGCTTGTAGGCCTCGACCGCGTTGGCCTCCTCGGTCGCGATGAAGGCCGAGCCGATATAGGCCAGGTCCGCGCCCATGGCCTGGGCGGCCAGGATCGAGCGGCCCGAGGCGATCGAGCCCGACAGCGCCACCGGCCCGTCGAACCACTGGCGGATTTCCTGGACCAGGGCGAACGGCGACAGGGTGCCGGCGTGGCCGCCCGCGCCGGCCGCGACCGGGATCAGGCCGGTCGCGCCTTTCTCGATGGCCTTGCGAGCGAAGCGGTCGGTGATGACGTCGTGCAGGGTGATGCCGCCGTACGACTGGATCGCCTGGTTGACGTCCTCGCGCGCCCCCAGCGAGGTGATGACCACCGGCACCTTGTGCTTGACGCACAGGGCGATGTCTTCCTCGAGGCGGTTGTTGGTCTTGTGGACGATCTGGTTCACCGCGAACGGCGCGCTGGGCGCTTCGGGATGGGCCTTGTCGTGCGCCGCCAGTTCCTCGGTGATGCGGTGCAGCCACTCGTCCAGCTGCGAGATCGGACGGGCGTTCAGCGACGGGAACGAGCCGACGATCCCGGCCTTGCACTGGGCGATGACGAGGTCGGGATTGCTGATGATGAACAGCGGCGAGGCGATGACGGGCAGGCGCAGGCGGTCGCGCAGGATCGGCGGCAGGGCCATGGAAGTGCTCCCCTTTGGAGATCGGCTTGTGTCGCCGAATATATGATCACCGTTCAGCTTAAACGCTCGTTTGGCGCCGGCGCAAGGCTTGACGGCCCTAGCGGCAGGGGCGCATCACGATCAAAAACAATAATGCTGCAGTGCAGGAGAGAGACGCTTTGACCGAGGCGACCACGCCCCTGGCCGAGGATTTTGGTCCGCAAGGCGACGACGCGACGCGCGCCCGCTGGATGGCCCTGGTCGAGAAGACCCTCAAGGGCCAAAGCTTCGAGGCGGCGCTGACGGTCATGACGCCCGACGGCCTGACGATCCAGCCGCTCTACACCGCCCAGGACGGAGTCGCCGTGGCCCGCGACCTGCGCCCGCGCGACCCGGACCGCCCCTGGGACCTGCGCGTGCGCGCCGCCCATCCCGATCCGGCCCGCGCGGCCAAGGACATCCTGACCGACCTGGAAGGCGGCGCGGCCTCGGCGCTGCTGGTCCTGGACCCGACCGGCGCGAACGGGATCGCCGTGGGCTCGGCCGAGGACCTGGCGAAGGCCTTGTCCGGCGTGCTGCTCGATCTCGCGCCGGTCGCCCTGGACGCCGGCTTCCTGGGTCCCAAGGCCGCCGACTGGCTGGGAACGCTGGCCAAGGCCGCGCCGAACGCGCCGCTGGCCTTCCACCTGGACCCGCTGAGCGCCTTCGCCCAGTCCGGCGCCAGCCCCGGTCCGATCGAGAGCCATGTCTTCAACGCCGCGACCGTCGGCGCGCGTCTGGCCGGAACCTACGCCAAGGCCAGCCTCTTCCTGGCGACCGGTCGCGCCGCCCACGAGGCCGGCGGCTCCAACGTCGAGGAACTGGCGGTGATGACCGCCAGCGCCCTCGCCTACGCCAAGGCCCTGACACGGTCGGGCCTGTCGACGGAAGAAGCCTTCAGCCGCATCGTCCTCGGCGTCAGCCTGGACGGCGAATACTTCACTGGCGTCGCCAAGCTGCGCGCCGCCAAGGCGCTTTGGGCGCGGCTGACCGAGGCCTGCGGCGTCTCCGTCCTCGCCCGGATCGAGGCGCGCTCGTCGCGGCGGATGCTGGCCAAGGCCGACGCCTGGACGAACCTGTTGCGCCTGACCTCGGCCGGGTTCGCGGGCGCGGTCGGCGGGGCCGACGCGATCGTGCTGGACGCCTTCACCGACGCCATCGGCCTGCCCACCGCCTTCGCCCGCCGCCAGGCCCGCAACACCCAACTGGTCCTGATGGAGGAGAGCCACCTGGGCCGCGTCGCCGATCCGGCCGGCGGCGCCTGGTACCTCGACAGCCTGACCGATCAGCTGGCCCGCGCGGCCTGGGCCGCTTTCCAGGCCATCGAGGCGGCCGGCGGGATCATCAAGGCCCTGGAGAGCGGCCATGTGGCCGACACCGTCGCCAAGACCCGCGCGGCGCAGGAAGCCGCCTTCGCCGACAAGTCGCGCAAGATCCTGGGGGTCACCGCCTTCCCCAACGCCGACGACAAGCCGCCCGAGGTCGAGACGCCCGATCCCGCCGCCTTCGCGGTCGCTGGCCCCGACGTCCGCCTGCCCGGCCCGGACAGCCACTGCCCCGCCCTGACCCCGGTGCGCTTCGCCGCCGCCTTCGAGGAGGCCTGAGCCATGGGCCAGTTTCCCGACTTCACCACGATCGACTTCGTCGAAACTCCCGCCGCTCCCGCCCCCGACGGCGAAGCCTGGGCCACGCCCGAGGGCGTCGCGGTCGCGCCGGCCTTCGACGCCGACGACATCAAGGGTCTCGACTTCACCGGCGGCTATCCCGGCGTCGCGCCGTTCGTGCGCGGCCCCTACCCGACGATGTACGTCACCAACCCGTGGACGGTGCGGCAGTACGCCGGCTTCTCGACGGCCGAGGACTCCAACGCCTTCTACCGCCGCAACCTGGCGGCCGGTCAGATGGGTTTGTCGGTGGCCTTCGACCTCGCCACCCACCGCGGCTATGACAGCGACCACGAGCGGGTGAAGGGCGACGTCGGCATGGCCGGAGTCGCCATCGACTCGATCCTCGACATGCGCACGCTTTTCAGCGGCATCCCGCTCGACAAGATGAGCGTGTCGATGACCATGAACGGGGCGGTGCTGCCGATCCTGGCGCTCTATATCGTCGCGGCCGAGGAGCAGGGCGTCAGCCCCGACAAGCTCTCGGGGACGATCCAGAACGACATCCTCAAAGAGTTCATGGTGCGGAACACCTACATCTATCCGCCCGCGCCCTCGATGCGGATCATCTCGGACATCTTCGCCTTCACCTCGGCGAACATGCCCAAGTTCAACTCGATCTCGATCAGCGGCTACCACATGCAGGAGGCCGGCGCGACGGCCGACCTGGAACTGGCCTATACGCTGGCCGACGGCATCGAATACGCCCGCGCCGGCGTCGCGGCCGGCATGAGCATCGACCAGTTCGCGCCGCGCCTGTCGTTCTTCTGGGCGATCGGCATGAACTACTTCATGGAAGTGGCCAAGATGCGCGCCGCGCGCCTGCTCTGGGCCCGCCTGATGAAGCGCGAGTTCGATCCCAAGGACGACCGCTCGCTCTCCCTGCGCACCCACAGCCAGACCTCCGGCTGGTCGCTGGCGGCCCAGGACGTGTTCAACAACGTGGCCCGCACCTGCGTCGAGGCCATGGCCGCCGTTAACGGCCAGACCCAGAGCCTGCACACCAACAGCCTGGACGAAGCCCTGGCCCTGCCGACCGACTTCTCGGCCCGGATCAGCCGCAACACCCAGCTCTTCCTGCAGATGGAGAGCGGCACGACCCGCGTCGCCGACCCTTGGGGCGGCAGCTACTATGTCGAGCGGCTGACCCACGACCTGGCGGTCAAGGCCTTGGCCCACATCGAGGAGGTCGAGGCCCTGGGCGGCATGGCCAAGGCGATCGAGCAGGGCCTGCCCAAGCTGCGCATCGAGGAGGCCGCCGCCCGCACCCAGGCCCGCATCGACAGCGGCAAGCAGAGCGTGGTCGGCGTCAACCGCTACAAGCCCGAGGTCGCCGACGACATCCCGGTCCTGAAGGTCGACAATAGCGCCGTGCGCGCCGCGCAGCTGGAGAAGCTGGCCCGTCTGAAGGCCGAGCGCGATCCGGCCGCGACGGAGGCGGCCCTGCAGGCGCTGGAGGACGGCGCGCGCGGTAACGGCAACCTGCTCGCTCTCGCCGTCGACGCCGCCCGGGCCAAGGCGACGGTCGGCGAGATCAGCTACGCGCTGGAGAAGGTGTTCGGCCGCCACCGCGCCGAGATCAAGTCGATCCAGGGAGTCTACATGAAGGAGGCCGGGAACGATCCGACCACCGCCCGCGCCAAGGCCATGGTCGAGGCGTTCGAGCAGGCCGACGGCCGTCGCCCGCGCATCCTGATCGCCAAGATGGGCCAGGACGGCCACGATCGGGGCCAGAAGGTGATCGCCACCGCCTTCGCCGACCTGGGCTTCGACGTCGATATCGGCCCGCTGTTCCAGACCCCGGCCGAGGCCGCCCGTCAGGCGGTGGAGAACGACGTCCACGTGGTCGGCGCGTCATCCCTGGCCGCCGGTCACCTGACCCTGGCGCCCGAGCTGAAGGCGGAACTCGCCAAGCAGGGCCGCGACGACATCCTGATGGTCGTGGGCGGGGTCATCCCGCCCCAGGACTTCCAGGCCCTGCGCGACGCCGGCGCCGCGGCGATCTTCCCGCCGGGCACGGTCATCGCGGAGGCGGCGATCGAGCTCCTGGATCAGCTGAACCGGCAGCTGGGGTACACGCAGGCGGCGGCTTAGGATCATCTGTCGGGTGAGGGCGCCGCGTGGCAGGTTCCGCGCCATGAACGCCCTCGTCCTCCCGGCCGCCTCGCTCTGCCTCGCCGAGTTGCCGCCGATCCGCTAGCCGGCCCGCTTCCGGCCGAAGAACCCGCGTTTCTTCCTAGACCGCTCGAAGGCGACCTCCTCGGGGAGGCCGTGACGCGCCTCGATGTCCTTCTGGAGGGCCTTGGCGGCCATCAGGTGGCCCGGGAACACCGTGTCGATCGCCCAGCCCACGACGGGCACGGTGTCGGACGCGTTGTCGATCGCCAGATAGGCCGCCATGCGCAGCAGCGTCGCCGCCGACGCGCCGCCCTGAAAGCCGTGGACCATCAGCAGCGCCCCGGCCCCGAGGCCATAGACAAGGCCCGCGCCCGGCACCCAGGCCAGCACGCCGTCGAGGCCCAGACCGATCGGTCCGATCCCGATCAGCCGGTCCGAAACCCGCTTGACGGTTTCGGCCGAGCGCCAGGCGCGGTGGGCCTTGGCGCGACGATCGGCATGAAGGTCCGCGTAGTCGGAGGAGACGGAGATGTCGTCGGTCATGCCCTGCTCAACGCCTCCGCCCTAACGTCGTTGCGATCAGCCGAGGAACACCACTCGGCGCTTTTCCTTGCCGGCCTGAATACGCGCCAGCAGATCCCGATACTCCTGCGTGCCCTGCACGTCCTTGCGGGCGCCTTCGAAATAGATCGTGTCGTCCATGTGCTTGGTCAGCATGTCGGCCGACCACTTGTGACCGGTGAACAGCACGTCGATCGCCTTGCCCGCCACCGGGATCGAGCCGGCCACGGTGTCGATGAGGATGATCGCCACGATCTGGATGACGACCATCGGCGCGGCGCGGGCCCGCACGGCGTCCAGCACGATCAGCCCGCCGGCGCCCAGGCTGTAGAGTTCCCCCGCGCCGGGGATCCAGGTCAGCAGGCCGTCCAGCCCGACGCCCAGCGGCCCGACGCCCACGATGTTGTCCGACAGCTTCTTCACCCGCTCGACATTGTTGCGGATGTTGTGCAGCTCGACATGCGACTTCGCGAAGATCACCAGGCGGCTCCGGAACGCGGTAAACGCGGCCAATCTGCCTTAAGCCAGGCCGGGCCGAAAGGGCCGGGAGGCCAGATTCCCGCGCCGAGCGAACACGCCGATCCAAAGTCTCGCGTTTCGAGGGAGCCCCTCGCGAACGGCGGCGTTTGCGCCTAAGTTAACCGTGTTGTCCGCCAGGATTCCCGGATGCTGATCACCACCACGCCCTTCATCGAGGGCCGCCCCGTTCAGGAGTACAAGGGCGCGATCTACGCCCAGTCGATCCTGGGCGCGAACGTCGTGCTCGACCTGCTGGCGGCCATCCGCGACTTCATCGGCGGGCATTCGAAGTCGTATGAGCGCGTGCTGGCCCGCGCCCGCGAGGACGCGATGAAGAACCTGGTCAAGGAAGCCGAGAAGCTGGGCGCCAACGCCATCTTGGCCGTCGATCTCGACTACAACACCGTCGGGCCGAACGCCCAGATGATGATGGTGTCGGTTTCCGGGACGGCCGTCGTCCTGTCCTAGTTTGGCCAATCTCGACATCGACACCCTGGAGCCACGCCTGGTCGCCGGCGACCGGGCCGCGCTGGCCCGCGCCATCACCCTGGTCGAGAGCCGCAGGACCGACCACCAGGCCGCCGCCCGCGCGCTGCTGTCGCGCCTGATGCCGCTGACCGGCCGCGCCCAGCGGATCGGGATCACCGGCGTGCCGGGCGCCGGCAAGTCGACCACCATCGAGCGCTTCGGCTGCGATCTGGTCGAGGCCGGTCACAAGGTGGCGGTGCTGGCGGTCGACCCCTCGTCGGGCCGTCACGGCGGCTCGATCCTGGGCGACAAGACGCGGATGGAGCGGCTCAGCGTCCTGGCCGACGCCTATATCCGCCCCTCGCCCTCCGGCGGCGCGCTGGGCGGCGTGGCGCGCAAGACCCGCGAGGCCATGCTGCTGTGCGAGGCCGCCGGCTTCGACATCGTGATCGTCGAAACCGTCGGCGTCGGCCAGTCCGAGACCGTCGTGGCCGACATGGTCGACATCTTCCTGGCCGTCCTGATCCCGGGGGGCGGCGACGAGCTGCAGGGCATCAAGAAGGGCCTGATCGAACTGGCCGATCTCCTGGTCATCAACAAGGCCGACGCCGACCCGGCCAGGGCCGAGCGCTCGGCGCGGGACTATCGCAACGCCCTGCACATCCTGACGCCCGCCCATCCGGACTGGACGCCGCCGGTGCTGACCGCCTCGGGCTTGACCGGCCAGGGCCTGGACGCGCTCTGGAGCCAGATCCAGCGTCACCGCGAGATCATGACCGCCAACGGCGCCCGCGCCGCCCGGCGCGCCGATCAGGACGCCCGCTGGATGTGGGCCATGGTCCGCGACCGCCTTGAAGACGCGTTCAAGGCCGCGCCGGCCGTGGCGGCGCTGGCGCCCGAGTTGGAGGCGGCCGTCCGGGCCGGGCAGGTCCCAGCCTCGGCGGCCGCCGATCGCCTGCTGGCGGCGTTCGGGATCTAGGCTTCGACAGCCGCCGCGAAGCGCTTGGCCTGGGCGACCCAGGCGTCGCGTTCGGCGCGGCCCTTCAGGTTCAGCAGCTGGTCGTAGGAGGCCAGCTCGTCCGGCGTCCAGGCGGCGATCTGGCTGAACTTGGTGACGCCCAGCTCGGCCAGCGAGGCGGCGAGCTTGGGCCCCACGCCCACCAGCTTGGTCAGATCGTCGACAACCGCTTCGACCACCGCCTCGGCCTCGATCGCCGGCGCGGCTTCGACCACCGCCTCGACGGGAGCCTCTTCGGACACGGCCTCCACGGGCGCCGCCTCAACGGGCGCGACGTCGCTGGGTTCGACCTCGGCCGAGATCTCGACCAGGGCTTCGGCGATGTCCTCGTTGGCGGCGATCACCGTCTCGACCGCGACATCGGCCGTCGCCTCGATGATCTCCTCGGCCGTGTCCATCGCCGCCTCGGCCTGGCCCGCCGCCTCGACGACGGTTTCCAGAACCGGTTCGACCGCCGCCTCGATCATCGGCTCGGGCGGCGCGTCGAGCACCGCCTGATCCTCGATCGCGGGCGACACGGGCTCGGGCGCCAGCGCCATCAGCGCCTCGACATTGACCGCCTCGCGCCAGCGGTTGGCCCACCACCAATAGGTGGCGCCGGCCGCCGCCGCGCCGCCGAACATCAGCCACAGGGGCGAAGCCGCGCCCACGACCACGCGGGGGGCGGTCTCGGGCTCGACCTTGTCGGCCGCGTAATCGGGAAGAAAGGAGAACAGGGAAACCATGGCGCGCTCCGTCGGGCTGGCAACCGCGATTTATTGCACCGCAGCATAGCACGGAAAATGCGTTCGCAACCGCAAAAAGTTACCCCGAGGTCAACTTAGTCCGGCGACCTTCAGCAAGACGCCGGCGAGCACCACGACGGCCAGGCTCGCCAGCATCGGCAAGCGAGTGGCGAAGGTCAGCATCAGGGCCAGGATCGTCAGCCCCGCCGCCGCGACATCCAGGCTCGCCACATCGGGCAGCATCACGCTGAGCGCGCCCGCCACCTCCATCGTCTGGCCAGAGCGAAACAAGAGATGGATCGCGAACCACAGGGCCAGCTGGCCGATCACGCCGACGGCGGCGGCCGAGATCAGGCCCAGCGCCTTGGCGGGTCTCGGCTCGCGGCCCCAGCGCTCGAACAACGGCCCGCCGGCGAAGATCCACAGGAACGACGGCGCGAAGGTCGTCCAGGCCGCCATTAAGCCGCCGGCCAGGCCCAGCACCCAAGCCCACTCCGGCGGCGCGGTCTGAAAGGCGCCGACGAAGCCGATGAATACGAAGACCAGGATCAACGGCCCCGGCGTCGTCTCGGCCAGGCCCAGGCCGTCCAGCATCTGGGTCGCCGACAGCCAGCCGAACGTCGAGGCCGCCCGTCCCATATAGGCCAGGGCCGCGTAGGCGCCGCCGAAGCTGATCGCCGCCAGGCCGCCCGCGGTCAGGCCCAGCCAGGCCAGGGTCGAGTTCGGCGCCAGCAGCCAGACCAGGCCGATCGGCGCGAGCCAGAGCGCCAGGCAGATCAGCGCCGTGCGGCCTTGCCCCTTCAGAGGCGCGGGCCGCGCGGCAGGCGCTTGGCCGCCCCCCTTCGCCGCGAGCCAGCCCCACAGGCCCGCGCCGAGGATCACCAGCGGGAATGGCGCGGTCGTGAAAGCCAGGAGGACGAACGCCAGGGCCGCCGCCCCGGCGGTCAGCCGATCCTTGATCGCCCGGCCGCCGATCTTGATCAGCGCCTGCACAACCAGCGCGACCACCGTCGCCTTCAGACCCAGCAGCACCGGCG
This sequence comes from uncultured Caulobacter sp., assembly GCF_947036865.1. Classification (GTDB taxonomy): domain Bacteria; phylum Pseudomonadota; class Alphaproteobacteria; order Caulobacterales; family Caulobacteraceae; genus Caulobacter. The sequence continues at coordinate 64,735 of NZ_CAMQSF010000005.1, read as the reverse complement.
CGGCCCAGTCCGACCGGCCGTGAACGACATAGAGCGCCGACAGGCCCAGCATCACGGCAAGGCCCGGCAGCACGAACAGAAGCCCCGCCGCGACGCCGCCGCGGACGCCGTGCAGGCGCCAGCCCAGCCAGGTCGCCAGCTGCTGCGCCTCGGGACCCGGCAACAGCATGCAGAAGCCCAGCGCCCGGGCGAAGTCGTCCTCGTCGACCCAGGCGCGCCGCTCGACCACCTCCTTGTGCAGCAGCGCGATCTGTCCCGCCGGGCCGCCAAAGCCCAGCAGGCCGACCTTCAGCCAGACGCCAAGGGCCTCGCCGAAGGTGGGGCGCGCGCGGGTCACGGCCGCCAGACGCGCGAGCGCCCGCCGGGCTCGCCCAGCCGTGCCGCGATCCAGTCGCCGGCCTCGGCGGCGGCGGTCTCGACCGCGGACGGCGCGCCGATCAGGGCCATGGCGCAACCGTTCATCTTCATCGGGTCGGTCAGCGGGCGCAGGCGAAGCTCGGCGATCACGAGCTTGTCGGTCACGGCTTCCATGCCGCGCACGAACGCGTCGAAGGTCTCCAGGTCCTTGATCGGCAGCCAGATCGCCAGGGCCGCGTCCGGCGCGCGGGCCAGCACGGCGCGGGTCGTCGCCACGATGCGGTCGTAGTCGTCCGGCCGCTCGAACGGCGGATCGATGACCACGACGGCGCGGCCGCCCTTGCCGGCCTGATCGGCGGCGGTCCCGAAGCCGTCGGCCTCCAGCGCCCGGGCGTTCGCGAACGGCGCCAAGCTCTGGCGCAACAGGCCAGCATCGTCCGACCGCAGCTCGCAGCCCGTGTAGCGGTCGGGCGCCCGCAGAGCGCGGGCGATCAGCAAAGGCGAGCCGGGGTAGAGATTCCCAGAGGCGCCCTTGTTCAGAGCTTCGATCGCGTCCAGCAGAGGCCCGAACACCGACGGCGCGTCGGCGGCCGCCTTCAGGCGGACGACGCCGGCCTCGGCCTCGCCGGACCGCCGCGCCATCTCGCCGGCCAGGTCATAGGCCCCGGCACCCGCGTGGGTGTCGATCACCGCCACCGCCGGGCTCTCCGCCCGCAGAGCCGCCAGCAGCGCCAGCAGGATCGCGTGCTTGTGCAGGTCGGCGAAATTGCCGGCGTGGAAGGCGTGGCGGTAGTTCATGCCTCGTCCCTACCACGCCCCGTGCGCGCGGCCAGCCTCGCGCAGCTCGGCGACCATCATCTCCTTGAGGACCTGAGGCCCGACGATCTCGATGTCGCCGCCCCAGGTGAAGAGGTGCCACGACAGCTCGCGCATGCCGCCGGCGCGGAAGGTGACCAGCACAGAGCCGTCGGCCTCCTGAGTCACCGCCTGCGTCGCGTGGAACCGCCAGCGCAGGGCGTCCTCGGCGCGGCTCTTCTTGATGCGCAGCACCACGTCCTGGATCTCGTCGTGATAGATGCCGAAGCTCTCATCGGCGAAGGCCTGCAGAGAAAAGTCCTCCGGCGGGGACGCGGGACGATCCAGCACCTTCAGGTCGCTCATCCGATCCAGCCGCCAAGAACGCGGCTTGCCGCCCTCGCCCTCCAGCGCCACCAGATAGTTGCTGCGGCCGAACAGCACCCCAAGCGGCGTCACCTCGCGCGTGCGCCCGGGCGTGCTGCCGCCCTCGTAGCGGAACGACAGGGCCGAGAGCCCCTTGATGGCCGTGCGGATCGCCGCCAGCACCGCCTGGTCCTCGAAGGGCCTGGGACCGGCGTGGACGGCGATGGTCTCGGCCTGGACCAGAGCCTCGACGTCCGGCGCCACCCGCCGACGCGCCGAGCCGCGCAGCGCCGACAAGAGCTTGGCCTCTAGGGCGTAGAGCGAGGCGGCGCGCGCGTCGGCGCCCGACGCCTTGTAGCCGTCGGCGGCGGTGCGCAGCGCGGCCAGCTCCTCGGCCGTCGGGGTCTGGAACACGCCGTCGAGCCCCGAGGGGATACGGAAGCGCTTGGTGGGCGGGTCGTCGATCGCCTCCATCTGCGGGAAGGCGGTCCAGACGGCGTCGCGCATCCGCTCGGCCGTGCGGCGGCCCACGCCCAGCGCCCGGGCCATCTCGTCCAGGGTCATGCCCTCGGCCGAGCCCGCCAGCATCCGGGCGAGGTCCAAAAGGCGGGTGGCTTTCTCGTGTCGCATGGGATCAGGATATACGACCGTTTCTGTCGCAAGGCGCGCACAATCTGCGGGGGTCGAGACTGGAGATCCCCAATGGCCCCGATGTCGCGCTTCGCCTGCTCCCCCTGGGCCGTCACGCCGATCAATCAGGCGATGATCTCGGCCGTGCTGGACTTTGGCGACATCCATCGGGACCTCGGCGGCGGCCGCACCCTGCGCCGCATCAGCCACGAGCGCGCCGCGCGGGCCGACATCTTCCTGCTGCTGGGCCGCGACGCCGAACGGGTCACCGACGTCGGCCTCGTCTGGGACGATCGCGAGGACCAAATCGTCCGCGTCACCGACGACGCCGAACTGAGGGATTCGCGAATGGTGGCCTGGGAAGAGGCCTTCGAGCTGTTCGAGACCGAGGACACCGACGAGATGGCCGAGCCCCTGCGTCTGGTGGCCTGAGCCAAACCCGTATCGGGGGCTCGCGCGGCCCGAACCGCGCTTTCTGCTCAAAATCCGTGATCCGACGCCGCGCAAAACGGCGCCCATCGGGCGTCGGCGCGGCTGTGGCGTTTTTCTGACAGCCCGCCATTGCCGAACGCAGCGACTTCGATCCCCATGAATAGATCGGCCAGTATCCGATTTATTCCTGCGTTTGCGTCAAAAACCATAATTTCGGGGAGAAGAACGCCATGGAGAAGGGAATCGTCATGCGTCAATAAACAGAAAGAGGGGGTTACTCATGACTCGACGTTTCAAACCCGCCCTGTTGGCGGGTATTTCCGTACTATCCGTTACTTTCGGATACTCAACTTCAAGCTTCGCGGCGACGCCCGCGACGCCGTCCGACAAGACCGAGGTCGACACCGTCATTGTCACGGGCACGCGCCAGACGGGCCTGCGTGTCATCGACAGCCCCGCTCCCGTTCAAGTGGTCGACACCAGCACGCTCGAGCGCACCGGCGCGGTGGATCTGCGCCTCGGCCTCGCGAACCTGGTGCCCTCGTTCAACGCCCAGGCCTTCGGCGGCGACACCGCCAACCTGACCCTTTCGGCCCGCCTGCGCGGTCTGTCGCCCAACCAGGCCCTGGTGCTGGTCAACGGCAAGCGCCGCCACACCACCGGCAACCTCGCCGTTCTGTCCGGCGTCTACCAGGGCGCCGCCGCCGCCGACCTCGGCTTCATCCCGATGGCCGGCATCGGCCGCATCGAAGTGCTGACCGACGGCGCCGCCGCCCAGTACGGCACCGACGCTATCGCCGGCGTCGTCAACATCATCCTGAAGAAGAATACGTCGGGCGGCTCGATCTCGGCGACGGGCGGCGAGTATATCGACGGCGGCGGCAAGACCGCCGGCGGCTCCGTCAATCTTGGCCTGGCCCCGACCGAAAAGAGCTATCTGAACCTGACGGTGGAAAGCAAATATCACGGCTTCTCCAACCGCGGCCTGCCCGACCAGCGCGTCTTCAATCCGGCGAGCCCCAGCTATTCGGCCGCCAACAACGCTGTCGAGAGCCAGATCCCCGGCTATCCGAATCTGAACCTGATCTCCGGCGACGCCGAGTATCGCCTGAACAACCTCGCGTTCAACGGCGGCGTGGAGCTCGCGCCCGACTTCGAGCTCTATTCGTTCGGCACCCTGGGCCACAAGGACGCCTCGGCCTACGAGAACTATCGTCGCTTCACCCGCATCCAAGGCAAGCAGGGCGCCGCCGATCGGCCCTTCCCGCTGGGCTTCTCGCCCCGCGAGCGGATCATCGAGACCGATTACGCCCTGACCCTGGGCGTGTCGGGCAAGCTGGCCGGCTGGGACCTGGACGTCTCGTCGACCTACGGCAAGGACGACATCGAGGTCCGCGTCGAGAATTCGGCCAACGCCAGCCTGTACGCCGACACCTCGACCCTGACGACCAAGGGCTTCACCCCGACCTCGTTCCACGCCGGCAGCTGGCGGACCACCCAGTGGACCAACAACATCGATCTGCGGCGCGGCTTCGATGTCGGCTTCTCGGCCCCGCTGGACGTCGCGGTCGGCTACGAGCAGCGCCGCGACACCTATCGCATCGGTCAGGGCGACGCGGCCTCGACCTACAAGGAAGGGTCGCAGTCCTATCCGGGCTTCTCCAAGACCGACGCCGGCGGCCACGCGCGGACCAGCTGGGCCGTGTACGGCGACGTCGCCGCCACGCCGGTCGAGGCGTGGAAGATCGACGCCGCGGTCCGCTACGAGAAGTTCAGCGACTTCGGCGACACCACGGTCGCCAAGCTGACCAGCCGCTATGACTTCAACGAGATGGTCGCCCTGCGCGGCACGATCTCGACCGGCTTCCGCGCCCCGACCCTGGCGGAATCGTTCTACTCGGCCACCAACGTCTCGCCGACCAGCGCCTTCGTGCAGCTGGCGCCGAACTCGAACGCCGCGCGCCTGCTGGGCATCGACAAGCTGAAGCCCGAGAAATCGACCAACTACAGCGTCGGTCTGGTCGCGCACCCGATCCCGAAGATGACGGCGACGATCGACGCCTATCAGATCACCCTGAAGGACCGGATCTTCGGCTCCAGCTCGGTCTACGGCTTCCGCAACGGCGCGCTCACCAACGCCAATGTCAACGCCGCCATCGCCGCCAACGGCAACGTGCTGGACAGCACGGTGACCAGCACCGGCATCAACATCTTCTCGAACGGCCTGGACACCCGCACCCGCGGCCTGGACGTCGTGATCGCCTATCCGACCGACCTGGGCGACTATGGCCGCATCGACTGGACGCTGAGCGGCAACTTCAGCCAGACCAAGATCACCAAGGTCAAGGCGCCGCCCGCCGCGCTGGCGACGCCCAGCACCGCCTTCCCGACGGGGCAGTTGCTGTTCGCCGGCAACGCCGCTTCGCTGCTCGAGAAGGGCTCGCCGAAGTACAAGGTCGGCCTCAACGGGCTCTACACCTACGGCAAGGTCTCGCTCAGCCTGACGGAGACCTTCTACGGCAAGGCCGAGGCGCTCAGCGATCCGGGCACCGGCCCGCTGCTGAACACCGTGGCCGGCGCCACGGCGATCACCGACGCCGAGCTCTCCTACAAGTTCCCGATGGGCGTCACCGCCGCGATCGGGGCCAACAACCTGTTCAACAAGTATCCGGACAAGTTCTCGGCCGCGTTCCAGGCCGCCTGCGTCGCCTCCGGCAGCGGCTGCGTGACCCAGTACCCGTCGTTCTCGCCCTACGGCATCAACGGCGGCTACTACTACGGCCGACTGACCTTCGCCTTCTGAGGCGAAGACAGCGCTGAAGAGTCGAGGGGCGGATCGAAAGGTCCGCCCCTTTCGCTTGGCGGTCAGAGCGCCTTGCCCATCCGGATCAGGGGCACCCTATAGCCGGTCGACGTCGCCGCCTCGAAAGGTTCGATGTCGTGATAGCCGCAGGCGCGATAGAGGGGTGCGCCGCCCATGGTCGCGGCCATCTCCACCCGCGCGAAACCCTCCGCCCGAGCCGCGTCCTCGCAGGCGTTCAGAATCAGTCTGCCGACGCCTTTGCGCGTATGCTCGGGGTGCGTGTACATCGCCCGCACCCGCGCCGCGTCGATCCTCGGATCCAGCAGCGCCGCGTCGCGGCCCGCCGAGTGATCGCCGCCGAACAGGGTGGCGCGCCGGCTCCAGCCGCCGCAGCCGGCGATCTCGCCCGCGTCCTCGACGACGAAATAGGTGCCGTCCGCGATCAGCTGGGTGTCCAGCCCCATGACCTCGTGCGAGGCCGCGACGCCCTCGGGCGGCAGGAAGTCCCGCAGAAGCTCGTCGATCGCGCGATCCATCAGGACCGACAGGACGGACATGTCCTCGGGCCGCGCCAGGCGCAGGCGAAGGTTCGATTGGGTCATGCCTGCTCCTTCCTCATCCCGACGCGCGCGCGAAAGGCGATTTCGCGCCGTCACCGCCGATCGCCCGCCCCCGCCCAGCGATCGCACAATGCCCGCTCGCGGCGCCCAATGGCCAGGCGTCTAACATGTCAGGACCGGGACGAACCGGAAATGCATTGCGCCGCGAAGGCTCCGGTTTCGAGATGACGAGGTCTGGCGCGACGAGGCCGCGTCGGGGCCGTCGACGGCGCGGGCCGGGCGACAAACATGCGGGGATAAGATGAGCGGATTGGACGCGTCTGCGGCGGGGGGCGTACTGACACGCCGCAGGTTCTTCGAAAGCCTGGCGTCGGTGGGGGGCATGTCCCTGGTCCTGTCCGGCATGGAGGCGCTGGGCTACGGCATCGCGTCGGCGACCGAGCGGCCGCCGGAACTGACCGGCGGGGCCAAGAACACCAAGATCGTCATCCTGGGCGCGGGCCTGGCGGGCATGACCGCCGCCTACGAACTTAGCAAGGCGGGCTATCAGGTCCAGGTCCTGGAGGCCCGCGCGTTCGCCGGCGGCCGGTGCCAGACCGCGCGCAAGGGCTTCAAGCACACCGACCTGATCGGCCACGAACAGACCTGCGACTTCGACGACGGGCTCTACATCAATGTCGGCCCTTGGCGGATCCCCTATCACCACCGCTCGACCCTGCACTACACCAAGGCCTTCGGCGTGCCGCTGGAGAGCTTCGTCAACGACAATGACGCGGCCTATGTCTATTTCGAGAAGGGCGCGGGACCGCTGGCGGGCAAGCCGGTCCGCAAGGGCGAGATCGCGGCCGACATCCGCGGCTACACCGCCGAGCTGGTCGCCAAGGCCGCCAGCGCCGGCGCGCTCGACGCGCCGCTGACCGGCCTCGATCGCGAGAAGTTCATCGCCTACCTCGTCAACGAGGGCCGGCTGTCCAAGGACCTGGCCTACAAGGGCACCGAGGGGCGCGGCTTCTCGGTGAATCCGGGCGCGGGCGTCAATCCAGGCCCCGGCAAGGAGCTGCCGCCCTACGCCTTCAAGGACGTCCTCGACAGCGGCGCGTGGAAGGTCCTGAGCTCGGTCACCGGCTACGAGCAGCAGCGCACCATGCTGCAGCCGGCCGGCGGCATGGACCAGATCGCCAAGGCCTTCGAAAAGCGGGTCGGCCCGATGATCCGCTACGGCGCGGTCGTTCAGAAGATCAAGCAGTCGCCGTCCGGGGTCACCGTCGCGTTCAAGGACGCCGACGGCAAGCCGGGCGAGGTCACCGCCGACTACTGCCTGTGCACCATTCCCTTGAGCGTCCTGAAGCAGATCGACCTCGACGCCTCGGCCCCGTTCAAGGCGGCGATGAGCGGCGTGGCCTACGCCCCGGTCAACAAGATCGGCCTGCAGATGAAGACCCGCTTCTGGGAAGAGAAGCACCACATCTATGGCGGCCACATCTATACGGACCTGGCCGGGATCAACTCGATCTCGCTGCCGTCCACGGGCTGGCAGGGCGAGAAGGGCGTGCTGCTGGGCTACTACGCGTTCGGGGGCGAGGCCGCCAAGATCAGCGCCAAGACCCCCGCCGAGCGCGCCGCCTTCGCCGTCGCCGCGGGCCAGAAGGTCTTCCCCGAATACGCCGACAATTTCGAGAAGGCCTTCTCGTTCAGCTGGCACCTGGCCGAGTACAATCTGGGCGGCTGGGCCGAATGGGGCGAGACCGGCCGTAAGGACAGCTATCCCATCCTCTGCGAGCCGGACGGCCGGCTGTACCTGGCCGGCGAACATCTTTCCTATCTGGGCGGCTGGCAGGCGGGGGCGATCGAGTCGGCCTGGCAGCAGATCGGCAAGATCCACGCCCGCGTCTCGAAAGCCTAAGACAAGAAAAACCTCGGGGAAATTCATGATCTTCGCTCACCGTGTCGCCGGCCTGGCCCTCGTCATGGCCGCCTTGACACCCGCGATCGCCTTCGCCGACGGCAAGTCGCTGTTCCTGGACAATTGCTCGGCCTGTCACCAGCCGACCGGCAAGGGGGTGCCCGGCGCCTTCCCGGCCCTGGCCGGCTCGGCCTTCGTGCAAGGCGATCCGAAGATCGTGATGACCACCGTGCTGAACGGTCGCGCCGGCATGCCATCGTTCAAGGACGACCTGTCGGACGCCGATCTGTCGGCCATCCTGACCTATGTCCGCTCGTCGTGGGGCAACAAGGCCGCGGCCGTCAAACCCGCCGACGTCGCCGCCGCCCGCGCCGCCGCCAAGGCCGTCGCCAAGGGCCGCGGCCTGCAAGCTCACTAAATCGCTCACATCCAAGGGGAGAAGATCATGAAACGCCTCGTCGCCCTCGCCGCCGGCCTCTGCGCCCTCGCCGGCGCCGCCCACGCCCAGGACATCGTCCGCGGCGGCGATCCCAAGGCCGCCATCGCCAGCGTCGTCACCGTGCCGGCCGGCTACGAGACCATCTATGTCAGCGGTCTGACGCCGGCGGTGGTCAACAAGGACGCCACCGGCCCGGCCATGTTCGGCGGCGACACCAAGGTCCAGACCTTGAGCGTCCTCAGCCGCATCCAGGAGACCCTGAAGACCCAGGGCGCGACCATGGCCGACGTCGTGATGATGCGCGTTCTGCTGGTCGGCGACCCGGCCAAGGACGGCAAGATGGACTTCGCCGGCATGATGGAGGCCTACAAGACCTTCTTCGGCACGGCCGAACAGCCCAACAAGCCCGCCCGCATCACCAGCCAGGTCGTGTCGCTGGTGCAGCCGGGGATGCTGGTCGAAATCGAGGTTCAGGCGGTCAAGAAGAAGTAGCCGTCGCCAGCGCCGCGCATTTCAGGGCGTGATGAAAACGCGCCCTGACAACGTTGTCTAACCCGGCGCGGCGCGCTATATCCAGCTTAGCCCTTTCGGGCGTTTCCTCCCGATGACTCGGCCGCCTTCATCTCCTGGAAGGCGGCCGTTCTTTTGTCGGACTCCGGAGCTACCGGTCGGCCGTGACCCTCGCCCGTAACTTCCGCGCCGCCGTCCGCCTGGCCGCTATTCGAACCTCGCCTATTTGGCGGTCGAGCTGGCGGTGGCCCTGCGCATAGGCTCGGTTTCGCTGCTGGCCGACAGCGCCGACTTCTTCGAGGACGCCGCCGTCAATTTCCTGATCCTCGCCGCGCTGAACTGGAGCGCCGCGCGGCGGGCCATGGTCGGCGTCGCCCTGGCCGTCAACCTGTTCTGCGCCTTCGCTCTCGCGCGCCACCGCGCCGCGGCCGGCAGCCTGTCGAAGGCGGCCTTCCTTTCGGCCCGCAACGACGCCATCGCCAATATCGGCATCATCGCCGCGGGGCTTCTGACCATCCCGACCCGCTCGATCTGGCCCGACCTCGTGGTGGGCCCGTGCATCGCCGCCATGAACCTGGACGCCGCCCGCGAGGTCAAGAAAGCCGCCCGCGAGGAGGCGGCCGACGCTAGGGCCTGACCGGGTCGACGGCCCGGATCTCCCCGCCGCGCGACTGTCTGGGCGCGGTCGCGAAGGCCAGGCCCGCGATGAACAGGACCGCCAGCGCCTGCACCCACAGCTCGCCGAACAGCATGGCGCGGGTCCCGGCGCGATCGTGCATCCAGCCGTCGAAGCTGGTCATCAAGGCGATCGGCGCGTTCGAGATCGCCGCCATCAGGTTGAAATTGGTGGCGGCCGAGCGCCGGCCGATCGCCTCCAACACCGTCGCGGAATAGGCCGCGTAGCCGCCCCCGATCATCACGGCGTAGGCCAGGGTGAAGACCACGAACACTGTCGGCGTGCGCGGCGCGAACGCCATGACCGCCGCGATCACGCCGCTGCAGAGGCCGAAGAGAGCGTAGGCGCTCCTGGGCATGAGCCGATCGCATAGACGCCCGCCCAGCAGCGACCCGACCGCGCTGCAGACGCCGCCCAGCAGACCGCTGCTCAGGGCGACCAAATCGGCGCCGGCCCGCCACTCGCCGGCGATCACCGCCCAGGGCGCCGCGCCCGAGGCGATCGGCAGCAACATGGTGACCAGGGCGAGATAGCCGGTGCGCGAGCGGGCCACCGCCCAGACGTCGACGACCACGGCGCGCAGCCGACTCACATAGCGCAGGGCTTGGTGGGCGCGCGGCAGGGCGGGGAGCCGCCAGGCGAGAAGGGCGCACGCCAGGCAGATCGCCGCGAGCGCCAGCGCCGAAACGGCGGGCGGACCCACGTGCTGGACGAGAAACAGCGCCAGACCGCCGCCCACGCCCGAGCCGCCGAGATTGCCCGCCTGGGCCCAGCCGCTGGCCCGGCCGCGCATCTGGGGCGGCGCGAGATGGGTCAGGAAGACGTCCGTGGTCATGCCCGCCAGGGTCGCCGCCGCGCTGGACAACGCGACCAGGCCGGTCAGCAGCGGGACGGCCCCCGGGCTTGGGTGGACCAGACTCATCGCGATCACCGAGAGGCCGACCAGCAGCGCGCCCAGCCCGTACCAGCGCCGCGGGTCGCCGACCGTGTCGATCACCGGCGCCCAGGCCAGTTTCCAGGTCTGAACCCACAGCCACATGGCCATGATCGCCGTGACGTGGACCGCGCTGACGCCCGCCCGTCCCAGGAGAAAGGCCAGCGTCACGGTCGAATAGCCGTTGGAGACGCCGAAGGGCGTCATCAGGGCGAGAAAAATCCAGGGATGCGCCGATGGCGCTCCGACCGGCGGACTCGCCTGTTCGGCCGCCGCCACTTCCGCTCTTGCCGTCATCGCCCCCGCCGACGTCCGATCATCGCGCCTAAGCTACCCCGTAGCGCGCCGGCCGCAACCCAGATCACGTCCTAGACCGTGAACACCCGCCCATCACGAACCACCACCGGCCACGGCGTCAACCGCGCGCCGACGCACGGCCCGCCGACGCAGACGCCCTGCTCCACGCTGAACACCGCCCCGTGCCAAGAACAGGCGATCAGCCCGCCGTCGGGCGTCAGATACTGGTCCAGGCGCTGGGCCAGGGGCAGGCCCTGGTGCGGGCAGCGATCGGCATAGCCGAACACCGCCTCGCCCCGCCGGACCACGAAGCCGTGGAACCGCTTGTCGCCGATCTGAAGAACGTAGTTCCGCGCCCCGCCATCGGGGATCAGGTCCAGCGGGCCGAGGTTGATCCCGGCCCGAGTCTCCCAGACGCGCCCGACGACGGCGGCGGCTTCCGGCCCTGGCTCTTGGCTCAAACCCGCTCGACCGTCTGCTCGATGGCGCCGAAGATCGAGTGGCCCTTGGCGTCCTTCATCTCGATCCGGACGGTGTCGCCGCCCAGCAGGAACGGCGTCTTGGGCGCGCCGTGCAGGATCGTCTCGACCACGCGGACCTCGGCGAGGCACGAATAGCCGAGGCCGCCTTCGCTGATCGGCTTGCCCGGACCGCCGTCCGCGTCGCGGTTGCTGACCGTGCCCGAGCCGACGATCGTGCCCGCGCACAGGCTCCGGGTCTTGGCGGCGTGGGCGACCAGGGTTCCGAAGTCGAAGGTCATGTCGACGCCGGCGTCGGCGCGGCCGAAGTCCTGGCCGTCCAGCTCGACCAGCAAGGCCCCGTGCAGCTTGCCGTCCTTCCAGGCCGCGCCCAGCGCGTCCGGCGACACCGCCACCGGCGAGAAGGCGCTGGCGGGCTTGGACTGCAGGAAGCCGAAGCCCTTGGCCAGCTCGCCCGGGATCAGGTTGCGCAAACTGACGTCGTTGCAGAGCATGACGAGGCGGATGGCCGCCAGGGCCTCCTCGCGGGTGGCGCCCATCGGCACGTCGTCGACAATGACGGCCACCTCGCCCTCGAGATCACAGCCCCAGCTGGCGTCGGCCAGCGGGATCGGGTCGCGCGGGGCCAGGAAGCCGTCCGACGCGCCCTGGTACATCAAGGGATCGGTCCAGAAGCTCTCGGGCATCTCGGCGCCCCGCGCCTTCCGCACCAGCTGGACGTGGTTCACATAGGCCGAGCCGTCGACCCACTGATAGGCGCGCGGCAGCGGGCTCAGCGCCTCGTGCTCGTGGAAGCGTTCCTTCGGGACCGAACCGTGCTCGAGGCTCTCGGCCAGGCCCGCCAGCATCGGCCCGCACCGCGCCCAGTCGTCCAGGGCCGCCTGCAGGGTCGGCGCGATGGTCCCGGCGTCGGTGAACCAGGCCAGGTCGTTGGAGACCACCACCAGCCGGCCGTCGCGGCCGCCCTTGAGAGACGCGAGCTTCATCAGCGCTTCCTCTAATCTGTTCTTGTTTAGCTCAGACGCGCCTTGGGAAAGCCCGTCCAGCAGGCGTCATAGTCGTCCTGAAGCGCCGAACTCTCCAGCGCGAACTTCGTCGGCCGAATGACCCAGCGGCTCTCGAACATGAAGGCCATGGTCCCGTCGATCTTGTGCGGCGCCAGCGCGGCCTCGGTCGCCTTCTTGTGGCTGGCCACGTCCGGGCCGTGATCGCTCATGCAGTTGTGCAAGCTGGCCCCGCCCGGGACGAAGCCGCCCTCCTTGGCGTCGTAGGCGCCGTGGATCAGGCCCATGAACTCGCTCATCACGTTGCGGTGGAACCAGGGCGGACGGAAGGTGTGCTCGGCCACCATCCAGCGCGGCGGGAAGATCACGAAGTCGCAGTTCGCGACCCCGGGCGTGTCGCTGGGCGAGGTCAGGACCGTGAAGATCGACGGATCGGGGTGGTCGAAACTGACCGTGTTGATCGTGTTGAACCGCGACAGGTCGTAGCGGTACGGCGCGAGATTGCCGTGCCAGGCGACGACGTCGAGCGGGCTGTGATCCCATTCGGCGGCCCACAGCGCCCCCTGGAACTTCTGGATCACCAGGGTCGGCGCGTCGACGTCCTCGAAGGCCGCGACGGGGGTCTCGAAGTCTCGGGGATTGGCCAGGCCGTTCGCGCCGATCGGCCCGAGCTCCGGCAGACGGAACGCCGCGCCGTGGTTCTCGCAGACATAGCCGCGCGAGGGGCCGTCGACCTCGACCCGGAAGCGAACCCCGCGCGGGATCACGGCGATATGGCCGGGGCCGGCGGTCAGCACGCCAAACTCGGTGACCAGGGTCAAGACGCCCTGCTGCGGCACGATCAGAAGCTCGCCGTCGGCGTCGTAGAACACCCGGTTCTTCATCGACGTGTTGGCCAGATAGACGTGGACGCCGATGCCGCTCAGCGTCGCGGCGTCGGCGTTGCCGGCCAGGGTGACGAGGCCGTCGACGAAGTCGGTCGGCGTGGCCGGGATGTCCAGCGGGCTCCAGCGCAGGCGATTGGGCGTCACGGAGCCGCCGAAGGTCGAGACCAGCTTGTCCTGCGCGTAGGGCTGGTACGGCCCGTGCCCGGCGCTGGGCCGCAGGCGGTAGAGCCAGCTCCTGCGGTTCTCGTGACGCGGCGCGGTGAAGGCCGCGCCCGACAGCTGCTCGGCATAGAGGCCGAACGGAACCTGCTGCGGCGAGTTCTGGCCCTTCGGCAGGGCGCCGGGGTGGGCCTCGGTTTCGAAGTACGAGCCGAACCCGGTTTGGTAGCGGAGGTCCATGGTTGGATCCCTGGATCATTACGTGGGAGGAGCCGCCCTCGCCCTTCGACAAGCTCAGGGTGAGGGCTACTCGATCGTCTCAATAAACACCTCATCCTGAGCCTGTCGAAGGACGAGGTGTGGCCCCTCAAGCCTCGACCGTGATCACCCCGCGGCGGATCTGGTCGAGCTCGATGCTCTCGAACAGGGCCTGGAAGTTGCCGTTGCCGAAGCCCTCGTTGCCCTTGCGCTGGATGATCTCGAAGAAGATCGGGCCGAACAGGTTCTCGGTGAAGATCTGTAGCAGTAGGCCCTCCTCGCCGACATTGCCGTCGATCAGGATGCGGTTCTTGCGCAGGCGCTCCAGGTCCTCGCCGTGGCCGGGCACGCGCTTGTCGACCAGCTCGTAATAGGTCTCGATCGTGTCCTGCAGCCTGACGCCGCGCGCCTTCAGCTTCTCGACCGTCTCGTAGATGTTGTCCGTGGTCAGGGCCAGGTGCTGGATGCCCTCGCCGTTGTACTGGCGGATGAACTCCTCGATCTGGCTCTTGTCGTCCTGGCTCTCGTTCAGCGGAATGCGGATGGCCTTGTCGGGCGCGATCATCGCCTGGCTGAACAGGCCCGTGGCCTGGCCCTTGATGTCGAAATACTTCTGCTCCTCGAAACCGAAGACCTGATTGTAGAAGCTCGACCAGGTGCGCATCTGGCCGCGCTTGACGTTGTGGGTCAGGTGGTCGAGCAGGTCGAGGCCAACAGTGTTGGCGGCTTCGGCCTCGGCCGCGCCGGGCACGGCGTCCCAGGCGTCGTAGGGCGAGGCGGCGCGATCGACGAGATAGAGCAACGAGCCGCCGATGCCCTCCAGCACGCGGGCCTCGGCGCCCAGCAGCGAGGCGCCGGCGTCGGCGGCCTTGGCGCCGCGCTTGAGGGCCTCGGCATAGGCCTGCTCGACGTTCTCGACGCGGAAGGCCATGCCGTTGGCCGAGGGGCCGTGCGCGGCGCGGAAGTCAGCGACCTGGCCGGCCGTGTCCTCGTTGACGATCAGGTTGATGCGGCCCTGCTTGTAGCGGGTCGCCGGCTTCGTCGGATGCCGGCTGGCGGCGACGAAGCCCAGCTGCTCGATCAGCGCCTTCATGGCGGCCGGATCGGGGCTGGTGAACTCGACGAATTCGAAGCCGTCGAGGCCCAGCGGGTTCTGTTCAGTCACGAGGCTCATGCCGGTTCTCCCTGCAGGCAGGCGTTCAGCGCCCGCGCGAATGTGTCGATGTTGTCAACGGTCAGGCCGGCCAGATTGATGCGGCCGGAGCCCGCCATGTAGATCCCGTGATCCTCGCGCAGCTGGGCGACCTGGGCGGGCGACAGCGGCAGCAGGCCGAAGAGGCCGTGCTGGCCGGCCAGCGGCGCCAGCAGCGGGACGGCCTTGGCCACACGCTGGCGAAGATCGGCCACGCGGCGGCGCATGGCTTCCAGTTCGGTCTTCCAGATCGCGGTGAGGGCTTCGGACTCCAGGATAACACGAACCGTCGCGGCGCCGTGGTCCGGCGGCATCGACCAGTTGGTGCGCGCCAGCGCCCGGATGTTGCTGGCGGCGACGTCCAGGGTCGCGGCGTCGCGCGTGAGGGTGTAGAGCGCCCCGACCCGCTCGCGATAAAGCCCGAAATTCTTGTCGCAGGAATAGGCCAGAAGGCCGTCCTCGGCGGCCGCCAGGACCAGACGCGCGCCGGCGGCGTCCTGTTCGAGGCCCAGGCCCAGGCCCTGATAAGCCAGGTCGATCAGTGGCGTGACGCCCTTGCGGCCCACCAACTCGGCGATCGCCGCCCATTGCTCGAGGCTGTAGTCGGCGCCCGACGGGTTGTGACAGCAGCCGTGCAGCAGCACGACGTCGCCGGCCCGCGCCGTCTCCAGGGTCGCCATCATCTCGTCGAAACACAGGCGCTGGGCGCGCTGGTCGTAATGGCGGAAGGTCACCGTCTCCAGGCCCAGCTGGTCCAGGATCTGGGTGTGGTTCGGCCAGGTCGGCGCGCCGATGAAGACGCGCAGGTCCGGCTTGGCCGCTTGCAGCAGCTCGCAGGCCAGACGCACCGCGCCGGTGCCGCCCGGCGTCTGCACGGCGAAGACCTCATGGTCGACGCGGTCGCCGAAGATGATCGGCTTCAGAAGATCAAGATAGCCGAAGTCGCCCTCGGGTCCGAGATAGGCCTTGGTCGCCTGACTGCTCAGCAGCGCCTGCTCGGCGGCCTTGACGCTGGCCAGCACCGGCGTGGCGCCCAGATCGTCGCGGAACACGCCCACGCCCAGATCGATCTTGTCGGCGCGCGGATCGCGGCGATAGGCGCCGATCAGCGACAGCAGCGAGTCCGGCGCCTTGGGCGTCAGGCCGGCGAAGACGGAGGCGTGAGTCATGGCGGCTCCTCGAGAACGGGCGAGAAGCAGTTTATCGCGGGACAGAGGTCAGAACTTGGCGATGATGCTCGTCCGCCAAGCCATATTGGTCACATCATGCCAATGATCTGGCTCAAATCCGCATGAAAGTGATCAGTCCAGATAATCCAGCGGCAGCGCCGTGGAATCCTTGATCGTGTCCAGCACGAACGAGGTGCGGATGTCCTTCACCGCCGGCATCTTCAGCAGCCGCTTCATGGTGAAGTCCGCATAGGCGTCGAGATTGGGCACGGCCACCTTCAAGAGGTAGTCGAAATTGCCGGTCATCACGTAGCAGCTGACCACTTCCGGCTCGCGTCGCACGGCCTGCTGGAAGGCGTCGGCGGCGCCCTCGGTGTGGTCGACCTGCACCTCGACATAGGCCAGCACGTCCAGCCTGGCCTTGCGGCGATCCAGCAGCGCCACATAGCCGCTGATCAGCCCCGAGGCCTCCAGTTGCTTGACCCGCCGCAGGCAGGGGCTGGGCGACAGGCCGACCCGCTCGGCCAGATCGACGTTCGAGATCTTGCCGTCCTCCTGCAGGATCTGGAGGATCTTCCGATCGGCGCGGGTGAGTTTCATCGGAGCGGCTTCAGACGTGACCAGGATGTCGCGCATCTAGCATGGCGCCGCGCCAACGCGAGGCGGCTACGGGCTATTTCTTTTTGCAGCCCTCATAGGCCTCGTCATAGCTGCGGCCGAAGCACGCCAGCATGTGGTCCAGGACATTGAGGTTCATCGGCCACTTCACCTCGACACCAAGCCTCTTGCGGAAATCGGCGGCAAGCTCGGGCCAGTCGGCCGGCGCGGGGATGGCCGCCAGACGGTCCCGCGCGGCCTGCAGCGCGGCGCGATCATTGTCCAGAAACGCCACCGTACCGAGGGCGTACTCGGCGAAGGCGTTGTCGTTCGGGTCGACACCGGCCAGCAAAAGCGGTTTGGCGCGCGCGCGCTGTTCCAGTGACGCTCGCTCTTGTCCTTCGTGCCAATAGTTTGTGTGAAGCTCGTCGGGTGTCAGCGTTCCCCAATGCGCGTTGCGATAGGCCTCCAGCAGATCGGCCGCCGCCGCCCGGCATCCGGGCTTGTAGGCTAGGGTTCGCCACCCGCCCTGAGCATCTTGATCGAAGGCGTCGGGCGTGAGGGCCAGCATGGCCGCGCGATCATAGGCGCAGGGATCCGGCGACGGCGCCGGCGCGGCGGCCGGCGCGGCCTGGGCGAGAACGGCGACCAAGGCGAGTGTGGCGAACACGCGAAACTCCTCCGCACGCGGGGGTCGCCCGCGCTGCAACGCGCCCGCCCGACGCGAGCGCCGCAGCTTGGCCGGACAACGCCAGGGTTGCAAGCCGACGCGCAAAGCAAAACGCCCCGGAGTTTCCTCCGGGGCGTTTCGGGTCACTTGTGACTTGCGCCGTCGGGATCCACCCCACCGTAGGCCGGGTACGCCGAGCTATCAGGACCCAGCTAGATCATTCGGTTTGTATGCCTGAAGAAGCCATAGAGGGAGCGCGTCTGTCGCGGCCGCGACTTCGGGTTCCCGAGCAAGGCTCTCGATCCATTCCAACATGATTTTCTCGTCGAAGTAATCGCGCACGGCCGCGAGCGCGGCGTCGCGGTTGGGCTTGGGGATGAAGTCACCCCGAAAGCGCTCGCTGCCATCCACGTCGAGATAGGAACCCGTAAGCGCATGGCTCCAATCCCAATCGATCGGCGGATAGCAACGGTCGAACTTGCAAGGGTGTAGCACCAAGCCTTTTAGGACCTCATGCGCGCCAAGCAGCCAAGCCATCACGCCCGCGCGCCAGTGCGGTTCGTCGATCTGAAAGACCGACGCCAGCCAGCCATTGATATCACTGGGGCGCAGATACTTCAGGCAAAGAAACATCGACGCTGACAGCGGCCCTTTCGGCTCGTCCCAGCCCCACAGCCCGATGCTTGGAACGCGGGTCGGGTTCAAAACCCTTTCAACATCGAGGAGACCATCTGGCCAACACGCCGAGTCCATCGGGCAGCGTCCGAGCGTCGCCAGAACATCCTCTCGGAACTGGCGGTACGGACCGGCTTCGAGGCCGTCTGGGTAGAAGGCGAAAAGCGCGGTCGCCAGCAGCTCTAGGACTTGATGGACAAAGCGTTCGTGAGCGCGAGGGATCAAGCGCGGTAAGAGGTAGTGAAACCATTCCCGCCACTCATCTTCCGGTCCGAAACTCAAGGCGCCTGTGGCGATCTCCTCTAGCGGGCTTACGAGTTGCTGAGCGGAGAGCTCATCCAAGACCCCCATCAGTTCGGGGAACATCCTGCGTGTTTCGCCCATGAACCAAGCTTCGCCCATGGGCTTGGATGGACGACGAAAGAAATCTCTAAGGCGAGCCAAAGCCACGGCATCGGGGCCCTGTCCCGGGATCCAAGTAAAGGAGTTCATGTGAGGCCGACCTGATCGCCAGCGCTCAACCTACGCGAACCCATCCAAACGCAAAACGCCCCGGAGTTTCCTCCGGGGCGTTTCGGGTCAGGATGGATCCGCCGTCTAGTTCGCCAGGCGACGCAGGAACGACGGGATTTCCAGGTCTTCGGCCTCGTCGGCCTGGGGCGCCTCCAGCGGCTGCAGCTGCGGGCGGGCGCTCTGGGTCGCGCGGGCCTGGGGCTGCGGGGCCGAGGTCTGCTGCTCGTAGCGCTGGCGACCGCCGCCGAACATCGAGAAGAAGCCGCCCTGCTTCTGGGGACGACGCTCTTCGTAATAGTTCGTCTCCGGGAACAGCGGTTCGTCGGCGGCCTCGTCGACCAGCGGATCGACGATGCGGGTCACCGGCCGGGCCGCGGGCGCGGAAATACGCGGTTCTTCAGCTACGGTCGGCTCCTCGTAATAGAGCTCGGCTTCGGGCTGCGGCGCGGCCATCACGATCTCGGGCTCGGGCGCCGGGGCCGGCTCGGGGGCGAAGGCGACCGGGCGCTCGGCCGGACGGGCCGCTTCGTAGCGGGCGGTCGGACGGGCCGGTTCCGGCTGCGGCGCGGGACGCGTCGTTTCCGCGATCAGCGGAGCGGCCGAGGTGTTGCGCGAGACGGGCTTGGGCTCGATCTGGGCGATCGAGGCGCCGTCCATGCCGGTGGCGACCACCGACACGCGGATCACGCCTTCCAGCGACGGATCGAAGGCCGCGCCGAAGATGATGTTGGCTTCCGGATCGACCTGGTCGGAGATGGCGTTGGCGGCCTCGTCGACTTCCAGCAGGGTCATGTCCATGCCGCCGGTCACGTTGACCAGCACGGCCTTGGCGCCCTTCAGCGAGACTTCGTCCAGCAGCGGGTTGGCGATGGCGTTCTGGGCGGCCATCAGGGCGCGGTCTTCGCCCGTGCCCTCGCCGGTGCCCATCATCGCCTTGCCCATCTCGGTCATGACCGTGCGGACGTCGGCGAAGTCCAGATTGATCAGGCCCGGCAGGACCATCAGGTCGGTGATCGAGCGGACGCCCGAGTGCAGCACCTGGTCGGCCATGCCGAAGGCTTCGGCGAAGGTCGTGCGCTCGTTGGCGACGCGGAACAGGTTCTGGTTCGGGATGACGATCAGGGTGTCGACGTAGCGCTGCAGCTCCTGGATGCCGCTGTCGGCCAGGCGCATGCGGTGGCGGCCTTCGAAGTGGAAGGGCTTGGTCACGACGCCGACGGTCAGGATGCCGCGCTCACGGGCGCACTTGGCGATGATCGGGGCCGCGCCGGTGCCGGTGCCGCCGCCCATGCCGGCGGTGATGAACACCATGTGGGCGCCGTCGAGGTGCTCGCCGATCTCCGGGAAGCTCTCCTCGGCCGCGCTCATGCCCACTTCCGGGTGCGCGCCGGCGCCCAGGCCTTGGGTGATCTGCACGCCGAGCTGGATGCGGCGGTCCGTCTTGGCGAACTGGAGCTGCTGAGCATCCGTGTTGGCCACCACGAACTCGACACCCTCGAGGCCCGCCTCGATCATGTTGTTCACGGCGTTGCCGCCAGCGCCGCCGACCCCGAAGACCACGATGCGCGGCTTGAGCTCGGTCGTGCGCGGCGCGGAAAGAGAAATAGCCATGGGACCCTCGCGTCCTTACGCCGAAATCGTCAAATTAGACCTCGGCGACACCCAATCGCCGGGGATGCCTCGACGATCGTGTTAACAGAACAACCATCATCGTTAATCGGCAGTTAACTGCATAATCTGAGTCGTGGTCGGGTCGAGCGCGGCCGTGGGGATAATTTGTGCTTCATCAACAGAATTCCCCAGGCGCGCCAAGGGTTCGGCCGATATCCACAGCCGCGTGCGACCGAACGACGCTGAGCCGGAAATTCGGCGATCATGAGTCCGACCACGCAGCAAAAGGCCCGGTCGAGACGCTCGACCGGGCCCAAAAGTTAACCTTCGGAGTTACTCACGCTTGAAAATCCGGGCGCTTCGAACACCGCGCCGTTAAAGATTGTCCCTCAGCCAGGCGGCGGCCTTGGCCATCGGCGAGGCGTTCGGATCCAGGGGCCGCTTGCGGACCGGACCGCCCGCCAGGGCCTTCGACGACACCGCCTCGCGCGGGCCGAAGGCGGTGCGATGCAGGGTGCCGGCGGCGGCGCAGAAGGCCGGGCCCGAGGCGGCGTCCGCCAAATGAGGAACCCTACGTGGACGGCCCAGGCGCACCGGGCGATCGAACACCCGCACGGCCACTTCCCGCACGCCGGCCAGCTGGCTGGCGCCGCCGGTCAGCACGATGCCCGCGCCCGGCTCCACCGGCGCTCCGGAGGCCTTCAGGCGTTCGCGCAGCAGTTCCAGCGTCTCCTCGACGCGCGGCTGGATGATGCCCTTCAGCAAGGACCGGGGCGCGATCACCGGGCCCGCGCCCGGGTCGTCGCCGCGCGGCGGGGCCTCGATCATCTCGCGATCCTCGTTGGCCGAGGCGATCGCCGAACCGTGCAGCGTCTTGATGCGCTCGGCGCCGACCACCGAGGTCTGCAGGCCGCGCGCGATGTCCTGGGTCACGTGCCCGCCGCCGACGGCCAGGCTGTCGACGTGGCAGAGCGCGCCGTTGTTGAACACCGCCACCGAGGTCGAGCCGCCGCCCATGTCGATGCAGACGGCGCCCAGGTCCATCTCGTCCTCTTCCAGGGCCGCCAGGGCCGAGGCGAACGGCGCGGCGACGATGCCCTCGAAGGACAGGTGCGCGCGTTCGACGCAGTGGGCCAGGGTGTGGAAGATGTTCTCGTTGACCGAGACGACCAGCAGCTCCAGCCCCAGCGAACGGCCGAACATGGCGCGCGGATCGCGGATGCCGCGCTGGCCGTCGACCGACCAGGCGATCGGCAGCAGGTGGATCGGCTTGCGGCCTGGAATGCGAACCTGAGCCAGCGCCGAGGCGATGGCTCGCGACAGGTCGCCGTCGCCGATCGGGCGGGCGCCCAGCGAGACCTGGGTATGGACGCGATGCGAGGCCAGCTGGCCGCCGGCCGTGCAGACGCTGACGCCCTGAACATTGACGCCGGCCACGGTCTCGGCGCGCTCGACGGCCTGGGCGATGGCCTGGGCGGCCTCGTCCAGATTGACGATGGCGCCGCCGCGCACGCCACGCGACTGGACATAGCCGACGCCGGCGGTCGTCAGGGTGCGGTTCTCGCGATGCACGCCGTCGGCCTTCATGATGAAGCACGTCACCTTCGACGCGCCCAGGTCGACGGCCGCGATGGCGGGCTGGCGCACGAGCGTGGCCTTCAGACCCTCCCGGGCCTGCTTGCGTTCCTCCATTCGCGACATCGCTATTGCCACCTCAATACTCTTCACGCGCCCCCGGCCGCGGGCTGCCCGGAGAGCGCCGCGTCGCGAGGTCTGACAGCCACCATTTCGGGGTCGCGCAGATCGATCCGCGCGAAACCCATGTCGAGGATTCGCTGTCGTTGGTCGAGCTGATCCAATTGAATCAGCGCGGAATCTTCGTCAATGGCCGGCAGCTGAATCAGCGAACCGTCCTTCAGCCGCAGGTCCCAGCGGCGGTCGTCGACGCGCACCAGCGCCTCGAGCCGATCACGCAGACGCGGGCGCGAGGCCACGGCCGGCAGGATCAGGCCGGCGGCCTGATCCGCGCCCTGCCCGACCACCAGCGGCAGCTGCGGGAAGCGGGCCGGATCGGCCTCGCTGATCACCCGGCCTTCGCCGTCGATCACCTTCATGCGGCCCTGGTTCTGCCAGACGGCCAGGGCCGGACGCTCCTCGACCGCGATCAGCACGGTGTCGGGCAGCATACGGACGACCTTGGCGTCCTTGACCCAGCCCACGCCCTGCACGCGGGCGCGGACGTCGTCGAGGTTCAGGCCCAGGGTCGGCTGGTTCTGGTAGAGGCCGGAGGCCTTCAGGATATCGGCCTGCGCGGTCGCCGAGGCGCCGCGGATGTGAACGGTCTTCAGCTTGAAGCCCGCCGAGGCGAAGCTGTTGTCCACGCCATGGCCCATGGCCGTGACGATGCGCTCGGCCCGATGGCCGGTCGCCAGCATCACCACAAGGCCAAGGCTCAAGGCCGCGCCGGCCACCGTCAGGGCCACCGTGGGCGACAGGCCCACGCCCTTGGCGGCGTGCAGCTTCGCGGCCGGCCGCGCCCCCCGGGGCGCCGGCTTGGCTTTGCTCGGACTTGCGGGCGCTTCGGCCCGGGGTCGCCTAGGCTTAGGCGGTCCGCCCCGCACTACAGCGGGCATAAGCGTCCTCCACGATCCACAAAACAAGTTGGTCAAACGGGATCCCGACGTGGGCGGCCTGCTCGGGGACGAGCGAGGTCGGCGTCATGCCGGGCTGCGTGTTGACCTCTAGAAGGACCAGAAGGTCGTTAATGTCGTCATAACGAAGGTCGGATCGGGTGACACCTTGGCAACCAAGAGCCGAGTGGGCCAACTCGGCCATCCGCATGGCGCGATCCCTTACGCCGTCTGGGATTGGGGCCGGCAGCACGTGGATCGAGCCGCCCTCGGAGTACTTGGCCTCGTAGTCGTAAAAACCTGTGGATGCGCGAATATCGGTCACGGCCAGGGCTCTGGGACCATTTGACTCACCCATCACGGCGACGGCCAGCTCCAGCCCCTGGATGTAGGGCTCGACCATGACCTCCTCGCCATAGGTCCAGGACGGCATGGCCAGCTCGGCCGGGGGCCGGTTGGCGCCTTCCCGGACGATAAAGACGCCCACGGAGGATCCTTCGGCGTTCGGCTTCACGACATAGGGGGGCGGCAGCACATGGTCGCGCGCGGCCTCGTGACGATTAAAGAGGCCGCCGCCCGGCACGATGACCCCCGCGGCCGCCAGCACCGCCTTGGCCTTGGCCTTGTCCATCGCCAGGGCCGAGGCCAGCACGCCGGAATGGGTGTAGGGCAGCTTCAGGGTTTCCAGCACGCCTTGGACGCAGCCATCCTCGCCCCACTCGCCATGCAGGGCGTTGAACACCAGATCCGGCTTGGCGGCGGTCAGCACCTGGGCGACGTCGCTCTTGGGGTCGATCCGCGAGACCCTGGCCCCCAGCCGCTCCAGCGCGTCGGCGCATTCACGGCCCGACACCAGGCTGACCTCGCGTTCCGACGAAGGGCCGCCCAGCAGGACGGCGATGTGGCGGCCGGACAGGGGGAGGGTCATGAAGGCGCTCTACAAAGCCCTCGCCTTGATGGGGAGGGTCGGGTGGGGGTGACGCGGCGCGAAGGCCTTGAAAGCCTTCCTAGAGAGGCGGACAGGCCCTGCCAACACCCCCATCCCCGCCCTTCCCCCGTCAAAGGGGGAAGGGAGAGAGGTGTCGCGCCCTACTTCGCCGCCGCCTTCAGCGCGCGGAAGTCGATGTCGCTGTCGGCGACCAGATAGATCAGGCTGGTCCAGGCCGCGACGTTCTGGGCCAGTTCGTTCGGGCGCACCTTGTTCAGGGTGTCGTCCATCGTGTGGTGGTAGTCGAAGTAGCGGCTGGCGTCCTGACGCATCTCGACCGACGGGACCCCGGCCTGTTCGAGGCCCGCGATATCGGCGCCGCCGCCGCGCGCGGCTTCGCGCACGACATTGATCTTCAGCGGAGCCAGCACGTTGCCCACGGTGGTCGCGAACGGCGTGCCTTGCGCGCCGGCCGGCAGTTTCAGGGCGAAGATGTTGTCGGCGCCCTCGTCGCTCTCGCCCGCCAGGACGATCTTCGGAACCTCGGCCTTGTGAGCGTCCAGATAGGCTTCGGCCGAGCCGCCGCTTTCTTCCGAGCCGAACATCACGACGCGGATGGTGCGCTTGGGATGCCTGGGCAGCTCGCCGATCAGTTTGGCCGTGGCCGTGGTGATGGCGATGCCGGTGGCGTCGTCCAGAGCGCCCGTGCCGACGTCCCAGCTGTCCAGGTGGCCGCCGATGACGATCACCTCGTCGGGCTTTTCCGAGCCCTTGATCTCGCCCGAGATGTTCCAGGCCACGGCGTCGGGATTGGTGGTCGAGGCCAGCTTCAGCTTGATCCGCAGCGGGCCCTTCTTGGCCAGGCGCTCCAGCTGCTCGGCTTCCGGCACGCCCAGGGCGGCCGACGGCACGGTGACCACATCGGGGCCGAAGGCGGTGACGCCGGTGTGCGGCACGGTCGAGTCGGAGGTCGAGATCGAGCGGATCAGCACCGCCACGGCGCCGCGCTTGGCGGCCTCGGTCGGCCCGGCCCGGCGCGAGACGCCGGCCGCGCCATAGCCCGAGGCGTCCTGGGTGCGGACCATTGGCTGGGTGATGACGACGATCTTGCCCTTCACCGCGCTTTCGGGCGCGGCGACCAGCTCGGCGAAGGTGTGGAACAGGGCGACCTCGGCCTCGATGCCCTCGGGCGGGGTCGGCACGGTGCGGCCCAGGCCCACGATGTTCAGCTTCATCGGATAGGGCGCCACGAGCTCGGCGCTCTCGGCGCCGCGCGTCCAGGACGACTTGGCGAACTGTTCGACCTTCACGTCGGTGAAGCCCAAGGCCTTAAGCTTGGCCGCGCCCCACTCCTTGGCGCGCTCCATGGCCGGCGAGCCGACGAGGCGCGGGCCCAGCGTCGTGGTCAGCTCCTCGGTGATCTCCCAGGCGGTGCGGTCCAGCAGCGCCTTGTCGCGAAGGGCCTCGGCCGTCGCGACGGGATCGACCGGCTTCGGCGCGGCGGCCGGCGCCTTGGCGGCGGCCTTGGCCGGCTTGGTTTCGGCGTGGGCGGCGCCCGACAGCAGGGCGAGCGTGGCGGCGGCGGCCAGTAAGCGACGATACATGAGCAAGGATTCTCCCCAATGGCGCGGAAGTCATAGCACCCGCGCGCGTCGTGGGGAGTCAGCAATAGGCTGAACAATCCTCTCCCCGAGGGAGAGGTGTCGCCGCGGGCGACGGAGAGGGAAGTTGATCAGAGGCGGCCCCCTTCCCCCTCCGCGTCGCTCCGCGACCACCTCCCCCAAGAGGGGGAGGATCTACGGCCGCCCGATCCGCTTGATTTCCCAGTCCAGCCGGACGCTGGTCTTTTCGAGCACGTCCGCGCGGACCGCTTCGCCCAGTCCCTCCAGATCAGCCGCCGTCGCCTCGCCCGTGTTGATCAGGAAATTGCTGTGCAGCGGCGAGAACATCGCGCCGCCAAACGGCTTGCCCCGCCAGCCGGCCTCGTCGACCAGCTTCCACGACGAGTGGCCCGGCGGGTTCTTGAAGGTCGAGCCGCCGGTCTTTTCGCGGATCGGCTGGGTCGTCTCGCGCCGCGCGGTGATCTCGGCCATGCGGGCCTTGATCGCTTCGGGGGCGTCGGCGGTCCCTTCGAACACGGCGTCCAGCACGATGACGGCGTCCCCGTCCTGGAGGGCGCTGTGGCGGTAGGTGTAGTGGAGATCCTCGACCGGGAGCTCACGCGCGACGCCGGCGCGATCCATCACCCGCACCGACTTGACGACATTGACCGTCTCGGAGCCGTAGCAGCCGGCGTTCATGATCACCGCGCCGCCGACGGTGCCGGGGATGCCGGCATAGAACTCCAGGCCCGCGATCCCCGCCTCGGCCGCCTTGCGGGCCAGGATGGCGTCGGGCACCGCCGAGCCGGCCTGGATGCGATTGTCGCCCAGGGCCTCGACGGTGTTGAAGCCCTTGCCCAGACGGATGATCACCCCGTCGACGCCGCCGTCGCGGACCAGCAGGTTGCTGCCGACGCCGATCGCCATGACCGGTACGCTGGGATCCAGGGCCTTCAGGAAATCCGACAAGTCCTGCTCGTCAGCCGGCAGGAACACCACGTCGGCCGGACCGCCGACCCGGAACCAGGTAAACGGCGCCAGCGGCTCGTCGATCAGCAGCTTGCCGCGGACGGTCGGGAGGTGGTTTTTCCAGGTCATGACAGTATTGGGAGAAGGAGACGCCGCCCCTTGGCTGTGAGTTTGAAATAGGGAGCACCATCCTGGCTTTCCCAACTCACGTAGCCGCCGTACAGCATTCCGCCCATTACGCCGCGATCAAGGTAGAGGAAGCCATCGCTAAGCGGAAGGCCGTCGACTGGCATACGTTCGCCGGCGATTTCGAGATAGGCCATTAAATAAGCCTTGCTCCGCAGTGTATTAGCGGGCGTCTTGGCTGGATTATTATCTTCCCACCAAGATCTCAATCTGGCCTCGGCTCTCGGAGCCTTCTCCTGTGTCATAGAAGAAGGCTTCTTGCCGCACCAGTCCGTTAGAATGGCAACTGCCTCGCTAAGATTCATTGCACCATCACTTCGCCAGCGCTTCCAGCTGACCAGGCAGGGCGTAGGCCCAGCTGGTGATGTCGCCGGCGCCCAGCAGCACGACGAGATCGCCGGCCTTGGCCTCCTCGGCCACCAGGGCCGGCAGGGCCGCGGGGCTCTCCAGCGGCAGGGCGCGGCGGTGGCCGAACTTCTTGAGGCCCTCGACCAGGGCGTCGCGATTGACGCCCTCGATCGGCGCCTCGCCGGCCGTGTAGACGTCGGCGACGATCACGGTGTCGGCGTCGTTGAAGCAGCTGGAGAACTCGGTCATCAGGTCGCGCAGGCGCGTGAAGCGGTGCGGCTGGACCACGGCGATGACCTTGCCTTGCGTGACCGCGCGGGCGGCCTTCAGCACGGCGGCGATCTCGACCGGGTGGTGGCCGTAGTCGTCGACGACGCGGATCCCGTTGGCGACCCCGGTGGTGGTGAAGCGCCGCTTGACCCCGCCGAAGCTGGCCAGGCCCTTGCGGACCGCCTCGGCGTCGAGGCCCAGCTCCCGGGCCACGGCCACGGCGGCGGCGGCGTTCAGCACGTTGTGCTGGCCGGCCATCGGCAGCTTCAGGCCTTCATAGCGAACCGGCTCGCCGTCGCGCGGCGAGACGACGATGTCGAAGGTCGCCCCTTCCGGACCCATCGCGATGTTTGAGACCCGCACCTCGGCCTGCGGGTTGGTGCCGTAGGTCACCAGGCGCCGGTTCTCGATCCGCGCGGTCAGGGCCTGCACTTCCGGATGGTCGGTGCAGACGGCGGCGAAGCCGTAGAACGGGATGTTCTGGATGAAGTCCTGGAAGCCCTTCTTGACCGCCTCGAAGTCGCCCCAGTGGTCCAGGTGCTCGGCGTCGATATTGGTGACGATCGCCACGGTCGACTTCAGCCGCAGGAACGAGCCGTCGCTCTCGTCGGCCTCGACGACGATCCAGTCGCCCTCGCCGACCTTGGCGTTGGTGCCGTAGGCGTTGATGATGCCGCCATTGACGACGGTGGGATCGAGGCCGCCGGCGTCCAGCAGGGTGGCGACCATCGACGTGGTCGTGGTCTTGCCATGCGTGCCGCCCACCGCGATCGAGAACTGCAGGCGCATCAACTCGGCCAGCATCTCGGCGCGGCGGACCAGCGGCAGGCGCTTGTCGCGGCCGGCGACCATCTCGGGATTGTCGGCCTTTACCGCCGTCGAATAGACGATGGCCGAGGCCCCCTCGACGTGGGCGGCGTCATGGCCGATGAAGATGCGCGCGCCCAGCTTCTCCAGCCGCTCGGTATTGGCGCTGGCCTTGGCGTCGCTGCCCTGAACGGTGTAGCCGATACGCAGCATGATCTCGGCGATGCCGGACATGCCAATGCCGCCGATGCCGATGAAGTGCACGGGGCCGAGTTCGAAGGGGACGGGGCGTCGACGCTGGATCATGACGAGCCGATTAGACGATTTAAAACGGCGACGGAACGGTCAGCGCTCAAAATCCTCGTCCTTCGACAGGCTCAGGATGAGGATTTTGAATGAACCGCCGCACCGACAGTAGACCTCACCCTGAGCCCGTCGAAGGGCGAGGTCGCGCCCTCATTGCGTTGACCGCCCTCATGCTGATGGCATCGCCGACGCGCGCAGAGGCCCCGCTCCAGCTCCGCCTGGCCGATGTCGGCCGCTTCGCGAGCTTCGTCGACCTGGGCAGCGTCGAATGGACCGGCCGCGTCGCCAAGCTACGCGTGCTGCAGGTCACCGAGGGCGGCTTCACGGCCGGCGCCGAGGAATACTGGGGCGGCTGGCGTCACGAGGTCATCGACTGCGACGCCCGCACCATCGCCCACGCGGCCTTCTCCAGCATCCGCGCGGGCGGGCGCGAGGGCCCGCTGATGGGCGAACAGCGCCCCGCAGGCCCGATCGCCCCCGGCGGCGCCGATGCCGCGACGGCCAAGGTGGTCTGCGACGGCTGGAAGCCCTATGCAACCACGCCGGTCGTCACTAGCGTGTCGCAAGCTGTGACGGTCGGGCGCCCGCTCATCGAGAGTGGGGCTGAGCCTTAAGTCCGCAAGTAGGAGGGCCTCAAGTGCGCCGCATCTCGAAGGTCGCCTTCGGCCTCGCCGCCGCTACGGCTAGCGCTTGCCTCCCAGCTACAGCCCCAATCGATCCTGATGCGATAAGGCTGCCCGAAGAACGGCTAACGCTTGTCGCCGGTAACAGCATTGGCGCTATCTTTATCGCGCCGGACTCTTTGAAATGGACCGGCCGCACCGCCGATGTCCTAGTCTATAAATTCCTTGTGCCCGGCAGCCCAATCGGTAACGGCAAGGTCGTTGTCGAAGAAGTCGACCTAAAGCGTTTCGACTGCGACGCCCAAACCTATCAAGATCTCGCTTCTGCTGGCTTCGATAGCGCGGGCGCCAATATCGTGTCGATGCCCGAGGAGCAGGCAAAGCCTATTCGCGAGCGCACCATGACTTCGCGGCTGGCAGGTGTGATCTGCGGTCGGGTCCAGCTTCCGCCAAGCAACACGGCAAAAGACCGAGCTACCGCTAAGGCAATGGCTTTGCAGGCGCTCTCGACGGCGCGTTAACGCGCAGTCTTCTCCACCAGATCAGCCAGCGCCTCCGCCGCGTTCGGCTTCGCCACGGACCGCGCGCCGGCGGCCATCTTCTCCAGGCGTTCGGGCTTCGACAACAGCGCCTTCAGAGCGGCGGTCATCACGTCGACCGTCAGCTCGTCCTCCAGGCACACCGCCGCGCCGCCGGCCTCTTCCAGGAGCTTGGCGTTGAAGCGCTGGTGGTCGTCGGCGGCGATCTTCAGCGGCACCAGGATCGAGGGCCGGCCGGCCACCGCCAGCTCGGTGCAGGTCGAAGCGCCCGAGCGGCCGATGACGAGGTGCGACTGGCGCAGATAACCGGCCATGTCGCGGAAGAACGGCGCGACCTCGCAGTCGACCATGGCGTTGCGATAGACCTTGCGGGCCTGCTCCATGCTCTCGGCGCGGGCCTGCTGGAAGACCTTCAGGCGCGACCGCATCTCCTCGGGCAGCTTGGCCACCGCCTCGGGGATCAGTTCGGACAGCAGGCGCGCGCCCTGGCTGCCGCCGGTGACCAGCAGGCGCAGCTGCACCTCGGGCGCCAGATACGGCACGTCGTAGAGCTCGCGCACGGGCGGGCGCACCGGATTGCCGACCACGTGGGCGCGGGCCTTCACGGCCGGCTTGGCCATCTGCAGGGTCGGGAAGGCGCAGGCGACCTCGTTCACGCGTGGGGCCAGGAAGCGGTTGACCCGACCCAGCACCGCGTTCTGCTCGTGGATCACCGTCGGGCGCTTCTGGCTGAGCGCGCCCAGCAGAGCCGGCAGGGCCGGATAGCCGCCGAAGCCGACCACGACGGCCGGGTCCAGGCGCTTGAAGGCCGCGCGGGCCTCGAGGACGCCCTGCATGACCGTGAATCCGGCCCGGATCATCCCCAGCGGGTCATTGGCCTTGGCGGTGGCGGCGGATAGGGCCAAGCGCTCCTGGGCGGGGAACTTGTCGGCATAGAGCGCGCCGCGCTCGTCGGTGGCCAGGACGACGCGCCAGCCGCGCGCGATCAGGCTCTCGGCCAGGGCCTGGGCGGGGAACATGTGACCGCCGGTTCCCCCGGCGGCGACGACAGCCAGCTCGCTCATCTCAGGCGTAGGCGCCGTCGAGGCCGAACTCGCCCGAAGCGCCATAGGCGCCGGGGCGCTTGCGCACCAAGGCCAGGGCCATGCCCAGCGTCAAACCCATCGCGAGCATCGAAGAGCCCCCGTAACTGATGAACGGAAGCGTCATGCCCTTGGTCGGGATCATGTTCAAGTTCACGGCGATATTGATGATGGCCTGTTGTCCCACCAGGACGAACAAACCGGCCGCCGCGACCTGTTCGAACGGGTCGTTCAGCTTCATGGCCTTGTAGAGCCCGCGCACCACCAGGAAGGCGAACAGGCCGATCAGGATCCACGAGAAGATCAGGCCGTACTCCTCGGCCGCCACCGAATAGATGAAGTCGGTGTGCAGGTCGGGCACGTGGCGCTTCATGACGCCCTCGCCCGGCCCCCGGCCGAACAGGCCGCCGGCGCGGATGGCCTCGGCGGCGCGGGTCACCTGGTGGGTGTCGGCCTGGTCGGGGCTGAGGAACTTCTGCACCCGGGCGTGCACGTGGTCGAACAGGAAATAGGTCGAGCCCAGCCCCGCCAGGGCCACCGCGCCCAGGCCCATGATCCACGAGATCGGCACCCCGGCCATCCAGAACGCCGCGCCGAAGGCGATGGTGATCAGCACCGTCTGGCCGACGTCGGGCTGGATCAGCAGCAGCCCCACGGCGATGAAATAGAGCAGGAAGGCGATCGAGACGCCGGGCACGCCCTCGCCCTTCTGGCCCTCGGCGAACATCCACGAGACCAGCACGATCAGGGCCGGCTTCATGAATTCGGAGGGTTGCAGGGTGAAGCCGCCGAACTGCAGCCAGCGCGTGGCGCCCTTGGCGTTGTGGCCGATGAACGGCAAGGCGATCATGATCGCGATCGCCACGATGTAGATGAAGAACGCCGCCCGCCGGATGCCGCGCGGCGACAGCATCGACACCGCCAGCATCAGCACAGACGAGGCCGTGGCGAAGAAGCACATGCGCACGGCGAAGTGGAACTGATCCTCGATGCCGATCCGCTGGGCCGCGGCCGGGCTCGACGCGAACGACAGCAGCATGCCCAGGATCGCCAGCAGCGCCGTCGCGCCCAGCAGCCAGCGATCGGTGGTCCACCACCAGATGCCGAGCGCGGTGCGGTCGGTGCGAGCGAAGGCGTGGGTCGCGTTGGTGGCCATGGCCGGAGAGTCGGACTCCAGAGTTAATCAAAGCTTGCGGCGAGGGTCTTTAAGTCCGCGTCCCGGTCCCGAAAAGCGGCTCGATCGTCGCGGGTTCCGATCGTCGTCAGCGGTGAGCCGCGACGGCGCCCATCAGCTCGAGATAGGCCTTGCCCGAGCGCTCGATCGTGAAGCGGCGGGCTTGGGCGCGCATCGCCTCGACCTCGCGCGGGCGATCGGGGGCGCGCTGCATGGCCCGGGCCAAGGCGGCGACGTCGCCGGGGGGCGTCAGTTCGCCCAGCCGGCCGCGATCCAGAAGCTCGCCCATGCTGACGCAGCAGTCGGTGGCGACGATGGGCGTCCCGGCCGCCAGGGCCTCGATCACCACGGCGGGCACGCCCTCGTATTTGGAGGACAGCACGAAGGCGTCGGCGCGACCGAGCCACTTGGACGTATCGACGACATGGCCGACGAGCTCGACCTGGCTGGCGACGCCGAGCGTCTCGATCAGGGTCTCGAGCCGTCGGCGCTCGGGCCCCTCCCCCAGGATCACGAGCCGGTCGCTGGGTCCGGCGAAGCTGGCGAAGGCGCGGATCAGCAGCGCGAAATCCTTCTGCGGGTTCAAGCGCCCCACGCCCAGGAAGAGGCGCGCGTCGGCCCGCCGGGGCGCCGGCGCGGTCGCCGGAATGTCGGCCTCGCTGATCGCCGGGTCCTCGACGATGGCCACCCGCTCCGGCGGGACTCCCAGCGCCGTGATCAGCTCGGGCCGCATCGCCTCGGCCATGCCGACGAAGCGTTCGATGTGGCGGGCCTGGATCCTCAGCCACAGCCGATAGAGCGTCGCCATCCAGGGCGAGAAGTCGTCGCGATCCAGGCTGTTGCTGATCTTGCAGACCGTCGGCGGGCAGCGCCGACCCAGCAGCAGCCGCACCAGCACGGCGACAATCACATAGGTATTGCCAGGGCAGAACAGGACATCGGGCTTCTCGCGCCGGATCATGGCGATCAGGTGCGGGACCATCCAGACCGACTCGAAGGCCGCCGCCGGGGCGAACGGCGGGGCATAGAGATAGCGGACGGCGGCGGGCGCCTCGATGCTCAGCGGCCCGCCCTCGCGGCCCATCACGGCGACGACGTCGCACCCCGCCTCGGCCCAGGCGCCGGCCAGCCGCAGCGCCACGCGCTCGACGCCGCCCGCCGCGAAGCTGTGCAGATAGGTCATGATCTTGAGACGACCCGGCCCGGACGCGCGCGCGCCGGTCACGGCGACCTCGGGCGGCGACTCGGCGCACCCTTCGAGACCCTCGCGAAATAGGCGATCAGAGACCAGCACCCCTCACGGCCCTTCCACGCTGTTGACCGTTCTTAGCCGGTAGCGTGTGACAGAATTGTGCTCGGGATCGGCTTTGACCAGCGTCCACGACCTTTCCGCGTGCTGACGAGTAAAATCTAGGCGACCGCCGCCTTGCCGCCTCGGGTCGTCAGGCCGTTCACCGCGGCCCGGAAGGCCTCGCCCCGCGCCTCGAAGTCGCTGAACTGGTCGAACGAGGCGCAGGCCGGCGACAGAAGCACGATGGCGTCCTCGCCGCTGGCGGCGGCGTCGGCATAGGCCTGCCGCACGGCCTTCTCCAAGGTCCCGCTCATCTTGACCTCGGCCTTGCCGGCCAGGGTGACGGCGAAGGCGTCCGCCGCCTCGCCGATCAGATAGGCCGTGGCGACGCGCGGGAAGAGATCCTTGAGCTCCTCGATGCCGCCGGCCTTCGCGACCCCGCCGGCGATCCAGTAGAACTTGGGATAGCTGGACATCGCCTGGCGCGCGGCGTCGGCGTTGGTGGCCTTGCTGTCGTTGACGAAGCGGACCTTGCCGATCTTGCCGACCGTCTCCATCCGGTGAGCCAGGCCCGGGAAGGTCATCAGCCCTTCCACCGCGTCGCTGGCCGGAATGCCGATCGCCCGCGCCGCGGCGTAGGCGGCGGCGGCGTTCTGCCAGTTGTGCCGGCCCGGCAGGCTGCGGGCGCGCAGCAGGTCGGCCATCTCGACCACGCGCTCGCCGGTGGCGTCATAGAGCACGCCCTGCAGCGCGTAGACGCCCCGGCCCATCGCCTTGCCGGCGCTGATCGGCCAGATGGTCCGGCGATTGGCGGCGGTGATCTCGGTGCAGATCTGCTGACACCAGGGATCGTCGACCCCGATGATCGCCGTGTCGCCCTTGGTCTGGTTCAGGAAGATTCGGCGCTTGGCGGCGACATAGCCCTCCATGCCGCCGTGACGGTCCAGGTGGTCGGGCGAGATGTTCAGCAGCACCGTGGCGTCGGCCTTCAGGCTGGAGGTCAGGTCCAGCTGGTAGGACGACAGCTCCAGCACGTAGACCGCGCCGCCGTGCATGTCCTCCAGACCCAGGACCCCGAGGCCGATATTGCCGCCGACCCGCGTGTCGCGGCCGGCCGAGGCGCAGAGGTGGCCGATCAGGGCCGTGGTCGTCGACTTGCCGTTGGTGCCGGTGATGGCGATGATCTTCGGGCGCTTATGCACCGGCGCGGCGTTGACCGTGCGGGCGAAGAGCTCGACGTCGCCCAGGATCTCGACGCCCGCGGCCTTGGCCTTGTCGACGGTCCAGTGCGGCTTCGGGTGGGTCAGCGGCACGCCCGGCGACAGCATCAGGGCGGCGAACTGGCTCCAGTCGGCGGCCTGCAGATCGACCAGCGGGAAGCCCTCGGCGGCGGCGGCCTCGCGGCTGGCCGGCTTCTCGTCCCACAGGGCGACCTTCGCCCCGCCCGCGATCAAGGCGCGCGCCGCCGTCAGGCCGGTGCGGCCCAGGCCGAACACCGCGACGGTCTTGTCCTCGAAACCACGGACCGGGATCATCGGCGCGCCTCCCCTTACCGCAGCTTCAGGGTGGCGAGGCCGACGAAGGCCAGGATCATCGACACGATCCAGAACCGGATCACGACGGTGGACTCGGCCCAGCCCAGCTTCTCGAAATGGTGGTGGATCGGCGCCATCAGGAAGACCCGCTTGCCGGTCTTCTTGAAGTAGGCGACCTGGATCATCACGCTCAGCGCCTCGGCCACGAACAGGCCGCCGACGATGCCCAGAACGAGCTCGTGCTTGGCGCACACGGCGATCGCGCCCAGCGCGCCGCCCAGGGCCAGCGAGCCGGTGTCGCCCATGAAGATCTTGGCCGGCGGGGCGTTGTACCAGAGGAAGCCCATGCCCCCGCCGATGATCGCGCCGCACAGCACCGCCAGCTCGCCGACACCCGGCGCGAAGTGCAGGTTCAGATAGTCGGCGAACTTGTAGTTGCCGACGAGGTAGGCGATCAGGCCGAAGGTCGAGGCCGCGAACATCACCGGCACGATGGCCAGGCCGTCGAGGCCGTCGGTCAGGTTCACCGCGTTGGAGAAGCCGGCGATCGTCACCGCGGCGAAGGCCACGTAGAACCAGCCCAGATTGATCACCAGCGCCTTGAAGATCGGGAAGACCACGCTGGTCTCCATGCCCGGCGTCATCGGCGACTTGGGCGCGAACAGGATCAGGATCACGGTGGCGATGATCGCCACGATGAACTGCGCCACCAGCTTCTGGCCGCTGGAGAGGCCCGCCGTGGTCTGCTTGGTGACCTTGGCGTAGTCGTCCATGAAGCCCAGCACGCCGTAGCTGCCGGTGACCAGCAGCACGACCCAGACGTGGATGTTGCGCAGGTCGGCCCACAGCAGGGCGCCGACGAACAGGCCGGCCAGGATCATGAAGCCGCCCATGGTGGGCGTGCCGGCTTTCTCGGTGACGTGGCGGGCGATGCCGTCGGTGCGGATCGGCTGGCCCTTGCCCTGCCTGGCCTTCATCCAGCGGATGAAGCGCGAGCCCATGGCCACCGCGACGATATAGGCCGTCAGCATCGCCATGCCGGACCGGAAGGTCAGGTACTTGAGCAGATTCAGCAGCGGCACGTGCTCGGACGAGCGCGCCAGCCATTCGTACAGGAAGTACAGCATCAGCCCTGTTCCCCACGGTCGAGCGCCGCCAGGGCCTGGGCTAGAAGCCCCGCCTTGGATCCGTTCGACCCCTTCACCATCACCACGTCACCAGGCCGGATGGCCCCCGCCAGCGGCGCCGTTAACTTTTCGGTAACCTCCGCGTAGCCGCCCCGCCGAGTCGGCGGAAGCGCCTCCCACAGCGATTTCATGTGGACGCCCGCGAGAAAAACGAGATCGACGTTCGCCCGCGCGATCGGCTCCGCAAGCTCGGCGTGAAACCGCCCGCTGTCCTCGCCCAGTTCGAGCATGTCGGTCAGGACGACGACGCGCCGCCCCTCGACCTTGCGAGCGCCGAGGGTCGTCAGGGCCGCCTGCATCGACACCGGATTGGCGTTATAGCTCTCGTCGACCAAGGTGAAGGCGCCGCCCTCGACGCGGATCGTCTTCTCCGCGCCCCGGCCCTCGATCGGCGCGAAACCGGCCAGGGCGGTCAGCGCCGTCTTGCGCGGCACGTCCAGCGCTTCCAGCATCAGCAGCACGCAGAGGCTGTTGGGGCCCCAGTGGACGCCGGACTGGAGGAGCGAGAACTCGACGGGCTCGCCGCGAAGAACAGCCCTAACCACCGATCCGCCGACGAGATCAGGGGAAAAGGAGAGCAGTTGAGCCGTACAGTCGGGAGATGATCCAAAGCTCCAGACCGTGGCGCCGGCCTTCTCAGCCTCGCCCTTCAGGAACTCGAACCAGCGGTTATCCGCGTTCAGCACCGCGATCCCGCCCGGCTCCAGCCCGGCGAGGATCTCGGCCTTGGCGCGCGCCACCCCGGCCTCGCCGTCGGCGAAGTTCTCGATATGCACCGGCCCCACGGTCGTGATCGCCACCGCGTGCGGACGGACGAAGCCCGACAGCGGCGTGATCTCGCCGGCGTGGTTCATGCCCACCTCGAAGACCGCGCGCTGGGTGTCGCGCGGCATCCGGGCCAGGGTCAGCGGCACGCCGATGTGGTTGTTGTAGCTCTTGACCGAGGCGTGGGCCTTGCCCGCCAGGCGCAGGCCCGCCTCGATGGCGCGGGTGACGCTGGTCTTGCCGACAGAGCCGGTCACCGCCCCGCGCCGGCATTGGGGCGCGCGGTCGCGGGCGGCGACGCCGAGGGCTTCCAGGGCCTTGAAGGTGTCCTCGACCATGACGGCCGGGGCCGCGACCGCCTTGGCCGCCAGCACGCCGGCCGCGCCGTTCGCCACGGCTTGCGGGACGAAGTCGTGCCCGTCCCGCGCGCCGACCAACGGCACGAAGAGATCGCCCGGCTCGACCGTGCGGGTGTCGATCGACACGCCGGTGACGGCGAAGTCGGCGGCGACCCGGCCGCCAGTTGCCTTAGCGATCTCGTCGGCGGTCCACAGCGCGTCAGGCATCGACGCCCTCCAGCGCTCGCAGCGTCTCGGCCACGTCGTCAAACGGGTGGACGACGCCGGCGACGATCTGGCCCTGCTCGTGGCCCTTGCCGGCGATGACCAGCACGTCGCCCTCGACCATGAGGTCGACGGCGGCCCGGATCGCGGCGCGGCGGTCGCCGATCTCGCGCGCGCCCGGCGCGGCTTCGAGAATGGCGGCGCGGATCGCGGCGGGATCCTCCGAGCGCGGATTGTCATCGGTGACGATGGCGATATCGGCCAGGCGCGCGGCGATGGCCCCCATCAGCGGTCGCTTGCCCCGGTCGCGGTCGCCGCCGGCGCCGAATACGGCGATCAGCTTGCCGGCGGTGTGCGGCCGCAGCGCTTCCAGCACCGTCTGCAGGCCGTCGGGCGTGTGCGCGTAGTCGACATAGGCCTCGCCCCCGCGCGGCCCACGGCCAACACGTTGAAGACGTCCGGCCGCCCCTTCCAGGCTCTCCAGCGCCTTCAGCACCCGAGCGGCCTCCTCGCCGGCCGCGATGCACAGGCCCGCGGCGACCAGCACGTTCGAGGCCTGGAAGGCGCCGGCCAGCGGCAGCTTGATCCGGTGAACAGCGCCATCGGCCTCGACGACCAGGTCCTGGCCGGCCGGGGTCGGCGCGCGCGAGATCAGCCGCAGGCCCTGGCCGTCCTCGCCGACCGAGAACACGCTCTGACCCGAGGTCACCGCCGCGGCGGCGAAGGTCGGGAACGCGTCGCTGTCGGCGTTCAGCACGGCCGTCGCGCCCGGCGGCGTCAGGGTGTCGAACAGGCGCAGCTTGGCCGCGCGATAAGCCTCCATCGAGCCGTGATAGTCGAGGTGGTCCTGGGTGAAGTTGGTGAAGCCCGCCGCGCGCAGCTTGACCCCATCCACCCGGCGCTGGTCCACGCCGTGCGAGCTGGCCTCCAGCGCCAGATGGGTCACGCCCATGTCGGCCAGGCGGGCGATCATCTCGGCCACGTCGCCGGCGTCCGGCGTGGTCAGGCCCGGCGGGGTCAGTTGCTGGTCCGGCTGGCCCGCCTCGCTCACCACGACGCCCAGGGTGCCCATGCTGGCGGCCTTGTGGCCGAGGCGCGCGAAGATCTGGCGACAGAAGCCGGCCACCGAGGTCTTGCCGTTGGTGCCGGTGACGGCCACGCACATCGAGGGCTGCTTGCCCCAGAACGCGGCGGAGGCCAGGGCGTAGGCGCGGCGGGCGTCCTCGGAGCGCACCACCGGCACACCCAGACCTTCCAGGCCGCCCTCGGGCGCCAGGATGGCGGCCGCGCCTTGGGCGACCGCGCCGGCGGCGAAGTCGCGACCGTCGACCTTGGTCCCCGGCAAGGCGGCGAACAGCCAGCCGGCCGTGACCTTGCGGCTGTCGGCCGTGACTCCGGCGATCACCGGATCCTCGGCGAAGGGGCGATTGAACAGTTCCGACAGCCGCCTCGTCACAGTCCCGCCTCCGCTCCGGTCTTCTTGGGCGAACTGGCGAGGGTCACCAGTTCGGTCTTGCGCCGCACGCCCAGGAACGGCGCGATGCGTTCGATCACCCGGCCCGCCGCCGGCGCGGCCACGAAGCCGCCCGTCGAGAAGCCGGAGGTCTTGGCCGTCCCGTGCGGCTCGTCCAGCAGGATCAGCACGAAATAGCGATCCGCCTCCGGTCCGCCGTCGGTCGGGAAGGTCGAGGCGAACGAGGAGACCTGGCGCTGGTGGTTGTAGCCCCGGATCGCCGGGTCGTACTTCTCGCCGGTGCCGGTCTTGCCGCCGACCGACAGCCCTGGCACGTCGGCCCTCCCGCCGCTGCCGCCCTCGCCCGGAATGACGTTGGCGCGCATGATCTTCAGCATCTCGGCCGAGGTGCTTTCCGACAGCACCCGCTTGCCTTCGGGGCGCACGCCCGGCGGCATCTTCTTGATGGTCAGCGGCAGCAGCTCGCCGCCGTTCAGCAGCGCGCCCATCGCCTGGGCCAGGGCCAGGGGGCTGACGTTCATGCCGTGGCCGAACGAGGTCGAGGCCACCGCGTCCTGGTCCCACTTGCGCGGGGTCAGGGGCCGCGCCGACTCCAGCAACTCGACCTTGGCCGGCTTGGTCAGGCCCAGGGCGGTGAAGTAGTGGGACAGGCGATCGCCGCCGATCTTCTCGGCCAGCATGGCGGTGCCGATGTTGGACGAGTGCTTGAACACCTCGACCAGGGTCAGGATGGCCTTGGCCGCGTGGAAGTCGGTGATGGTGCGATAGCCCAGCTTGAACGGCTGTCGTGCGTCGAAGGTCGAGGCGGGGGTGGCGACGCCCGTGTCCAGACCGATCGCGACCGTGAAGCTCTTGAACGTCGAGCCCATCTCGTACACCGCGGCGGCGGCGCGGTTCAGGCGCTGGTCGTCGGTGGCCTCGCCGGCCTTGTTGGCGTCGTAGTCCGGCCAGCTGGCCAGGCCCAGGATCTCGCCGGTGTGGACATTGGTGACCACGCCCACGCCGCCCTTGGGCGTGAACTCCTCGCAGGCCTGCCGCAACTCGTCCTCCAGCGCGGCCTGCACGCGGACGTCGATGGACAGCTGGGTCGGACCGCCCTCGCCGCCGGCGGCCTTACGGATCGGATCGTCCAGCGCGCGCTCGGCGCCGGCCAGACCCTTGCCGCCGCTGTCGACGAAGCCGATCAGGTGGGCGGCGGTCGGCCCCAGCGGGTACATCCGCCGCTCCTGCTCCTCGAACGAGATGCCCGGCAGGCCCAGGTTGAAGATGGCGTCCTTCTCGTCGGGCGTCAGGCCGCCCAGCACGAAGGCCCGGTGTTCGCCGAAGATCGCCTTGTCCAAGCGCTTGGCCGGGACCTGCGGCAGCGCCTTGCCCAGGGCGCGGCGCGTCTCCTTCAAGTCCCAGATTTCCTTGGGATCGACATAGAGCGCGTAGTGGGCCAGGTCGACGGCCAGCAGCTTGCCGTTCCGGTCGATCACGTCGCCCCGCGCGCCGTCCGCGCCTTGCGCATAGCCGCCGCCCTTGCCGGCGTCGGAGAACAGGGCCGCCCAGCCGGCGCCCAGCGCGACGCCGACGAAGCACAGCGAGAAGAAGCCCATCACCAGGAAGATGCGGATGCGGGTGTCGTCCTCGGGCCTGGCGGCGGCGCGCGAGCGCTCGAAGGCGTGCTCCAGCCGCCAGACGCGCTCGATGATCCACCGCCAGATCGCGGGCTGGAAGCCGCCGGGACCAAGGTTGGAGAGGCTCATCGCGGCGCCTGCGGAGCTTGCGGCGGCGGCGGAGGCGGCGGCGGCGGGATCGCCGCGTCCTCGGGCACGGCCTCGGGAGCGTCGGCGGCCAAGGCCGCCTCGGGCGAGACCGGGGCGGCGGCGACCGGCGCGCGGGGCAATTCGCGGCGGCGGGCGACGTCGATCAGGGCGTCCTCGGTGATCTCGTGATCCGGCGCGATCGGCTTGAGGTTCATCATCCGCGCCAGCGCCTCGATGCGGCGAGGCTGTTCCAGGTGGGCCACCTCGGCCTCGAGCAGGCGCTTGCGCACGCCCTCGTCGGCGATCTCCTGCTCGATATGACTGATCTCCTGGCGCTCGCGACCGGCGAAGGTCTTGGCCAGGTAGACGCCGGTCACCAGGGTCAGCAGGATGCCCAGCCCCGCGACCTCGACGACGCGGAAGCCGCGGACGCGGCGGTTGAACAGGCCGACGGCGGTCACGCGGCGGCCTCCCAGACGGGGGCGGCGGTGCGGACGGCGGCGCGCAGCTTCGACGAGCGCGCGCGGGGATTGACGGCCAGCTCCGCCTCGCCCGGCGCGATCGCCTTGTTCGAGATCAGCTGGAAGCTGGGCGCGGCGCCCGCCGCCACCGGCGGGGCGTGGCGCGAGCCGCCGGGCGTCCTGCCGGCCCGCTCGGTCAGGAACGCCTTGACGATCCGGTCCTCCAGCGAATGGAAGGTGACGACCACCAGGCGCCCGCCCGGCTTCAACACCCGTTCGGCCGCCACGAGGCCCGCCTCGAGTTCCGCGAGCTCGTCATTGACCGCGATCCGCAGCCCCTGGAACGAGCGGGTCGCCGGATGGACCTTGGCGCCCTTGCGCCCGCCGACGGCCTTCTCGATCACTTCGGCGAGGTCCAGCGTCGTGGCGAACGGCCGCTCCTCGCGGCGGCGGACGATGAAGCTGGCGATGCGACGCGAGGCGTGCTCCTCGCCGTAAACATAGAGGATCCGCGCCAGCTCGGCCTGGTCCAGCGTGTTGACGAGGTCGGCGGCGGTCGGACCCGCATCCCCCATCCGCATGTCCAGCGGCCCGTCGCGCATGAACGAGAAGCCGCGCTCGGCCTGATCCAACTGCATCGACGAAACGCCGAGGTCCAGCATCACCCCGTCGACGCTTTCGGGTCCCAGCTCGTCGAGCATTTCGGAGAACCGGGCTTGCACCAGGCGGAAGCGGTCGGCCGGCAGGTCCTCGGCGAAACGCTTGACGGTGGGGTCGCGGTCGAAGGCCACCACCTTAGCGCCCGCGGCCAGCACTGCGCGGGTGTACCCCCCCGCCCCGAAGGTGCCGTCGACGACCGTCTCGCCAGGCCCCGCGCCAAGGGCCTCGACGACCTCGTCGAGCAGCACCGAGACGTGCGGCGCGGCGCTCAAGAGACGCTCCCGAACTTGGCGACGCGCTGCTGCGCCCGCAGCGCCGCCAGGCCTTCGCGCGCCAGATCGCGCTGCGCCGCGCGGTGGGCCTGGAAGGCCTCGCGGGACCATATCTGGAAACGCTCACCCATACCGACGACGGCCACCCAATCCGTGAGACCGCACATGTCGCACAGGTGGTCGGGCAGGGTAATGCGACCAGCTGTATCAAACGACAGCCGGGCCATGCCGCCCAGCAC
This sequence comes from uncultured Caulobacter sp., assembly GCF_947036865.1. Taxonomy (GTDB): domain Bacteria; phylum Pseudomonadota; class Alphaproteobacteria; order Caulobacterales; family Caulobacteraceae; genus Caulobacter. The sequence continues at coordinate 23,161 of NZ_CAMQSF010000005.1, read as the reverse complement.
GCTGGTCTCCAGCGCCGTCCGCGTCGGATCGCCGAACGGCATCTCCTCGATCACGGCCAGGTAACGGTCGAACAACGCTTTTCCGCCAGCCTCCAGGCAGTCGGCCTCGATGGAGGGGAAGCAGAAGATCCCGTCGAACGGGCCGGAAACGGTCGCGCGGAATTCCTGCGGCACAACGATGCGCCGCTTGCTGTCGAGCTGTTTCTCGAACGTCGACAGAAACACGAAGCCGAACCCCGCCAACCCAAGCCGGCCGGCGAGCCCGCACCTCGCCCCGACGCGAATTGGGTTAACATGGGATGAACTGGGAGACAATGACACCAAAGGCCATTTCATCGCGTTTTCAAAGGTGTCGGCGGCATCTCCACTGGGCGTGGCAAGTAATCCACAGAACATACACGGAACTATAGAGGCGGCCTCGTGGGAGGGGGCGGCCCTTCCGATCGAGAGTGAAGATCCTCTTCCCGTGGGAGAGGCGCGGGCGCAGCCGACCGAGAGGGAAGCGGCCGGCTTGGCGCGACTTCCCCCTAAGGCGCTTCGTCCCGCCTCCCCCGCTCGGGGGAGGATGGGACCAGACGGTCTGTAAGCCGGGTTCTGTTCCGCCTCTCGCGAGACGGCGACGATCATTCCTCTAGGCCGGCCATTGCTGGACGGCTCTCGCGACCTACCCGGATCCTCTTAGCCAGTGACGGCCTAGTCGACGCGAGGCCGACGCGGGATCCCTATTCGGTCTTGCTCCAGGCGGGGCTTGCCATGCCGTCCCTGTCGCCAGGTCCGCGGTGGGCTCTTACCCCACCCTTTCACCCTTACCGCCCGCGAACGGGAGGCGGTTTGCTTTCTGTGGCGCTATCCCTGGGATCGCTCCCGGTGGGCGTTACCCACCGCCTTGTCACCGTGGAGCCCGGACTTTCCTCGAACCCGAAGGCTCGCGACCGCCCGACCGTCTGGTCCGGCTTCTCTTTGACCGGGCGACGACGGACGGTCAATTGCCGATTGGATGCAAGTGGACTAAACTAATCGGACTTAGTTCACGGAGCCGACGATGCGGACCGTCAATATCCACCAAGCCAAGACGCACCTCTCGCGCCTGGTCGAACAGGCCGCGGAGGGTGAGAGCTTCATCATAGCCAAGGCCGGCAAGCCCATGGTCAAAGTAGTGCCGTTGGAAGCCGAGCCAGAACGCAAGCCGCAACGCATTGGCTTCATGGAGGGCGAGTACGAGGTCCCGGACGACTTCGATACGATGTTCGCCGACGAGATCCTCGAGATGTTCGAGGGCAAGGATTGATCCTCCTCGCTGATACGCACCTTTTGCTCTGGACGGCGCTGAAACCGAACAGGCTCTCGCCGCTGGCGCGCGAATTGATAGAGTCCGGCGCTAATCAGCCAGCGTTTAGTGTCGTCAGTCTGTGGGAGATCAGCATCAAACGCGCCCAAGGCCGAGAAGATTTCCAGGTCGACCCGAGACGATTGCGACGACGTCTTCTAGAAAATGCTTGGCGCGAATTGCCTATCGACGGTGAACAGGCGGTGATGGCTGGCGAGCTGCCGCCGATTCACAAGGATCCGTTCGATCGGATGTTGCTCGCGCAAGCGATCGTGGAAGGCGCTCAATTGCTGACCGTGGATGGCCAGTTGGCCCGCTATGGCGACCCGGTGGTCAGGGTCTAGGCGCGATCCCGCATCAACCGCGCGATCGGATGCTCGCCCAGGCCCTTCGCCGCCCCAAGCCGATCCGTCTCGCTCTTGTTCTGCGAGACCTTGAACGTGCCCTCCAACCGCTCGACGAACAGCCGCCCGCCCACGATGCCTCGGAGCATGGCCTCGAACTTGCCCGGGCTCATCTTGTCCCGCGTCCAGGGCGGCTTGGGCGCCAGCCGCGCCTCCTCCTGGGCCGAGAGATCGTCCAGCAAGGCGACCAGTTCGGCGTCGCTCAGCACCGCGACCGAACCCTCGGCCTCGACGGACTGGTAGTTCCAGGTGGGGACCTGGTCGGCGCTCTCGTACCAGTCGGGGCTGACATAGGCGTCCGGGCCGCTCGCCAGCGCCACCGCCCGGAAGCCCTGCACCAGATGCGGCGCCAGCGCGTTGCCGCGCGACAGGTGGAAGTCGAGGGCGACCTCGCCGGATATGTCGCGGATCACGACCGGCGCCTGGGCGACCAGCGGGCGGCCGCCGACGCCGGCGGCGATCGTCACGAACGGATGGGCCTGGATGAAGTCCAGCAGAACCGCGCGGTCCTCGACGCGAAAGGCCGGGGCCGGGTGCATCAGTCGGCCGCCGCGCGCAGCAGGCCCACGAGGCGCGCCCGCGTCTCGCCGTCGGCGATGCCGTCGAAGCGGCTCTGCAGCCAGTGACGCTGGAACGCCGAGACGACGGTCGTGGTCCATTCGTCGTACTGGCCCGTCGGCGCGCAGTCGAAGCCCAGGCGCGTCAGTCCGGCCTGCAGCGCGAAGACGCCGGTCCCCTCCTCGCCCTGGCCCAGCGGCGCGCCGGGCGACGGCGGCGGCTCGATCCACAGGCCATGGCCGCTCTCGGCCAAGCGCTTCCAGGGAAAGAGCTCGCCCGGATCGATCTTGCGGGCCGGCGCCACATCCGAGTGGCCGAGGATGCGGCTGTCGGCGATCATCCAGCGCGAGCGCACGTCGGCCAGCAGGTTGATCACCGCCGCGATCTGGGCGTCCGGGAACGGGCGATAGCCGAACTCGTGGCCCGGATTGACGATCTCGATGCCGATCGAGGTCGAGTTGATGTCCTTGACGCCCTTCCAGAAGGCGGCGCCCGCGTGCCAGGCGCGGCGCTCCTCGGGCACCAGGCGGAAGATCCGGCCGTCTTCCTCGACGCAATAGTGCGCCGAGACCTTGGCCTCCGGATCGCGCAGGCGCTCGATCGCCGCCTCGCCGGTTTCCATGCCCGTATAGTGCAGGACGATCGTGTCGGGCACGGCCTTGCGGGCGTCGAAGTTCGGCGACGGGGCCTCGAGAATGGACAGGCTCATAGGGCGCGGTTCCGGATCGACATCAGCAAGGGCATGACCTGATTCCGCCGCAGCGCGATGATCAGAACGCCCAGCAGCGCCAGGGCCGCGCCGACGCCCATCCGCAGGTCGAAGTGGTCGTGGGTGACGACGACGCCCATGGCGATGGTCAGAAGCGGCGTCATCAGGGTCAGCGGCGCGATCAGATTGGCCTCGTAGCGTTGGATCAGTCCGTAATAGGCCGTGTGCGCCAGGACCGAAACCACCAGGGCCGAAAACACCACCGCCCCGACGAACGGCCAGCCGGCGTGAAGCCCGGCCGCGACCTGCCCCGGCTCCATCAGCGCGCTCATCGCCGCCAGTGGCCAGAACGACGAAAAGCCGACCCAGGCCTGGAACTGCAGCGGCTTGACGCCCTCGATCTGCTTCATCATCACCGCCCCGAGCGAGCCGGTGAAGGCCGCCGCCACGATCAGCCAGAGGCCCGGCGACAGCTGAAAGCCGTGCGGGCTCCACATCACGACCACGGCGCCCAGCAGGGTTAGGGCGATGCCGACGCCGCGTCGCCAGCGGATGCGCTCGCCCAGCATCAGCACCGACAGCACGGTGGTGAACGGCACGCCCAGCTGGACCACCACCGCCGCGGCCGAGGGCGAGGCAGTCTTGAAGCCCATGAACAGCAACGCGAAATTGCCGCCGCCCATCAGCAGGCCCACCAGCACCATCCGCCAGGTCGGCCGGGGCGCGGGCAACAGCCACGGCAGGGTCAGCACCGCGACCAGCGCGAACCGCACGGCCGCGTAGTACAGCGGCGGCACGCCCCAGTGCGCCACGACCAGCTTGGAGACGATGTTGCTGCCGGCCCAGGCCAGGCAGATCAGGACCAGAAGGCCGAAGTCGCGCAGAGACATGGATCACCGCTTAAGCCCCCGCCCCTTCCGTACGCAATCAAAACCCGCGCACGGCTTCCCCGGCGCGGGGCGTGATGGCGGTTGACGTTCGGTCAAAACGGTCGTTTGTTCCTGAACACTGTTCACCTATCGCCACGGCGGATCAACCGCCGGGCGCCGAACCGGGGCGGAAATCTGATGGACCATGTCGATGTGCTGATTGTCGGCGCCGGCCTTTCCGGGATCGGCGCGGCCTATCACCTGAAGAAGCACTGTCCCGGCAAGACCTACGCGATCCTGGAGGGGCGCGAGGCGATCGGCGGCACCTGGGACCTGTTCCGCTATCCCGGCATCCGGTCGGACAGCGACATGTACACCCTGGGCTATTCGTTCAAGCCGTGGAAGGCGGCCAAGGCCATCGCCGACGGCCCGTCGATCCTGGACTATGTGCGCGAGACCGCGCGCGAGAACGGCATCGACCGTCACATCCGCTTCCAGCACCACGTCAAGCGCGCCAGCTGGTCGTCGGAGACCGCCACCTGGACCGTCGAGGCGACCAAGGTCGACACCGGCGAGACGGTCACGGTGACCTGCGGCTTCCTCTACATGTGCTCGGGCTACTACCGTTATTCGGCCGGCTACACGCCGGACTTCGCGGGGACCGAGCGCTTCAAGGGCCGCATCGTCCACCCGCAGCATTGGCCCGAGGATCTCGACTACGCCGGCAAGAAGGTCGTGGTGATCGGCAGCGGCGCCACCGCCGTCACCCTGGTGCCGGAAATGGCCAAGACCGCCGCTCACGTGGTGATGCTGCAACGCTCGCCGACCTATGTGGTCTCGCGCCCCGCCGAGGACGGGATCGCCAACTGGCTGCGGTCCAAGCTGCCGGCCATGACGGCCTACGGCATCACCCGCTGGAAGAACGTCCTGTTCCAGATGCTGTTCTTCAACCTGGCCCGCAAGAAGCCGGAGAAGACCAAGGAACGGCTGCTGGAGATGGTGCGCGAGCACCTGGGCCCCGACTACGACATCGAGACCCACTTCACCCCGCGCTACAATCCGTGGGACCAGCGGCTGTGCCTGGTGCCGGACGCCGACCTGTTCGACTCGATCAAGGCCGGGACCAGTTCGGTCGTCACCGACCACATCGAGACCTTCACCGAGACGGGCCTGCAGCTGAAGTCCGGCAAGACCCTCGACGCCGACGTGATCGTCACGGCCACGGGCCTGCAGCTCCAACTGCTCAGCGGCATGGAGGTCGTGGTCGACGGCAAGGTCGCCGACCTGTCCCAGTCGATGAGCTACAAGGGCATGATGTTCAGCGACGTGCCGAACCTGGCCTCGGCCTTCGGCTACACCAACGCCAGCTGGACGCTGAAGGCGGATCTGACCTCCGAATATGTCTGTCGGCTGCTGAACCACATGAAGCGCGTCGGCGCCGACTACTGCGTCCCGCGCGTCGATGGCGAGATGGAGGTCGCGCCCTGGCTCGACTTCTCGTCCGGCTACGTCACCCGCTCGATCGGCCAGTTCCCCAAGCAGGGCCTGCGCGCGCCGTGGAAGGTGCACCAGAACTATGCCCTCGACCTGGCGGCGCTGCGCCTGGGCAAGGTCGAGGACGGGGTGATGGAGTTTGGGCGGAAGACCGGGGTCAAGGCGGTCAGCCCCACGAAGGCAGCCGCTTAGATCACTGCCTCCCTGCGCTTACCGTCCTTCGCCGAAAGCTTTCGCGCTGCGACGCGGGGAAATCCATGGGCGACCACTGAAGGCGACCGTCGCCCAAGTCACGCCCGCTCCCGGTGGCAAATGGCTCACTGTCGTGACCTTCAGTCGCGAAGGCGAACAGGTCTACGCAGTCAAATGCGCTCGGCACGAAGCCGAAATCCAGCAGTGCGTGATGGAAGCGGCATCGGCGGCCAAACGGCTTGCGCGATAGGTTCGCTGTGGCTGGTGAGCGGAAGTTCGTGAAGGCTAATTCCCTCCCCCTTAATGGGGGAGGGGTAGGGGTGGGGGTGATGCTGCGGTGGAAGGCGTGCGCGGCCTTACCTCAGCGGGACACCCCCATCCCCAACCCTTCCCCCATCCAGGGGGAAGGGAGAGTCTGACTCGGGTCCGGAGCGGACAGTCAGATCGATGTTCCAGCGTCCGCCAGGCGTTACGCGACGAAGGAACCTCTACCCGCCCTTGCGCCGCACGAACCGCAGCGCCGTGTGCGTCGCCGAGAACGCGCAGACCTTGGTGTCCGAGAACCCCATGCCGCGCGCGGCGGACAGGACATCGGTGTCCTTCAGCGGCGCGCCCTTGCCCTTTTGCGACACCACCCAGATCGCGCCCTTGTCGGCCAGGGCGCCTTTCCAGTCCTCCAGCCGGTCGAGGTCGGCCAGATCCTCGGCGGCCAGGAACAGCAGGTCGACCCCCTCCTCGGCCTCGACCGGCGGGGCTCGCGTCGCGAGCTCCTCAAGGAACGCCTCGTCCTCGACGCCGTCGACAACCACGGTCATGCCGGGCTTGACGCCCAGCTTGTCCAGGCGCGAGGGCGGGTTGAGGATGGCGTGGACCCATTTCTCGGCCTGGCCGGCGTCCAGGGTGAACCGGGTGCCGTCGCTGAGCACCAGGTCGTCGCCCTCGGCGCGGACGTTCTTCAGCGCGTGGCCCTGATAGATTCCGCGGTAGGCGCCGCGGAAGATCAGCTTGGGCGGCTCCCACAGAAGCTTGCCCTCGCTTTCGCCCTCGCTGAGCTGGCCCCAGACGCCGGTGGCTTCCTTGCCCATGCCTCAGGCGCCCTTGAAGACCGGCGTCCGCTTCTCGAGGATCGCGTCGACGCCTTCCATGTGGTCCTCGGTGTGGTGGGCGATCGCCTGGGCGGCGGCGCTCATCTCCATCAAGGTGTCGTAGCTGGCGGTCTGGCCGTGCTTGAGCAGGCTCTTGGCCATGCGCAGGGCGTGCGGCGGCTGGGCCGCGATCCGCTCGGCCAGGGCCAGGGCCTCGCCCATCAGGTCGGGGTGCGGCACGGCCTTGCTGACCAGGCCCCATTCGGCGGCCTTGGCCGCGTCGATCACGTCGCCGGTGAACAGGAGTTCGGCCGCGCGGCTCATGCCGATCGTGCGGGGCATCAGCCAGGCGCCGCCGTCGCCGGGGATCAGGCCCAGCTTCAGGAAGGTGACCCCGAACTTGGCCGTGTCGGCGGCGATGCGGATGTCGGTCATGCAGGCCACGTCGCAGCCCAGGCCGATCGCCGCCCCGTTCACCGCCGCGATCGAGGGGACCTCCAGGCCGTAGATGGCTCGAACAATGCGGTGGATGTTCTTGCGATAGCCGTCGCGCACCGCGACGCCGTTGCCGCCGAACGCCCCCTCGCGGGCCTTCATGGCCTTGACGTCGCCGCCGGCCGAGAAGGCCTTGCCCGCGCCGGTCAGGATCACGCAGCGGATGTCCTGATCGTCGTTGATCGCCTCGCACGCCGCCGCGACTTGATCGCCGTCGCCGGGCGCGCCCAGGGCGTTCATCGCCTCGGGACGGTTCAGAGTCAGGATCGCGACGTGGCCGCGCATTTCGGTCAGGACCAAGGACAAGGCGAACTCCCTCCGGGACTTGTTTTGCCCTTCATAGACTGCTTTGTCGGTCGCGCGCATCAGAGCTCGCGGATACAACCTGAGCGGATAAAAACATCACGAAAACGCGACTGGCGAAGTTACCCGCGCCGTCATTGAAATACGCCTTGGGACGAGAACGAAGGCTACGGCGAATGACCGAGCACGCGAAGGCCCGCCACGTGTTGATTATCGAGGACGAGATCCTCGTCGCGTTCGAGGTCGAGGCCCTCCTGGCGGAACAGGGCTTCACGAGTTTCGATATCGCCGACAGCCCGGCGGACGCCCTGGCGCTCGCCCTCGCCAATCCCCCCGACCTGATCACCGCGGACTATCGCATCGTCGGCGGCACCGGCGAGGAGGCGGTCGAGGCCATCCAGCAGCGCCTGGGCCGCATTCCGGTGGTCTATGTCACTGGCAACGCCGAACAGCTGCGCGGCCGGCTGAACCCGATCGTCGACAAGCCGATCTCGGCCCGTCGCCTGCGCGAGGCCTGCGCCCGGGCCTCGGCCGCCTGAGATTGTCCCCCTCGCGCCCGCGCCGTACAAGCGCGGGACGGGAGGACGCGATGCACGAGATCACCAGCCTCGAGGCCCTGGAGGCGCTCTACCAGCCCCAGCCCGCGCCGGCCTCGACCGTCAAGGTCACCGACCACATCACGCTCCACTACGCGGCCCTGATACAGGCCTCGCCGTTCGTGGCCCTGGCCACGGTCGGGCCCGAGGGCCTGGACTGCAGCCCGCGCGGCGACCTGCCCGGCTTCGTCCGCATCGCCGATCCCAGGACCCTGATCCTGCCCGACCGGCGCGGCAACAACCGGATCGACAGCCTGCGGAACGTGGTCCGCGACCCGCGCGTGGCGCTGCTTTTCCTGATTCCGGGCTCGGGCACGACCTTCCGGGTCAATGGCCGCGCGGTGCTGAGCGCCGATCCGGATCTGCTGGAGACGTTCGCCGTCGACGGCAAGGCGCCCAGGACGGCGATGATCGTCACGGTCGAGGAGGCCTATTTCCAGTGCGCCCGCGCCATCGTCCGCTCGGGCCTGTGGAAGCCGGAGAACCACATCGATCCGAAGAGCCTGCCCACGCCCGGCGCCATGCTGGCGGCGGTGACGGCCGGCGCGGTCGGCGGCGAGACCTATGATCGCGAATGGCCCGACCGCGCCGCCAAGACGATGTGGTGATCAGCTCTCCTCGATCTGGCGCTCCTCGTCGCGGCTGATCGCGACCTCCTGGAAGTCCAGCTCCTCCTGCAGGATCAGGAAGGCGTCGGGGCCGACCTCGCCGGCTTCGCGCAGCGCCTCCAGGCGCAGGCGCTGCTTCCAGAGAACCTTGAGGCCGGTGGCGCGCAGCGCTTCCAGCGGGGCCGCCACCGCCTCGGCCGCCGGCTCCGTCACCGCGGCGAACCGATAGCGCCAGTGGTCGACCGCCGCGCCCTCGCCGCGCTCCAGCACCCCGAGCGCGTGACGGGCCATGTCGGCGCGGGCCTTGGACAGTTCCTCGTCGAGCCCGTTGTCGCCGTCGAGCCTGAGCAGATGGACCAGCGGCGCCAGGGTCAGCCCCTGAAGGACCAGGGTCGCCAGCACCACGGCGAAGGCGGTCAACACGATCAGATCGCGCTGCGGGAAATCGCTCGGCAGCGCGAAGGCCGTCGCCAGGGTGACCAGGCCCCGCATGCCGCACCAGCCCACCAGGATTCCATGACGCCACCCGGCGGCGGGATAAGGCCCGCGCAGGATCGGGAACCGCTTGGAAAGGCTGAGATAGGTCACCGACCAGACGATCCTGACCACGACCAGACACGCCACCACCGCCGCCGCGAACATCGCGGCCTCCATCAATCGCTCGCGCGGCATGGCCGTGACGATGGTGCGGGCCTGCAAGCCCATCAGCAGGAAGGCAAGAACGTTCAGCAGGAACACCGCCGAGGTCCAGACCGCGAAGCTGTGGATCCGAACGCGCGGCGGCGTGCGCAGGCCCGCGTCGCGCGCGACGGCCATGGCGAAGGCCACCAGGCACAGGACCGGCGACAGCCCCAGCCGCTCGGCGATCAGCCACGCGCCGAAGCAGGTGACGAACTCGGCGACATTGCCGCCCAGGGTGCCGGTGATGAACGGGTGGACGACGCGCAGCACGCGCGCCAGCAGGACGCCGAGCAGCACGCCGCCCGGCGCGGCCAGGGTCAGGCGGATCGCCAGGCCCTGGTCGATCTCGCCGCGCGCCTGGAACGCCAGGGCCGCCGAGAACAGCAAGAGCGCGGTGGCGTCGTTCAGCAGGCTCTCGCCCTTCAGCACGGCGGTCGAGCCGCGCGGCATGCGCACGCTGCTCATGATCGCCGTGGCCGCCGCCGCGTCCGGCGGCGCGACGATCGCGCCCAGGGCGATGGCGGCGGCGATCGGCAGGCCGGCCAAGGTCACGCCCAGCCACGCCACCGCGCCCGCGCTCAGCAGGACGGCGATCACCGCCAGGGCGAACAGCGGCCGCCACAGTCGGCGCACGTCGCGGACGGGAAAGTCGAACGCCGCGTCCACCAGGGCCGGCGCGATGAACAGGGCCAGCGCCGTGTGCGGCTCGATCGAGATCTTGGGCGCCCCCGGGATCAGGGCCAGGCCGACGCCGGCCGCCGCCAGCATGGTCGGATAGGGCGCCTTCAGGCGTCGCGACACCTGCAGCAGCACGATGGCGGCCGCCAGCAGGGCCAGCAGGCTCTCGAAGAAGCTCAAGGGGTCACTCCGGCGGCGAGGCGCGAGCTTACGCGCCGGGGCTCAAAACAAAAGCGGCCTTGGGCTCCCCACCCAAGGCCGCTTGAAACACATCAGTCGCCCAAACGATGCTTAGTCGTCGCGGTGGACGCGCTCGCGGCGTTCGTGGCGCTCCTGGGCTTCCAGGCTGAGCGTCGCCGTCGGGCGAGCGTCCAGTCGGGCCAGGCCGATCGGCTCGCCGGTCTCCTCGCAATAGCCGTAGGAGCCATCCTCGACCCGGCGCAGGGCCTGGTCGATCTTGGAGATCAGCTTGCGCTGGCGATCGCGAGTGCGAAGCTCCAGCGCGCGGTCGGTTTCCGAGGACGCGCGATCAGCCAGGTCGGCGTGGTTCTCGGTTTCTTTCTGGAGATGGGCGACCGTCTCGCGAGATTCGCGGAGGATCTCCTCTTTCCAGGCCAGCAGCTTTTGCTTGAAATACTCAAGCTGCCGTTCGTTCATAAAAGGCTCGTCCTCGGAAGGACGGTAGTCAGACTTCTCTACTAGAACAGTGGCCGTTTGCATCAACGCCTCACGCCCCAATGAACTCAGCCCTCGAAGGCCGGGTGCTTATACCAAAAGGTGCGCCGCGTTCAATGAACCTCGCGTGAGCGGCGCGTTCAGCGCGCGTCTCTCGCCCGCAAGGGCCGCCAACACGGCGCGGACCACGGTAAAACGCGCGAAAAGGCTTGGCGTCGCGGGCGAAACCGAGCTTTCGAATCCCCGCCCGCGCCACGTCAGCCGCCCCGCGCCTGAAGCTTGGCCAGTTCCACGGCCGCGCGGGTCTCGATTTCATTGAGCACGCCCTCCAGACGAGGATCGTCGGTGTTCTCGCGCTGCTCGCGGATGGCGCGCGACAGGCGGTCCAGGGCGCCGTGCGAGATCTCGCCGTCGATCAGGGCGATTCTCACCTCGCCCAGGATGTCCAGGATGTGATCGGCGCGGCGCACCGCGCGCTTGCGGCGCTCCAGCGGGCTTCCGACGGCGCCGGCTTCCTGCAGGGCCAGCAGCGCGTCGACCGAGCCGACGCCCGACAAGCCGCCGACCACGGCGGTGCTGGCCGCGCCGCTGGCGGCGTTCACCGAGGGAAGAGAAAAGCCCGACGATCCGCCGGCGGGCCGGGCCCGCGACGCGCCGGTCGCCGAGACGCCCCCCGTGCTGGAAACCTTCATCCGACAGCTCCAAAAAGCCTTAGGCCGCGAGTCACTGATCTCGCCACCCTGGCATAATCGGCGCGGCGCGCTTGAAGTATGGTTAATGCCGGGCAGATTCTGCCGTTCGGCGCCGCCCGCCCGGCCGACGAAGCCGAAAGCCCTTGCGCGACAAGGCCTTGAGTTTGGCCCGCTTCTGGCATGGAGCCCGCCGGGGACGTCTCCCCGCATCGGGACCGCCATGCCGCGTTCATTCTTTCGCACCGTTCTTCGCCCGGCCTTGGCGGCCTTCGCCGCCGTCGCCTGCCTCGTCGCCGCTCCCGCGTTCGCCAAGTCGCGGATCAAGGACATCGTCGCCTTCGAGGGCGTGCGCGAGAACCAGCTGATCGGCTACGGCATCGTGGTCGGCCTGAACGGCTCGGGCGACAGCCTGCGCAACGCGCCGATGACCAAGCAGAGCCTGGAGGCGATGCTGGAGCGTCAGGGCGTCAATGTCCGCGACGGCAACCTGAACACCAAGAACACCGCCGCGGTCATGGTCACGGCCAATCTGCCGCCGTTCTCGGCCGCCGGCTCGAAGGTCGACGTCACCGTCTCGACCCTGGGCGACGCCAAGAGCCTGCTGGGCGGCACCCTGCTGGTCACCAGCCTGCAAGGCGCCGACGGCCAGACCTACGCCGTGGCGCAAGGCACCGTGCAGACCGGCTCGGTCTCGGCCGGCGGCGCCTCGGGCAGCTCGATCACCAAGGGCGTTCCGACGGCCGGCCGCATCGCCGGCGGCGGGGTCATCGAGCGCGAGACCGGCTTTCAGATGGTCAATATGGACATCATGCGCCTGACCCTGCGCAATCCGGACTTCACCACCGCCCGCCGCGTCGCCGACGCCATCAATCAGAAGTTCCCGGGCTGCGCCCAGGCCCAGAACCCGACGATCATCGCCACCCGCGCCCCGCCCGGCATGGACATGATCAGCTTCATGACCAACATCGAGAACCTGGAAGTCGAGCCCGACGGTCCGGCCAAGGTGGTGATTGACGAGGTGGCCGGCGTCATCGTCATGGGCGACGACGTCCGCATCAGCAAGGTGGCCATCGCCCAGGGCAATCTGACGATCTCGGTCCAGGAGAGCCCGGCCGTCAGCCAGCCCGCCCCGTTCAGCCAGGGCCAGACGGCGGTGGTCCCGCAGTCGACGGTCAAGGTCGACGAGGAAAAGGGCAAGCAACTGCTCACCCTGGGCGGCTCGCCGTCGCTGAAGAGCCTGGTCGGCGGCCTCAACGCCCTGGGCGTCACGCCGCGCGACATGATCTCGATCCTGCAGGCGGTGAAGGCCGCCGGCGCCCTGCAAGCCGACATCGAGGTGATGTGATGAGCTTTATCTCAAGCCTCGCGACCCAGATCGCGCCCCAGGTCAACACGATCGCGACCGCCGCCAAGCAGATCGCCTCCACGGCCGAGGACGCGGCCAAGCGCGCCCGGGTCAAGGCCACGGCCGAGAACTTCGAGGCCTCGTTCATGTCCGTGATGATGCAGCAGATGTTCGACGGCGTGAAAACCTCGGCCCCGTTCGGCGGCGGTCAGGGCGAGGAGATGTTCAAGTCGGTGCTGACCGACGCGATGTCCAAGCAGATCACCAAGGCCGGCGGCGTCGGCCTCGCCTCCACCATCCAGCGCGAAATGTTGAAGCTTCAGGGTCTGAAGGAATAAGCCATGGCCATCGCCGCTATCGACGCCGACGATCGCGTCCACCAGCTGATCCTGCTGACCGAGCGCCTGACCGACCTGATCGCCAAGGAGGCCGCCGCCTTCGAAGCCCACCGCCCGCACGAGGCCGCGCAATATGTCGAGGAGACGGCCAAGCTGGCCAATGTCTATCGGCACGAGTCGATGCGCGTCCGCGCCAATGTCGCCCTGGTCGAGAGCGCCAGGCCCGAGCTGCGCGCCCGCCTGCTGCGCGCCACCGAGGCCTTCGACGCGGTTCTGGCCCGCCAGTCGCGCGCGGTGAACGCCGCCCGGATCGTCACCGAGGGCCTGGTCCACGCCGTCGCCCAGGAAGTCGCCAACCAGCGCGCCGCCCCGGCCACCACCTATGGCGCCGGCGGCCTGGTCAACGACCGTCCGCAGACGAGCGCGGCGATCACGCTGAACCGAAAGGCCTGAGCGGCGCCCTGATCCTCACCCCGCGCCCGTCGACGGGCGAGGATCGCGCGCCGCCTGGACGAACGCGAACACCGCCGCCGCCCGCGCGACGCCGGCCGGATCACCGAAATCGGCCACTGGATACTCGGCGATCACGCGCAGGCGTTCCGTCGGAAGGTGCGCCCGGAACGGATCGCCGATCAGCACGGCCAGCCCGGCGTCAGCGCAGCGCGCCAGGAACGCCGTGACCCGCCGCGCCAGGTCCGGCTCATAAAAGAGATCCCCCACCAGCAGCAGATCGACGTCCGGCGGCGCGCCAGCCGTCAGGTCGCCATGGATCGGCCTGACGCGCGCGCCGTTCGCTTCGGCGTTCAGGCCGATCGCCGCGATCGCGTAGGGATCGACATCGGCGGCGCTGACCTCAATGGCGCCGGCCAGAGCGGCGGCGATGGCCACCAGGCCCGAACCGGCGCCGAGATCCAGCACCCGCTTGCCGGCGACGGTCTCCGGATGGTCCAGCACATGCCGCGCCAGGGCCAGCCCCCCGCCCCACGGCCGCGTCCAGTACGGCGAGCCGAAGTCCGGATCGGCCTTGGCCAATCGCGTCAGCCCGCTGCGCGGCCCCGCCAGATGCAGACGGATCTCGGGAACGCCCGGAACGGGCGCCAGCGGCAGACGCTCGCGAATGAAGGCGGCGACATCGGGCCTCATGCGCCGCCGCCGAGGCGAATCCGACGCTCGACGCCGATCGCCGCGAGAAAGTCCTCGTCGTGACTGACCACCAGCAGCGCGCCGTCGTAGCCCGACAGCGCCGCCTCGACGGCCTGGATCGAGGCGAGATCCAGGTGGTTGGTCGGCTCGTCCAGGATCAAGAGCCGCGGCGGGCTGGCGGCGCACAGCACGCAGGCCAGGGCCGCGCGCAGGCGCTCGCCGCCGCTCAGGGTTCCGGCAAGCTGGTGGGCGGCGGCGTTGCGGAACAGGAACCGCGCCAGCGCCGCGTGCGCGTCGTTGACGCTGGCGGCGGGGTTCAGGCGGCGGAAGTTGTCCAGGATGGTCTCGTCGTCGCTCAGCAGCGCGGCCCGCTGGTCCAGGAGAGCGGCGGGAACGGCCCGGCGGACCCGTCCCTTCGTCGGGCTCAGCTCGCCGGTCGCGAGCCGGATCAAGGTGGTCTTGCCCGCGCCGTTGCGCCCCGACACCGCCACGCGCTCCGGCCCCGTGATCTGGAACGAAACGGCCTGGATCACCGGATCCGCCGACGGCCAGGCGAAGGCGACATCATCGAAGGCCAGCACGATCCGCCCGTCCGGCAATCCGCACGGGGGAAGGTCGAAACCCAGGTCCCTGGCGCGCTCGACCCGGGCCTCGGCGGCGGCCTTGGCCTCGCGCGCCTCGGCGGCCAGCTTGTCGGCCAGACGCCCCTCCCGCGCGCCGCTGGTCTCGGCGCGCTCGGCCATGGCGCCGAGCAGGATCTTCGGCGTTCCGCCGCGATCGGCGAAGCGGCGCCCGGCCGCGTCCCGGCGGTCCTTGCGCTCGCGGGCGATCTGGCTCTCGCGCGCGACGCGACGGACCTCCTTTTCGGCGTGGTCGAGGTCGCGGCGAGCGGCCTGGGCCTCCAGGGCCTTGCGCTCGGCATAGAGCTCGTAGCCGCCGCCGTACGACCTGGCCCCCAGCGACGACAGCTCCACGATCCGGTCCATGCCCCGCAGCAGCGCGCGGTCGTGGCTGACGACCACCGCGCCCCCTCGCCAACGCGCCAGCACGCGGGCCACCATCGCCTTGGCCTCGGCGTCGAGATTGTTGGTCGGCTCGTCCAGCAGCAGCACGTCGGGCCGCGCGATCAGCAGACGCGCCAAGCCCGCGCGCGTCGCCTGGCCGCCCGACAGCGCCGTCGCGGGGCGTTCAGGGTCGAGGTCGGCCAGACCCACCTCGGCCAGGGCCTCGTCCAGCCGCGTCGGCAGGTCCCAGTCGGCCTCGGCCAGATCGGCCTCGTCGCCCTGGCCGCGCGCGATCCGTTCGAGGCGGTCCCACGCCGCGCCGACGCCGAGGAGGTCGACGAGCCGGGCCCGGCGCGGGATCGCCTGCGCCAGCATCGCCGCCTCGCCGGTGCGGGCGACGGTTCCGGCCAGCGGCGGACGCGCGCCGGCGATCAGCGCCAGCAAGGTCGACTTGCCGGCCCCGTTGCGTCCGACCAGGCCGATCCGCTCGGCCCCGACCGTCAGGTTCAGGTTTTCGAAGAGAAGCCGGCCGTCAGGCGTGGCGGCGGCGACGGAGTCCAGGGTGATGAAGGCCATGCGAACCCACGGTCAGGGTAACGGGAAGGGCGAAGCGGTCTTCCGTCTTGCTGATCATGGGCGCCTCCATCGGATGGGAAGGGGCGGCTTCTACGCCGGCGAACGGCGTTGGGCAAGCAAAGCCATCGCCCGGCCCCGACCGCAAGGATCGGGTGTCGCCGATCGGCGCCAGGCGCGACAAGGCGGGCGAAAGAGGAGTTCCCAATGACCTACGCCGTCACCAGCCTGCCCGCCGAACCGTTCGCTCCGCTGTTCGGTTTGGACGACGACGCGCTCGCCGCCCGGGGCGCCCGCCGCGTGATCGCCGACGCGCCGCTGGGCTTTCCCTGCCGCGTCAGCCTCGACGACGCCCGACCGGGCGAGACCCTGATCCTGGTCCATTACGAGCACCAGCCGGCCCCGACGCCGTTTCGCGCCAGCCACGCCATCTTCGTGAGGGAAGGCGTCCAGCCCGTCGCGACGGTCGGCGCCATGCCGCCGGCCCTGCGCCGCCGGCTGCTGTCACTGCGCGCTTTCGACGCCAACGACATGATGATCGCCGCCGACATCACCGAGGGCGCCTCGGCCGACGCGCTGATCGCGGCGATGTTCGAGGATCCGGGGATCGCCTACCTGCACGCCCACTACGCCAAGTGGGGCTGCTACGCGGCCCGGATCGACCGCGCCTAGTTCGGCGTCATGTTGTGGAGCACCCACAGCAGGGAGCCGACGCCGCCGCAGAACACCAGGCCGTCGATGACGATCGACCGCGGCTTGCCGGCCTTCAGCGCGTTGAACGCGTCGTGCTTGGCCTCCTGCTTGGCGCTGGCGGCGGCTTCTTTCTTGGCCATGGGATCGGCTGTCCTCTCGGTCGCCCCTGGGGCTCGAACTTGGCCGTTAGACCATGCGCGAGCTGAAGAACCCGCTTACAAACAGGGTTTAGGGATTGCGAACGGCTCAGGCCCTCATCAGGGCCACGAAACGGAGCGCCCCTGCTGACACTCGCTGTCAGCAGAAGCTTCGCCTCGCGCGCGCGACATTTGTTCGCGCCTTGTTCTTGTGTTAATCCCCGCGTCGGGCCCTACATATAGCCGTTGCGCCGTGAGCCTTCTCATGGCCCGAACGTTCCGGGAAACATGGCTGAACAACTGAACTTCATCCGCGTGCGCGGCGCGCGCGAGCACAATCTGAAGGACGTCAGCGTCGACATCCCGCGCGGCGAGCTTGTCGTGCTGACCGGGCTGTCGGGCTCGGGCAAGTCGTCCCTGGCGTTCGACACGATCTACGCCGAGGGCCAGCGCCGCTATGTGGAGAGCCTGTCAGCCTATGCCCGCCAGTTCCTGGAGCTGATGAGCAAGCCGGACGTCGACCTGATCGAGGGCCTGTCGCCCGCGATCTCGATCGAGCAGAAGACCACGTCGCGCAACCCCCGCTCGACCGTCGGCACGGTGACCGAGATCCACGACTACATGCGCCTGCTCTGGGCGCGGGTCGGGGTCCCCTACTCGCCGGCCACTGGCCTGCCGATCGAGAGCCAGACCATCAGCCAGATGGTCGACAAGATCACCGCCCTGCCCGAGGGCACGCGTCTCTACCTGCTGGCCCCCGTCGTTCGCGACCGCAAGGGCGAGTACAAGAAGGAGATCGCCGAGTGGCAGAAGGCCGGCTTCCAGCGGCTGAAGATCGATGGCGAGTACTATCCGATCGAGGACGCCCCGGCCCTCGACAAGAAGTTCAAGCACGACATCGACGTGGTCGTGGACCGCGTGGTGACCAAGCCCGATATGGAGCAGCGTCTGGCCGACTCCATCGAGCAGGCGCTTCGGCTCGCCGATGGGCTGGCGGTGGCCGAGTTCGCCACGATCGAGGAGGGCGAGACCGAGCCCAGGCGCATCCTGTTCTCGGAGCGCTTCGCCTGTCCGGTCAGCGGCTTCACGATCGCCGAGATCGAGCCTCGGCTGTTCTCGTTCAACAATCCGGCCGGCGCCTGCCCGGTCTGCGACGGCCTGGGCGCCAAGCTGGCCTTCGACGCCGATCTCGTCATCCCCGACAAGGACAAGAGCCTGCACAAGGGCGCGGTGGCCCCCTGGGCCAAGGGTCCCTCGCCGCTCTACACCCAGACCCTGCAGGCCCTGGCGCGCCACTACGGCTTCTCGATGGACGAGCCGTGGCACAAGCTGTCGCCCGACGCGCGCGACGTGGTGCTGAACGGGTCCAAGGGGACCAAGATCAAGTTCGTCTATGACGACAACGCCCGCAAATACGAGGTCGACAAGCCCTTCGAGGGCGTGCTGCCGAACCTGGAGCGCCGCTGGCGCGAGACGGACAGCAGCTGGGTGCGCGAGGAACTAGGCCGCTATCAGTCCGACACCCCCTGCGAGACCTGCCACGGCAAGCGCCTGAAGCCCGAAGCCCTGGCCGTGAAGGTCGACGGCAAGGACATCGCGGAAGTCTCGAACCTGGCCATCCGCCCGGCCCGCGACTGGTTCGCCAGCCTGGACGGCAAGCTGACCGACAAGCAGATGGAGATCGCCCGGCGGATCCTGAAGGAGATCAATGATCGCCTGCGGTTCCTGGTCGATGTCGGCCTCGACTACCTGAACCTGTCGCGCGGCTCGGGCACCCTGTCCGGCGGCGAGAGCCAGCGCATCCGCTTGGCCAGCCAGATCGGCTCGGGCCTGACCGGCGTGCTCTACGTGCTGGACGAGCCGTCGATCGGCCTGCATCAGCGCGACAACACCCGCCTGCTGACCTCGCTGCAGGGCCTGCGGGACCTCGGCAACTCGGTGCTGGTCGTCGAGCACGACGAAGAGGCGATCCTGACCGCCGACTATGTGATCGACATGGGTCCGGCCGCCGGCGTCCACGGCGGCGAGATCGTCGCCCAGGGCAAGCCGGCCGAGGTGATGGCGAATCCCAAGAGCCTGACCGGCCAGTACCTGACCGGCGCCCGCGAGATCGAGGTGCCCGAACAGCGCCGGCCGATCAGCAAGAAGAAGGTGCTGAAGGTCGTCGGCGCCTCGGGCAACAATCTGAAGAACGTCACGGCCGAGATCCCGGTCGGCACCTTCACCTGCATCACCGGCGTGTCCGGCGGCGGCAAGTCGACCTTCACGATCGAGACCCTGTACAAGGCCGCCGCGCGACGGCTGAACAACGCCAGCGACGCCCCCGCCCCGCACGAGCGGATCGAGGGCCTGGAGCACTTCGACAAGGTCATCGACATCGACCAGTCGCCGATCGGCCGCACCCCGCGCTCGAACCCGGCGACCTATACCGGCGCCTTCGCGCCGATCCGCGAATGGTTCGCGGGCCTGCCCGAGGCCAAGGCGCGCGGCTACGAGCCCGGCCGCTTCTCCTTCAACGTCAAGGGCGGCCGCTGCGAGGCCTGCCAGGGCGACGGCGTCATCAAGATCGAGATGCACTTCCTGCCCGACGTCTACGTCACCTGCGACATCTGCAAGGGCAAGCGCTACAACCGCGAGACCCTCGACGTGGTGTTCAAGGGCAAGACCATCGCCGACGTGCTGGACATGACCGTCGAGGAGGCCGCCGACTTCTTCAAGGCGGTGCCGCCGATCCGCGACAAGATGGAGACGCTGAAGCGCGTCGGCCTCAGCTACATCAAGGTCGGCCAGCAGGCCACGACCCTGTCGGGCGGCGAGGCGCAGCGGGTGAAGCTGTCGAAGGAACTGTCGCGCCGGGCCACCGGCCGGACGCTCTACATCCTCGACGAGCCGACCACCGGCCTGCACTTCGAGGACACCAAGAAGCTGCTCGAGGTGCTGCATGAGCTGGTCGACCAGGGCAACACCGTGGTCGTCATCGAGCACAATCTCGACGTCGTGAAGACCGCCGACTGGCTGATCGACTTCGGCCCCGAGGGCGGCGACGGCGGCGGCCAGATCGTGGCGGTGGGCTCGCCCCAGGACGTGGCCAAGGTCGAGGCCAGCTGGACCGGCCGCTACCTGAAGGAGCTGCTCGACCGCCACGAGGAACGCCGCAAGGCGCGGGTGGCGGAGCTGAAGAAGGCGCGGGCTTAGGGACGTCGGACCGAAACCTCGCCCTTCGACAAGCTCAGGGTGAGGTTTCTACCGCGACGCTGGAATTCGTCCTCACCCTGAGCCTGTCGAAGGGCGAGGACGGCGCCTCCGACTACCAGCCCCCATTCCCCTCCGCCCCGGCCTCGCGCGCCTTCAGCTCGCGATAGATCGTCGGCGCGGGGCCGAAGACGATCAGGGTGGTCAGCACCGTGATCAGGCCCGAGAACAGCGCCTGGACAATGCCCGCCGGCGTGAAATAGGCCCGCAGCGAGCTGGTGTCGGCCCGCATCATCCGGCCCGTGGCGGCGAAATCGCCCGAGGCGATTAGGCCGATCGCCGAGACGATGGTCCAGATCAGCAGGACGACGATCACGCTCATCACGCCGGCCAGCAGATAGGCCCCCAGCAGCGGCCAGAACATCCCCTTGGTCTCCGGCAGCGAGCGGAACAGGGTGATCTTGCCGGTGTCGAAGGTGACGGCCGAGGCGAAGGACAGCCGGACCGCCAGATAGATCGTCGCGCAGACCGCGCCGATGATGAACAGCAGGGCCAGGAAGGCGCCCGCCCCGCCGCCGAGACCGGCCATGAAGCCGGAAAGCGCCGAGCCGACGAACAGCACGCCCATCAGAACAAGGCTGACCAGAAGCCACACCGCGGCCTGCCTCAGCTCGGCCGCGCCGAGGCGCAGATAGGCCGCGCGGTCCTCGTGATGGCGCAGCACCAGCCGGTTCAGCGCCGCGAAGATGATCCCGTTCAGGGCCAGGCTGTAGGGCAGCGACCAGAGCATCAGCGGCGACAGGGCCGAGCTGAGGCGAACGAACTCGTCCGGGTCCGGATTGGTGTTGTCCTGCAGGTACGAGATGAACGCCTCGAGCTGTCCGCCGAAGAACTGGATGGCCAGGGCGTTGGAGATCACCGACAGCACCGTCATCGCGGCCGCCCATATGGCCACCGTCTTCAGGTTCTCCCGCACCAGGCGGAAACCGGAAAAGGCCGCGTCGGAGGCCGAAAACTTGGACATGTCGCGCTCGTCTGATGGTGAACGGCCGCAAGGCTAAACGGGTTCGCGCCGCTTCGACAGGCCCGAAGACCTTATTTTCACATGGGGTTGCGACCTGGCCGGGCAAGCCTCTAACGTTTGTTCGAAACGGTCGGGAGGACGACATGAAGCTCTATGGCGAGGCGCTGCCCGCGCCCAATCCGCGCCGCGTGCGGATCTTCCTGGCCGAGAAGGGTCTGGAGGTGCCGGAAATCCGCATCGGCCTGCGCGAGGGCGGGCACAGGACGCCCGAGCATCTGGCGCGCAACAGCCTGGGCCAGGTGCCGGTGCTGGAGCTGGACGACGGGACGACGATCAGCGAAACGGTCGCCATCTGCCGCTATTTCGAGGTGCTCCACCCCGACCCGCCGCTGTTCGGCGTCACCGCGCTGGAGCAGGCGCAAGTCGAGATGTGGACGCGGCGTATCGAGCTGCGCCTGACCGTGCCGGTGGGCATGTTCTGGCGACACGCCCATCCGTTCACGGCGCATCTGTTGAAGCAGAACAAGGACTTCGGCGAGTCGAACCGCGAGGCCGTCGACAAGATCCTGCGGTGGCTGGACGGCGAGCTGGCGGACGGCCGCCCCTATCTGACCGGCGAGACCTACACGATCGCCGACATCGCCGGCCAGACGACGCTGGACTTCGCCGACTTCATTGGCCTGGCCACGC
The DNA here is from genome assembly GCF_947036865.1 of uncultured Caulobacter sp. GTDB lineage: Bacteria > Pseudomonadota > Alphaproteobacteria > Caulobacterales > Caulobacteraceae > Caulobacter. The sequence goes on along the minus strand of NZ_CAMQSF010000005.1, from coordinate 1,656 downwards.
CGAGCGACGCCAGGCACGTCCTGGCCTGGCGCGAGCGGATGGCCGGCAGGTCCAGCGCCAGCGCGTGAACCTCGCCCCGCGGCGAGCTCTGAGGACGATCAAGGCGGCGACCTGAGCAGAAAACCTCAGTCGTGCAGGCCGGCGTCGATCTCGTCCTGGTTCAGCTGACGGAAGGCGACGGCGACGGCCGCGTTGACGACCACCATCTGGAAGGTGACGACCAACGGGGCCAGCAGCACGTCCAGCAAGGCCGTCAGCAGCTGGCGCGAATAGCCGGCGAAGCCGTTGCGGCCCAGGGCGCTGGTGATCAGCCAGGCCAGGGCCGAGGCTATCCGTGAGCAGGCGAAGTACAGGACCAGGCTCAGCACCACGGCCAGCACCCAGAGCAGCACCAGACGCCAGAACTGGCCATGGGTCTGCACCCAGGCGGCCCGGACGTCGATGTGGTGGTGCGAGAAGGCGTGCGGGCCCAGCAGCGACAGCCGCACGGCGACCCAGCTGGAAAACCCGATGATGGCCAGGGTGCCGAGCGTGGCGAACCAGCCCTGCGCCGGGCCCGACAGCAGGGCCGTTCCCAGCACCAGCACGCCGGTCGGAATGACCGTGACGCTCAGGGCCACGCCCCACGTGATCAGCGAGACGACCAGCAGGCGCAGCTCCTCGCGCCCGAAACGCAGATAGAAGAACCGGTCGTTGGCCGGCTCGAGCACCGAGCGGATGATGGCCGCCGACAGCACCGAGCCCAGGAACAGCGCGATGGCGATCAGCACCACCATCACCCCGCCCAGGCTGGAGACGATGTTCAAGACGTCGCGCGGGTCGGCCGAGCGCGCCCGGGCGGCGATGTCATGCAGTCCGTCGGGACCGATGGCGACCTTGACGAACAGACCAAAGACCAGCAGCGCCAGCAGCCAGAAGGCGGCCCAGGCGATCACTGTCCCGGGCTTTCGCCGCATGGTGCGCAGGCCCTCGAGGGCGGCGTCGGTGGGGCGAACAGACATCTAGGCGTCCCGCGAAACCGCGCTCTGGCGGTAGAGATGAGCCAACGCGCCGGTCCAGGCGGGCAGGGTGTAGAAATAGGTGACGACCGCCGCCAGCGCCGCGAGGGCCGCGCCCGATCCGGGGATCGCGGTCAAGATCGCGCTGGCCAACAGCACCGGCGCGACGATGGCCAGAACGGTGACGAACAGGACCGGCACGCGGCCGCGCGTCAGCGGAAACGCGCTCAGCACCCGCACGCCGGCCTGGTCGACCGTCGCCGGCGCGGCGAACGACAGACGCAGGCCGAGCCAGATCAGGATCGCCAGGCTGGCGAGGGGCACCACCACCAGGATCAGACCGGCCGGACCGGCGCTGGCGAAGGCCGTCTTCCAGCCCGCGATCGTCCCGGGATCGAAGTCCGGCGCGGCCGTGCGCGCCACGCCCAGGGCGACTCCGCCGACGATCACCATCAGGATCGCGCCGATCAGCAGGAAGAGACCCAGGATCATGAGCTGCGCGGCCAGCAGCCGCCACTCGTCGCGCCCCCAGCGCAGACCCTTCAGCCCCGCCTCGCGCGCGAAGGCTCGGCGGAACAGCGCGCCTTGAGCCAGGACGCTGGCGAGCACTTCGCCCGCGAGGCGCGCGCCGGGCGGCAGCGCACCGGTCGCCGCGCTG
>NZ_CAMQSF010000004.1 GCF_947036865.1 uncultured Caulobacter sp. | reverse complement strand
TTCAGGGTCCCACACCCCGAACGAAGAAGGGCGGCTCCTTGGAGCCGCCCTTTTCACGTCACCACCACTTTTCGGCCTTCGCCGAGAAGCTGGCGGCCTTCTCGACCGCCCCGGCCACCGAGAACACCGTGGCCTCGTCGAGCGGCTTGCCGATGATCTGCAGCCCCAGCGGCAGGCCGTTGGCGTCGAGCCCGGCGGGCAGCGACAGCCCCGGCAAGCCGGCCAGGTTCGTCGTCACGGTGAAGACGTCGTTCAGATACATGGCGATCGGATCGCTGGAGTTCTCGCCAAGGCCGAACGCCGCCGACGGCGCGGTGGGGGTCAGGATCGCGTCGCACTTTTCCCAGGCGTGGTCGAAGTCCTCGGCGATGCGACGACGCACCTTCAGCGCCTTCAGGTAGTAGGCGTCGTAGTAGCCGGCGCTCAGCACATAGGTGCCGATCAGGATGCGGCGCTTGACCTCGTCGCCAAAGCCGGCGGCGCGGGTCTTCTCATAGATCTCGGTCAGGTTCGCGCCATCCTCGCGCAGGCCGTAGCGCATGCCGTCGTAACGGGCGAGGTTCGACGACGCCTCGGCCGGGGCCACGATGTAGTAGGCCGGCAGGGCGTACTTGGTGTGCGGCAGGCTGATGTCGACGATCTCGCAGCCGGCCTCCTTCAGCCAGGCGATGCCGTCCTGCCAAAGCTTCTCGATCTCGGCCGGCATGCCGTCGATGCGGTACTCCTTCGGCACGCCGATCCGCAGGCCCTTGACGGACTTGCCGACGAACTGGGTGAAGTCCGGGACGGGCACGTCCAGGCTGGTCGAGTCCTTCGGGTCATGGCCCGACATCGAGGTCAGCAGCAGAGCCGCGTCCTCGACCGTCTTGGCGATCGGGCCGGCCTGGTCCAGCGAGCTGGCGAAGGCCACGACGCCCCAGCGCGAGCAGCGGCCATAGGTCGGCTTGATGCCGACCGTGCCGGTGAAGGCGGCCGGCTGGCGGATCGAGCCGCCGGTGTCGGTGGCGGTGGCGCCCAGGCACAGGTCTGCGGCGACGGCCGCGGCCGAACCGCCGGACGAGCCGCCCGGCGTCAGGAAATCATAGCCCTCGGGATATTTCTTATCCACAAGCTTGGCCAGCACTAGCCCAGCTTTGGGGTTTGGATTGGCTCCCTTGGCACGCCAAGGATTGATCACCGGGCCGAAATAGGAGGTCTCGTTCGACGAGCCCATGGCGAACTGGTCGAGGTTCAGCTTGCCCAGCATCACCGCGCCGTCGCGCCACAGCTGGCTGGTCACGGTCGACTCGTAGGTCGGCGTGAAGTTTTCCAGGATCTTCGAGCACGCCGTCGTGCGCACGCCGTCGGTGCAGAACAGGTCCTTGACCCCGAGCGGGGCGCCTTCCAGCGGACCGGCCTCGCCCAGTGCCCGGCGCGCGTCGGACTTGGCGGCCATGTCCAGCGCCTTGTCCGGCGTTTCCAGAATGTAGGCGTTCAGCGGTCGGGCCGCCTCGACCGCCTCGATGTGGGCCCGGGTCAATTCGACCGAGGTGAACTCGCGCTTGGACAGGCCGTCCAAGGCCCCCTTCAGGGTCAGCTTCGTCAGGCTCATTATTCGACCACCTTCGGCACGACGAAGAAGTTGTTGATCGCCTTGGGCGCGTTGCTGGTCACGCGGGCCGGATCGCCGCCCATGGTGACGACGTCGTCGCGCAGCGGCAGGCCCGAGCCGACCACGCTAGTCAGGGGCTCGACGCCGTCGGTGTCCACCTCGGCCAGCTGCTCGATCCAGGTCATGATGCCGTTCAGTTCCTGGGCCAGGGGCTCCAGGCGCTCTTCGGGCGTGGCGATGCGGGCGAGCCGGGCGACCTTCCGCACCGTGGCGGCGTCAATGGCCATGGGGATCTCCTGAATTCCAAGCGCGTGGGTTAGCCGCGCAAGGGGCGCTTTGACAAGCGCCTCGCCGCCGGATGGAAGCCCGGCGGTCAAAATCAGGGCGCGCGCGCGATTGTCGAGCCGGCTCGACTTGCCGTCTTTTGCAACGACCTCGGCCGTGCCACGCTCGGCGAAAGTCTGGAGGCGCGCTTGAAATCCATCCTTCTCGCCGGCTTGGCGGCCGGTCTGGCCCTTTCTCCGGCCCAGGCCGCGGCTCCCGATCGTCTGGCGGCCGGCAAGGCCTGGTGGTCGCACATCGAATTCCTGGCGGCGGACGCCCAGCAGGGCCGCCTGACCGGCAGCCCCGGCGAGAAGGCCTCCGCCGACTATGTCGCCGCCCAGTTCAAGGCGCTGGGCCTGAGGCCGGCGGGAACCGACGGCTATTTCCAGCCGGTGGCGCTCAAGGCCCAGCGGGTGTTGGCCGAAAAGTCCAGCGCGTCGCTGGTGATCGACGGCGTCGCCGCCGACCTGGCGATCGGACCCGATCTCATCCTGTCGTCTCGCCTGCCGCAGCCCGCCACGATCGAAGCGCCCCTGGTCTTCCTGGGCTATGGCCTGAAGATTCCCGAATTCCATCACGACGACTTCGAGGGCGTGGATCTGCGCGGCAAGATCGCCGTCGTGATCAACGGCGGCCCGGCCGAGCTCTCGGCGCCGGTCAAGTCGCACACCCGCAGCGCCCGCACCTGGAAGGCGCTGGAGGCCGCGGGCGCGGTCGGCTTGATCAGCATCCCCACGCCCAAGGGCATGGACATTCCCTGGTCGCGCCAGATGCTGCTCGCTTCGCAGCCCGGCATGTATCTGGCCGACCCGACGCTCAATGATGTAACCGGCGCCCGGTTCGGCGCCAGTTTCAATCCGGCCCAGGCGGCCAAGCTGTTCTCCAAGTCGGGTCACGACTTCGCCGCCCTGCTGGCGGCCGCGGAGGCCGGACAGAAGCTGGACCGCTTCCCGATGGGCCTGTCGCTGCGCGCGACCGTCGCGACCGAGGTGACCGACGTCCACGCCGCCAACATCGTCGCGCGGCTGCCGGGATCCGACCCGAAGCTCGCCGGGGAGACGGTGGTGGTCTCGGCCCACATCGACCACCTGGGCGTCGGCGCGCCGATCAATGGCGATCCGATCTATCACGGCGCCATGGACGACGCCTCGGGCGTGGCCTCGGTCATCGAGATCGCCAAGGCGATGAAGGCCGGGCGGGCCAAGCCCAAGCGCTCGGTGCTGTTCTTGATCGTCACGGCCGAGGAGAAGGGCCTGCTGGGCTCGCGCTACTTCGCCCTCAGGCCGACCGTGCCGAAGGCGAGCCTCGTCGCCGACGTCAACATGGACATGCCCCTGCCGCTGTGGCCGTTGAAGTATCTGCTGATCCAAGGCGCCTCGGAAAGTTCGCTGGGCAAGGAGGCCGAGGCGGTAGCCAAGGCTCGCGGGTACGAACTGACCTCGGATCCCTATCCAGACCGCAATTCGTTCGTCCGCACCGACCAGTACAGCTTCGTGCGGGCGGGCGTGCCGTCGCTGGCGCTGAAGTTCGGCTATCCGGTCGGCACCCCCGCCTATCAGATCGAGAAGGCCTGGCGCGCCGAGCGTTACCACTCGACGGCCGACAATCTCAGCCAGCCCGTGGACCTGCCCGCCGCCGCCGACTTCAACGCCTATGTCACGGCCCTGACCCTGAAGATCGCCAACAATCCCGCCAAGCCGCGCTGGAACGCCGACAGCATCTTCAAAGACTCCGGAGGCTCTAAGCCCTAAGAAGCCGTCATGCCCGTTCTCGACATCGAAGCCTTCGCCGCCGCCCTCCCCGCCTATGCTCCGGTCGTGGGTCTCGATCCCGGCGAGAAGACCATCGGAGTCGCCGTCTCCGACGTGACGCGCACGGTGGCCAGCCCCCTGGCGCTGATCGAAAAGACCAAGTTCACGCACGACGCCGAGGCTCTGTTCAAGCTGATGGACGGTCGCGGCGCGGTGGGGATCGTGATCGGCCTGCCGATGAACATGGACGGGACCGAGGGCGTTCGCTGCCAGTCGAACCGGGCCCTCGGCCGCAACCTGCTGCGCCTGAAGCCGGACCTGCCCATCACCTTCTGGGACGAGCGCCTGTCGACGGCGGCGGTCACGCGGGTGCTGATCGACGAGCACGACGTGTCTCGCAAGCGTCGCGACGAGGTCGTGGACAAGATGGCCGCCGGCTGGATCCTGCAGGGCGCGCTGGAGCGATTGCGGGGGCTTCAGGGCGGCTGATCGCGCCAATTCGCTCGCGGGTAGAAGAGCCGGGCTTATTGCGTCGCGCCCGGGCATGGATAAGCTTTGGTTAAAGCGCCAGCGGAGACGAGCATGACGATTGGGACGTTGGCGCGCGCGGGCCTCTCGGCGGCGGCAATCCTGGCGACCCTCGCGACGGCCGGCGTCGGCGTCGCGGGACCGGGCGACGACTGCCCTCCCAATCCCGAGCCCGGCAAGTGCTACGAGAAGGTCTACACGCCCGCCCGCTACGAGGCGTATGTCGAGGAAGAGCCCGCCCGGGCGGATCAGGGTCCGGGGCCGGCTCGGGTCGTCGTCAAGAGGCGGCAGATTCGCGAGGCCAGCTTCGGCTGGCGGGAGGTGTCCTGCGAGAATGGCGGCGTTCCGCCGCGACGCCGTTGAGAGAACCAAGCCTGACCATGGGCGTTTCCGAGGCGCCCACGAGATCTCATCCGATTTCGTCGTCGCACCGACCCGATTTGGGGATGAGGCGGAGATAAAATTCCCCCTGTTGGGGAAATTTCGGGACAACACGGTTCTGTCTTTGATTATGCTTAAGTGTGGCTTTACTGGACGGGACGCCGCGCGCCCGGCCATGACTGAAAACGGCCCGCGTGAGGGGTATCGAGGGGGTATCGGATGATGAAGAAAGTCCTGGTCGGCGCGATGACTTTGGTCGTCGCCGGCCTGTCCGCCAGCGGCGCCTTCGCCGATGGCCGCAGCGGCTACTACGCGCCGACGCCGCACCCGGCGCCGCGCCCCTATCCGCCCGCGCCGCCGCCGCCGGTCTATCCGCCCGCGCCGCCGCCCTCGATCCCCTCGGTCGACTGCCTCTGCACCCGCTCGGTGGTGTTCTACGGCCCGACCTCGGGCTATGGCGACATCACGGTCTCGGCGCCAGGCGTGCGCGTCTATGGCGAGCCGGTCGTCGTTCCGTCGGGCCGCATCGATATCAAGGGCCCGCCGGTCTATGTCGACGCGCCGCCAGTCCGCGTGGCCGCGCCGCAGATCTATCTGCACCGTCCGGAAGTCTATGTCCGTCCGTCGGCCGTGACGGTCGAGGCGCCGGAAGTGCACTTCACCGGCTGCGCCGACGGCGTGCGCTGCGAGCCGGCCCCGCGTCACTAGAGTCCGCCGTGGCTTTGAACGAGGAGGAAGGTCGTCGGCCTTCCTCCTTTTTCTTGGGCGCTTGCTTACGGGGGCGCTTGCTTCTTGGCCGAGTGTCGAGGCGGCGTCAGCGCGGCGCGGCGCAGAACTCGCGCGCCTCGCGGGCCAGGGCCAGATCGCCGCCCTCCAGCGCCGCCTTCACCGCGTCGTCGCAGCGCTTCTCGCTGAGCAGCATCGTCACCTTGCCCTTCAGCTCGGCCGCGCTGGCCGCGGCGTCCCGCAGGAGCCGCGCCTCCTTTCGCTCGCCAGGCAGGCACGGCGAGTACCATTTGGCGTCCGCGCAGCGAGCGATCAGCCGCGTCTGTCGCGCCGTTTCGCGGCGGTCGATCGAGGCCGTCTCCCGAGGCTTGTCCGACGGCGGCGGGATCTCCGGAGCGGCGTCGACCGGCGGAGCGGTCGCGGCCTGATATCCAGCCGGCGGCGGGGCCGCGGAGGTGCTCGGCAGCGTGATCGTGGCGGGCGGCCCCTCGAGCGGTCGCACGATCGTCGCGGCGGGCACTTGGTAGTGGCAGACCCACCCCTTGTCCGTCGTCTCGCACGACTGCAGCGTCGCCCGGGTCTCCTGAACGGGGGCCGAGGCTTGCAGCAGAGCGATCAAGAGCAACGACATGGCCACCCCCGTCGGAGCCGTCTGCGCGATAGGATCAGACAGTAACCGCCTCGACCGCTCGGCAACAAGTCGCCGTCGCGCCGAAAGCGAATTCCCAGCACGCCATTGCTAGAGCAAGGCCCCGAGAACCGCGACCGAGACAAAGGCCGAGACGAACGTCAGGGCGACCAAGCCGGCGGCTTGCATCGTCACGCGCGAGACGCCGGCGCCGCGCTGTCGAAACGCAAGGATAGGGAGGAGCGCGAGACCGTATCCCACAACCAACCAGAAGGCCTCATCAGGCGCCGCGCTCGGCCTGAGCAAGGCCTTGACCACCGCCAGGAGCAGCGAAAAGGCCGCGACGTGAGCACAAGCTCGTCCAAAAGTGAGAGACTTCCAGAAGCGCATGAACTTCTACCTGATCGTGTGAACGAAGCTCTCACACGCCCGGCGCCGGATCAACCCCGCCTTCCCTTGGCGCGCAAAGCCGCCTATGACGCGGGCTCATGACGGCTTCCGCCCATGACCCCGCCCGCGACGCGATCGACGCGATCCGCGCCCGCGCCTTTTCGTTTCCCAAGCGCCACTTCCTGTCCGCCGGCGATCTGAACGCGCCCCAGGCGGCCGATCTGCTGGATCTGGCCGAGGCCTTCGTCGCCTTCAACCGCCAGACGTCCAAGACCCTGGACCTGCTCAAGGGCCGGACGCTGATGAACCTGTTCTTCGAGAACAGCACCCGCACCCAAAGCTCGTTCGAGCTGGCGGGCAAGCGCCTGGGGGCCGACGTGGTCAACATGAACCCCAAGACCTCGTCCGTGGCCAAGGGCGAGACCCTGATCGACACGGCGGTGACCCTGAACGCCATGCGGCCGGACCTGCTGGTCGTGCGCCACGCCTCGTCCGGCGCGGCCGCCCTGCTCAGCCAGAAGGTCAGCGGCCACGTGATCAACGCCGGCGACGGCCAGCACGAACATCCGACCCAGGCCCTGCTGGACGCCCTGTCGATCCGCCGCGCCTTCGGCCGCGTTTCGGGTCTGACCGTGGCGATCTGCGGCGACGTGCTGCACAGCCGCGTGGCCCGCTCGAACGTCTCCCTGCTGCACACCCTGGGCGCCAGCGTGCGCCTGGTGGGCCCGCCGACCCTGATGCCGGCCCAGGCCGAGCGCTGGGGCGTGGCGGTGCACCACGACATGAAGTCGGGCCTGGCCGGCGCCGACGTCGTCATGATGCTGCGCCTGCAGCTGGAGCGCATGCAAGGCGCTTTCGTGCCCTCGACCCGCGAATACTTCCGCTTCTACGGCCTTGATCGCGAAAAGCTTTCCCGCGCCGCGCCCGGGGCCAAGGTCATGCACCCGGGGCCGATGAACCGGGGCGTCGAGATCGACAGCGACGTCGCCGACGATCCAGCCGTCAGCCTGATCCAGGACCAGGTGGAGATGGGCGTCGCCGCCCGCATGGCGGTGCTGACCAGCCTTGCGGCCCGTATCGAGGAGGCGGCGCGATGACCTCTCCCCAACCCCTCGCTCTCGTCAACGCGCGCCTGGTCGACCCGGAAAGCGGCTATGACGGCCCCGGCGGCGTCATCGTCTCGGACGGCGTCATCGCCGACGTCGCCAAGGGCCGCGAGTTCGGCAAGCTCTCCAAGGCCGTACGCGTTGTCGACTGCGGCGGCGCCCTGCTGGCGCCCGGCCTGATCGACCTGCGCGTCCGCACCGGCGAGCCCGGCGCCGAGACCAAGGAGACCCTGGCCTCGGCGGCCAAGGCCGCGGCGGCCGGCGGCGTCACCTCGTTCGTGGTCCAGCCCGACACCGCCCCGGCCATCGACGATCCCAGCATGGTCGACTTCATCCTGCGCCGCGCGCGAGACATCGACAGCGCGCGCATCCTGGTCGCCGGCGCGGCGACCAAGGGCCTGGCCGGCGAGCAGATGGCCGAGATCGGCCTGATGCGCGAGGCCGGCTGCGTCTATGTCACCGACGCGGGCAAGCCGATCGTCGACAGCAAGGTCATGCAGCGCGTCCTGACCTATGCGAAGGGCTTCGACGCCCTGCTGGCCCACCGTCCGATGGACCCCTGGCTGGCCCGGGGCGGCGCGGCGATCGGCGGCGAGTTCGCCGGCCGCATGGGCCTGCCGTCGATCTCGCCGATGGCCGAGCGGATCATGCTGGAGCGTGACGTCGCCCTCCTGGAGGCCGTCGGCGGCCGCCTGCTGGTCGACCAGATCACCTCGGCCCAGGCCCTGGAGACCCTGGCCCGCGCCAAGGCCAAGGGCCTGCGGGTCCACGCCTCGGTGTCGATCAACCACCTGTCGTTCAACGAGCTGGACATCGGCGACTACCGCACCTTCGCCAAGCTGAACCCGCCGCTGCGGGGCGAGGACGACCGGCAGGCGCTGATCGAGGCCCTCGCCTCGGGCCTGATCGACATCGTCGTCTCCTCGCACAATCCGGCGCCGGCCGAGGACAAGCGCCTGCCGTTCGACGAGGCCGCGCCCGGCGCGGTGGGGCTAGAAACGCTGCTGCCGGCCCTGCTGTCGCTGTTCCACGATCAGAGGATCGCGCTGGTTGACCTGATCCGCGCCGTGACCCTGGCGCCGGCCGAGCTGCTGGGCCTGCGCGGCGGTCGCATCGCCTCGGGCGCGCCGGCCGATCTCGTGCTCTGCGACATCGATACGCCGATCATCATCGACGCCGCGCGCCTCTTGTCGAAGTCCAAGAACTCGCCGTTCGACGGACGTCGCCTGCAGGGCCAGGTGCTGATGACGATCGTCGACGGCCGCGTCGTGCATCGCGCCGAGGGCTAATTCTCGGGCGCCGCTTCGAATATCGCCGTTCGCCCATTGTAAAGCTCGCGCCGCTCCCGCACACTTGACGCGCACGAGCCCGGGGGCGCCGGATGACCGCGATCGAAGCAGGCCAGAGGCCGACGACCCAGGTCGGCCGCCCGTTCTACCTGATCATGTCGCTGCTGATGGCGGCGGTGTTTATCGGCGGCTTCAGCCAGACCGTGCCCGACGATTTCAGGCCGCCGGGCCTGCCGCTGTTGTTCCACATCCACGGCGCGGTCTTCACCTGCTGGGTGCTGGTCTTCGTGGCCCAGCCGGCCTTCGTCGCGCGAGGCGCGCTGAAGCTGCACCGGCAGGTGGGCATGGCCGGGGCCGGGCTCGCCAGCCTGATGGTCGTCATGGGCTTGGCCGCGACGATCTCCGCCTTTCCGGCGCACCGGGTCCCGCCGTTCTTTCCGCCGACCATCTTCCTCGTGATGAACGGCGTGGGCATTCTGGTGTTCGGCGGTTTGGTCACGGCCGGTATCGCGCTGCGCCGCAAGCCCGAATGGCACAAGCGCCTGATGCTTTGCGCCACCGTCTCGATCCTGGGACCGGGCCTGGGCCGTCTCCTGCCGATGGGATCGTTCGGCGCGGCGGCGCCGGCGGTGATGTTCGCCGTCATCCTGGCGTTCGCCCTGGCCGGACCCGTGGCCGACCTGATCGTCCGCAAGCGAGTCCACCCCGCCTATGCCTGGGGCGTCGGCGCGATCGTGTTCAGCACGGTCCTGATTCCCCCGCTGGCCTTCACGCCGCAAGCCTCGGCGCTGGTGAGTCAGCTGCGCGCGCTCTAGGCGCGGCGGGCGCGAAGACGGCCATCTTGCTCCAGCCCGCGTTTGCACTACACCTAAGACACAACTAATGCTTGCGTAGCGGTTGAATTCGCGCGCAACTCGTCTTAGGGTCGAACCGTGCAAGATCTCGCCGCCGCCACCTACCTGACGCTCGCGATCGCCGTGATCGGAGGCTACCTGCTCGGGTCGATCCCGTTCGGGCTGATCGCCACGCGCCTGGGCGGGGCCGGCGACATCCGTAAGATCGGCTCGGGCAATATCGGCGCGACCAACGTGCTGCGCTCGGGCCGCAAGGACCTGGCGGCCATCACCCTGCTGGGCGACGCCGGCAAGGGCGTGCTGGCGGTGCTGCTGGCGCGCTTCCTGACCCACGGCAATCCGACGGTGATCGCCCTGGCCGGCGGCTCGGCCTTTCTCGGTCACCTCTTCCCCGTCTGGCTGAAGTTCAACGGCGGAAAGGGCGTGGCGACCTTCTACGGCGTGCTGCTCAGCGCCGCCTGGCCGGTCGGCGTCGCCGCCGCCGTCACCTGGCTAGCCATGGCGTTCCTGTTCCGCATCAGCTCGCTGGCCGCCCTGACCGCCGCCGTGCTGGCCGCGCCCTTCGCGCTCGCCTTCGACCAGCCCTATCCGATGCTGTGGCTGTGCCTGTTCATGGCCCTGCTGATCTTCATTCGCCACCGGCCGAACATCATCCGGCTGCTGCGGGGCGAGGAGCCGCGCATCGGTCAGAAAAAGGACGCGGCGACGCCGCCCGTCACCGACGCGCCGTGATCGCGGGCCGGCTCTCGGACATCCAGCGCTTCGCCTGGCTGCGCCTGGCGCGCACCGAGACGGTCGGCCCCGTCGCCTTCGACCATCTGATCCGCCGCTACGGCACGCCCGAGCGCGCCCTGTCGGCCCTGCCCGACCTCTCCCGGCGCGGCGGGCGCGCCGCGCCGCTGGCTCTGCCTCCGCGGGAGGCCATTGAGCAGGAGCTGGCGGCCGGCCAGGCCCTGGGCGCGCGGCTGATCTGCGGCTGCGAGCCGGACTTTCCGCCGCGCCTGGCCGCGCTCGACCCGCCGCCGCCGCTGCTTTGGGCCTTGGGGCGGGCCGAGCTTCTCTCCAGGCCGAGCGTCGCCATTGTCGGCGCCCGGATCGCCTCGGCCGCCGGCCAGCGCTTCGCCCGCCAGTTGGCGCTCGATCTCGGCACGGCCGGTCAGGTCGTGGTCTCGGGCATGGCGCGCGGCATCGACGCCGCCGCGCACGAGGGCTCGCTGGCCACCGGCGCCGTGGCGGTGCTGGGCGGGGGCGTCGGCGACATCTATCCGCCCGAGCACGACAGGCTGCACGCCCGCCTCGCCGCCGAGGGCTGCGTCGTCTCCGAGAGCGCCCCCGACCGCCGCGCCCAGGCCAAGGACTTCCCCCGCCGCAACCGGATCATTTCGGGCCTGTCGCTGGGCGTGGTGGTGGTCGAGGCCGAGCTGAAGTCGGGCTCGCTGATCACCGCGCGGCTGGCCGCCGAGCAGGGCCGCGACGTCTTCGCCGTGCCGGGCTCGCCGCTGGACCCGCGCTCGAAGGGGACCAACGACCTGATCCGCCAGGGCGCGATCCTGTGCGAGGGCGTCGAGGACGTGCTGCGCGCCCTGGCCGGCCAGAGCCAGCTGCGCGAGCGCGAGCACGCCCCAGACCTGGAGCCGCCGTCGGACATCGACCACGACGCCCTGCGCGAACGCATCGCCGCCCTGCTCTCGCCGACCCCGGTCTCGCGCAACGACCTCGTCCGCGCCGCCGCCGCGCCGGCCTCGGCGGTGATGGCGGCCCTGGTCGAACTCAGCCTCGCCGGCCGCGCGGAGCTGCTGGACGGAGGGATGGCGGCGGGGGTTTAGAAACCCAACACGATAGGTTATGTTGCATGGTAACCGTTCTGCGGGCGCGAGGGTTTCGGATCGTGATCTTCGCCAATGATCATGAACCGGCGCATGTTCACGCGTTCGGAGACGGCGAGGCCAAGATCAACCTGCTCGGCGCGGGCGGCGGCGTCGATCTGGTCTGGGCGATCGGCCTGAGCCGAGCGGATATTCGTCGAGCCATGGCGCTCGTGACGCAGCACCGCGACATGCTGCTGGAACGCTGGAGCGAGATTCGTGACCGATCTGACCGACGCTGACATCGACGCCGCCCTCGAGCGCGGTCGCGCCGCCCAAGCGAACGAGCCCCGCGCGCGAACAGTCCGCTATGAAGCGTCGAGCGGCGTGATCGTCGTCGAGCTGACGAACGGCGCTTCCTTCTCGTTCCCCCCGGCCTTGGTCAACGCGCTCGCCGGCGCGACACCGGCCCAGTTGGCCGAGGCGTCGATTCTGGGCATGGGCTTCGGCCTTCATTGGGAAGGCCTTGATCTTGACTTGACCGTGTCGGGCTTGCTCGCCGAGGTGTTCGCCACCCAGTCGCACATCGCCCGCCAGGCGGGTCGAGCGACCTCCCCCGCCAAGGCCGCCGCTGCCCGTGCGAACGGCGTCCGAGGCGGGCGGCCGCGCCGCAGCGCCTAGCCTCCGCCTCGCCGCGCGCCCTTGGCGAACAGCAGGTCCGACCAGCGCCAGTGGCCGCCGCCCAGGGCGAAGCGGGCCGCGCCGGGGCCGTCGTTCAGCGAGATCAGGACGAGGCCCCGCATCGGCTCGGCCCGGCAGGCGGCGGGCGCGAAGGCGACCTCCATCATGATCATCTCGCGCAGACCCGACAGGCCATCGCCCGCCTCGCCGTCAGTGCGGATCCAGTCGCCGCTCCAGACCAGGGGCGCGCGCCCGGCGCCGACGGTGGCCGCGTGGGCCCGCAGCAGGGCGGCGCGGGCGCGGGGGTTCTTGCGCAGCCCCTCCTGCAGCAGCCGGACCATGTCGCAGCCCGCCCCGCCGCCGCCACCGCCGCTCCCCGAGCCGGCGGTCGCCGCGCCCTGAAGCTCGGCCTCGCCCAGGCCCATCACCCGCGCGGGCACGGGCTTGGGGCTGGCCGGCAGCGGCGTCACGTCCCTGGGGATCGGCGCCCTGGTCACGCGCAACGGCGAGCGCGGCGCGGCACGAGCGGTGTCCTTGGGCTTCTCGGGCGAAGGCGGTTTCTTCGGGGCCTGCACCGGCGACTTCGGCGCGTCGTGCGGCGCGGGCGGCGGGGATGGAGGCGGGGGCGGGGGCGGGTCGACGAGCGAGACCAGCACCGACCGGGGCTCGGGCGGAATCGGCGCCACGTGGGCGGCAAGCAGCACCGCCAGCGCCGCCAGATGCGCGCCGACGCTCACGATCAAGGCCACGCCTTTCCCGCCACGTCGTCTCCAGTGGGCCATGAACTCGCCAAGCCACAGGCCGAGAGCGCCGGCCCAGATCCGCAAGCCATCACCTTCCCGCGTCAGGAAGTGGGCGATTGGTCAAGCTTGGCGGCTCTCGACGTCCTCACGCGGCGACGAAGAACGAGATACTGGACCATGGCCAGGCCCGCCTGGGCCGCGTTGGCGCCGATCGATGCGAACCAAGCCCAGGCCGTCGTCGAGGCCTTCAATGCAAGCGCCAAATTCGTCACCGCGATGAGGATCATCAACGCCGCCCACGCATAGCCCCAGCTGGTCAGCGCGCCGGCTTCTAGCTCGTCCAGGATTTCCGGAGGCACGTAGCGCGCCATCCAACCGCGCTGGAGCATGACCCCGCCCAAGGCGAGATAAATGATGGACGGCTTGAATTTCACGATGGCGAGGTTCTGGGTGAACAGGGTCGCGCCGCCTAACACTACAACCAGAACCAGACTCAGCCATTGCATTGAGGCGACGGCGCGCCCGCCAAGGCGCAGCACGACGACTTGCACGACGCCCACGCCGATCGCGAGGATCGTCGCCGCGTAGAGATTCTCGAAGAGCGCCAGCGCGAGGAAGAAGGTCAGCGTGGAAAGCAGATCCGCGACCAGCAGCCCGAGCACTCGCAGCAATATCCTCATGGCTTGTCCTCCCGAGTGAGGACGAAGCTAGTCTATCGAGCGACGATATCGACGATATCTGTCGAGCACGCGTCTTTCCGCCGGATTTCCGCTGGGAATGCGTCACCCTCACGACCAGGCTGATCAGCACGAGCGCAGATAAGCCGCGCGCGATAGATGGCGTCTCGCCGATACGAAGAGTGGAGTTCTGCAAGGCGCCGCATCAGCGCGCCGAGAGACGCGCGGTTAGACGCTCAAATCCACCAAAAGCCCCGTCCCGGCGGCCGGCGCGGCGCGCACGGCTTGCTTCAGCCGATCGGCGATCTCCGCGCGTTCGGCGTTCGAGGTCACGGGCTTGATCTCCCGGATCGGCGAGACATAGGCCTCGGTGGCGATCCGATTGACGGTCATGTCCATCGGCGGTCGGTCACAAAACTAGGCGCGAACGCTCGCATATCGGTCTTAACAAGCCCCTACCGGACATGGAAACCGTGGCCGTACGGAACAGCCCGCGTTGACAGACCTGGGGTCAAGCCCCCACTTTCCGGCGCTCGCCTCCAGGGCGATCCGCCCTTTCAGCCCAGAGTCATAATGAACGTCGTCGTCGTCGAGAGCCCGGCCAAGGCCAAGACCATCAACAAATACCTCGGGTCCGACTACACGGTTCTCGCCTCGTACGGTCACATCCGTGACCTGCCATCGAAGGACGGCTCGGTGGAGCCCGACAACGACTTCGCCATGAGCTGGGAGGTCGACGCCAAGGCCTCCAAGCGGGTCAGCGACATCGTCGACGCCCTGAAGAAAGCCGACCGCCTGATCCTGGCCACCGACCCCGACCGCGAGGGCGAGGCCATCAGCTGGCACGTGCTGGAGGTGCTGAACAAGAAGAAGGCGCTGAAGGACAAGTCGGTCCAGCGCGTCACCTTCAACGCCATCACCAAGAGCGCCGTGACCGAGGCCATGAAGGCCCCGCGCGATCTCGACATGGAGTTGGTCGAGGCCTATCTGGCCCGCCGCGCGCTGGACTATCTGGTCGGCTTCACCCTGTCGCCCGTGCTGTGGCGGAAGCTGCCGGGCAGCCGCTCGGCCGGCCGCGTGCAGTCGGTCGCCCTGCGCCTGGTCGTCGACCGCGAGATCGAGATCGAGCGCTTCAAGACCCAGGAATACTGGACCGTCGAGGCCGACGTCTCGGCCGGCTCGGACCCGTTCCTGGCGCGCCTGGTCAAGCACGACGGCAAGAAGCTGACCAAGTTCGACCTGGCCAACGAGACCTCGGCCCTGGCCGCCAAGGCCGCCGTCGAAAGCGCGGTGTTCAAGGTCGAGGCCGTCGAGAAGAAGCCCGGCAAGCGCTCGCCCGCCCCGCCCTTCACCACCTCGACCCTGCAGCAGGAAGCCGCCCGGAAGCTGGGCTTCTCGGCCCAGCGCACGATGCAGGCGGCCCAGAAGCTGTACGAAGGCGTCGACATCGGCGGCGAGACGGTGGGCCTGATCACCTACATGCGGACCGACGGCGTCTCGATGGCGCCGGAGGCCATCGCCGAGGCGCGGTCGGTCATCGGCAATGTCTATGGCAAGGACTACGTCCCGGACGCCCCGCGCCTCTACAAGTCCAAGGCCAAGAACGCCCAGGAGGCGCACGAGGCCATCCGCCCGACCGCCATGGGCCGCAACCCCGGCTCGCTGCGTCTGGAGCCCGAACTGGGCCGGCTCTACGAGCTGATCTGGAAGCGCACCATCGCCTCGCAGATGGAAAGCGCCCGCATCGAGCGCACCACGGTCGACCTGGAAAGCGCCGACGGCAAGACCGGCCTGCGCGCCACCGGCCAGGTGGTGCAGTTCCCCGGCTATCTCGCCGTCTACGAGGAAGGCCGTGACGCTCCAGATCCGCAGAGCGGATCTGGCAAAGAACAAGATTGGGGCGACGAAGACAGCGCCCGCCTGCCCGCCATTGTCGAAGGCGCGGCGGCCAAGGTCATCGACACCCGCGCCGACCAGCACTTCACCGATCCGCCGCCGCGCTATTCCGAAGCCAGCCTCGTCAAGAAGATGGAAGAGCTGGGCATCGGCCGTCCGTCGACCTACGCCTCGGTGCTGGGCGTGCTGCGCGACCGCGAATATGTCCGCATGGAGAAGCAGCGCTTCATCCCCGAGGACAAGGGCCGCCTGGTCACCGCCTTCCTGGAGCAGTTCTTCAAGCGCTATGTGGAGTACGACTTCACGGCCGCGCTGGAGGAAAAGCTCGACCTCGTCTCCGACGGCCAGCTGGACTGGAAGCAGTTCCTCCGCGACTTCTGGAAGGACTTCCACGCCGCCGTCGGCGAGATCGCCGAGCTTCGCACGACGAACGTCCTTGACGCCCTGAACGAGGCCCTGGGGCCGCACATCTTCCCCGACAAGGGCGACGGCTCCAACCCGCGCCTGTGCCCGACCTGCGGCTCGGGGCAGTTGTCCCTGAAAACCGGCAAGTTCGGCGCCTTCATCGGCTGCTCGAACTATCCGGAGTGCCGCTACACCCGCCAGCTGGGCGTGTCGGAAGGCGACGGCGAGGCCGAGAGCGCCGACAAGGAGCTGGGCGTCAATCCGGCCACCGGCCGCGCCGTGTGGCTGAAGAACGGCCGCTTTGGCCCCTATGTCGAGGAGCTGACGGCCGAGGGCGGCAAGCCCAAGCGCTCGTCCCTGCCCAAGGGCTGGATCGCCTCGGCCATGGACCTGGAAAAGGCCCTGCGGCTGCTGTCGCTGCCGCGCGAGGTGGGCAAGCACCCTGACGACGGCAAGGTCATCACGGCGGGCCTGGGGCGCTTCGGGCCGTTCGTGCTGCACGACGGCACCTACGCCAATCTGGAGAACGCCGACGAGGTGTTCGACGTCGGCCTGAACCGCGCCGTCGCCATCCTCGCCGACAAGCGCGCCGGCGGCGGACGTCCGCAGCGCGCGGCCGCCGCGGCCCTGGCCGAGCTCGGCAATCACCCCGAGGACGGCAAGCCGGTGCGGGTGCTGTCGGGCCGCTTTGGCCCCTATATCAAGCACGGCGACGTCAACGCCAATGTCCCGAAGGGCAAGGATCCGGCGGCCCTGACCCTGGAAGAGGCGTTGGGCCTGCTGGCTGAACGCGCGGCCAAGGGCGGCGGCAAGAAGCCCGCCAAGAAGGCCGCCGCGCCGAAGAAGGCGGCCAAGGCCGAGGGCGACGCTCCCGCCAAGAAGACGACCGCGAAGAAGCCCGCCGCCAAGAAGCCGGCGGCCAAGAAGCCGTCGACCAAGCCGAAGGTCCCCGAGCCCAGCGATGGCGACGCCGCGCCGTGGGACGACGAGGCCTGACGCTTTTCGGCGGACCAGGAGCGGAGTAGAGTTCGACCATGACCACGTTGGAACGGCCCCTCCCCCTGAACGTCGTCCTGGCCGGGCTGCTGGCGTGCTGCGTCGGCGGCTTCGCCATGGGCCTGATGAACGCGCTGAAGCTGGATCACGGCCCGGCCCTGGCCAACAGCGCGCCGGCCGCCCAGGTCTCGGGCGTGCCGGTCAAGGACGCCACGCCCGCCCTCGCCTACGAGCCGCCCCCGGTCGAGAAGCCCAAGCCCAAGGCGGTCGAGGTCACCACCACCGAGCAGGAAGCCCCGCCGGTGATCGAGGCCCCGCCAGCGGCCGCGTCGACGGCGGCCCCGCCCCCCGCGCCCACCGCCGCCAAGCCGGCCGAGCCGCAGACGCCGAAGTCGATCGAGGATCTGTACTAGAGCGCTCCTGCTTACCGATCTCCCCGGCCTTCGCCGGGGAAATCGGATTATAGGTTCGGCGCCCCGCGTTTCCCTAAGTCCGCCGAACGCGTTAAGGCAGGACATGGCCAAACTCCGCCCAACCAAGACCTTCAAGCCGCGCCCGCCCGCGGGCCTGCCTGACCGCGACACGCTGCTGGCGTTCCTGCGCGACGCGGGCGAGACCGGCAAGGCCGACATCGCCCGGCACTTCGGCCTCAAGGGCGCCGACCGCCGGGCCCTGCGCGAGATGATCCGCGAGCTGGAGGCCCAGGGCGCGCTGGCCAAGCGCGGCCGCAAGGGCTTCGCCGAGGCCGGCTCGCTGCCCCCCGTCGGGGTGGCGGACGTGGTCGAGCGCGACGGCGACGGCGAACTCTATGTGAAGCTGACCAAGTCCGACGACGACGTGCCCAATGTCCGCCTCGCGCCCAGCAAGGGCGAGGCCGCCGCCGGCGCGCCGGGGCTGGGCGACCGCCTGCTGGTCCGTTTCGAGCGGCTGGAGACCGGCGAGTTCGAGGCCAAGCTGATCAAGAAGCTGGGCCAGAGCGCCCACAAGATCCTGGGCGTGATCCGCAAGCACCGTCGCGAAATCCACGTCGAACCGGTCGACCGCAAGTCGAAGGACAGCCTGGTCCTCGATCCCAGCGTCGCCCACGATCTCAAGGACGGGGACCTCGTCCTGGCCCAGGTCGGCACGCACGGCGGTCGCTACGGCCCCAAGCCCGGCAAGGTGCTGGAGGTGATCGGGACCGAGAACGACCCGCGCGCGGCCTCGCTGATCGCCATCCACAGCCACGGCATCCCGACGGGCTTCTCCGACGCCGCCGAACAGGAGGCCAAGGCCGCCGTCGAGCCGACGCTTTCCGGCCGCGAGGACCTGCGCGCCCTGCCGTTCGTGACCATCGACCCGGTGGACGCCCGCGACCACGACGACGCCGTCTACGCCCATCCCGACGACGACGAGACCAACAAGGGCGGCTTCGTCGTCTGGGTGGCCATCGCCGACGTCGCGGCCTATGTGCGGCCCGGCTCGGCCCTGGACCGCGACGCCCGCGAGAAGGGCAACAGCGTCTATTTCCCCGACCGGGTCGAGCCGATGCTGCCCGAGACCCTGTCGAACGGCCTGTGCTCTCTGCGCGAGGGCGAGAACCGCGCGACGCTCGCCGTGCGCATGGTGTTCGACAAGTCCGGCCGCAAGAAGGGGCACAAGTTTACGCGCGGCCTGATGCGCTCGGCCGCCAAGCTGTCCTACGAGCAGGCTCAAGCCGCGATTGACGGCCAACCCGACGACAAGACGGGTCCGCTGCTGGAGCCGATCCTGAAGCCCCTGTGGGACGCCTATCGGACGATGAAGATCGGCCGCGACGCCCGCTCGCCGCTGGGCATCGAGAGCGACGAGCGCCGGATCATCATCCGCGATGGCGAGATCGCCTCGATCACCAAGCGCGCCAGCCTCGAGGCCCACAAGCTGATCGAGGAGATGATGGTGCAGGCCAATGTCTGCGCCGCCGAGAGCCTGGAGGCCAAGCGCTCGCCCCTGATCTACCGGGTGCACGACACGCCGAGCCTGGAGAAGGTGCAGAACCTGGCCGACTTCCTGCAGACGCTGGAGATCCCCTGGAACAAGGGCGAGGCGCCGCGCACGGCGCGCTTCAACCAGCTGCTGGACCAGACCCGCGAGAGCCCGAACGCGGCGATCATCAACGAGGTGGTCCTGCGCACCCAGATGCAGGCGCACTACAGCAGCGAGAACATCGGGCACTTCGGGCTGAACCTGGCCAAGTACGCCCACTTCACCAGCCCGATCCGCCGCTACGCCGACCTGATCGTGCACCGGGGCCTGATCCGGGCGCTGGGCCTCGGCGACGACGGCCTAACGGACCAGGACATCGCTCAGATCAAGGACACGGCCGAGGTCATCACCCACGCCGAGCGCCGGGCCATGGCCGCCGAGCGCGACGCCACCGACCGCTACATCGCCGCCTTCCTGGCGGACCGGGTGGGCGCGACCTTCGAGGGCCGCATCACCGGGGTCACCCGCTTTGGCCTGTTCATCAAGCTGACCGACACCGGCGCCGACGGCCTCGTGCCGGTGTCGTCGCTGGGCGCGGAGTTCTTCATCCACGACGACAAGATGCACGCCCTGGTCGGCGAGCGGACCGGCAAGCGCTGGCCGCTGGGCCTGGAGGTCGAGGTGCGGCTGGTGGAGGCCACGCCCGTGACCGGCGGCCTGCTGTTCGAGATGCTCAGCGACCCGCTGCCGCCCGACCCGAAGATGCCGCGCCCGCGCCTAGGCGCGCGTCGGCAGGCGGCGGTGAAGCCGCGCGGGGGTCTGCCCAAGGGCGTACGGCGGGGGAAGCGTCGATAGGCCGCCGTGGCCGTGGTCCTCGCCCTTCGACAAGCTCAGGGTGAGGATCACGCTCAGGGTGAGGATCGCGGAGCGCGCTCGGTAGAACCTCATCTTGAGCTTGTCGAAAGACGAGGTTCGGCTCCTCCTGAGTTGCGGGAGGCGATATCCCCCCGCTAAACCGCGTCCATGCGCGCCGAGATCGAACCCTTCCACGCCATCGCCATCAGTCGCCTGGCCCACCAGCTGAAGATGGAGGGCCGCTCGATCATCCACATGGAGTTCGGCCAGCCCTCGACCGGCGCGCCCAGCAAGGCGATCGCCAAGGCCCACCAGATCCTCGACGCCGAGGCCATGGGCTATTGGGAAAGCCCGCTGCTGCGCCAGCGCATCGCCGAGCGCTACAAGACCCTCTACGGGGTGACGGTCGAGCCCGAGCGGATCGTCCTGACCTGCGGCGCCTCGCCGGCCCTGGTCCTGGCGCTGTCCAGCGTGTTCACGCCCGGCGACCGTATCGCCATCGCCCGGCCCGGCTATGTCGCCTATCGCAACACGATCAAGGCGCTGCACCTGACGCCCGTCGAGATCGCCTGCGGGCCGGAAGACCGCTTCCAGCTGACCGCCCAGCATCTGGCCGAGCTCGATCCCGCGCCGGCCGGCGTCATCGTCGCCAGCCCCGCCAACCCGACCGGCACGATCATCGCGCCCGACGAGCTGAAGGCCATCGCCGAGGTCTGCCGTGACCGCGGCATTCGGATCATCAGCGACGAGATCTATCACGGCCTCTCTTACGCCGGCCGCACGCCCTCGATGCTGGAATTCGCCCCCGACGCCCTGATCGTCAACAGCTTCTCCAAGTACTTCAGCATGGCCGGCTGGCGGCTGGGCTGGCTGCTGACGCCCAAGGGCGAGGATCTGGACCGCGCGCGGGCCTATGTCGGCAACCTGTTCCTGACGGCCCCGTCGCTGTCGCAGCACGCGGGTCTGGCGGCGATGGACTGCCTCGACGAGCTGGAAGGCCATATCGACGTTTACCGGGCCAACCGCCAGCGGATGCTGGACGCCCTGCCGGCCCTGGGCCTGCGCAAGATCGCCCCCCCGGACGGCGCCTTCTACATCTGGGCCGACATCGGCCACCTGACCGACGACTCGCTCAGCTTCTGCCAGCAGCTTTTGAAGGACACCGGCGTGGCCACGGCTCCCGGCATCGACTTCGACCCGGTCGAGGGCCACCGCTTCATCCGCTTCAGCTTCGCGGTGTCGACGGCGGAGGTCGAGGAGGCGCTGCGGCGGATGACGCCGTGGTTCGCGGCGCGTCCCTCTATCCAGACGGCGGAATGCGGCTAACCTCGCGCCATGAGCCTGCCGCCCATCGACGCGAAATTCGACACGATCAATGACGGCGCCGTGCGCGAGACCGGCGCGGCGCTGAAGCCTCGGCACGCGGCCACCCTGATCATCGTCCGCTCCGATGGCCCTTCCCCGCGCCTGCTGATGGGACGGCGTAACAGCGGGCACGCCTTCATGCCCGACAAGTGGGTATTCCCGGGCGGGCGCGTCGATCGCGCCGACTACGACGCCCCCAGCGCCAGCGAGCTCGCGCCCGAGGTCGCCGCGCGTCTTTCGCTGGAGCCACGCCACGGCCGCCCCGCTCGCCTGGCGCGCGCCCTGGCCCTGGCGGCGGTGCGCGAGACGTTCGAGGAGACGGGGCTGCTTCTGGCCAAGGCCGCGCCTGAGCGCCCCGGCGCCGGGCCTTGGCGGCCGTTCCTGGCGCAAGGCGCGCTGCCCGATCTCGCGCCTCTGGACTTCGTGGCCCGGGCGATCACCCCGCCCTACCGCCCGCGCCGGTTCGACGCCCGCTTCTTCATGGCCCCGGCCGAGGCGCTGCTTTCGCTGGACCGCCGCCCCGACTGCGGCGAGCTGGACGAGATCGCCTGGGTCGATTTCCAGGAAGCCATGGCGCTGGACCTGCCCAACATCACGCGCTTCGTGCTGCACGAGGTTGGCCAGCGCCTCGCCGAGGCCGGCCGGCCGGCCCCGTTCATGCGGTTCTTGAACGGCAAGCGGCGCTTGACCCATCTTTGACGCGCCCCGCCGCGCGCGAAACCGACTCCGCCGATTGACTTTGAGTCCCCGATGAGTATGTTCCGCGCCTCTTATTTCCAGCGCGCGGGAACCTGCGCGACCACCGCAGGGATTCGACCATGGCCAAACCGGCTTCCATCAAGATCCGCCTGAACTCGACGGCGGACACCGGCTTCTTCTACGTCACCAAGAAGAACGCCCGCACCAAGACCGAGAAGATGGTGCTGAAGAAGTACGATCCGGTCATCCGCAAGCACGTCGAATTCCGCGAAGGCAAGATCAAGTAAGATCGACGCTCAGCGCTGAAGACACGAACGCCCGGCTAGCGATAGCCGGGCGTTCTTGATTCTGGCGCTCGTCCGCGAGGCGGTCGATATCTACCGGCGCGCCTCGCCCAGCAGAAGCCACCGACAAAAGGCGAAGGCGCCCCACAGCGCCGTTACGACCAGCAGCACCGGACCCACCCACAGGGCCACGAAGGCGACGATCATGGCCGCCACGGACAGACCGCCCGACAGGTGGCTATTGGCCTCCGCGCCAAGCCGGAACAGAACGCCGCAGGTCAAGAGACCCAGTAAAAGCCATCCGATCGGAAACGAACTCTTCCTCGAACGCGCTCTCGCCTTCATCGTCACCCCTCCCGACTGAGAAGTATGACGAGCCTGTGCGACAAACGTGTATGATTAACTAAACAGAATTACGTATTGGCTCGCCGCGTGCCGAATTCGCTCGAACGCTCGGTCGGCGGGCGCGAGCGCTCAGGAAATGGGCGGACCGCGCCGCTCACCCACCGCCAACCCGCCCTTCGCGGGAGATTCGCGCCTAGAGCGGTTTCAGCGGCTAGCGCGCTCTAAATGTTGGAGAGCGAGCCTGTCTGTCTGTTTCGAATGACCCAATTCGAAACAGACGGGCTCTAGCAGCCCTGCCCGTAGACAAGCGGGCGGCAGACGCCGTCGATGTCCGCCGGCGGCTTGACCCCGGTCACCGCCGCGATGGTCGGGGCGATGTCCACCGTGTCGAGCGGCAGGATGCGCTCGTGCGGCGTCGCGCCCTTCCACCAGAACAGGATCGGCACCCGCCGGTCGTAGTCCCAGGCGCTGCCGTGGGTCGAGACATAGGTCGGACCGGGCGACGAGGGCACGCGATCGGGGCGGAAGGCCACGACGATGTCGCCCACCCGGCCCGGATAGACGCTGCGACGCAGGCGCTCGGCTAGCGACAGCTCCTCGGGAGAGGCGTTGGCGGGCGCCGGCTCCATGGTCAGCAGTGCGTTGGAGTCGAAGGCCCCCGCCACCAGCGGATCGCGGTTCAGGCGCGCCAGCGCGGCCGCCGTGATGCGGGCCTGGTCGGCGGCGGGCAGCGGCTTCTTGTCGGCGCCCAGCACATAGAGCTCGTCGATGCCGCTGTCGGCCAGCAACGGATCCCAGGACAGGCCAAGATCGCCCCGGACCGCGGCGTTCAGCTTGGCCAGCCAGCTCTTGCGCTCCACGCGGCCGTAGTCATAGCCCTCGCCGGCCAGGCGCTCGGCGAAGTCGGCGCCGCCGTGGTCGGCGGCCAGCACCACCAGCACCCCGCCCTTGACCTTGTCCAGGCTCTTCAGGAACACGCCCAGGCGATCGTCGAGGCGGGCGAGTTGGTCGCACATCTCCGGACCGCGCGTGCCGTAGCGATGTCCCACGAAGTCGGTCGCCGACAGGCTGATGGCCAACAGGTCCACCTGCGGACCGTCGCCCAGGTCATAGGTCTCGCGCAGCCGCCGCGCCAGCTCCAGGGTCACTTGGTCCGTATACGGACTCGCATAGAGATCGCGCAGCTTGTCGGCCGGGCTGGTCGCGGCCGGGATCGGCAGCGCGGCGCGCCACTTGCGGCCGCCGGTCTCGTAATCGGCCTCCAGCGCGCGGCAGCGCTTGGCCGCGGGGCCCAGCTTGGCGTCGTAGTCCCAGACGAACGGGTGCTTGGAGAGATCCGCCGCCATCTGGGCGTTGAACGCCGCCACGGGCTTGAGCCGCTCTTCGGCGGTCTGCCCCTGGCGGACATAGGTGGTGAAGCCAAAGCCCGGCTGGAACCAGAACTGGCCGTCGGCCTTGTGGCCCGACATGGTGATCGCGCCCCGGTCCTTGCCCGACACGCCGAACACCCGGCTCTGGGGCGAGACGTCCTTGAGCCAGTCGCCATAGGTGGTGGCCATCAGATTGGCCGGCGACACCGACCGTCCCTTGGGATCGTCGGCCAGCACGACGCTGGGATCGGCCAGGCAGTAGACCGTCTTGCCGGTGGCCTTGTCGTACCAGTCGTTGGCGCTGATGCCGGTCTTGTTGGGATGCTTGCCCGTCAGCAGGGTCGAGTGGCCGGGACAGGTCTCGGTGAAGGCGTGCGACTGGTAGCCGTTGGGATAGACGATCCCTTCACTGAGCGTCTTCATGCCGCCCGTGAATTCGGCCCGGTGCTGCGCGTAGAGATTGGCGCTGAACTGGTCGACCGAGATGACCACGACCAGCTTCGGCTCCGGCTTGGAAGACGGAGTCGACGCCGACGCCTGGGCCGCGCAGCCGATCGAGAGGGCGGCGGCGACAAGGCCGCGGACGAGCATCTTGTTCATGCGCGCGACTTGGCTGAAACCGCCGCCGAGCGCAAGCTTAGAAGGGTTTCAGCGGTGAAATGAGCGCCGGATGTCCCTCGGCGCGCGGATCTCAGGCTGCCTTGCCGACCACCGCGTTGCGGCCCGAGGCCTTGGCCTGGTACACGCCCTGGTCGGCCCGCTTGAGCAGGGCCTCCGGCGTATCGTCGGCGCCGAGCGTGGCCGAGACCCCGACCGAGATGGTCACGTTCAGCAGTTCCTGGCCGTGCGCCACCTTGAACGGCGAGCCCGCGACGTGCATCCGGATCCGCTCGGCGATGCGCAGGGCGTCGGCCAGGGTGGTGTCGGGCATCACGACGACGAATTCCTCGCCCCCGAAGCGGCACGGCAGGTCGATCGCCCGGACGTTCGACGCCAGGCGCAGGGCGAACTCGCGCAGCACCTCGTCGCCGATGTCGTGGCCGAAGGTGTCGTTGATCTTCTTGAAGAAGTCGATGTCGATCAGCAGGGCCGACACGGGCTCGCCGCCCAGGGCCGCGCGCTTGACCAGCGCGTCCAGCTGGCCAGACATGTAGCGACGATTGTGCAGGCCGGTCAGCTGGTCGGTGACCGCCAGCTCCAGCGAGTTGTCGAGATTGTTGCGCAGATAGTCGGTGTAGCGCTTGCGCTGGATCTGGGTCTTGACCCGGGCGGCCAGCTCCTGCGGATCGACCGGACGCGGCAGGATGTCGTTGACGCCGATCTCCAGCGCCTTGACCATCCGGGCGCGGTCGTCCGGATCGACCATCGCCAGCACCGGCAGCTGGCGGGTGCGCTCCTCGGAGCGGAGCGAGGCGGTGAACCTCAGGCCGTCGAAGCCTCGAGCCGCGGCGTTGACGATCACCAGATCCACCGGACCGCCGGCGCTGATCTTGGCCTTTTCCGGATCGCTTTCCAGGAACGGACGATGCTCGACGCCCAGCTCGGCGGCGACGCGCGCGGCCTGGCGCTCGTTGTCGTCGACGACCAGCACCCGGCCGCCCAGGCCGTCCAGGCGGGCGGCGGCGCCGGCGATCACGCCCATGCGGCGGCCCGAGGCCTCGCGCTGGCGCAACTCGTCGATCACCAGCTTGAAGCGCGTCAGGCTGCGCACCCGCGCGAACAGCATGACGTCGTCGATCGGCTTGGTCAGAAAGTCCGAGGCGCCCGCCTCCAGCCCCTGGATCCGGTCGCCGCGTCCGTCGAGAGCGGTGATCAGCACCACCGGGATATGGCGCGTGCTGGGGTCTTCCTTCAGCTTGCGGCAGACGGTGAAGCCGTCCATGCCGGGCATCATCACGTCCAGCAGGATGATGTCGGGCAGGTCGCGAGCGGCCATGGCGAGGGCCGTCGGGCCGTCGGTGGCGCTGGTGACTTCGTAATATTCGGCCGTCAGCTTGGCCTCGAGCAGGCGGACATTGGCCTCGATGTCATCGACGACGAGGATCCGCGCGCTCATGCGGGCTGCCTTTCCAGCAGACGCTTGATCGTGTCGAGGAAGTGGACCACCGAGATCGGCTTGGAGATGTAGGCCTCGCAGCCGCCCTCGCGGATTCGCTCCTCGTCGCCCTTCATGGCGAAGGCCGTGACGGCGACCACCGGGATGTGAGCCAGGTCGTCGTCTTCCTTGAGCCACTTGGTGACTTCCAGGCCCGAGATCTCGGGCAGCTGGATATCCATCAGAATCAGGTCGGGCTTGTTTTCACGAGCAATGGACAACGCCGACAGGCCCTCGCGGGTCTGCAGGGTCTCGTAACCCTGGGCTTCGAGCAGATCATGAAAGAGCTTCATGTTCAGCTCGTTATCCTCCACGATGAGGACCTTCTTCGTCATCCTTACCCCGACCAAAAGGTCACGTGGCGACGCCTAGGGATTCGCGCCGTCTTCCAGTTCCTGATCGCACGGATATCCTTAAGCCCGCGCTAATCGCGTTAAGAGACCGCCCCCGATGGAACCGCCCTGCTCCGATCTGCAAGCCTGCGCCGTGTCGCCCGCCGCGCCGCTGGTCATCGTCGATGTCGACGAGGTGCTGGCGCAGTTCATGCGCGGCTTCGGCGCCTTCATCGAACGCCACGGCTTCGAGCTGAGGATCGATCGCTTCGCCCTGTTCCAGAACATCTACCGCCCAGGCGAGACGGAACACCTCGACATGATCGCGGGCAAGGCCCTGTTCGACGATTTCTTTCGCGACGGCGCCGACGACCTCCCGCCGGCGCTGGGCGCGGCCGACGCCCTGGCCGATCTGTCGACCCGCGCCGAGGTCGTCATCCTGACCAACGCGCCCGAGCACGGTCGGCTGGCGCGAGCCAAGTGGTTGAAAACGCACGGCTTCGATTATCCGCTCGTCATCAACAGCGGCCCCAAGGGACCGGCGGCGGCGGATCTGGCCGGCCGCACCTCCGGCCCGGCCGTCTTCATCGACGACCTTTTGCCGCAGCTCGACTCCGTGGCGGATAAGGCGCCGCGCGTCGGGCGGTTCCAGATGGTCAGCGACGAGCGCCTGCGCCCGTTCGCCCCGTCGGCGCCCGACCGCCACGCGCGCATCGACGAATGGCCCCACCTGAAGACCGCGATCGAGGCGCGGCTCTTTCCATGATCCGCTTCGGCGTCGACTTCGGCGGCACCAAGATCGAGGCCGCCGCGCTGGACGAGGCCGGCGGGTTCGTCGCGCGGGTCCGCAAGCCCAATCCGGGGACGTACGAGGCGGCTCTGGAGACCGTCGCCGAGCTCCTGACCGACGCCGAGGCGATGGCGGGGGCGAGTTGCCCGCGCGTGGGCCTGGGCATTCCCGGCTCGATCTCGCCGCGCACGGGACTGATCCGCAACGCCAACAGCGTCTATCTGAACGGCCGCCGCTTTGGCGAGGACCTGGAGAAGCGCCTGGCGCGCCCCGTCCGCCTGGCCAACGACGCCAACTGCCTGGCGCTCTCGGAAGCCGCCGACGGGGCCGGCGCCGGCGCGCGCGTTGTCTTCGCGGTGATCCTGGGGACCGGCTGCGGCGGCGGGCTCGTGGTCGACGGGCGGCTGGTCGAGGGGCTGAACGGCGTCGCCGCCGAGTGCGGCCACACGCCCCTGCCCTGGCCTCGACCGGAAGAATATCCCGGCCCGCAATGCTGGTGCGGCCGCGAGGGCTGTCTGGAGACCTGGGTGTCGGGCCCCGCCTTCGCCCGGGACTCCGGCTTCCCGACGGCCCAGGCGACCATGGAAGCCGTCAAGGCCGGCGATCCAGGCGCGACGACCGCCTTCGACCGCTATGTGGACCGGCTCGGTCGCGGCCTGGCCGTCATCGCCGACCTGGTCGACCCCGACGTCTTCGTCCTGGGCGGCGGCATGTCCAATGTCGAGGCCCTTTACGAACGCCTGCCCGCGGCCATCGCGCCCCACGTCTTCTCCGACGCCTACGCCGTCCCGGTGAAGCGGGCCGCGCACGGCGACAGCTCCGGCGTGCGCGGCGCGGCCTGGCTGTGGCCGGCGGAGGCGTGAGGGCGCCCCGATGAAGTGCCTGTGCCGCGACTGCGGATGGACGGGCGGGGCCAAGGTCGCGCGCTGCCCCTCCTGCGCCTCGCCGCGCGTCGTCTTCCACGACGAGTTGGGAACCCTCTCGATCGCCCACCTGGACTGCGACGCCTTCTACGCCTCGGTCGAAAAGCGCGACGATCCGACCCTGCGCGATCGGCCGGTCATCGTTGGCGGCGGCAAGCGCGGCGTGGTCACCACCGCCTGCTACATCGCCCGCATGAGCGGCGCGCGCTCGGCCATGCCGATGTTCAAGGCGCTGAAGCTCTGCCCCGACGCCGTGGTCATCAAGCCCAACTTCGCCAAGTACAAGGAAGAGAGCCGCCGCATCCACGAGAAGCTGGACCGGCTAACGCCCCTGATCCAGCCGCTGTCGCTGGATGAAGCCTGGATCGACCTGACCGGCACCGAGCGTCTGCATGGCGCGACGCCGGCCCAGATGCTGGCGCGGCTGCAGGCCGAGATCGAGCGCGACATCGGCCTCACCGTCTCCATCGGTCTGGCGCCCAACAAGTTCCTGGCCAAGATCGCGTCCGAGCTGGACAAGCCGCGCGGCTTCTCGGCCATCGGCGCGGCGGAGGCCAAGACCTTCCTGGCCGACAAGCCGGTCGGCATTCTGCCCGGCGTCGGCCCCGCCACCGTGGCCAGCCTCGCCGAGATCGGGCTGAAGACCGTCGGCGACATCGCCAGCGCCGATCTGAAGCTGCTGGCCAGCCGGCTCGGCGCGGGCGGCCTTCGCCTGCACCGCCTGGCGCACGGCCAGGACAGCCGGATGGTTGATCCCGATCAGGCCCGCAAGACGATCAGCGCCGAAACCACCTTCAACGACGACCTGCACCGGCGCGAGGACCTGGAGGACGAGCTCTGGCCGCTCTGCGAGAAGGTGGCCAAGCAGGCGCGGCGCGAGGGCATCGCCGGCCGCGTGGCGACGCTGAAACTCCGCACGCCCGACTTCAAGATCCACACCCGCCGCCGCACCCTGGCCGTGCCGACCCAGACCGCCCGCACCCTGTTCCAGGTGGCGCGCGAACTGCTGGCCGCCGAGCCCAGGGGCCTCTCCTACCGCCTGATCGGCGCGGGCCTGACCGAGTTCGTCGACGCCGAGACAGCCGGCGCGGATATGTTCGCCGACTACGAGCGCCGCGCCCTGAACAGCGAGACCGCGATCGACGCCCTGCGCGGCAAGTTCGGCGCCGGGGCGGTGGTCAGCGGGCGGGCGCTCAAGGGGCGTTGACGTATAGTTCTTGTTATGTTCTCGTAAGCGAAACGAGAGGAACGTTCATGCCAGTCCCGCGCATCATCGTGCCGGCCATCGCGGTCGCCTTGGCCGCCGTCTCTCCCTGTTTCGCGGAGACCGCCATGCACCACGCCCACGGCCTGTTCGACGTCGCCACCAAGCCTATCGAGCAGGACAAGGGCGAAGGCTCCACCCTGGGCCGGTTCTCGCTGGACAAGGTCTATCACGGCGCTCTGGAGGCGACCGGCAAGGGCGAGATGCTGACCGTGGGCACCGAGGTCCCGGGCTCGGCCGTCTATGTGGCCACCGAGCGCGTGGTCGGGACGCTGGACGGGCGAAAGGGCGCTTTCGCCCTGGTTCATCGCGGCGCGATGCGCGGCAAGGACATCAGCTTAGTCATCGACATCGTCCCGGACTCCGGCTCGGGCGAGCTGAAGGGCCTCACCGGCCGCCTGGTGATCACTGTCGCCGACGGCAAGCACCAGTACGACCTGGAATACGCGCTGCCCCAGTAGTGTTTGACGCCGAGCCGGCCGCCGCCTCAGGTCGGCGACGCGATGGCCTGGCCAAAGACGATCAGGTTGCCGTCAGGGGCGCGGATCATCAGCTCCCGCTGGCCGTAGGGCTGATCGACCGGGCCATGAACGGCGCCAGCTGGCAGCTGCTCGAGCTTGGATCCCAACTGCTCGAGAACGGTGTCGAGGCTGCGTACGTCGATATAGTAGGCGAAGCCGCCGTGCGGCCGCCCCCGCTCGGCGGGATCGCTGTTGGCCAGAACCCGCAACCCGGCTCCTTCCCGTTCCAGATAGGCGTAGCCGCCGCCATTGACGAACACGGTAAAGCCCAGGATTTCGGTCAGGAAGGCCAGCGCCGGCTCCATCTCGGCGACGTGCATGAACGGCGTGATCTGCAGGGTATTGGCTGACATCGGTCTCCTCCCAGGTGTTCCGCCAACGCCGAGCCTACCCCCGAAGCGCGACCGCGATATCATCCGAAAGGGTGAAAACGCGCCTCCGAGCGCTCTCGACGATTCGGCTCTGGCGCCGCTGGCCCCTCCCCTTGCGGGCCGCCCGCGCCCGCCCCATCTGGGCCTCTCGCCCACGGAACCGTTCGCGCGCGGTCTTCGCTCTCCCAAACGTGAAGCCGTTTTCCGAGGCGCCCCTGTGCTAAAGCGGCGCAGCGGCGTCTCGGGCTCTTCCAAAGCCGTCGCGTTTCCATATCTAATTCAGACAGGCGGGCCATTTCGCTCGCCGGGAGAGAACAAGTCGATGGCCGAGCGGAAGCAAGGCGGACAAGGCAACGGCGCTGGATCGTCGGTCGTCACGGAAGTGAAGCCGAAGACCCAGAAGCCCTCGCTTTATCGAGTTCTGATTCTCAACGACGACTACACTCCGATGGAGTTCGTCGTTTACGTGCTCGAACGGTTCTTCAACAAGTCGCGTGAAGACGCTACTCGCATCATGTTGCACGTTCACCAGAACGGCGTCGGTGTCTGCGGTGTCTACACTTACGAAGTCGCAGAAACCAAGGTCGCCCAGGTCATCGACTCGGCGCGACGCCATCAGCACCCTCTGCAGTGCACCATGGAAAAGGACTGAGGAGCCTCCCCCATTGCCCTCTTTTTCGCGCCCCCTGGAAGAGTCCCTGCATCGCGCCGTCGCCTACGCCAATCAGCGTAAGCACGAATACGCGACGCTGGAGCATCTTCTGCTTTCCCTGACCGACGACGAGGACGCCGCCGGAGTGATGCGTGCGTGCGACGTCGATCTCACCGCGCTGAAGAAGAGCCTCTCGAACTATCTCGACGTCGAACTCCAATCGCTGGTGGTCGACGACGATGAGGACGCCAAGCCGACCGCCGGCTTCCAGCGCGTGATCCAGCGCGCGGTGATCCACGTCCAGTCCTCGGGCCGCGAGGAAGTGACCGGCGCCAATGTGCTGGTCGCCATCTTCTCGGAACGCGAGAGCCACGCCGCCTATTTCCTGCAGGAGCAGGACATGACGCGGTACGACGCGGTCAACTTCATCGCCCACGGCATCGCCAAGAAGGCCGGCGCCTCGGAGGCCAAGAGCGTCAAGGGCGCCAGCGCCGGCTCGAACCAGACTGAGGACGACGGCGAAAAGCCCAACACCAAGACGGGCGGCGAGGCTCTGGAAGCCTATTGCGTCGACCTCAACGAAAAGGCCCGCCAGGGCAAGGTCGACCCGCTGATCGGCCGCGCGAACGAAGTCGAGCGCGCGATCCAGATCCTGTGCCGTCGCACCAAGAACAACCCGCTGCTGGTCGGCGACCCCGGCGTCGGCAAGACCGCCATCGCCGAGGGCCTGGCCCGCAAGATCGTCACCCACCAGGTCCCCGAGGTGCTGGAAGGCGCCACCATCTACTCGCTCGACATGGGCGCGCTGCTGGCCGGCACCCGCTACCGCGGCGACTTCGAAGAGCGTGTGAAGCAGGTCGTCAAGGAACTGGAGAACCACCCGAACGCGGTGCTGTTCATCGACGAGATCCACACCGTGATCGGCGCCGGCGCGACCAGCGGCGGGGCGATGGACGCGTCGAACCTGCTGAAGCCGGCCCTGGCCTCGGGCAGCCTGCGCTGCATGGGCTCGACCACCTACAAGGAGTTCCGCCAACACTTCGAGAAGGATCGGGCGCTGGTCCGTCGCTTCCAGAAGATCGACGTGAACGAACCGACGGTGGAAGACACCATCAAGATCCTCAAGGGCCTGAAGACCTATTACGAGGACTTCCACAAGCTGAAGTACACGAACGACGCCCTCAAGGTCGCCGTCGAGCTGTCGGCCAAGTACATCACCGACCGCAAGCTGCCGGACAAGGCGATCGACGTGATCGACGAGGCCGGCGCCAGCCAGATGCTGCTGCCGGAAAGCCGCCGGAAGAAGACCATCGGGGTCAAGGAGATCGAGAGCGTCGTCGCCAAGATCGCCCGCATTCCGCCCAAGTCGGTCAGCAAGTCGGACACCGAGGCCCTGAAGGAACTTGAGACCGATCTGAAGCGCGCCGTGTTCGGCCAGGACGAGGCCCTGACCCAGCTGGCCGCGGCCATGAAGCTGGCCCGCGCCGGCCTGCGCGAACCGAACAAGCCGATCGGCTCGTACCTGTTTAGCGGCCCGACCGGCGTCGGCAAGACCGAAGCCGCCAAGCAGCTGGCCCAGACCCTGGGCATCGAGATGCTGCGCTTCGACATGTCGGAGTATATGGAGCGCCATACCGTGAGCCGCCTGATCGGCGCCCCTCCCGGCTATGTCGGCTTCGACCAGGGCGGTCAGCTGACCGACGCGGTCGACCAGCACCCGCACGCGGTCGTCCTGCTCGACGAGATCGAGAAGGCGCACGGGGATGTCTACAACATCCTGCTGCAGGTGATGGACAACGGGACGCTCACCGACAGCAACGGCAAGAAGGTCGACTTCCGCAACGTGGTCCTGATCATGACCACCAACGCGGGGGCCTCGGACGCCCAGCGCAACTCGATCGGCTTCGGCCGCAGCAAGGTCGAGGGCGAGGAAGAGGCCGCGCTGAAGCGGCTGTTCACGCCGGAGTTCCGCAACCGCCTGGACGCCGTCGTGGCCTTCAAGCCGCTGACGCCGGAGATCATCCGCCAGGTCGTGCAGAAGTTCGTGATGCAGCTGGAGGCCCAACTGGCCGACCGGAACATCACGATCGAGCTCAGCGACGACGCGGCCGATTGGCTGGCCAAGAACGGCTTCGACGAGCTCTATGGCGCGCGGCCCCTGGCCCGGGTCATCCAGGAGCACATCAAGAAGCCGCTGGCCGACGACATCCTGTTCGGACGCCTGGTCCGCGGCGGCCACGTCAAGGTCGTCCTCAAGGACAGCAAGATCGACTTCGAGATCGACTCGGCCGCCGATCCCAAGGCCGGCAAGACCGATGAGGCCGAGCCGGCCCTGGCCGAGTAGAGCCTGTAAGAGATGAGCCAAAGGGGCCCGGAGCGATCCGGGCCCTTTTTTGTTCACCGCTCGCGATGACGGCGTCCAAGCGCCTTCGCATCGCCAACGCTGGCGGCCGGCCCTTCGAGCCACCGCAGGAACCAGCCCTCGCCTGCCATCATGAAGCTCGTTACGTCGACCAGCCGATTGTTCCCGATTGAGGCGTTGATGATGGACCCGAGCGCCTCGCCGAAATCCTGATCGCCCGCGTAGCGACTGGCCTAGATCAAACGGCGCGACCCTCGGCGGCCATCTTCGGATTCGGGCATGCGGTTCCTGTTCGGGCGTTCTCGCCTAGGTCCCTGGTGAACCACAACGGCCGAGGCTCCGCACCTCTTTGACGGCCGCGCTACGCCTTCAGCGGGCTTCGGTCTCGCGCAGGCGCCGCACCTCGCCCCAGATGCGGAACAGAAACTCGACCGTGGCCGCGCCGCTAAAATAGCTCAGCGAATAGCCGACCGAGCTCAACACGTTCGCCACCGTCTCCAGGGGCACGGCGGACACGACGCTGGCGCGGGACGGGTCCAGCAGCGTCGAGGCGGCCTTGATCACGTCGCTCAGCAGGTGGATCGAGGCGGCGATCACCACGATCTTGGTCGCCAGGTGCAGACCGCCGAAGCCGCTGATCGCGCGCCGGGACTCGGCGGCGAGCCGCTCGGACGCGGACGGGTCGGCGAGATCGGACATCGGCTATGGCTCCATCAGCGTGGCGTTGCGCCGCTTCAGTTCGTCCAGGATCCGCGCCAGCGCCTCGACCCAGAGCGCCGAGGCAAAGGTGGCGAGCGCGTAGGCGAACATGGGCATGTACCGCGCAGCGCTCTCAAGCTCGACCCACACGATGATCGACACCGGCGCATCGGTCCGCAGCGCGAAAAGAGTCTTGGCGAACACGATGGCATAGGCCAACAGCCCGCCGAACATCAGGATCACGGCCAGCAGCATCAACTGAGTAACGGGATGCAGGCGCAAGCAACTTCCCCTCGATCGCCACAACCTAACGTCGCCGCGCGGGGGAAGGCAAGGAAACTCGGCTTAGAGCGCCTCCGATATCTGGCTCGCCAGAGCCTTCAGCGCCTCGACGTCCGCCATCCCGCCCTCGCCGTGGCGCCCCAGGGCCTCTCCCTCGTAGCGAGGGATGACGTGGAAATGCAGGTGGAAGATCGTCTGGCCGGCGGGCGCCCCATTGAACTGGGTGACGACCACGCCGTCCGGCTTCAAGGCCGTCACGACCGCGCGGGCGACCTTCTGGGTCGCGGCGGCCAATTCGCTCAGCACCTCGGGCTCGACCTCGAGCAGGTTCCGCGCCTGGCTGACCTTGGAGATCACCAGGGCAT
Source organism: uncultured Caulobacter sp. (assembly GCF_947036865.1). Classification (GTDB taxonomy): domain Bacteria; phylum Pseudomonadota; class Alphaproteobacteria; order Caulobacterales; family Caulobacteraceae; genus Caulobacter. Next base: position 153,051 of record NZ_CAMQSF010000004.1, on the reverse strand, counting down.
GGCCGCGCGACTGCGGGAACACGTCCATGAAGGCCAGCACCCGGTCGTCCTCGAACAGCTTCACGCTCGGGATCTCGCCGCGGATGATCTTGGCGAAGATGTTGTGGCTGTCGTAGCGTCCGTCGAGGCTCATGACCGTCTCCCTGCTGGGACCGGTCGTAGCAAACCCGGGGGGACACGCAAGCATGCAGACCAAGCCTCAGGGCCTGACCGAACAGCAACAGAAGTGGTTCGCCTCCGTTCGGGCCAATCTGGAGCGCGAGACAGGTAAGACCTTGGACGAGTGGTCCGAGATCGTCCGTCGCGAATGCCGGGAAACCAAGCCCAAGGCGCGCGCCGACTGGCTGAAGGCGACCTATGGGATCGGTCAGAACCGCGCCGCCACCATCTTCTCGGTCGCGTTTCCGGCCGAGATGGGCTGGGACGACGCCGACGGGCTGCGCGCGGCCCTGTGGACCGATCCGGCCGCCACGGCGATCCTGACGGCGATCGAGGCGGCGGTCGCGGACCTGCCCGATCTGGTCACCGGTCAACGCAAGACCTTCACCGCCTGGTCCCGCAAGAGCCAGTTCGCCGCCGCCAAGCCCCTGAAGTCGGGCGGTGTCGCGCTGGGCCTGGCGGTGACGCCGGACGCCTCCCCGCGCCTCGCGGAGCCGAGGAACGAGGGCTGGTCCGAGCGCCTGAAGGCCAAGCTCGTCCTCGCCGCCCCCGCCGAGGTCGACGCCGAGGTGGTCGCGCTGCTGAAGGCGGCCTGGGAGCGGTCCTAGTCCGGTAGCCCGTTAGTCCCGGTCGCCGCCGCCGGCCAGGCGATCGGGCGCGTGGCGGAACGGCGAGAACTCCTCGGTCAGCAGCTCCATGTCGTGGGCCACCGCCTCGCGTTCGCGCTCCAGATAGCGGGCCACCGGCTCGCGCAGCGCCGGGTCGGCGATCCAGTGGGCGGAATAGACCGCGCTCGGCAGATAGCCCCTGGCGATCTTGTGCTGGCCCTGCGCCCCGGCCTCGACGCGCGGCAGGCCCAGCCGGATCGCGTGCTCGATGGCCTGGTAGTAGCAGAGCTCGAAGTGCAGGAACGGCACGTCCTCAAGGCAGCCCCAGTGGCGGCCATAGAGGCAGTCGCGGCCCAGCAGGTTCAGCGCCCCGGCGATCCAGGGCCCGCCCGGCCGCCGCGCCAGGATCAGCAGCACCTTATCGGCCATGCGCTCGTGCAGCAGGGCGAAGAACCTGCGGTTCAGATAGGGCCGCCCCCACTTGCGGCTGCCCGTGTCCATGTAGAAGGCGAAGAAGGCGTCCCAGTGCTCGTCGAGCAGTTGGTCGCCGGTCAGGGCGACGATCTCCAGCCCGTCCTGGGCGTCGCGGCGCTCGCGGCGGATGGTCTTTCGCCGGTTCGCCGACAAAGCCGCCAGGAAGTCGTCGAACGTCGCGTAGCCGTTGTTTTCCCAGTGGTACTGCTGGTCCTGGCGCGGGAGCATCCCCCGCTCGCCCATCCAGCGCCACTCGTCCTCGACCGGGAAGGTCACGTGCAGCGACGAAGCGCCGATCCGCTCGCACAGGGTGAGGGCGCCGCCTAGCAGCGCCGATCGCCCCTCGTCCACGTCGACGTCCGGCCGCGTGATCAGCCGCGAGCCCGTGACCGGCGAAAACGGCGAGGAGCACTGGAGCTTCGGATAATACCGCCCGCCGGCGCGCTCATAGGCGTCGGCCCAGGCATGGTCGAAGACGTATTCGCCCTGGCTGTGGGACTTCAGGTAAAGCGGCATGACGCCGGCGATCGCCCCGGCCTCGTCCTCGACCGACAGGTGCTGCGGCGCCCAGCCGGTGCGCGGCCCGACGCACCCGCTCTCCTCCAGGATCGACAGGAAGTCGTAGGAGATGAACGGATCACCGGTGTGGCCGGCGCAGGCGTCCCAGGCCTCCTTGCCGATCTCGGCGACCGCGCGATGCACGCGAACCGCCGAACGAACGCCAAGGAGGCCTGAAGTCACGCGTGATAGCCCTCGAAGATCAGGTTGTCGCAGTGGTCGCGCACCCGCTCCCACTGGTCGGGCGCCCGCACCGTCCACGCGACGACGGGCATGCCGTTCGAGCGATATAGGTCGGCGCGCGGGCTGGGCAACATGTCGAGCCCCAAGGCCAGGAAATCGGGCCGCGCCAGCTCCACCTGCTCCAGCGCCGCCAGCGACTTGCGCATCTCGGGCGCCAGCTTGCGCGCGCCCTCGTCGTTCCAGCCGTAGCTGTCCAGGCCGCGCAGGATCTGCGGATGATGGTCGGCGAACCAGGCGTGGGAATAGGGATTGAAGCCGATCACCGCCGTCGGGCCGTTGTGGTCGACCAGCACCTCGGTCACCCGCTTCTCCAGAGGGCCGACCTCGCCGAACGGGGTCTTCAGCTCGATGAACACCATGGCCCGGTGGCCGATCATCGTCAGGGTGTCGGCCAGGGTCGGGATGGTCTCGTCCGTGCCCTTCAGGGTCATGGTCCCGAGGTCGGCGGCGGTGTGGTCGCGCAGGCGGCCCTCGCGCCCGGTCATCCGCTCCAGCCGCTCGTCGTGGAACACCACCGCCTCGCCGTCGGCGGTCAGTTGAACGTCGAGCTCGATGCCGTAGCCATGCGCGCAGGCGGCCTGGAAGGCGGCCAGGGAGTTCTCCGGCGCGCCGTCGGGCGTCCACAGGCCGCGGTGGGCGACCGCCGGCGAGAACAGGCGCTCCCACGCCTCGCCGAAGACCTCGGTCGAGGGGCGTTCGCGCGCGCGCATCAGGCGATCTCCACCACCGCGTCGACCTCGACGGCGAAGCCCAGGGGCAACTTGTAGACCCCCACCGCCGAGCGGGCGTGGCGGCCGGCGTCGCCCAGGGCCTCGACCATCAGGTCCGAGCAGCCGTTGACGACCTTGGGGATGTCGATGAAGTCCGGGCCGGCCTGGACGAAGCCCCCCAGCTTGACGACCCGGACCACCCTGTCGAGGTCGCCGTCGCACGCGGCCCGCATCTGAGCCAGCAGATTGATCCCGCACAGGCGCGCGGCCTTCTGGGCCGTTTCCAGGTCGACATCGACGCCGACCGTGCCCTTGATCCCGCCCGACGCGTCCAGCGAGATCTGCCCCGAGATGTGGACGAGATTTCCCGAGCGGACGAAGGGCACGTAATTGGCCACCGGCGCCACGGGCTGCGGCAGCTCCACGCCCATCGCCTTCAGGCGTTCCTCGACCTTCGACATCCACGCGCTCCCTTGCACCGAGGGCGCATGCTTAACGTGGTCGCGGCCAAGAAAAAAGGGCCCGGGCCTTTCGGCCCGAGCCCTTCGATCTTCGGTTCGAAGTCCGGTCTTAGCGAGCGGCTTGGAACTTCTCGACGGCGGCGGTCATGCGCTCGTTCAGCGGCTTGACCGAGTCCTTGATCGAGGCCGAGACGATTTCCGAGGCCTTGCTGACCTGGGCGATATAGGCTTCCAGGGCCGACTTGGCCCAGGCGGTCTGCAGTTCGACGGCTTCCTGCACGCTCTTGGCGGCGGCCAGCGACTTGGCGGCGGCGACGTGGTCCTCGGCGGCCTTCTTGCCGTAGGCGAAGGTCTGGGCGCCCAGGGCTTCGGCGCCCTTGGTGGCGGCGGTCACCGAAGCGACGACGGCTTCCAGGTTCTTCTTCGAGTGGGTGTTGGCTTCGGCCAGGGCGGCCAGCGACTTCTCGACGCCGTCCTTGAAGGCTTGGTTGGACGCGGTGGTGAACTGCTCGACGGAGGTCTTGATGGTTTCGGCGGCGGCCATGGGAATTCTCCTGGGGAGGAAACGGAGGGCGGGGCGGAAGGTCGAGCTGCAACTCGCCCCTCTGCGCTTGGAACAACCCGGTTCTCTCATGTTGCAGTGCAGCAGTCAATGATTTTGTGCAGCGCACCATAACCTAAGGTCAACGGCGACGCCTGCCCCGATCAAGCTGCAGCATGGGAAGCACGCGCCCGGTTTTTTCGCGTCCGCGGCATGATCACTCACCAGTTGTTTACTTTGGCGAAAGGCGGCATCCATCATGCTACGGTCCACGCGTGTGGCGGTGCGGAACCGCTGTCAAAGTTCAGAAATGACGGACGCTGCTCGATGTTCGCCAAGCTTACCTCCGCCCGTTCCCTGATCGCCGCCGCCGGTCTCGCGCTCGCCTGCCTGTTCGGCGCCGCCGCGCCGACGGCCGCCTCGGCGGCCATACCGTACCTGCAGCTGAACGCCTCCGAGCCCAAGTACGCGGCCATCGTCATCGACGCCAATTCGGGCGAAGTCCTTTACGACAAAAGGGCCGACAGCCCCCGCTATCCGGCGTCCGTCACCAAGATCATGACGCTGTACCTGACCTTCGAGGCCCTGAGCGAAGGCCGCCTGAAGCTGACCGACCGCGTGGTCATCTCGCCGCGCGCCGCCGCCCAGGCCCCGACCAAGATCGGCCTGCCGCCCGGCGACAGCCTGTCGGTCGACGAGGCCATCAAGGCCATGACGGTCAAGTCGGCCAACGACGTGGCCGTGGCCATGGCCGAGCGACTCGCCGGCAGCGAGTCGCGATTCGCCGCCCTGATGACCCTGCGCGGCCAGGAGCTGGGCATGCGCAACAGCCGGTTCGTGAACGCCTCGGGCCTGCCCGACAGCCGCCAGATCTCGACCGCCCGCGATCTGGCCATCCTGTCGCGCGCCACCATGCGCGACTTCCCGCAGTACTACAGCTACTTCTCGGTGAAGGGCTTCAATCTGCGCGGCAACTACATCAAAGGGCACAACCGCCTGCTGGACAGCATGGAAGGGTTCGACGGCCTGAAGACCGGCTACACCAATGCCTCGGGCTTCAACCTCGCCGGTTCGGCCGTGCGCGACGGCCGCCGTCTGATCGCCGTGGTGCTGGGCGGCCCGTCCACGGCCTGGCGCGACAACAACATGGAAGACCTGCTGCTGACCGGCTTCGACGTGATGAAGCGCCGGGCGCGCGGCGAGCGCACCACCATCGCCGCCAACATTTATGAAGACGAGCCGACCGGCCCGATCGAGCGTCCGTCGGTCGAACAGGGCGACGGCGACCAGGCCGGCCTGAAGATCGTGCTGACCGAGAACCCGCGCGCGCCGGCCCCGGTCAAGGTCTCGCCTACCCTGCGCGGCGCCCAGGACGCCGCCAAGTCGAGCAAGGCCGCCAAGAAGCCGAAGGGCGAATGGGGCGTGCAGGTCGGCGCCTTCAAGTCCAAGGCCCTGGCCAACGACCAGCTGAAGCTGGTGCGCGGCCGCTTCGCCAAGGCGGTCGCCGACGCCGAGGCCGCCGTCGAAGGCGCGGGCGGCACGTTCCGCGCGCAGTTCCAGGGCATGACCTCCGACGCCGCCCGCGGCGCCTGCTCGGCGCTGAAGGCCAAGCACGTGCCGTGCATGGTGCTGGCGCCGTAAGCTAACTTCCGATCTCCCCGACGAACGCCGGGGAAATCGGATGAGGATCAGCCCTCCGCCCTCACCCGCCCGATCAGCCGCGCGATCCGCGCCACCCCTTCCTCGATCTGCGCATCGGTCGGCAGCGAGTAGCTGAGGCGGATGGCGTTGGGCGTCTGGACCTCGGCGAAGAACGGCGCGCCCGGCACGAAGGCCACGCGCTCCTCCTCGATGGCCCGGGCCAGCAGCGTCGCGCCGTCGATCCCCTCGGGCAGGTCGATCCAGACGAACATGCCGCCCTCCGGCCGCGACCAGGTCACGCCCTCGGGCATGGTCCGCTCCAGGGCCCTCAGCATAACGCCGGCCTTGTGGCCATAGGCGCCGCGCAGGCGGTGCAGGTGCTGGTCGTAGCCCTCCGAGACGGCCCGATGGGCGACCATCTGGTTGATGGTCGAGACGTGCAGGTCCGCGCCCTGCTTCAGTAGGACGAGCTTTTCGATGACCGGCTTGGGTCCGCAGACCCAGCCGATGCGCAACGCCGGCGAGAGCGTCTTGGACAGGGTGCCCAGGAACAGCGTGCGCGCCTGGTCGATGCCGCCGGACCGTTCGATGTCGAGCGCCAGCAGGGTCGGCGTCGCCTCGCCCGAGAAGCGCAGCTCGCGATAGGCGGCGTCCTCGATCAGGGTCATGTCCAGCCCGCTCGCCAGATCCAGCAGCGCCTCGCGTTCCTTCAGGGTCAGGCTGACGCCGGTCGGATTGGCGAAGTCGGGGACGAAATAGCCGAGGGCGCCGCGCGGCAGGTCGGTCTCGCGCCCCTCCAGCGCGCCCGCCGGCAGGTCGCGATAGCGGGGCTCGTAACCGTTGAACGCCTGCAGCGCGCCCAGATAGGTCGGCCGCGCCACCACGACCGTGTCGCCGGGGCCGACGAACAGCTTGCCGATCAGGTCCAGCGCCTGCTGCGAGCCGGCTGTCAGCATGATGTTGCCGGGCTCGCAGGGCATGCCGTCGCGGGTCATGCGCTCGGCGATCCATTGGCGCAGCGGCAGATAGCCCTCGCTGACCGAATATTGCAGCGCCTGGCGGGACAGGCCTGGGTCGGCCAGCACGGCGGCGTAGCCGGCCTGGATCTCCTCGGCTGGGAACAGGGCCGGATCGGGGATGCCGCCGGCGAAGGACAGGATGTCGGGCTGGTCCAGCAGCTTGAGCAGTTCGCGGATCTCGCTGGCGCGGACGCGGTTCATGCGCTGGCTGAAGCGCGCGGCCCAGTCGGCGGCGCGGTCGAGGGTCTGGGTGGTCATGGGATGATCAAGGGTCCGAACGGGAATGACGTCTTGAGCCAAGTCAAAGGCTCGCCTGAACAGGGGTCAGGGCGTCATACCGAACAGGTCGGACCGGACGAGCGGCGGCGCCAGAAGCGTTCGCGGTGGATCATGGCTCCGTCGTAGCCTAGCCGCGCCGCTTGATCAAACGATCCCGCGCGGCGTTCAGCTGCGCCGCCAGGCCCTCGGTGCCGCCCTTGTCGGGATGGGCCATCTGGATCAGGCGATTATAGGCGGCCTTGACGTCGGCCAGGGTGGCGTCGGGCCCCACGCCCAGGATCGCGCGCGCCTCCGAGAGGCTGAGCTCGGCCTTCGGCGCGGGCGTGGCGACGCGCTTGATCGTCGGCCGCCGCCGCGCCTCGGTGGCGCTCCAGAGGCCGAGGACCGCCAGGACGGCGGCGACCTCCCAGGCCTGGCGCACGCCGGCATAGCCCGCGCCGGCGAAGGCGACCACCGCGGCGACGCCGGCGCCGACCCGCCAGCCCTCGCCCTTCAGCACGGGACGGCGCGGCCAGAGCAGGAAGGCCACGGCGGCCATGCCCAGCAGCAGATAGATCATCGCGGCTCCCAAAGCACGACGGGCGGCGGGGTCGTCCCCGGCCGCCCGCTGATCAAGGGATGTAGAGCCTGAACTACTGGGCCGCCAGCATCGTCTCGCCGGAGAAGCTCGACAGGCCCAGGCTATGCATCAGCGCCCGCAGCTCCTGGCGCGCCGCCAGATGCTGCAGCGACACCGGCACCGGGCGCACCTGCGGCGACAGGTCGGCGATGGTCAGGCCGAACGGGAAGAGCTCGCGATAGATCACGCGGTCGCGCAGCCCGGGGCCGATGCGGAAGCCGACCCGCTTGGCCAGAGCCGTCAGACGGTCCTCCAGGCGCTTGCGGTTGCGAGCCTCGGTGGTGGCCAGGCGGTTGCGCAGCACCACCCAGTCCATCGCCTGACGCTGGCCCGAGAGCGCCCGCTGCTTGCGGCCTTCCCAGACGGTCAGCGAGTAGAGGCTGGGCTTGACGAGGTCCAGGGTCACCGGGTCGACGGTGCCCAGCATGTCGAAGTCGACGAAGCTGTCGTTCATCGGCGTGACCACCAGGTCGGCGCGACCGTGCGCCAGGCGCGTGATGGCGCTGTCGCCGCCGGGCGTGTCGATCAGGATGAAGTCGCATTCGGCCGCGGCCTTGGCGAACGCCGCCTCGAAGCCGGCGACCTGCTCGTCCTCGGACCGCTCGGCCAGGGCGATGTCGTTGTCGCTGAGATTCAGGGCCAGCGGCTCGGGCAGTTCCAGCTTCTTGCTGGCCAACCAGGCGCGGCGGTTTTCGAAGAACCGCGCCGAGGTGCGTTGGCGCAGGTCCAGGTCGATGACCGCGACCTTGGCGCCGCCGTACAGCAGCGCGGTGACCAGGTGGACGGCGATGGTGGACTTGCCCGCGCCGCCCTTCTCGTTGCCGACGACGATGACGCGCGTTTCGGCCATGGGATCGATCCTCGATGCGTCGCGACTCGCGCGACCTTGGACTGAAGGTTAACACGATGTTACCCGCTCCCCAGGGGGTCAACCGCGTCGATCCACAGACCTAATTGTCGCAGCCCATGATTTCGGCAGGCCTCGCGCCCGGTGGACCTGGGAGCCCGCGAAGGCCATAAGCGCGACCAGTCCGCGTGGAGGCATACCGCCATGACCCGTCCGATCATCGTCCGCACCATCGCCGAGATGCGCCAGCACGTGCGCGCGTGGAAGGCTTCTGGCGAGCGCGTCGCCCTGGTCCCGACCATGGGCGCCCTCCACGAGGGACATCTGTCGCTGATCCGGCTCGCCCGGAGCCACGCCGACCGCGTGATCGCCAGCATCTTCGTCAATCCCAAGCAGTTCGCGCCGCACGAGGACTTCGACGCCTATCCGCGCGGCGAAGCGGCGGATGTCGAGAAGCTGGCCTCGGCGGACTGCGACCTGCTGTTCGCCCCGGCCGGCCCGGAGATGTACGCGCCGGGCTTCTCGACGCTGATCAGCGTGTCCGGCGTTTCCGAACCGCTGGAAGGCGCGGCGCGGCCGCAATTCTTCGGCGGCGTCGCGACCGTCGTGGCCAAGCTCTTCATCCAGTCCCAGGCCGACGTCGCCGTGTTCGGCGAGAAGGACTATCAGCAGCTGCAGGTGGTTCGCCGCATGGCGCGGGATCTGGATATCCCGATCGAGATCGTCGGCGGCCCCACCGCCCGCGCGGAGGACGGCTTGGCCCTCTCCTCGCGCAACGCCTATCTGTCGGCCGAGGAACGCGCCGCCGCCACGGCCCTGCCGACCGCGATGAGGACGGCGGCGGCCGCCGTGGCGTCCGGCGGACGGATCGACGACGCCGAGGCCGCGGCGGTCGCGGCCCTGACCGCGGCGGGCTTCCGTCAGGTGGATTATGTCGAGGTGCGCGAGGCCGGCGATCTGTCGCGGCTAGGCCCGGGGCCGATCGACGGCGCCGAGGGGCGGATCCTGGTCGCCGCCTGGCTGGGCAAGACGCGGCTGATCGACAACATGGCGATCGGATAGAGCCAGTCTGGTTTGGATGGCCCCATCGAAGGCTAAGGGGCTCTAGCCGATCGGCCTCAGAGCCAGCAGCAATCCGGCGACCAGCCCTATGAACAACATCGCCACGCCCAAGACCGGATAGCCTCTCTTCATCGTCATTCTCCCCACGCTGCCCGCGACAAGATGACACCCGCCTCAGTTGCTAAATCGCTAAGACTTCACTCTGGCGATTACCAGGCGCCGAGCTCCCGCAGCTGCCGCGCGAGGTCGGGGGGCAGATCGGCGGCCTCGCCTTCGGTCAGGTCCGGCGGCGCGTCCTCGGGCTTCAGATAGCGCCAGCCCTGGAACGCGCGGCGAGGCTGCGGGGCGACACGGATGATCGGCGGATCGACCGTCACCTCGCAGCGCTGGGCCGGACCCGAGCCGACCGTGTCTATGGCCAGGATCTTCTGACGACAGAGGATCTGGCCCTTGAACACCCGATACAGCGAGCCGCCGTCCAGGATTTCGTCGATCCGCTTCGGGGTCATGCGGGTCTGCATGATCCAAGGCCGAGAGGTGTCGGTGTGCCAGGCCAGGAGATCGTCGATCGTGTCGCAGCCGACGACCAGCTTGATGATGTGCAGCGCCATGGCCGCTAGATAGCGCGCTCCGTGGGGGGAGCAAGCCAGCATGACGGTTCGCCCCTCCGGTGAAACCGATCGACGTTCGCTCAGTGACGCTATGGTCTGTCGACATCGCGTTCATGTGGGGGCGCGAACCGGGCCGCCAGGCCCCTACCGCCGTTTCGGACGCCTTGTGGGGGGCTGTCCGCAGCGGCGGTTCTCGTTTTGGGGTGGAGGCGGACGAACCGCTAAGGCATAGCTGGGGACGCAAGCCGTCACGCGACACCGCGACCCGCCTCATGGCGCGGGTTCCAGGGCGGCAAGGAGCATCGTCTTTGGCGCGCGCCAGCCTAGAACGCCTCTTGTATGTCAGCTCGGTCTCGCCCGACGCCGGGTCGCGGCTGGCCAGCGCGCTCGAGGACATTCTCATCGCCTCGACCCGGCACAACGGGCGACGCGGCGTGAGCGGCCTGCTTCTTTGCGACGGTCAGACATTCGCCCAGTTGCTGGAAGGACCGGACGAGGTCGTCGAGGCCTGTTTCCAGCGTATCCGGCGCGATCCGCGTCACCACGACCTTAAGGTCCGCCGCCGGGAGGCGGTCGCCGAGCGCGTCTTTCCGCGTTGGTCGATGTGCGGCCTGTACCTGTCGAACTTGGACGACGCTCTGCTGACGCCGGGCGATATCGACTTCGACATCGGCGAGGCCTCGGACGGGGCGCTGCTGCAGCATCTGCGGGGCCTCGGCCATCGGTACGGCGACGTGCTCAACGCCCAGCACGCGCGGCTGCTCGCCTAGGGCGGGCCCGTTTAGACCGGAAAAGGGCTCAAGGTTCAGAATTCGAGAGCCCCTTTGAAGGCTTCGACGCCGACGCCCCTCAGCCGCCGGCGGCTTCCAGCCGCGCCAGCACGACGCCTTCGCTGACCTGACCGCCCGCGACCGCCGTCAGCTCGGCCACCACGCCGTCGAACGGCGCGGCCAGGGCGTGCTCCATCTTCATGGCCTCCAGGGTCAGCAGGGTCTGGCCCTTGCCGACGCTCTGGCCCGCCGTGACCGCGACCGAGACGATCTTGCCCGGCATCGGCGACAGGATCGCGCCATCGGAGGCCGCGCCCTCGCCCGCCCCGCCGACCTTGGCGTCGAAGTCGAACTCCTGAACGTCGCCGCCCTCGAAAACGCGGATTGGGCCCTTGCCGTGGGTCGTGGGCAAGCGGGTGACCTCGTCGAAGGCCTCGCCGGTCTCGTGGCGGATGTCCCAGGACCAGTCCTCGGTCCCGCCGCCGATCAAGGCCACCCGCAGCGGCGTGGGCCGGCCGTCGACCGACATCGGCAGCCGCATCTCGGCGCGCGGCCCGTTCATGCGGAAGCCGAGCAGCTTCGACGGCGCGCTCTCCCACGGATCGGGACGCGCCTCGGCTTCCAGGAAGCTGTCCAGCCGCCAGCCGATCGCGGCCATGGCCGGCTCGTCGCTGAAGGTCCGTTCGGTCAGCTCCTCGAGCCGCGCCTCGATGAAGCCGGTGTCGACCGCGCCGTCGACGAAGTCCGGATGGCTGGCGCACTTGGCCAGGAAAGCGGCGTTGGTCTTGACGGGCCAGACCTCGACCAGGGCGCAGGCCTCGGCCAGGCGCTGGGCGGCGTCCTCGCGATCGGCGCCCTGGGCGATCAGCTTGGCGATCATCGGGTCATAGAAGGCGGTGACCTCGCCGCCTTCCTCCACCGCGCTGTCGACCCGCACATCGCCCTCGGGCAGGCGGAAGTGTTTCAGCTTGCCCGTCGACGGCAGGAAGCCCGTGGCCGGGTTCTCGGCATAGAGGCGGGCTTCCATGGCCCAGCCTTCCAGCGTGATCTCGTCTTGCGCCAGCGGCAGGGGCTCGCCCGACGCGACGCGCAGCTGCCACTCGACCAGATCCTGGCCGGTGACCATCTCGGTGACCGGGTGCTCGACCTGCAGACGGGTGTTCATCTCCATGAACCAGATGCGGTCGGCGCGCAGGCCCTCGCTGGCGTCGGCGATGAACTCGACCGTGCTGGCCCCGACATAGTCGACGGCCTTCGCGGCCTTGACGGCGGCGGCGCAGACGGCGGCGCGGGTGGCATCGTCCATGCCCGGCGCGGGGGCCTCCTCGATGACCTTCTGGTGGCGGCGCTGCAGCGAGCAGTCGCGCTCGAACAGGTGAACGACATTGCCGTGGCTGTCGCCGAACACCTGCACCTCGATGTGGCGTGGGCGGGTGACGTACTTTTCCAGCAGCACCCGGTCGTCGCCGAAGCTGGCGGCGGCCTCGCGGCGGCACGCGCCCAGGGCGGCCTCGAAATCCTCCGCGCGCTCGACCTTGCGCATGCCCTTGCCGCCGCCGCCGGCCACGGCCTTGATCAGAACGGGGTAACCGATCTTGCCCGCCTCGGCGGAGAGCCGCTCGACCGACTGGTCCTCACCCAGATAGCCCGGCGTGGTGGGCACGCCCGCCGCGATCATCACCGCCTTGGCGGCGTCCTTCAGGCCCATCGCGCGGATCGCCGAGGGCGGCGGTCCGATCCAGACGAGACCGGCGTCGATCACGCTCTGGGCGAAGTCGGCGTTCTCCGACAGGAAGCCATAGCCCGGATGGATCGCCTCGGCGCCCATCTGCTTGGCCGCCGCCAGGATCTTCTTCGGGTCGAGATAGCTCTCCTTGGCCGGCGCCGGCCCGATCAGGATCGCCGCGTCGGCCTCCATCACGAACGGCGCGTCGGCGTCGGCCTCCGAATAGACGGCGATCGTCCGCACGCCCAACTCGCGGGCGGTGCGGATGATGCGGCGGGCGATCTCGCCGCGATTGGCGATCAGGACGGAGGAAAGCAAGGCGAGGACCTACATCTGGGAAAGGGTGAAAAGCATCAGGCCCGCGACCAGGATGCCGAACGAGGTCACGCTCGCCGTCCAAACGACGAACGTCTTGAGCAGAGCGCCAAGGATGCTCGAGCCGTAGCCGCCTCGGAGGGTCTGGAAGAGGTTGATCGGCCCCCAAAGCAACACGATCGTGAGGGCGGGCGGGACAAGGGCGGCGGGCAAGACGAAGACCAACGCCCAGGTCAGGAACGAGAACGAGAGCAGGTTGGTGGCGACCAGCAGGTGGTCGTAGATGAAGTAGCGGCGCTTGTTCAGGTAGATCACGGCCAGGGACAGACCGATGATCGGCAGCAAGAGCACCGCCAGCCGGTGGGCCCAGCCGAACATCACCAGCAGGAAGTAGTCCGGATTGGCGACCGCCTTGGCCAGCCCGTCCTTGAACCAGTTCTTGGCTTCCGCCTTGCCTTCGGCATGGCCGGCGCGCTCGCTCTTGGCCTCGTCGATCTTACCCGAGACCTTGACCGGCGGCTGATCCTTGTCGGGGATCACGACGTTGAACTGCTGGCCCGCGACATTGGCGTCGGCGATCTTCCGACTGCCCTGCGCCAGCTTTTCGGAGTCGCTGAAATCCAGGCCCCGGATCTGCTCGGCCGCGCTGGCGTTGCGATTATGGAGCTTGGCGAGCGCCTCGGCGCCGGCGTTCGGATTGTTCTCCAGCGCCGCCGCTTCGGCGAGGGTAGCGGCATAGCTGTCCTCGGCTTCCTTGACGGCGTCGGCATAGTCCTTGGCGACCTTGGCCTTGTCGGAGTCGGGGTCCTTGAGATCTTCGTCGCGGGACTCGGCAGCGTCTTTCAGTCTCTCGGCGCGATCGTCCGCGGCCTCCTTGCGCATCGCATCGGCCTTGGCCTTGCGGCCCGCCGGCGTCGCCAGCTGCTCGGCGGCCTTCTCTTCCTTCAGCTCCTGCTGATGGCGCATGCCGTGGATGGCGTGCTCGGCCGCGAAGATGAACAGCAGCAGCGCCACCAGGAAGGTGCGGAACGGCGGCACGTGCCGCACGATCCGACCTTCCATGTAGTCCTTGGCCAGCTTGCCAGGCCTGAAGAACAGCAGCGGCAGGGTCTGGGCCAGACGGCCGTCGAGGTGGAACATCCCCTCGATGGCCTCCCACAGCAGGTGCAGGATCGACCGGTGGTGCGTGTCGGCGTTCTGGCCGCAGTTGTAGCAGTACCAGCCCTCGAGCGCGGTCCCGCAGTTCTTGCAGGGCTCGCCCTTGTGCGTGAACGGTTTCTTCTTCGGCGAGATGAAGCTCGCCGCCGAGTCCGCCACCGCCGTTTCCAGATCCGCCGTCGTCATCGCGCCCCCAAACGATCCTGAACCTTAAGCCTGCTCGGCCCAGGCCGGTTTACGACGGGCGAGAAAGGCGCGCACGCCTTCTTGGCCCTCTTCCGACACACGGCGGCGCGCGATGCGGCGCGCGCTCTCCTCGATCAGGCCCTTGTCGAGTTTCTGACCAGCGAAGTCGTTGACCAAGGCCTTGGCGTCGCCGATCGCGCCGGGGGCGCAGGCGACCATGTCCTCGATCAGCGCATCGCGGGCGGTCTCCAGGCCGGCGACGTCGTCGAACACCTCGTCGACGAGGCCATAGCTCCAGGCGGCGTCGGCGTCGAACACCCGGCCGGTGGCGAACAGCAGCTTGGCCGTGCGCGGGCCCAGGGCCTGGATGACGTAAGGACTGATGGTGGCCGGGGTCAGGCCCAGCTTGACCTCCGAGAACGAAAAGCGGGCGTCGGCCGTGGCCAGGGCATGGTCGCAGGCGGCAACCAGGCCCGCGCCGCCGCCGAAGGCCGGCCCCTCGACCAGAGCCACCGTCAGGGCGGGAATGTCGTGCAGCGCCTTGAGCATGTTGGCCAGGCCCAGGGCGTCCTGGCGATTGTCGTCCTCGTCCCATTCGACGGCGTCGGCCATCCAGGAGAGGTCCGCGCCGGCGCTGAACACGCCGCCGACCCCGCGCAGGAACACCACCCGCACGCCCTCGGCGCCGTGCAGGGTCTCGAACGCCTGGCGCAGGCCGGCGATGGTTTCGGCGTCGAAGGCGTTCTTCTTGGTCGGCCGATTGATCCAGACCGTCACCGCGCCCTCGGGCGTGCTGTCGATATGGACCAGCGGGGTCATCGTCTCGGTGTCGGGAACCTCGACGATAGGGTCGGCGATCGGGTTGGTCATGGGCCGTCTCCTGGCTTGGCGCTACATCCGGAAAACGCCGAAGGTCGTTTCCGGGATCGGCGCGTTGAGGCTGGCCGAGATGGCCAGACCCAGGATGTCTCGGGTTTGAGCCGGATCAATGATCCCGTCGTCCCACAGCCGCGCGGTGGCGTGGTAGGGGTTGCCCTCGTCCTCGTAGCGCTGGCGGATCGGCGCCTTGAAGGCCTCGGCCTCCTCGGGCGTCCACTTGGCGGCGTCGCGGTGGACGGTGGCCAGCACGCTGGCGGCCTGCTCGCCGCCCATCACCGAGATGCGGCTGTTGGGCCAGGTGAACAGGAACCGGGGCGAATAGGCGCGGCCGCACATGCCGTAATTGCCCGCCCCGAAGCTGCCGCCGATCAGCACCGTGAACTTCGGGACCTCGGCCGAGGCGACGGCCGTGACCAGCTTGGCGCCGTCCTTGGCGATGCCGCCGGCCTCGTACTTGCCGCCAACCATGAAGCCCGAGATGTTCTGCAGGAACACCAGCGGGATCTTCCGCTTGCAGGCCAGCTCGATGAAGTGCGCGCCCTTCAGGGCGCTCTCGCTAAACAGCACGCCATTGTTGGCCAGGATCGCCACCGGCTGTCCCCAGATGCGGGCGAAGCCGCAGACCAGGGTCGTGCCGTACAGCGCCTTGAACTCGTCGAACTGGCTGCCGTCGACGATGCGGGCGATGACCTCGCGCACGTCATAGGGGGCCCGCACGTCGGTCGGGACGATGCCGTAGAGCTCTTCGGGATCGTAGAGCGGCGGCTCGGGATCGGCGAGGACCAGCTCGCGCGGCTTGGTGGTGTTCAGATTGGCCACGATCGCGCGGACGATCTCCAGCGCGTGCTCGTCGTTCTCGGCCACGTGATCGACGACGCCCGAGCGGCGGCCGTGGGTCTCGGCCCCGCCCAGTTCCTCGGCCGAGATGATCTCGCCGGTGGCGGCCTTCACCAGCGGGGGGCCGGCCAGGAAGATGGTGCCTTGATTACGGACGATCACCGTCTCGTCGCTCATGGCCGGGACATAGGCGCCGCCGGCGGTGCACGAGCCCATCACGCAGGCGATCTGCGGAATGCCCGCCGCGCTCATCCGCGCCTGGTTGAAGAAGATGCGGCCGAAGTGGTCGCGGTCGGGGAAGACCTCGGCCTGGTGCGGCAGGTTCGCGCCGCCGCTGTCGACCAGATAGACGCACGGCAGGCGGTTCTGGGCGGCGATCTCCTGGGCGCGCAGGTGCTTCTTCACCGTCATCGGGAAATAGGCGCCGCCCTTCACCGTGGCGTCGTTGGCCACGATCATCACCTCGCGGCCCGAGACCCGGCCGACGCCGCAGATCATGCCCGCGCCGGGGGCCTCGCCGTCATAGAGGTCGCAGGCGGCCAGCTGGCCGATCTCCAGGAACGGCGAGCCGGGATCCAGCAGGCGCTCGACGCGCTGCCGGGGCAGCAGCTTGCCCCGCGCGGCGTGGCGCTCGCGGGCGCTCTCGGGACCGCCCAGGGCGGCCTCGGCGACCCTGGCCCGCAGTTCGTCGACCAGCGCGCGGTTGTGCGCGGCGTTGCGGGCGAAGGCGTCGCTGGACGCGTCGATAACGGAGTTCAACTTCGGCATGACCGACGCTTAGCCTCTTCCACCCTATCCCGGAAGTCGTAGTTTTTTGGACCCTGAACAGAAAGGTTCCGGGACAAAACCGTTCTCGACCATTTCGCTTGCGCGAGCAACAGTTGCGCCCGAACGCGCCCTTGTGGTCAAGCCTGCCGCCGTGGGTTAGCGTCCGGGCCGTGGAAACGCCCCTGCCCGACGACTCGGCCCTGGCGCGCCTCTTCGACCGCGCGTGGAGAGGCGGCGCGGCCGCGTGGTTCTCGCTGCCCGGCGGAGCGCCCCTTTTCGCGCCGGGCGAGCCCGCCGACCAGCTGTTTTTCCTCAAGACCGGCCGACTTGGCGCCTTCCGCAAGGAGGAAGGCCAGGAGCCGCAGTTCCTGGGCGTGATCCGGCCGGGCGAGCCGGCGGGCGAGATGGCGCTGATCGCCGGCGCCGCGCACTCGGCCAATATGGTGGCGTTGCGCGACAGCGAGGTGCTGCGCCTGCCGCGCGACGACTTCTTCGCGGCGGCCGAGGACGATCCGGCGGTGATGCTGGAGCTGTCGCGCCTGATGATCCGCCGGACGCGCCAGGCCCAGACCCACGCGGCGATCGGCGATCCGTCGGTGTTCGGCTTCATCGCGGTCGAGCCCGGGGCGGCGATCCGCCCGATCGTCGAGCGCCTAGCCCGCTGCATCGAGGCCCTGGGCTACGCGGTTACCGTCGAGGGGAGCGAGTCGCAGCTCGCGCCGACCGAATGGTTCAGCAATGTCGAGCGCGAGCACGACTTCGTCCTCTATGTCGCCGAGGCCGACGAGAACGCCTGGAAGCACGTCGTCGGCCGCCAGGTCGATCGGCTGTTCCGCGTCGGACGCGGCGATCGCCCGCCGCCGGCCACGATCCCCAGCTACGCCTCGGGGCCGCTGCAGAGCCAGCGGCTGGTCGATCTGATCCTGCTGCAGCCCGCCAGTCGAACGCGTCCGGAGGGCTCGGACGCCTGGATGGACGCGACCCAGGCCGCGCGGCTCTTTCATCTGCGCGAGAACGGCGTGGCCGACATGCAGCGCCTGGCCCGGGTGCTGACCGGCCAGTCGGTGGGTCTGGTCCTCTCGGGCGGCGGCGCGCGGGCCTACGCCCATATCGGCGCGATCCAGGCCCTGCGCGAACGCGGGGTTCCGATCGATTTCGTCGGCGGCGCATCGATGGGGGCGATCGTCGCCGGAGGCCTGGCGATGGGCTGGGACGACGGCGAGATGGAGACCCGCATCCGCAAGGCCTTCGTCGACACCAGCCCGCTCGACGACATCGCCTTCCCGCTGATCGCCATGACCCGCGGCGAAAAGGTCCGCACGCGGCTCGACGAGCATTTCGGCGACGTGGCGATCAGCGACCTGTGGCTGCCCTTCTTCTGCGTCTCGTCGAACCTGACGTCCGGCGCCTATCAGCTGCATCGCACCGGCCCGTTGCAGGCGGCTCTGCGCGCGTCGATCTCGCTGCCGGGGGTGTTGCCGCCGGCGACGGACCAAGGGGCCGTGCTGGTCGACGGCGCGGTGATGAAGAACTTCCCGGCCGACGTCATGCGGTCGTTCCAGCTGGGCCCCATCGTCGGGGTCGACGTCACGCGCGGCCGCAGCATCACGCCCGAGGACGTCGTGCGCCCGCCGTCGCTGTGGAAGTGGATCTTCTCCGGCGAGTGGCGCGAGGGCCCGCCGATCGTCGCCTTGCTGATGCGCGCGGCGACCGTGACCACCGGCCGCGACCTGGCGGCGGCGCGGGAGGCGACCGACGTGCTGATCACCCCGAAGCTGGAAGGGGTCGACATTCGCGACTGGCGCGCCTTCGAGCCCGCGGTGAAGGCCGGTCACCTGGCGGCGAGCGTCGCGCTCGACGGCTTGCATGCGCCGGTCACGGAACTGCGCCGCCGGCCAAGCCTGGCCGATCGAGGCGGCGGACTTACGCCCGCCGCGCGACGATGAACATCCGCTTGAACGGAAACAGGGTCACGCCGTCCTCGCGACGCGGATAGTCCCGCGCCAGGCGGCCTCGCCAAGCGTCGAGGAACACTGGCTTTTCCCCGTCCGGCAAGGCGTCGAGATAGGGCCGCAAGGTCGTGCCCATGGTCCAGTCGACGATGGGATCCTGGCCGTGCAGCGCATGGAGATAGGTGGTCGTCCAGATGTCGATCTCGGGACAAAGGGGCGCCAGCCAGGCGTAGTAGTCGGCGGGGTCGTTGGCCGCGCGGACGCCCTCGACCTCCGCGAGACGGGCGGCCCAGCGCCCCTCGGCGGCGATCTCCAGCAGGCTCGCGCGCCAGCCCAGGCCGTCGACCACCGGCATCTGCACGGCCAGAACGCCGCGCGGGGCCAGATCACGGGCGAGGCGTCGGATCAATGCGGCGTGGTCGTCGACCCAATGCAAAGCGGCGTTGGTGAAGATCAGGTCGACCGGCGCGTCCGGGGCGAAGGCGGCGATGTCGCCCAGCACCCACTCGACCTTGGCCGGCAAGCGCCCGGCGCGCTCGAGCATCTCCGGGCTCGAGTCGAGACCCCTGACCCGCGCGTCCGGATGCCGCGCCGCCAGCAGGGCGGCCTGTTCGCCGAGGCCGCAACCGAGATCCCAGATTTCGCGCGGAGCGAGATCGCTCGGCAGGGCGGTCAGAAGGTCCAGCGCCGGCCGCTCGCGGTAGCGACGATACAGGGCGTAGACGTCCGGATCCCAGCTGGCCATGTCGTTCCTCCACCTCGCCGCGCAACCAACCCTTTTGTGAAGAATTCTTCTCAGCGGCGAAAATTCATCATACGGTGGGCGTCAGATTCCCGACAGAGGGATCGCCCAGGGAAGGTTTACGCGGCATGCCCACGCGCATTGATCTTGTTCCCGGCGGCGACGGCTCGGCGCCTGGACCTTTCCCGCGCCGCGTCAGCCTGAACCGCGCCCTGAGCATCGGCGCCGCGCTCCTTCTTTGGATGGCGATCCTGGTCGGTCTGCGCCTGTTCGTCCCCTAGGCGCCGGTATCGCGGCGTCCTGTCGCGCCCCCGCCCCTTTTCTTTCGAGAAATCAGGTCCATATACTCCCCGTGTTGTTCAACCACTGAAAGGAGGTGATCCAGTGTCTCATTGTCTCCAACCGCGGTCGCAAGTCGTGACCTGGAGCCTGAAGAACGAGGTCTCCGCCTGAGGCGTTGAACGCCAAGGGTTTCTAAGTCACGTGCTGCGAAAGCGGCTACGACGATGGAGGGCCGTCCCGAGCGATCGGGGCGGCCCTTTTTCATGGACGTTTCGGCGTTGCGCGTCGATCGCGGCGGGAACCGCCCTCGCGCCGAGGATCAGGCCCCGATCAGCTCGCGGCCGATCAGGAAACGGCGGATCTCGTTGGTGCCGGCGCCGATGTCGTAGAGCTTGGCGTCGCGCAGCAGGCGCTCGACGGGCCACTCCTTGGTGTAGCCGGCGCCGCCCAGGGCCTGGATGGCCTCCAGCGCCACCTTCACGGCGTTTTCCGACGCCATCAGGATCGCTCCGGCCGCGTCGAAGCGCGTCGTCTTGCCCGCGTCGCAGGCCTTGGCGACCGCGTAGACATAGGCCCGGGCCGAGTTCAGGGCCACGTACATGTCGGCGATCTTGCCCTGCATCAGCTGGAACGAGCCGATCGGCTGGCCGAACTGCTTGCGGTCGCGGACATAGGGCAGGACGATGTCGAGACAGGCCTGCATGATGCCGAGCGGCCCGGCCGACAGCACGGCGCGCTCGTAATCGAGGCCGCTCATCAGCACCCCGACGCCGCCGCCGACCGGACCCATCACATTCTCTTCGGGAATCTCGCAGTCCTCGAACACGAGCTCGGCGGTGTCGCTGCCGCGCATGCCCATCTTGTCCAGCTTCTTGGAGACGCTGAAGCCCTTCATGCCCTTCTCGACGATGAAGGCGGTGATGCC
This sequence comes from uncultured Caulobacter sp., assembly GCF_947036865.1. Taxonomy (GTDB): domain Bacteria; phylum Pseudomonadota; class Alphaproteobacteria; order Caulobacterales; family Caulobacteraceae; genus Caulobacter. The sequence goes on along the minus strand of NZ_CAMQSF010000004.1, from coordinate 132,679 downwards.
GCGGCTGCCCTCGCCCGTCTTGGCGTAGACCACCAGGGTGTCGGCGTGCGGAGCGTTGGTGATCCAGAACTTCGTGCCGTTCAGGACGTAGCGGTCGCCTTGCGGCTCGGCGCGCAGCTTCATCGAGACGACGTCGGAGCCCGAGCCGGCCTCGCTCATCGCCAGCGAGCCGACATGCTCGCCGCTGATCAGCTTGGGCAGGTAGCGCTGCTTCTGCTCGGGCGTGGCCCAGCGGCGGATCTGGTTGACGCAGAGGTTCGAGTGCGCGCCGTAGCTGAGGCCCACCGAGGCCGAGGCGCGGGAGATCTCCTCCATCGCCACCACGTGCTCGAGATAGCCGAGGCCGAGCCCGCCGAACTCCTCCTCGACCGTGATCCCATGCAGGCCAAGCTCGCCCATCGGGGCCCATAGCCCGCGCGGGAAGGTGTTGGTCTCGTCGATCTGGGCGGCCAGCGGCGCGATCTTGTCGGCGGCGAAGCGGGCGGTGGTTTCGCGGATCGCGTCGGCCGTCTCGCCCAGCGCGAAATCCATCGAGGGTGCGAAATTCGTCGTCATAGCTGCTCCCATAGCACGAACGCCCGCGGATCTTCAGGACCCGCGGGCGTTCTTGCTCACCTTACGCGAGGGAAGCAAAGAAAACTATTCGTCGTCGTTGGTCTCGGGCCCCGCCAGTCGGCGCAGCAGAAGATAGGCCGAGACCACGAAGCAGATCGCACCGACCATGCTGGCGCCATAGCCGAACAGCTTGACGTTGCCGTCCGAGCCCGCCCCGACCGTCAAGATCCAGACCACGCCGCCGGCGAACAGCGCCAGGCCCAGGACGCCCAGGCTGAGCAGCAGGCTGGTGTTGCCGAAGCGCGGCTGCTCGGGCTCGACCAGGGGCACGTCCATGGCGTGCAGCGAGACCTCGTCCTCGCTGGTCGAGAAGCCGTCGAGGTTGAACACCGACGGACCGGCGGGGGCCGCGAACAAGGTCGGCTCGCTGGGCGCGGACGGCGGCGTTGGCGCGAAAGCCTCGACGGGGGCGGGCTTCTCGACCTCTTCGACGGGCTGCGGGGTCAGGCGGAACGGCGTGAACTCCACCGGTCCCGGCGGCGCGGTTTCGGGGGCCTCGTCCCGGAACAGGACGGGCGCGGGCTCGCTGGCCGCGGGTTGGACCGGCGCGGGCTCGGCGGGGACCGGCGGCTCGGGCAGACCAAGGTCGTCCTGTCGGGCGGCGGGCTTCGGCGTCGTGGTCGCCGCGTCCGGCAGAATGGCCTCGAGGCGCGCGCTGACCGCGGCCGCCGATTGCTCCGTCGCCGTCGGACCGTCCTCTTCCGGGACGACGATGGTCAGCGGCAGGCCCTCCTCGCGGGCCGCCACGACGCGATCGCCCTCGGTGCGGGTATTGACCGCGATCGGCGTCTGCTTGGGCACGGCGCAGCTGGCGTCGTAGTCGACCTTGGGACGCAGCACCGGGCTGGGCGCGGGCACCCACTCGCCGTTCGCCGGGGTCAGGAACAGGGTCTTCTCGGCCGCGCGGCGGCGGACCAGCGCGTCGATGACGATCCGCTCGCCCTCGAAATCGGCCTTGCGCCACATTTCCATCGCGCACGCGGCTTGCAGCAGCGAGCCCTCGTTGATCCGGCGCAGCACGCCCGAGCGGAGGAAGTTGTCGAGACCGATATTGAAGGCGAAGCAGACCAGGGCGTCGAACTGGTTCTGGTTCAGCGGCGCGTAGGTGTGCTCGTTGACCGAATGGGCCACCGAGATGAGGTCGTAGAGCAGCAGCGCCTCGGCGTCCTTTTCCGAGACGGTCGCGCCCTCGCGAGCGGTCAGCGTATGGCCGTAGCCGACCGTCCAGCGTCCGTCGGGGAGCTGCGCGGCCTTCTGGCGGTAGCCCTCGAACCGCTTGATGAGCTCGACGGCGGCGCGGGAGACCTGATGACGCGGTTTCATCGCCTAGTTGACCCAGTTTGAGACAGACGCGGATGCGTTCGCCTCCTCCGGCGCAAGGTCGGCGCCAGTTTTCGCGGACCAGGAGATATTCCGCCCGATATGCCTGTTATCCGCCGCGCCGGTGACAGCGGGACGACGAGGCTAACCCATCAGCAGCATGGCGATCAGCAGCACCGCCAGGAAGCCCATGAAGTCGGTCAGGAAGGTCACGAAGATCGAGGACGACACGGCCGGGTCGCGCCCCATCTTCTCCAGGGCCAGCGGGGCGAGGATGCCGCCCAGGGCCGCGATGAAGATGTTGACGATCAGCGCCACGCCCACCGTGATCGCCAGGCGACCGTTGTGGTAGAACAGGAACGTGGCCAGGCCCATGACGACGGCCAGGCTGACCCCGTTCATCAGGCCGACCAGCACCTCGCGGGTGATGATCCGGCGGGCGTTGGCGGCGGTCAGCTCCTTGCTGGCCAAGGCCCGGACCGCGACGGCCAGGGTCTGGGTGCCGGCGTTGCCGCCCAGCGACGAGACGATCGGCATCAGCACCGCCAGGGCCACCAGCTTGGCGATCTGGTCCTGGAAGATGGCGATGGCCGACACCGCGATGGTCTCGGTGACCAGGTTCAGCAACAGCCACGGCAGGCGCGAGCGGACGATGTCGATCACCGCCGCGTCGCGGCCCGCGTCGGACACGCCGGCCAGGGCCAGGATGTCTTCCTGCGCCTCGTCGCGGATGACCTCGACGATGTCGTCCACGGTGATCTGGCCCACCAGGCGTCCGCCGGCTTCGATGACCGGCGCGCTGATCAGGTGGTACTTGTCGAAGATGTAGGCGACCTCTTCCTGATCCATCTCGACCGGGATTTCGGTGACGGCCTCCATCAGCTCGGCCAGCGGCGTCTCGCGGCGGCTGCGCAGCAGGATGCTGATCGGGATCGCCCCGACCGGCTTGAAGGTCGGGTCGACGACGTAGACGTCGAAGAAGAGCTCGGGCAGCTGGTCGCCGGACTCGCGGACGTGGTCGATCGTCTGGCCGACGGTCCAGAATTCCGGCGCGGCCAGGAATTCCCGCTGCATCAGGCGGCCGGCCGTCTCGTCCTCGTAGGACAGGGTCGTCTCGATGGCCGCGCGGTCGGTCTCGCCCATCGCCGCCAGCACCTGGAAGCGCTTGGTGTCGTCCAGGTCGTCGATGACGTCGGCGGCGTCGTCGGTGTCCAGTTCCTCCAGCGCGCGGGCCAGGGTCACCGATGGCGTGGCCTCCAGCACCTCCTCGCGGAGGTTCTCGTCCATCTCCGAGATGATCTCGCCCAGCGCCTCCGGGTCGAGCAGCGGGATGACGTCCTCGCGATAGTCGGCGGTCAGGAAGCCCATCAGGTCGGCGACGTCGGCCGGCTCCAGCGCGGTGACCAGCTCGCGCAGGCGCTTCAGGTCGCCGCTGTCGACCGCGTCGATCACCATCTCGACATATTCGGGATTGAGCGCGTAGTCGTCGCCGAGCGCGAGGTCCTCGAGCTCTTCGGGGGTCTCGGACTTGGCCACCGGGATATCATCCAGCACGTCGTTGGTCAGTTCGGCGGTGTCCCGGGTCATGGGGGCCTCCTGAGCTCAAGAGCTGCTGGGTTCGTGGCGCGTGCGTCCGGTTGAAACGATCTTGGGGCGAATCCAAGGCCAGAAACGATTAGAGCGCCCCAGACGAGTCGAAAACCCCGGGAGCGCTCTAGTCTGTGTTCAACACTGGTGCGGTCGAGAAGACTCGAACTTCCACATCTTGCGATACAGCGACCTCAACGCTGCGCGTCTACCAATTCCGCCACGACCGCATCGTGGTGAGGGGCGGCTGGTAGCAAACTGAATCGGCTTTGGGAAGTCGGAAGTTCGAGCCCGCCGAACTTCCTCGCCGCGGCCGGTCAGGCGCCGCCGGCCATGTAGTCGTAGACGTCGGCCGCGCGGGTGACCTGGATGGCGATGCGGTCGTCGCTGATCTGGATTTCGCCCCGAGCGATCGGGTGGTTGTTGGCCAGGATCCAGACCTCGTCATTGGTCTTGGCGTCGAGCGGGATCACCGCGCCCCGGCCCATGCGCAGCAGCTGTTGCATCGGCAGGATCGAGCGGCCCAAGAGGACCGAGATCTCGACATTGACGGCGTTGACCTGGCTCACGAAGTAAGACCCTTGGACTGACACGCGCGCCCGGCGGGGGCGCGGCGTGACGATCGCAAGATTAGGGCCACATGCTTGCTCTCCCGTTAAACCCCGAAAACGTTGGCGTTCCGACGATGCGACGCGAGGACGGCGCGCCGGTCGGGTGGGCGGTTTCGACCGGCTACGTCGATTACCCGGCAGCCGTTGCCGCCATGGAGGCCCGCGCCGCCGCCATCGCCGAAGGGACGACGGGCGAGCTCGTCTGGCTGCTGGAGCATCCGCCGCTCTATACCGCCGGGGTGTCGGCCAAGGCCTCGGACCTGATCGAGCCCGAGCGCTTTCCGGTGTTCGAGAGCGGGCGCGGCGGCCAGTTCACCTATCACGGCCCCGGCCAGCGGGTGGCCTATGTGATGCTGGACCTGACCAGGCGCGGCCGCGACGTGCGCGCCTTCGTCGCGGCGCTGGAGGCCTGGATCATCGACGCCCTGGCCGCCTTCAACGTCACCGGCGAGCTCCGGGACGGCCGCGTCGGCGTCTGGGTCGAGCGCAAGGGCGCCGGCTGGAGCCGCGAGGACAAGATCGCCGCGATCGGGGTGAAGCTGCGCAGGTGGGTCAGCTTCCACGGGATCAGCCTCAACGTGGAGCCTGACCTCTCGCACTTCTCGGGCATCGTGCCGTGCGGCCAGACAGAGCATGGGGTGACCAGCCTGGTGGACCTCGGCTTGCCGGTGACGATGGACGAGGCCGACGCCGCGCTGCGGGCCAGCTTCGCCAAGGTGTTCGGCCCGGTGGAGGACGCCACGGCGCCGGCGTAAGAACCCTCTCCCGCGGAGAGAGGAACCCTAGATCGCCACCGCCTTCAGCGGATTGGGTCCATACCGGTTCGCGCCCTGCTCGCCCCCCATGACGCCGAGCTCGACCACCGCCCAGATCAGCACCAGGCTGAACAGGAAATCCAGAAAGTGGTCGGGCCGGGGCCAGACGGCGATGACCGCCATCAGGATCAGCAGCGACCACCAGCCGGACCGCCCTCGGTCATGCAGCCGCTTGGACAGGACGCAGGCGCCGGAGAACAGCAGGGCTGGATAGACCAGCCAGCCCGTCAGCCAGTGCAGGGTGTCGCCGGCGATGGCCTCGTAGAGCACCGCCACGCCCAGCAGCACGGCCGAGGCGATCAGGAACGGCGTGCGCGCCAAGCGGCCGTTCGACGACAGGAACAGCTCCGCCCATTCGCTACGATCGTTCATGCCCGCCTCTTTCGAGTCGGCCCGACGCCGACGGCGGTAATCTAGGCGCTGGGCCGTTCGCCCGGAAGAGCATCGTCATGCGGCGCGGGCGCGGGCTTGGCCGCATAGGAATCTCGCGGGCGAGGACCGTAGCGGTTCGATCTCGGATCGCCGGTCAGGAAGGCGTATTCCACGAACTGGTAGAAGCCGGCGGCGGCCCAGACCGCGACGCCAGCGAGCACGAGGTCGAAGCGCTGATGGCGCCGCCCTATCGCGGCGAGCGCCAGTCCGGCGAACGAGCCCATGAAGAATCCAAGGCTGTAGCCGATCGACCGCCCACGATCGTGACCGCGCTTTACCGTCAGGGCCATCTGCGGCCAGAGCAGCAGCAGGGTGGCGAGGGTCCGGGCCTGATAACCGCCGGAAATATCCCCGCTCCAGCCATTGACCGATAGCGCCGCGCCGTAGCGGACGACCTCCATCACGCCGATCATCAGCCAATAGGCGGGCCGCGATACGCGCCCCTGGAAGCTGAACAGAGTCCGGACGAAGGCACGCGGGTAGAGGGCCATGCCGGCCATCTACGGCCAGGGCGCGGCCCAATGCAACCTTAAGCGGAGAGCTATTTCAGGCGAACTCCACCAGCACCTCGTCGGCCGCGACCGGATCGCCGCCCTTGGCGTTGACGGCCTTGACCACCCCGTCGCGCTCGGCGCGGATGATGTTCTGCATCTTCATCGCCTCGAGCACGCAGACCACCTCGCCCTCGCGGACCTGCTGGCCGGCGGTGACGTCCATCGAGACCACCAGGCCCGGCATCGGCGACAGTACCAGCTTGGAGGTGTCGGCGGCCTGCTTCTCGGGCAGCTTGTCGTGCAGCTCGGCCGAGCGCGGCGTCAGGACCAACACCCGGGCCTTGGCGGCGCGGTGGCGGATCGTGAAGCCCTCGGCGGCGGGCGCGGCCTGGACCGTGAAGGCCTTGCCGTCCAGCGCGGCCTTGAACACCGGCTTGCCCGGACGCCAGTCGATGTCGGTCAGGGTCAGCGTACGGCCCTCGTCGAGCAGGGCGATCGTGACCTCGCCCTCTCCCCCGACCCGGACGCGACGGCGGTGGGCGCCGATCGCCACCACCCATTCGTCGCGCGGCGGGCCGAGAAGTTCCGACTCCAGCGAGCGGGCGCGGGCGACATAGACGCCCTGCATGGCCGCGCCGACGGCGGTCAGGATGTCGAGCTGAGCGGGGGTCGGCTCGGTCCCCTGGAAGCCGTCCGGGAACTGGTCCTTGATGTAGCTGGTCGCCAGCTTGCCCGAGCGGAAGCGCTCCTCGTCCATCACGGCCGCCAGGAACGGGATGTTCTGGCCCAGGCCCTCGATGTGGAAGTCCTCCAGCGCCCGGCCCATGCCGTCGATCGCCGCAAGTCGGGTCGGGGCCCAGCTGCAGAGCTTGGAGATCATCGGGTCGTAGTACATCGAGATCTCGTCGCCCTCGCGCACCCCGGCGTCGTTGCGCACGGTGTAGGCGCCGTGATCGCCCTCCTTCGGCGGGTCATAGCGGACCAGGCGGCCGATGCTGGGCAGGAACTTGCGATAGGGATCCTCGGCGTAGATGCGGCTCTCGATGGCCCAGCCGTTGATCTTCAGGTCCTTCTGCTCGAACGCGAGCTTCTCGCCCCAGGCCGAGCGGATCATCTGCTCGACCAGATCCAGGCCCGTGATCAGCTCGGTGACCGGATGCTCGACCTGCAGGCGGGTGTTCATCTCCAGGAAGAAGAAGCTCTTGTCCTGGCCCGCGACGAACTCGACCGTACCGGCGCTGTCGTAGTTCACCGCCTTGGCCAGAGCGACGGCCTGAGCGCCCATGGCCGCGCGCGTGGCTTCGTCCAGCAGGGGCGACGGAGCCTCCTCGATAACCTTCTGATTCCGGCGCTGGATCGAGCATTCGCGCTCGAACAGGTGGACGACGTTGCCATGCTTGTCGCCCAGCACCTGGATCTCGATGTGGCGCGGGCTTTCGATGAACTTCTCGATGAAGATGCGGTCGTCGCCGAAGCTGGCCTTGGCCTCGGCGCGGACGGCCGGGAAGCCCTCCTCGACGTCCTGGCGGCTCCAGGCGACGCGGATGCCCTTGCCGCCGCCGCCCGCCGACGCCTTGATCATCACCGGATAGCCGATCTGCTCTGCGATCTTCACCGCCTCGGCGGTGTCGGCGATCTCGCCGATGTGGCCCGGCACGCAGGAGACGCCGGCGGCCTGGGCGAACTTCTTGCTCTCGATCTTGTCGCCCATGGCCTGGATGGCGCCGGGGTTGGGACCGATGAACACGATCCCCTCGTCGGCGCAGCGCTGGGCGAAGCCGGCGTTCTCGGACAGGAAGCCGAAGCCGGGATGGACGGCCTCCGCGCCCGTTTGCTTGCAGGCGGCAATGATCTTGTCGGCGACGAGATAGGATTGGGCGGCGGGCGACGGGCCGATGTGCACGGTTTCGTCGGCCATCTCGACCGCCAGCGAGCCCGCGTCCGCGTCGGAATAGACGACCACCGTCTTGATCCCCAGCCGGCGGCACGTCTTGATCACGCGAACAGCGATCTCGCCTCGGTTGGCGATCAGGATCTTCGAGAACATCGGCAACTTCCGCCCAAGGATTTTGTGCTTTGCAGCATGGCCTATCAGGCCTCGTCGGGTTTGCAAGCTTGCCCTTAGGGCGCTACACCAGCGATCAGGCATGACACCGGTTTCCAAGAGTGCGGAGATCGTGATGGACGCCACCGGGAGGAGACGATGATGAAGGCGATGTTCCTGGGTTCGGCCTGCGCGCTGATCCTGGCCCAAGCGGCCGCCGCCGCGCCGACCAGCGCCGAGCCGGCGCTGCTGTTCAAGGTCTCCGGCGACAAGGGCCTGACAGCCGATGTCGCGGGCGGGGATCCGGTTCCCAACTTCGCCGACAAGGTCACGCCGATCGCCAATGGCAAGGTCGGCAAGGGCTTCCACGCCGAGGACGACGGGGTCGTCGCTTGGAACGCGCCGGGGAATATCCAGGCCCAGCGCGGCACGCTCTCGTTCTTCTGGCGGTCGGGCTACCCCGTGGGCGTCGCGCCGTTCGTGATCTTCCGCGTCGGCTACGCCGATCACTCCAGCTGGGACATGGCGTTCCTGCGGATCGACTGGAACGGCCACGGCTTCGACGCCTTCGTCACCGACAACGGCCTGGCCCGCACCCGCGTGTCGTTCAAGCTCGACAAGAGCCCCGCCCCGGACGCCTGGACCCACCTGGCCTTCACCTGGGACGAGACGAGCGGCGTCCAGCTCTATGTCGACGGCAAGCTGGCGGCCAAGAAGGAGGCCAAGGCGGTCTATGACGCCGGCCTCGACCAGTTCGGCGTCGCCGGCCGCGTGATCGCGCCGCACCAGGTGCAGAGCCGCTACAACTTCACGCGCGGCGGCGATCTCGACGAGCTGCGCGTCTACGACCGCCCGCTGGACGCGACGGCCATCGCCGCCCTGGCCCGCAACGAGGCCCCGGCCATCGCCGCCCCGGTCGCCACGCTGGACGATCCGGCCATCCATGCCGCCTGGAAGCAGCGCTACGGCTGGAACAAGGACCTGCCGCCGCTTCTGACCGACGACAAGACCACGATCCGCAAGGTCGAGTTCAAGGACGCCAAGGACATCAAGGAGTGGATGTGGAAGGCGACCGACGGGATCGCCGAAACCACCTGGCCCGGCGTCTACAACCGGTCGCGCCTGCCCGGCCGGAACGACTATTTCCAGTTGCCGGACTGGAACGTCTATGTCGACGGCGGCAAGGCCCTGAACCTGACCCTGCCCGACGAGCCGGTGAACCGGATCGAGATCCAGGGCCCCGCCCATGGCGACCTCTCGTGGGCGGCCAAGTCCGGTGACAAGGGCGCGAGCGTGGCGAGCCGCGCCAAGGACCAGGAGCGCACGGTCGCGACGCTCGCCAAGCCGCTGACCGGCGGCGTCCTGACCTTCACCAATGTCGCCCAGGAAACCCCGATCCAGGAGATCTGGGCCTATAACGTGACCGCCGGGGCCGAGCCCAAGGACGCGTTCAAGATGAGCTACACGGTCCGCGCCGACGTGGCGCCGGACTATCTGAACCTCGCCGACCTCAACGGCTATATCGCCGGCCGCTATCCGGCGGGCGAGCGCGCCACCGTGGTGGCCCTGCCCGAAGGCGCGCCCAGCCGCAAGCGGCCCGAAGCCGATCTCACGGCCAAGGGCCTGCCGATCGTCCACGTGCTGATCCCGTCGGGCTTCGGCGACGCGCCGCCGGCCCAGGCCCTGGCCCGCAACTGGGCCTATGGCTGGGAGAACGCGCGCGACGGCCTGGACGGCGTGGCGATCGACCTGCCCGCCCTGCCGGGCGCGGCCGGAACGGTGATCCCGCTCAATATCCAGATCAAGGACCCGATCTGGCCGGGCCGCAACATGATCGACGTCAGCGTCTCGGTGAAGGCTGGCGAGGCCCGCACCGTCTGGCTGGACATGCGCGACCGCATCCTGACGCCCGACAGCCTGTACCTGACCATTGCCGCCGACAGCACCGACTTCGGCCCCAAGGCGCTGGACGGCGCCAAGATCCGCCTCGTCTTGAAGGACCGCGACAAGGCCAAGGTCGAGCATATCGCCGACCGGCTGAACCAGGTGAAGGACAACTGGGGCTTCCTGGTCGAGGAGCACACGACCTCCAAGCGCCAGGGCCTCTACCGCCGCCTTTACGCCGACATCACCGACCTGCTGCGGGTGGATCCCGACAACAAGATCGGCCGCGAATACTGGGGCGACATCACCTATGGCAGCCAAGGCTGGCCGGCGTTCGAGCAGCCCAAGCCGGCGAACGGCGAGCCGCTTTGGGCCTTCCGCCAGCTGGAGGACCTGAAGCTGGTGACGAAGTTCGTCGACTGGTGGGTCGACGAGCGCCAGTCGGACTATGGCGATTTCGGCGGCGGCATCTCGGATGACACCGACCTCGTCCAGCAGTGGCCGGGCCTGATCCTGATGGGCGTGCAGCCCGACAAGCTGACCACCTCGCACGACCGCCTGGCCGACGCCGCCTACAAGAACGGCATGTTCACCGATGGCCTGTCGACCATCGTCACCGACGAACTGCACGCCTACGAAGAGGGCATCAACTCGAACTCCGAGGCGATGTACATCCACTACGGCGAGCCCAAGGCCGTCGAGCGGCTGTTCACGACCGTCAAGGCCCTGCCCCGGATCATCGACAAGAACCCGGCCGGCCACGTCCACTTCAACACCAACTGGTACAACGGCAAGATCTCGTATCGCGAGGGTCCGTGGGAGTGGCAGAAGCCCTACTCCTTCGGCGTCACCCACCCGCCGATCCTGATCGGCGACTACAACAACGATCCGACCTCGCGAGCGCTGGTCGTCGGCCTGGCCGACGGCTACCTGGCCCACGCCAAGAAGGACGGGTCGCTGCCCAACGAGATCAACTGGCGCAGCGACGCCGAGCGCGGCGGCACGGTGCTGCAGGGCTCGGGCGCCGACGGTCCGTTCCAGCTGTTCTGGGAGGCCTGGCGCCTGACGGGCGACGCCAAGTACCTGGCCCCGATCCAGTGGCGGATCGGCAAGAACGGCCTCAAGTCGCTCCAGGCCGTCAATGAGAACGCCCTGACGGCGATGAACCTGGGCGCCGCCAACAAGGACGCCCTGGTCAAGGCCGCGGCCAAGGGCGGCGCGTTCGAGCGCTACGCCGCCTGGTCGCTGACCGGCGACAAGGCCTATCTGGACGATCTCTACGCCGACGAGATCCAGTGGAACGCCCAGCACCTCTATATGCACACGGAGGGGCATTGGTGGTCCGATCGCGTGGAGCTGCCGTCGGACCTGCTGCAACGCACCCGCCTGGGCGGCATCGCCAACAAGCGGGGCCAGATGACCCCGGGCCACATCGTCTCGTGGCGCTTCGACAACGCCGACGGAACCGACGTGGCGCTGCTGGTCAAGGACGCCACCAAGACCAGCTTCAAGGTCATCGCCTACAACACCACCGACAAGCCGGTGACGGCGACCATGACCGGCTGGAACGTCGCCCCCGGCCAGTGGAGCCTGGTCCAGGGCCTGGACGCCAATGGCGACGACAAGATCGACGGCGCGGGCGAGACCCGCTCGGTCGCCTTCGAGCGCAGCCTGGGAACCAGGGTCACCCTGGCCCCGCGCCAGACCACGATCATCGACATGACCCTGACCAAGGCGGGCGATGATCCGGCCAAGCGCGCCGATCTTGGCATTGGCCGGGACGACGTGACGGTGAAGGGCTCGACGATCACCGCCACGGTCCACAGCCTGGGCGCGCGGGACGCGGCGGCGGCCAAGCTCGAACTGGTCGACGCGGGCGGCAAGGTGCTGAGCAGCGGCGCGATCCCGCCGCTGAAGGCGCCGACCGACTTGCTGCCGAAGACCACCTCGGTGAAGCTGTCGATCCCGGCCGGGGTCAAGGCCCAGGGCCTGCGGGTCCGCATCGCCGCCGCCCAGCCGCAGAACACCACCCTGAACGACGAGGTCGTGCTGCCATGACGAAGACCGCCGCCCTGATCGCCGCCGGCCTGCTGCTGGCGGCCAGCCCGGCCCTGGCCCAGACGCCGCCCGCCACCCCGGCGCCGACGCCCAATCCGGCCTATGCCGCGCGGGTCATCAGCCTGGCCGAGGCCAAGACGGTCGTCGCCGCCGCCGAGGCCGAGGCGCGCAAGAACGGCTGGGCGATGGTCATCACCGTCGTGGAGTCCAACGGCGCGGTCGTGCTCACCGAGAAGATGGACGGCGCCCAGTACGGCTCGGGTCAGGTGGCTCTGAAGAAGGCCGAGACCGCCGCCAACTTCCGCCGCCCGACCTCCTATTTCCAGGAGGCGGTCAAGTCCGGCACGCTGAACGCGATCTTCACCGGGGCCATGGCGCTGGAGGGCGGCGAACTGCTGCTGGTCGACGGCAAGATCGTCGGCGCCATCGGCGTCTCCGGCGGCTCGGCCCCGCAGGACGGGGTCGCGGCGCGCGCGGGCGCGGCGGCGCTGAAGTAGATCCCCCACCCGATTTCCCCGGCGAATGCCGGGGCCCAGATGCGAAACCGCCCGTGTTCCGGACAGGATCGCGGGAGGCTTTGCGTTCGCCTCACAGCCTTAGGATCTGGGTCCCGGCATTCGCCGGGAAGATCGGATGAGGAGAGCGCTCACCCCGCCGCGAACTCCCGCGCGAACATCGCCTCGTAGCCGGCGATCAGGTCCTCGGCTTCCGGCGCCGCCAGCCGCGCCACGGCGGCCGCGAAGGTCACCGGGGCCAGGCCCGAGGCGCTGACCAGCTTGCCGTCGGTCACCGCGCGGGGCGTGTCGACATAGTGCTCGGCGCCCGCATAGCCGGGGACGACGCCCGCCAGCCAATCCTTGCCGTTGGACGTGTGGCGGCGCCCCTCGAACAGGCCCGCTTGAGCCAGCGCCGCCGTGCCGCCGCAGATTCCCGCCACCGGCTTGCCATCGGCGAAGGCCTGGCGGAGCAGAGCGCTGACCGCCGGGTTCTCGGCCTGAGCCCAGGCATCGCTGCCGATCAGCAGGAAGAGGTCCGCGTCGCTCAGCACCGGGTCGTCGAAGCGGTAGTCGGCCGCGGCCAGGACGCCGCCCATCGAGGTTTCCGGATCGCCGGTCGGCGTGGCGATCTCGATCTGAACCTTCAGGTGCTCGCGCAGCAGGGCCAGCACGCCGCCGGCCTCCCAATCGGCCCAGCCCGGCTGCAAAAGGACGACGGCGACTGTCATGGCTCTCTCCCGCTGCGCTCTACCAGACGAACGCTCGAGCGCTTACATTGACTCTCATGACAGACACAGCCGCCCTTTCAACCGCCGGATTCGACCTGACCCCGCCGACCGAGGCCGAGCGCGAACGCCTGGAGGCCGATCTGACGGCCGAAGAGGCTCGCGTCCTGCTGCACCACGGGACCGAGGCGCCGTTCTGCGGCGGCTTGCTGGGCGAGAAGAACCCCGGCGTCTATTGCTGCCGCCTGTGCGGCCTGCCGCTGTTCAAGCACGAAACCAAGTTCGAGAGCGGCACCGGCTGGCCCAGCTTCTACGCGCCGTTCGCCGAGGACCACGTGGTCGGCGTGCGCGACACCTCATACGGCATGGTGCGGATCGAGACCCGCTGCGCCCGCTGCGACAGCCATCAGGGCCATGTCTTCCCCGACGGGCCGGCGCCGACGCGGCTGCGCTACTGCATCAATTCGGTGTCGCTGCAATTCGTGAAGGCGAGCGATCCCCTCCCCGACCCGCTGCATCGCGGCGATCGGATCGGCTGACGCCGGTGGATTGACCCAAGGGGCACGATTGACGCGCCCCACATTCCGGCATTCCCTCTGCCAAAAGCGCGCGGACGCCATGGCGGAGGGAACATGTCGGAAGAGGCTTCGCAACCGCTGGCCCTGCTGGGCGCCGCCGGTTCGCCTTACACCCGCAAGATGCTGTCTTTGCTGCGGTTTCGGCGAATTCCACACGCCATCCACTGGGGCAGTCACCGCAACCCGCCGCCGGGCCTGCCCGAGCCGAAGGTCAAGCTGCTGCCGACCTTCTACTTCCCCACGGGCGGCGGGTTAGAGGCCGTCACCGACTCGACGCCGATCATCCGCCGCCTGGAGCGCGAGCACGCCGGGCGCTCGGTGATCCCCGACGATCCGGTCGTTTCGTTCCTCAACGACCTCGTCGAGGACTATGCCGACGAGTGGCTGACCAAGGCCATGTTCCACTTCCGCTGGGCCCACGCGGCGGACATCGAGAACGCCGGACCGATGCTGATCTTCTGGCACGATCCGACCACGCCCTCGGACTTCGCCGAGCTCGCCGCGCGCGAGATCTCCAAGCGGCAGATCGACCGTCTTTATGTCGTGGGCTCCAATCCGGTCACCGCGCCGACGATCGAGGCCAGCTACGCCCGCTTCGTCGACATTCTCGACGCGGTGATCGCGCGGCAAGGCTTCGTGCTCGGCGCGCGGCCGTCGGCCGCCGACTTCGCCATCCAGGGCCAGCTGTCGCAGCTGGCGATCATCGAGCCGACCTCGGCGGCGATCACGGTCCAGCGCTCGCGGCGGGTGCGGGCCTGGCTGGACCGGGTCGAGGACCTCTCCGGCCTGGAGCCCGACGCGGCCGGATGGGCCTCGCGCGCCGATCTGGCCGAAACGCTGCGGCCGCTGCTGGCCGAGATCGGCCGGGTCTATGCGCCGTTCCTGCGCGCCAACGCCAAGGCCGCCATGGCGCAGGCTCCGACGGTGGAGGCCGAGATCGACGGGCGCCCCTGGACCCAGCCGACCTTCCCCTACCAGGCCAAGTGCCTGGCGGCGCTGCGACAGACCCGCGAGGCCCTGTCTTCCGCCGACCAGGGCGCTCTCGACGCGCTTCTGGCGGACACGGGCTGCGAGATCCTGTTCGATCCGCTGTGACCGCCCCCAGCTTTCCTGAAATCCTACTCAGCCGATATGAATTGAGCGCGCGCCGCTGGAGGCGCTAACTGCCGCGACTGGCGATGACCCTGGCGCGTAAGATGACCCTCCATATTCGCGATCCCGAAACGTGGCGTGGCGCTCCGGCGAGCCCGCCCATCCTGATCATTCCCGGGCTCTACAATTCCGGGCCGGATCACTGGCAGAGCCATTGGGAGCGCTCGCTGCCCGGCGCCGAGCGCGTCGACCAGCAGGACTGGGAGCGGCCGCTGCTCGGCGACTGGACGATCAGCCTGGCCGAAGCGGTGCGCCGGCGGCCCGGCGCGATCCTGGTGGCGCATAGTCTCGGCTGCGCCCTGGTCGCCCACTTCGCCCGGGTGACCGGCGGACGCGGCGTCGGCGGAGCCATGCTGGTCGCCCCGGCCGACGTCAATCGCGAAGGGCCGGCGGGCCGCTTGCTGGTCGGCTTCTCGCCGATCCCCCGCGAGCGCCTGCCCTTCCCCAGCCTGGTCGTGGCCAGCCGCGACGATCCCTATGTCGAGATCGAGCGCGCCGAAGCCTTCGCGCGCGGCTGGGGCTCCGACTTCGTGGATCTGGGCCGCGCGGGCCATATCAATGTGGCCTCGGGGCATGGCCCGTGGCCGGGCGGGCGCGTCCTGCTGACGCGGCTGATCCGCAAGGTCGCGGGCGCCGAGGCGCGCGCCTGACCGCCATCGATAAGAGTTTGGTGCGGGCGGTCGGGGTCGAACCGACACTCCTTTCGGAACCGGATTTTGAGTCCGGCGCGTCTACCAGTTTCACCACGCCCGCGTGCTTCGCGTCTCGCGAAGGGCCGCCTTCGTAGCAGGCGTGAGCGGGTCGGTCTAGCATCGGCGCGAACGGAGATTCCCGATGCTCAGACCTGGTCCCCGCAACCTGATCACCGACGTACCGGGCCTGCGGGTGGGCTGTGTCGAGGACGAGGCCGTCCGCACCGGCGTGACCGTCGTCGTCTGTCCCGAGGCCTGGACCGCGGCCGTCGACGTGCGCGGCGGCGGGCCGGCCGTGCGGGAAACCGACACCCTGAGGCCTGAGAACAGCTTCTCCAAGGCGCACGCGATCTGCTTCTCGGGCGGCTCGGTGTTCGGCCTGGGGGCCGCCGACGGCGCGGCGATCGCGCTGTCGGCCCGCGACCACGGCCTGCGCATCACGGCGGGGACGCCGGCGATTCCGATCGTCCCCGCCGCCGCCCTCCACGACCTGGCCAATGGCGGCGACAAGGCCTGGGGTCTCGAACCGCCCTACCGCGCGCTGGGCATGAAGTCCGTCGCGGCGGCCAGCGAGGATTTCCGCCTGGGCGCGGTCGGCGCCGGACGCGGGGCGATGGCCGGCGTTCACAAGGGCGGTCTGGGCTCGGCCTCGATCGACCTGGGCGGCGGCCTGATCGTCGGCGCGCTGGTGGCGGCCAATCCGGTCGGAACGCCCTACATGGTCGACGGCGAGACCTTCTGGGCTTGGCCCTACGAGATCGACGGCGAGTTCGGCGGGCGGAGGCCAGGCGATCTTCCGCCGGCGGTCGAGCCCTTGCCCGACGACTCGAAATTAGGCGCGCGGCTGAAGGCGGGGGCCAATACGACCCTCGCTCTCGTGGCGACCACCGCGGACCTCAGCACGGCCGAGGCGCGGCGCATGGCGATGATGGCCCACGACGGCATGGCGCGGGCGGTGCGGCCAGCCCACACGCCGTTCGACGGCGATGTGGTCTTCGCCCTGGCCTCGGGCGCGGCGCCGCTGGGCCCCGATCCGATGCGGGCTGTGCTGCGGACGAAGATCGGCGCGGCGGCGGCCGACTGCCTGGCGCGGGCGATCGCGCGGGCGGTTTACGAAGCGGCTAGGACGCATGAGGCGTAAAGGCCTGCCCAACCCCGTTCATCAGACCGGCGGACTGATCGTCTCGCCGCCGGTAAGCTGGATGGCGGCGGTCTCGAGGTGGCTGAGCAGGCGCTTGAACATAGCCACTTCGCTGGGGGCCAGGCCCGCCAGCAGGGTCGCCTCGTAGGCCAGGGCCAGCGGCGCGATCTCGGCGAACAGCCGGCGACCGGCGGCGGTCAGCTCAAGCGTATGCGACCGGCGGTCTGAGCGGACCGTGGTGCGCGCCACCAGCCGGCGCACGACCAGCTCCTGGGCCGCCCGGCTGACCCGGACCTTATCCATGGCGGTGCGCGTCACCGCGGCGTGCGGCGTCAGAGCCCCCTCCGCCAGCACCGACATCAGCCGCCATTGCGGTATGGTCAGGCCGAAGCGGTCCTCGTAGGCGCGGGCGATCAGCCGGCTGACCGCCGCCGAGGCCGTGGCCAGGCGATAAGGGACGTAGTCGACGAGGCTGACGCCCGGCTCGGGCGCGTCGGCGGCGCCAGACGTGATCGGAGAGACCGTCGCGGTCATGCCCTTCCTTTCGTCCTCCCAGGCGCGGCCGCCATTCGGAGGAGCGGCCTTTCGCCAATCCGCTTCGCGCGTCGGGCTTGGCGTTGGCCCGATGCGCGTTCCTGGTGTGGCCCGCCGCCGCGCGTCGCTCAACGCCGGCCGGAGATCACGCCGCCGAAGACGGACTTTCGCACGCCGCTTGGGCAGAGAATAGCCGTCCCGCCTTCCTGAACGGCGTTCTCATGCCCCGAGGCCCGGAATCCTCGGATCAATCGCGTTCCGAGACGCTGATCTTCAGCTTGGGAAGCGGCTTGGTCTCGGTCAGGACACGGTGGCAGTCCTGGATCTCGCGCAGGCAGTTGGGACGGTTCCAGAAGTCCGAGAAATCGGCGACAGCCAGGCGCAGCAGCTGCATGAACTCCTTGTGGTCCAGCACCTTCGGCGCCTCTTCCTTGTGGGCGTCGTGGTCGTCGTGATCGTGGTGGTGGTCGTCCGGCTTCTTGTCCGAAGTCGGGGCGTTGGCGAAGACCACCGTCTGCGGGCCCACGATGGTGACGTTCCGGGTCAGCAGGCCGATGTCGGGGCCCTGGCCCTTCGAATCGCCATGTCCGTCGTGGCCACCGTGACCCTTGTCATGGTCGCCGTGGCCCTTGTCCTTGGCCTTGCCGTGATCCTTGTCATGGCCGTGCTTGCCGGTCTTGGCGTGGTCGTCCTTCTTTTCCTCGGGCGGCTCGCCCTTGAGGGCCTTGTTCAGTTGCTCGAACGCCTTGAGGCAGGGTCCGCCGAACGCCATCACCGGACCGATGCGCAGGCGCACCTCGTCGATAAGCTCCTGAGCCTTGACCACCAGTTCGCCCGAGTGGGCGCTGCTGGCGGCCACGCACTTGGCCTTGATGGCGTCGTGGATGATCTTGGGCGTATCGCTGGCCTTCTCGCCCTTGTCGGTGCGCCCCGTCAGGCGGCCGGCGAAAAAGGCCAAGCCCGCGATCGCCAGGCCGGCCAGGATCAGCAGGAAGATCAGCGTCGGGTCGAAGACCGGAACCGGCTGCTCCACCGGAAATTCAGACTGGTACACCCGAAGCTCTCCCCCACGCGGCGCGCCGCCGATGACGCGCCCTATGGTTAACGCAACAGCGTTATGGATGCACGGCCAAGGTGGTCACACCGGGCGAGAAATGATGCTGGAGGCGCGGGCGCCCTGGTCATACCGCGACGGGCCGCCATAGACGGCGACCTCGCAGAGGATGTCTCCGTCGCGCTCGGCGGCCCAGATATAGCTTCGCTCGACCTCGACATAGCGGCCGGCGGGCGAGATCCCCTCGAACGTGTCGCCCCAGGGGACGATTCCCTTCAGGTCGCGCCAGGTCAGGGTCATGGCGCGGGCGAGCTCGTCCCGCGCCATGGCTTCGAGGTCAGGATCGCTGGCCGACGCCGACACCGTCAGGCTTCGGCGTCGTCGCGGAAATAGGGCTCGACCTCGCCCTGCAGCTTGATGGTCATCGGATTGCCCTTGCGGTCCAGGGTCTTGCCGGCCGCGACCCGCACCCATTTCTCGCTGACGCAGTACTCCTCGACATTGGTCTTCTCGACGCCCTTGAAGCGGATGCCGATGCCGCGCTCCAGCAGGGCCGCGTCGTAATAGGGGCTGTCGGGGTTGACGGAGAGGCGGTCGGGAGGCGTGTCGCTCATGGTCTTTCGGCTTTCGTCTGGGCTGCGCGCCCGGTGTCCTGGCCGGGGGTGATAGCCACGAAACGCCGAAAGTCCAAATCCGGCGCGCCGCCCTTCCGCGCCGCTCAGTCCTGATCGTCGTCCTTGACCGGGTCGGCCGCCGAGACTGTCCCGTCCTTGTTGGTGTCGTGATGCATGAACATCCGCCAGCCGGAATAGTCGAACTCGGCCTTGGTGATCGCGCCGCTCTTGTCGCTGTCGAGCACGCCGAAGCGGACCTCCGCCTGGCGCATCTGGCGCACGCGCTCCTCGGCCTTGTCGGACGCGGGATCCTTGGAGGCGGCCAGACGGGCTTCGAGACGGGCCTTGAAGTCGCCGACATATTCGTCGTGCGAAAGGACGCCATCCTTGTTGGCGTCCATCCGGGCGAATTCGGCGGCGCCTCGGGCGCCTGGGCGCCGAGATTGGTCTGGGCGTGCGCCATCGTCGCGGCCGAGGCGGCCAACACGGTGACCGGGGCGAACTTCATGATCCTGTACCTTCCTTGGGTGAGCGGCCGCGCCGACCCGCCGCTAACGCGTCAGGAGATCGGGGGCTGCGTTCGGCGAGACCGGCGGCGGTGAAAACCTGGCCTCGGCAACCGTGACGACCGCGCGGAGTTTGCTGACGGCGCCACGCCTTGTCGAGCGCGGTCGAAGCCAGGGAGCCGTCATGGAGCGCTACGAGGCGATCATCGTCGGGGCCGGACCGGCCGGCCTGACCGCCGCCACCTATCTGGGTCGCTTCCGACGGCGGGTGCTGATCCTGGACGGCGGCCGGTCCCGCGCCGCCTGGATCCCGCGCAGCCACAACACGCCGGGCTTCGCCAGCGGTGTCGGCGGCCCCGAACTGCTGCGTAACATGGGCGAGCAGGCCTGTCGTTATGGCGCCGAGCGTCGCGCGGGGCTCGCCGAGACCCTGAGCCGAACGGAGGACGGCTTCGCGCTGCGCGTGGTCGACGCCGGCGGCCGGGCCGCCGAGCTCTCCGCGCCCTTCGTGCTGCTGGCGACCGGCGTGATCGACAGGCTGCCAGCCCTCCAGAACCTCGAGGCCGCCATCGCGGCGGCGCGGGTGCGCATGTGCCCGATCTGCGACGCCTATGAGGCCATCGACCAGAAGATCGCGGTGCTGGGCGACGATGATCTTGGCGCGCGCGAGGCGGCGTTCCTGACCACCTACTCCAAGGACGTGACCCTGCTGCATCTGGGCCAGCCCTCGGCGCTTCGCGATCCGGCGGCGCTGGCGGAGCGCGGGATCGAGGTCCTGCCCGTGTCGATCGGCCAGCTCGCCGTCGACGTCGACGGCGTCTCCGTCGCCCTGGCCGACGGCGAGACGCGCGCGTTCGACTGCCTCTACCTGGCCCTGGGCTGCGAGATGCGCAGCCGTCTGGCGGTGCGCTGGGGCGCCGAGCATGACCCCGCCGGCAATCTGATCGTCGACGCGCACCAGCGGACCTCGATCGACGGGCTCTACGCGGCCGGGGACGTCGTGCGCGGTCTCAACCAGATCGCCGTCGCGGCGGCCGAGGCGGCCATCGCCGCCACGGACATCCACAATCGGCTGCGCGCGCTGGACGACGCGGAGAAGCCGCGCGCTCAAACCTCCGCGCCTTCGCCCGGCTTGGCCATGACCCGTTTCGGCTGACGGGGCTGGTTGGCGCGCAGGCCCAGCGCGGCCTGGCTGACGGTCTCGGCGATACGCCGCGCGCGCGTCTCGGGCGCGCGGGCGGCCGCGATCCATTCCAGGATGGCGCGCCGCGCCGACGGCGGAAAGCCCTCGAAGGCGGCCTTCGCCTGGGCGTCGGCGCGCAGGGCTTCGACCAAGTCGGCGGGCGCGACCAGGGTCTCGACCGCGTCCAGCCGCTGCCAACTGCCGTCGGCCTTGGCCGCTTCGATCTTGGCCAGGCCGGGCGGCGCCATGCGCCCCTCGGCCAGCAGGCGCTCCACCCGCTCGCGATTGAGCTTGGACCAGCCGCTTCCGGCCTTGCGCGGCGAGAGCAGACGCATGCTGCGCTCCGCGTCGAGCCGCCGAGGCTGGCTGTCGATCCAGCCGAAGCACAGGGCCTCCTCGACGATGGCGTCGTACGGCACGTAACGCTCGCGGTCGGCGATCTTCCAGGTGACCAGCCAGACGCTGTCGGCGCGGGCGTGATTGGCTTCCAGCCAGTCGCGCAGCCCTTGGCGGCTGGTGATCTCGACCCGCTCGAACGCCTCGCCGCTCGCGGTCATCGGAAGCCTACCGGCTCTCGCCCACCGCCGGGAACTCCAGCGCGCCGGCATAGCCCAGACGCCGGGCCCGCGCCTCCAGATCGTCCAGGCGCGCCTTGGACGGCGCGGTCCGGGTGTAGAGGAAGATCTTCTTGAGCTTGGGGTCGGCGGCGATGAACCACTGACCGTCCGGATCGCGCTCCAGCACGTCGTAGCGCCAGGTGATGAAGGGCGCGTAGTTGACCCGCAGCCGGCGATTGACGCCGGGGTCCTCGATCGTCCCGCGCCCCGAGATCGCCCGGCGCTTGCCGTCGACCCCGCCCTGGCGGCAGTCGTCGACCACCGCCACGTGGGTCGCGTCCTTCAGGTCATAGCGGGTGGTCCCGGCCACGCAGCCCTTGGTGATGCCCATCGGCGTGCGCCCGACCTCGAGCCAGACGCCCGAATAGTGAGCCGCCGCGTCGATCGGCTGGGCCTGCCGCGCCTGGGCGCCGGTGGCCAACGTCAGGGCCGAAAGTCCGATCAGCAGGTGAGCGCGCATGATGTGATCCTCCGCCCGGGATACGGCCCCCGGCGGCGATCGGACGCGCTAGCCTGGATGCAGGCCAGGCGCTTCTTGCCCTGTGCGGGCGACATATTCGGTATAGCCGCCGCCGTACTGGTGGACGCCCTCGGGCGTGATCTCCAGCACCCGGTTCGACAGCGCCGCCAGGAAGTGGCGGTCGTGCGAGACGAACAGCATGGTGCCCTCGAAGTCGGCCAGGGACGCCACCAGCATCTCCTTGGTCGCCATGTCGAGGTGGTTGGTCGGCTCGTCCAGCACCAGCAGATTGGGCGGATCGAACAGCATCTTGGCCATGACCAGCCGCGCCTTCTCGCCGCCCGACAGCACGCGGCAGGGCTTTTCGACGTCGTCGCCCGAGAAGCCGAAGCAGCCGGCCAGGGTCCGCAGCGCGCCTTGGCCCGCCTGGGGGAACGAGCGCTCCATCGACTCGAAGATGGTCTCCTCGCCGTCCAAGAGGTCCATCGAGTGCTGGGCGAAATAGCCCATCTTCACGCTGGCCCCGATATTGACCGCGCCCTGGTCGGGCTTGGCGTCGCCGGCCACCAGCTTCAGCAGGGTCGACTTGCCCGCGCCGTTGGCCCCCAGCACGCACCAGCGCTCCTTGCGCCGCACCAGAAAGTCGAAGTCCTGATAGATCGGCCGCGCGCCATAGCCCTTGTGCACCCCGCGCAGGCTGATCACGTCCTCGCCCGAGCGGGGCGGACTCTGGAATTCGAACTGCACCGTCTGGCGCCGCCGCGGCGGCTCGACGCGCTCGATCTTGTCGAGCTTTTTCACCCGGCTCTGCACCTGGGCGGCGTGCGAGGCGCGCGCCTTGAACTTCTCGATGAACTTGATCTCCTTGGCCAGCATCGCCTGCTGGCGCTCGTACTGCGCCTGGCGCTGGGCCTCGCTGAGCGCCCGCTGCTGGTCGTAGAAGTCAAGGTCGCCGGAATAGGTGATCAGCTGGCCGGCGTCGATCTCGACCACCTTGCCGATGATCCGGTTCATGAAGGCGCGGTCGTGCGAGGTCATCAGCAGCGCGCCGTCGTAGTTCTTCAGGAAGGCTTCCAGCCAGATCAGGCTTTCCAGGTCCAGGTGGTTGCTGGGTTCGTCCAGCAACATGGCGTCGGGGCGCATCAGGAGGATGCGGGCTAGGGCCACGCGCATCTTCCAGCCGCCGGACAGCAGGCCGACGTCGCCGTCCATCCGCTCCTGGCTGAAGCTCAGGCCCGCCAGCACCTCGCGGGCGCGGGCCTCCAGGGCGTAGCCGTCCAGCTCCTGGAAGCGCTCCAGCACCTCGCCATAGCGCTCCATGACGGCGTCCAGCTGGTCGGCCTGGTCGGGATCGACCATGGCGGCTTCCAGCTGGGCCATCTCGGCGGCCAAGGCGCTGACCGGGCCGACGCCGTCCATCACCGCGGCGACGGCGCTCTGGCCCGACATCTCGCCGACGTCCTGGCTGAAATAGCCGATCCGCGTGCCGGGATCGATCGCGACGATCCCGTCGTCCGGCGGCTCCTGCCCCGTGATCATGCGGAACAGGGTCGTCTTGCCGGCGCCGTTCGGGCCGACCAAGCCGACCTTCTCCCCCTTCTGCACGCCCATCGAGGCTTCGATGAACAGCAGTTGGTGGCCGTTCTGCTTGGAGATGTTGTCGAGGCGGATCATGGGGCGGCTAGCTAGCGCGCCCGAAGGCGGAGCGCCAGCCTCGCAGCCAGCGCCCGACCTTGTTCACGCCAGATACGCCTTCCGCAGCAGGGCGATCTTGGCGTCGGTCATGCCGTAGCGGGCCTTCACCAGGGCCTCGGGACCGCCGAACTTCTTGTCGACCGCCGCCAGCGCCCGGCGCATGACCTCGGGATCGGCGCCCATGATCACCCGCAGCACTTCGGGCGGCAGACGGGACATCGCCTGCATCTGCTGTGTCGTGACGCTGTTGGACGCGCCGCTCTGGGCCAGCTTGGCGTAGTAGGACGGCGGCGTGTAGAGCTCGGTCAGGCCGTAGTCCTCCAGCACCGTCGCGCGCGGCACGCCCAGCACCGAGAGGATCAGCGCCGCGGCCATGCCCGTGCGGTCCTTGCCGGCGCTGCAGTTGAAGGCCAGCGGACCCTGGTTGGCCACCAGGCGCGCGAACATGTCGGTGTAGTGCGGGGTCAGCACGTCCAGGAACCCGACATAGGCGTCGGCGAAGCCCTGGATCGCCTCCTCACGGGTCTTCATGGCCATCAGGCCGGCCATGGAGGCGCCCATGTCGTAGTCGGTGGCCACGACCTTGGGGCCGGGCGTCTTCAGGAACGGGCTGGGCTCGCTGGCCCGCTCGCGCGGATCGCGGAAGTCGCAGATCGCCACAATGCCCAGCGTCTTCAGATATTCGAGGTCCGCCAGGGTCAGGCCCGACATCACGCCGGAGCGATAGATCTTGCCCCACTTGACCTGACGGCCATCGGCGACGCGCCAGCCGCCCAGGTCGCGGAAATTGCGGCCGCCTTCCAGCGGCAGCAGCCGTTCGGCCACGCGGGTCTCCCGACCGTCGACCGCCTTGACCAGGAAGTACGGACGCGGCGTGACCGGCGCGGCGACCTCGGTCGAGGTCCCCGTCGCCTTGGCCAGCGCGCGCATGGCCGGATCGGCCGAGACCCGCACCGAGACGGCGTCGGCGCCGGTCCAGTCCAGGCGAACCTTGCCCGGCGCGGCGCGGGCGGCCTTGGCGTCCAGCGCCGTCGCGGCGCGGGCGGCGGGCGCCAGCGCCAAGGCGCCGGCGGCCGCGAGGAAGAGACGACGATCCATGTTCACGATCCCCCTGCTCGGAGCTTCACTCTGATGTCCCAGACTTGTCAGTTTGCGGGACCAAAGCGACAGGCGCGTGTCGGCGCCGCCGCCGCGACGCGCCCGCCCAAGGTTCCATCGAAACAATTCCCGCATCGGTCCATAGCGCCTTTGGCTTAGACCGCGCTTCAGGCCGTCTCTACCGTGACGATCAAGAAGCGGCCCCTCGGGAACGACCCGACGGCGGTCGCCGCTCGGAGAGGATTTCATGAGCCGCATGTCGCCGACGGAAATGGCCCACCAGCTCGGCGGCGGCCTGCTGTCGTTTCCCGTCACCCATTTCGACGCCGACCATCGGTTCCAGGAAGGTCCGTATCGCGAGCACTGCGGCTGGATGCTGCAACGCGACCTGGCGGGCCTGTTCGCCGCCGGGGGCACCGGCGAGTTCTTCTCCCTGCGCCCCGAGGAAGTCGGCCAGGTGGTCCGCGCCGCCGTCGCCGAGACCGCCGGCAAGATCCCGGTCATCGCCGGCTGCGGCTATGGCACGGCCATCGCCACGGACCTGGCCGCCGACGCCGAGGCGGCGGGGGCCGACGGCGTGCTGCTGCTGCCGCCCTATCTGACCAACGCCACCCAGGAGGGCCTGGCCGCCCACATCGAGGCGGTCTGCAAGGCCACCAGGCTGGGCGTCATCGTCTACAACCGCGACAACGCCATCCTGAACGAGGACACGCTGGCGCGGCTCTGCGAGCGCAATCCGAACCTCGTCGGCTTCAAGGACGGGGTCGGCGATCTGGAGCTGATGATGCGGGTCTATGCCCGCATGGGCGATCGCCTGACCTATATCGGCGGCCTTCCGACGGCCGAGACCTTCGCCCTGCCCTATCTGGAAATGGGCGTGACGACCTATTCCTCGGCGATCTTCAACTTCCTGCCGGAATGGGCGCTGGACTTCTACAAGGCCGTCCGCGCCCGCGACCGCGACACGGTCATGGCCGGGCTGCGCGAGTTCGTGCTGCCCTATATCGCCCTGCGCAATCGCGGCCGGGGCTATGCCGTCTCGATCGTCAAGGCGGGCATGCGCGCCGTCGGCCGCGACGCCGGCCCGGTCCGCGCGCCGCTGACCGAGCTGACGCCCGACGAGTTCGACGAGCTGCGGCGACTGATCGCCCGCGTCAGCGCGGTCGACACGCCCCGCGCCGCCAACGGCTGAGCGACGGCGGCGGCTATGCGTTCCACGCATCGACGGGCGCGCTGAGCTTCGCATGAACGCCTTCACGCCCCTGTCCGCCGACAAGACGCTGGCGAGCGGCGCGAAGGAGCGTCTAGCTTCACGCCTCCGGCATGTTGTCGATGGGCGCTTTCCGATGTTCGAACTCAGCCAGCTCCGCTGTTTCGTGGCCACGGCCGAGGAACTGCATTTCGGCCGCGCGGCGCAGCGACTGAACATGACCCAGCCCCCGCTGAGCCGGCAGGTGCAACTGCTGGAACGGATCCTGGGCGTGACCCTGCTGGACCGCACCAGCCGCTCGGTGCGCCTGACCCCGGCCGGCCGCGCCTTCCTGCTGGAGGCGCGCCGGATCCTGCGCCTGGCCGAGAGCGCGGCCCTGGCCACCCGCCGCATCGCCAGCGGCGAGGCCGGCCAGATCGCCATCGGCTTCACCGCCGCGTCCGGCTACAACTTCCTGCCCCGGCTGGTGATCCTGTCCAAGGCCCGCCTGCCCAACGCCGACCTGACCTTGCGCGAGATGGTGACGCGCGAGCAGGTGGAGGCGCTGCTGACCGGCCGGATCGACATCGGCCTGGTCCGCCCGCCGATGGAGCGCGTGGAGTTCGCCACCGCGCGGGTCGTGTCCGAGCCCCTGGTCGCGGCCCTGCCGACCGGCGACGCGCGCCTCTCCAAGGCGTCGCTGACCCTGGCCGATTTCGACGGCCAGCCCCTGATCATGTATTCGCCCGAGGGCGCGGGCTATTTCTACAACATGCTGACGACCCTGTTCGACGCCCACGGCGTGGCCCCGAACTACGTGCAGCACGTCACCCAAATCCACTCGATGCTGGCCCTGGTGCACGCCGGCCTGGGCGCGGCGATCGTGCCCGAGGCGGCCACCAGCCTGCACTTCGACGACGTGCAGTTCCGTCCCGTCGAGACCACGCCCCACCGTCCCGTCGAGCTCTACATGGCCTGGCGCAAGGACAACGAGAGCCCGATCCTGCAGACCTTCATCGACCTTTGCCTGGCCGAGGCCTCGCCGACGGAGCCGGGCGAGCGCTGACGCGCGCCGCCTCTCCCCGGAGGACCGAGACCCAACGACAAGTCCTGGGAGAGACCCCATGCCCCTCGATCGCCGCGCTGTGCTGGCCGGAACCGCCGCCTTGGCCGCGAGCCCCAGGGTCAACGCCGCCGGGCGCGCCGCGCCGGTGGCGAGCACCCTGGCCGGTCGGGTGCGCGGCGCCGAGCTCGATGGGATCAAGGTGTTCAAGGGCGTGCGCTACGGCGCCGACACCTCCTCGCGCCGCTTCCAGCCGGCGGAAGCCGCCCAGCCGTGGAAGGGCGTCGTCGACGCTCTCGCCTACGGCCCGGCCAGCCCGCAGTTGAAGGCCGACGAGCCGACCAGCGAGGACTGCCTGTTCCTGAATGTCTGGACGCCGGGACTGGCGGACGGCAAGCCACGGCCGGTGATGTTCTACGTCCACGGCGGCGCGCACGCCAACGGCTCCGGATCCAGCCCGCTCTATGACGGGACCTGGCTGGCCAAGACCCAGGACGTGGTCGTGGTGACGGTCAACCACCGCCTCAACGCCTTCGGCTATGCCTATCTGGCGCGGCTGGGCGGGCCGGAGCTGGCCGACAGCGGCAATGTCGGCAATCTCGACCTGATCCTGGCCCTGCGATGGGTGCGGGACAACATCGCCGCGTTCGGCGGCGACCCCGGCAATGTGATGATCTTCGGCCAGTCCGGCGGCGGGGCCAAGTGCGTGACCCTGATGGCCATGCCGCGCGCGGCGGGGCTCTACCACAAGGTCGCGACGATGAGCGGCCAGCACGTCACCGCCATGGGCCCGATCCACGCCACGATCCGCGCCCGCGCCTTCATGGAAAAGCTGGGCCTGAAGCCCGACCAGACCGAAGCGCTGAAGACTCTACCCGCCGGCCAGCTGGTCGAGGCGCTGAAGATGCGCGATCCGCTGGAGCGCAAGGGCGGGATCGTCTTCTGGTCGGTCGTCGACCACGGCGTTCTGGCGCGCCATCCCTTCTATCCCGACGCGCCGCGCGAGAGCGGCCATATCCCGATGATCATCGGCAACACCCACGACGAGACCAAGGCCTTCCTGGGCGGCGATCCCAAGAACTTCGCCCTGACCTGGGACGAGTTGCCCGCCAGGCTGGAGCCGGAGCTGGTGCTGGACGTCGCGCCCGAGCGCGTCATCGCGCGCTACCGGCAGCTCTATCCGAACTACAGCCCGTCGGACGTGTTCTTCGCCGCCACCACGGCGGGCCGGTCTTGGCCGGGCCACCTGATCCAGGCCGAAAGGCGGGCGGCGATCGGCGCGCCGGCCTGGATGTATCAGCTGGACTTCGGGGCCCAGACCGATCCGAGGATGGGCGCCTATCACGGCTACGACATCGCCCTGGTGTTCGGCACGCTGGACGCCAAGGGCTCGATGACCGGAACCAGCGCGGCGGCGCGCAAGGTCAGCGGCCTGATGAGCGACGCCTTCGTCAATTTCGCGCGGACCGGCGATCCCAACGGCCCGACCGTCCCGGCCTGGGAGAAGTACGTTCCGCCGCGCCGCCCGACCCTGGTGATCGACGAGACCTCCCGCATGGTCGACGATCCCCGCAAGGAGGAACGCGAGCTGTTCTCGGTCGCGCCGTTCTTGAAGGAAGGGACCTAGCGGTAACCTCGCCCTTCGACAGTCTTAGGGTGAGGTTTCCTACTGAACGGCCTCGAAAGTCGTCCTCACCCTGCGCCTGTCGAAGGGCGAGGACGGACCAATGCGCTGTCAGGGTCTGTCCCACGGGAAGGTCACGGTCGGCGCGTTGGCGTGGCGCTTCATCTTCAGGGTCAGCCGCGCCCCCGCCCCCGGCGCCAGGCGCACGGTGTAGGCCGAGGCGTCGACCGGCGCCGCGGCCCCCTCGCCGATCGCCGCGCTCAGGATCTGGTGCTCGGCATAGGCGCCGCCCTGCACGGTCACCAGACGGGCCGAGACCTGGTTGGTGTTGACCAGGTTCACCACGGTCTCGTCGTCCGTCAGCTTCTCGACCAGCGCCGCGACGTCGGGCGGAATGCCGGCCCGTCGGCGCGCGGGATCGAACCAGCGCAGGCGCGCGTAATGCGGCGCGCCGCCCTGGGCCGGCGACGTCGAGGACCACGGCGGCCGGGCGATCTGGATGCCGCCCTCCATCAGGTGGATGAGGGTCGTGACCGTGGCCGGATTGATGTCCAGGGCCGCGTCGGCCAGGCGGGTGTCCGGCGTCGTCTTGTCGTCGCGTTGGGCCTGAGCGCGGGCGCGAACCCGCTCCAGATCGGCCCGCAGCGCCTTGGCCGGAAAGCCGGGATCCTTGCCGTCCAGATAGGTCAGCCATGGATGCTCGGCCGCCAGGGCCCGGTCCGAGGCCTTCATCGACATGTACCAGATCTCCAGGCCGTTCAGCCGATAGGGACCGGGCGCGTAGCCGTACCAGCCCTTGGGGCCGTACATGCGCGGGGTCGCCAGCTTGCCGTCGACCGTCCTGGCCTGGGCGTTGATCACCGCGTTCTGGCGCCGCCAGACGTCGAGATACTTGTCGTCGCCGGTCAGCAGATAGGCGTTGAGGAAGCCGACCACGGCGCGCGGCACGCGGTTGCGGTCCTCGCGCTTGCCGGTCTGCGGAACCAGCGGCGAGAAGCCCCAGCCATAGGTTCCGCTCCACCACTGGCCCTTGGGGCCGCCGATCTTGCCGTCCAGGCCGATCTTGCTGGGCAGCACGCCGCCATTGGCCTTGGCGCGCGCGATCCAGGCGTCGACATACGAGACGATCCAGTCGCGATACTTCGGCTCGTGGTCCAGCATGTAGGCGTTGAGGACTAGGCTGGTGGCCTGCAGGTTCAGCGGCGCGTCGCCGACGACATCGCCGTATTCGTCATAGTGATGCAGCGTCTCCTCGTAGGTCCGCTCGCCGTGCTCCATGAAGAAGTTGGTCGGGTCGAACCGGTCGCCGGCCCAGTCCAGCGGCGTCGCCCGGCGCAGCATCGGACCCCGGCTGCCGGTGATCATGCTGCGGATGATCCTCAGCTTGGGATCATAGTTGGCGACCGACTTGTCCTCGCCCGTATAGAAGCCCGAGAACCGCTTGACCCGATCGCGGTACTTGGCGTCGTAGGGGGCCGACAGGGCCAGCAGGTTGAAGACCGACAGCCCCTCGGACAGGTGCTGCCAGTCGGTCATCACCGGGAATTCGCGGTAGTACATGCCCTCGCGGGCGAACGGCACGTCCTGGGTGCGCGCGGCCGTGTACTGGGCGACATTGCCGTCGAAGGCCTTCTTGGCGAGAGCCAGGATCTGGTCGCCGGCGCCCAGGGCGTGCAGGGTCGGCCAGTCGTTGACGTTCTCGATGGCGTCGTCGGGGCCGTCGTTGGCGCCCCACCGCTCGACGGCGCGCAGCCAGCCGCGGTCGTCGAAATAGCGGGCGAAGAAGGCCAGGCAGGCCTCCTCGTTGGCTTTCAGAAGCTCGCGTTGCAGCAGCGCCCAGTCGGGCGGCGCCATCGGGGTCGTGATCTCGGCGACCGGCGCGGCGGCGGCCGGGCGGGCCGCGGCGGCGAAGACCAGGGCCGAGGCGCCGGCCAGGATCGAGCGTCGCGTCGTCATGCCGCCGCCTCCAGGTCCAGGCGCTGGATTTTCCCGACCACCAGGAAATAGGCCAGGATGGTGATCAGGCAGTGGACCCCCACGAAGATCAGGGCTCCGTCGAACGAGCCGGTGGCCTTGACGATGTAGCCGATGACGATCGGGGTCACGATGCCGGCGATGTTGCCGAAGGTGTTGAACACGCCGCCGGTGACGCCCGCCATCTGCTTGGGCGAGACGTCGGACACCACCGCCCAGCCCAGCGACGCCACGCCCTTGCCGAAGAAGGCCAGGGCCATGACCGTCACCACCAGCCATTCCTGCTCGATCCAGACGCAGGCGATGATGCAGGTCGCCAGCAGCATGCCCAGCAGCAGCGGGGTCTTGCGGGCGATGTCGAGCGAGCCGGTGCGCTTGAGCAGCACGTCCGAGATCACTCCGCCGAACACCCCGCCGACGAAGCCGCACAGCGCGGGGGCGGCGGCGGTGAAGCCCGCCTGCATGATCGACATGCCGCGCGCCTTGACCAGATAGATCGGAAACCAGGTGACGAAGAAATAGGTCAGCACATTGATGCAGTATTGGCCGAGATAGATCCCCAGCAGCATGCGGCTGGCCAGCACCCGGCGGACATTGGGCCAGGTGAAGGCCGCGCCGTTGGAGGCCGAGGCGTCCTCCATCCGCACCAGGCCGCCACCGGCCTCGATGTGCTCGAACTCGGCCTTGTTGATCCAGGGGTGGGTGGTCGGGCTGTGCACCAGCCGCGCGAAGACGACCGCCGCCACGAGGCCGATCGCGCCCATCACCCAGAACACCGAGCGCCAGCCGAACACGTGGGCCAGCCAGCCCATCAGCGGCGCGAAGGCGACCAGCGAGAAATACTGGGCCGAGTTGAAGATCGCCGAGGCCGTGCCGCGCTCGGCGCCAGGGAACCAGGCCGCCACGATCCGAGCGTTGGCGGGGAAAGACGGCGACTCGCCCAGGCCCACGGCGAAGCGCAGCGCGAACAGCACGCTGGCCGCCATCAGTCCGGTGAAGAAACCGGCGAAGCCCTGCAGCGCGGTGAACAGCGACCAGACCACCAGCGAGATCAGATAGATCGTCTTGGAGCCGAACCGGTCCAGCAGCGCGCCGCCGGGCACCTGGCCGATCACATAGGCCCAGGCGAAGGCCGACAGGATGTAGCCCATGGCCACCGGGTCCAGGCCCAGCGCCTTGGAGGCCGACTGCCCCGCGATCGAGAACGTCGCTCGATCGGCGTAATTGATCGTGGTGACGACGAAGAGGACCGCGATGATCAGCCACCGCACCCGCGTGCGCCTGGTGGTGTCGGTCATACGCTTCCCTTCCCAAGGAGCCGATCTGTCGTCGGCGTTCGTCATCCGTGACGCTAGAGGGGTCGACGCCGGCCGTCTAAGTCAATTCGCCTATGGACCGATCCATGGGCGGCATTGATGGCGACTGTTTTAGTATCGACAGGCGTCTCTTCCTCGCCTCCCCCCGCCGAGGTCATGCGCTTTCGCCGCCGATTCTGTGGTTCCGGCGCGCTTTACGCGCCGATCCGTGCCGAACGCGCATTGGTTCATACCCGATTGAGATTGGCCCTCGACAACAAGCCGTTCCTATCTTGAGGCCAAGCAAGAAGGGGCTTCGGTCGCCTTCGCCACGAACGAGACCCGACGAATGCGGGCCATGGGAGGGAACATGACCAACAACCGCGAACGCGCCGCGCGCGCCGTCCTGGCGCTGAGCGCCTCGACCCTGGCGCTGGGCCTGGCCACGGCCGCGGCCGCGCAGACCGCCGCGCCGAAGGCCGAGGACACCGTCGAGGCCGTCGTCGTCACCGGCTTCCGCGCCAGCCTGCAGAGCGCGATGAACCTCAAGCGCAACGAGAGCGGCGTGGTCGACGCGATCAAGGCCGAGGACATCGCCCAGTTCCCCGACCTGAACCTGGCCGAGTCCCTGCAGCGCATTCCGGGCGTGTCGATCTCGCGCATCAATGGCGAGGGCCGCCAGATCACCGTGCGCGGCCTCGGCTCGGAATATACCCGCGTGCGCATCAACGGCATGGAGGCGATCTCCACGACCGGCGGCACCGCCAACAGCGGCGGCACCAATCGCGGGCGCGGCTTCGACTTCAACGTCTTCGCCTCGGATCTCTTCAACAGCATCGCCGTGCGCAAGACCGCCTCGGCCGATGTCGAGGAAGGCTCGCTGGGCGCGACGGTCGACCTGAACACCTCGCGCGCCTTCGACAGCCGCAAGCCGCAGCTCGTGCTGTCGGCCGGCGCCAGCTACAATGACCTGTCCGAGAAAACCACGCCGCGCCTGTCGGCCCTGGCCAGCCGCACCTTCTTCGATGGCAAGCTGGGCATGCTGCTGTCGGCGGCCTACGAAGAGCGCCATCTGAAGGAAGAAGGCGCCAACATCACCCGCTGGGCTGTGGGCGGCAGCAACGGCGGCTTCAACGCCGCCTCGACGGTGCCGGGCTACACGATCGCCCAGATCAACAGCACCAACGCCGCGACCGGCATCTTCGCCCCGCGCATCCCGGCCTATGTCAGCTACGACATCAAGAACAGGCGCACGGGCCTGGCCGGCTCGATCCAGTTCAAGCCGGACTCCGACACCGAGATCAATCTCGACATGCTGTACGCCTATCTGGCGGGCGTGCGGAAGGAAGCCCAGCTGCAGGCCATCGGCCTGTCGCGCGCCACCACCGGCAAGCCCGAGACGATCATCCGCGACGGCGTCGTGGTCGGCAACGACCTGGTCTATGCGCGCATGGACAACGTCGATCTGCGCACCCAGTCGGCCTATGACGAGCTGAACACCGAATTCAAGCAGACCACCCTGTCGGCCAAGCGCCACTTCGGCTCGCGCCTGGAGGTCGGCGCTCTGATGGGCTTCGCGGACTCGACCTTCACCCAGCCCAAGTCGACCATCATCACCTTCGACCGGGCCAACAGCCAGAACTACAGCTACGACTTCCGCAAGGGCCGCGCGCCGCAGATCCTGCTGGGCTTCGACCCGACCGATCCGGCCAATTGGTCGGCGATCAACGGCACGTCGGAAGTGCGCATCCGTCCGACCTTCGTCGAGAACCAGTTCTCGACCGCCAAGGTCTATGGCGAGTGGGAGGCCAACGCCAACCTCAAGCTCAAGGGCGGCGTGGACTGGCGCAAGTTCGAGTACGACAGCTACGGCCTCTACCGCACCAGCGAGACGGTGAGCCAGACCCTGACCCCGGCCCAGCTGGCCTCGGTGTCGAAGGTGTTCAGCGGCTTTGGCAAGAACCTCAACCTGCCGACCGGCAACGCCACGGCCTGGCTGGTCCCGGACATCGACAAGTACGACGCCCTGCTGAACATCTACAGCAACACCGGCATCTACGCCCTGACCGGCACCAACAACAGCTCCGCGCGCGGTCAGTACGGCGCGGTCGAGGAGCAGGACACCGGCCTCTACGTCCAGGCCGACTATCGCTTCGAGGCGTTCGGCGTTCCGTTCCGGGGCGACGCGGGCGTGCGCCGGGTTCACACCCGCCAGCAGTCCGCCGGCTACGCCGCGGTCGGCGGCTCGGTCCAGCGGGTCGAGGTCAAACGCGACTACGACCTGACCCTGCCGTCGTTCAACCTGGCGGCAGACGTCACCGACACCTTCGTGGCCCGCTTCAGCGCCGCCAAGACCATCGCCCGTCCGGGCATCGGGTCGCTGTCCCCCGGCGGCGACGTCGCGGTCCAGGGCGCCAACCGCAGCTTCAGCTCCGGCAACCCCTATCTGAACCCGACCCACTCCAAGAACATCGACGTGTCACTGGAGTGGTATCCGCGCACCGGCGCCATGATCGCCGCCGGCTTCTTCTACAAGAAGATCGACACCTTCGTGGCGACCCAGAGCGAGCAGCGGGTCTACAACACCCTGGGCCTGCCGGACTCGCTGATCGCCGGCACCTCGGCGACGCCGGACATGGTGTTCCAGGTCTCCAAGCCGGTGAACACCA
Organism: uncultured Caulobacter sp.; assembly: GCF_947036865.1. Classification (GTDB taxonomy): domain Bacteria; phylum Pseudomonadota; class Alphaproteobacteria; order Caulobacterales; family Caulobacteraceae; genus Caulobacter. The sequence continues at coordinate 98,459 of NZ_CAMQSF010000004.1, read as the reverse complement.
AGGGCGGAAACCTCAAGGGCTTCGAGCTGAACGTCCAGCAGCCGCTGACCTTCCTGCCCGGCTGGCTCAGCCACTTCGGCGTCATCGCCAACTACACCTATGTGGCGTCCAAGATCGAATATCCGACCTCGTCGGCGGCCGGCGCGCCGGTGGTGATCAACGACCTGATCGGCCTGTCCAAGAACGCCGCCAACGCCACGCTGTACTACGAGACCCCGACGTGGAGCGTGCGCGGCTCGCTGGCCTATCGCGCCGGCTATCTGACCCAGGTTCCGGGCAGCGACGGCAACACCGTCCAGGGCACCAACGAGACCCTGAACGTCGACATGCAGGCCAGCTGGAACATCCGCGAGAACCTGAAGCTGACCGTCGAGGGGGTGAACCTGACCGACGAGTTCAACGACCAATATGTCGGCGATAGCAACCGCCTGAACGTCTACACCCACAGCGGCCGTCAGTTCATCGTCGGCCTGCGCTACAACTTCTAGGCTCGCTTAACCTCCTCCCGCCTAGATCGACGCCGCCCTCTCCTTCCGAGGGCGGCGTTTTTCTTGTCCGGGATGGTCAGGGCGCGGTGCGGGGCGTCAGCGTCAGGCCGCGCAAGCGCATTTGCGTCCAACCTTCGCCGACGGGGCGGATCTCCAACCGGTTCTCGCCGGCGCCGAGATCAAGCTCGCCAAGGCGAACATCGACGAAGCGGTCGAGGCCTCCGGTCGCCGCGACCTTGGCCTCGACGCCGGCCGTCGCGTCGCCGCGCTTCAGGGCAAGCGTCTGGCCCTCGACCGCCGCCGCCACGCGGGCCGAGACGGTGTAGCGGCCGGCGGCGGGCAGGGTGAACGCATAGGCGACGACCGCGCCGGGTTTCGACAGCTGGACAAAGGCCGACTCCGCCTCGCCGCGTACCTCGCCCACGGTCTTCGACGGCGCCGTCAGGTCCGCCTCGGAGGGCGGCAGGCCAACGACCCCGGCCTTGTCCGGTCGCGGCAGGACCCGCTCGACCCGGGGCTTGGCGCGATAGTCGAGACGGATCACCGAGGCGTCCGCGTCGGGCGCCGCCTTGGGCAGCGTCAGGACGACGCCGTCGCCGCCGGGCCGGGCGACGACCTTGTCGCCGGCCCCCAGGATCCGCGCGCTCCGGGGCGTATCCTTCAGGCCCGGAACCCGCAGCACGCCGTCCGCGGGCCAGTCGAAGACGTGGAGATAGACGCTCGTCGATCCGTCGGCGTTCACCCGCGTGGTCGAGCGCCCCCAAGGCAGGCTTCGGAACAGCGACGCGCGCGTGTCGTAGATCGCCTCGCCATTGACCTTCATCCAGCGGCCGATGGCCTTCAGGCGCTCGATCGACGGTTCGGGGATGCGCCCCTCGGCGTCCGGTCCGACATTGAGCAGGAAGTTGCCGCCCTTGGACGCGACATCCGAGAGCTTGCGGATCAGGTCCCGGCTCGATTTCCAGTGCTCGTCCGCCGCCTTGAAGCCCCAGGTGTCGTTCATCGTCATGCAGACCTCGAAATCGTAGTCGAGGCCGGTGCCGGGGATGTACTGCTCGGGGGTCGTCATGTCGCCCCGCTCGCCAGAGCCCAAACGATCATTGCTGATCATCATCGGATTCTGGTCGAGGAACGGCTGGAACCTGGCGACCCGTTCGGGGGTCATGTCGCGCGGCGTGTCCCACCAGATGATGTCCGGATGGTACTTGCCGATGATCTCTCGGACCTGCGGGACGGCGACCTTGTCGAGATAGGCGTCGAAGTCGCCCGTCTGGGCCGGATCCCAGTCGCCGCCCCGGTTCTTGGCCCCGCCCGGATTCACCCAGTCCTGAGCCTGGGAATAGTAGGCGCCGAAGCGGAGGCCGCGGGCGCGCACGGCCTTGGCCAGCGGGCCGATCAGGTCCTTGCCGTAGGGCGAGGCCTTGACCACGTTCCAGTCGCTGGCGGCGGAGTCGAACAGCGCGAAGCCGTCATGATGCTTGTGCGTGATCACGACGTACTTCATGCCCGCCTCCTGGGCCAGGCTGGCCCAGGCCTCGGGGTCGTAACCGGTCGGGTTGAACCGAGCGGCGAAGCCCTTGTACTCGGCGACCGGGATCCTGCCGTTCAGCATGATCCACTCGCCGATGCTGGGCACGGCCTTGCCGTTGTAGACGCCGGCGGGCACGGCGTAGACGCCCCAGTGGATGAACATCCCGAAGCGGGCCTTGCGCCACCAGGCCATCCGCGCCTCGCGGGCCGCGTCGCGCGCGGTGGGAACGCGTTCGGCCGCCGCCGGCGCGTTGGCTGGCGCCGCGCGGACCGGGACCGAACACAACAGCGCCAGGGCCAGACCCGCAACGATCCGCCGCGTGGCGACGGAATCGCGTCGCTGAACCGTTCCAGACTGGTGCGTCGACCCGCTCATGTCGCGCTCCTCCCCGTTGTTGCGGCGAGCACAGCGCGAAGTTGGAGACTGGTCAAGTCTATCGCGCGAGAATCCCGACCAGTTCAACGTGTTCGGTTCCCCAAGCTCCGCGCGCGCCTTACTGATGAAACGCGAATAGGCCCACAAAGGCGGGATTTTGCGATTTTCCAGTTGCGACGACCGATCTGGACATACATGTTCCGCGAAAATCAGGGATTTGGTCATGACTCTTTCGCGGCGCGACACCTTGCTCGGCACGGCGGCGATCTGGGCGGGTCTGCTCGCGCCTCGGGACGCGGGCGCGGCCGAGGTCCCGAGGCATCTGCCGGGAGAGCTTCCCGCCGAAGCGATCCTGGACGGCCAGTATCCCTATCCGCCCTCGCCGCGCTTCACGCCGGGCGTCGACGCCGTGGGCCTGGCGCCCGAGCGGCTGCGGCGCCCGCCCAAGGCCGGCGTCCACCCCCGGATCCTCACCTCGCCCGACGAGCGGGCGGACGTCCGCCGCCGCCTGGAAACCACCTCGACGGGCAAGGCGCTGGTCCAGGCGGCGCGGGCCCGCGCCGCCGCCGCGTTGCGCGCGCCCGGCGCCTGGAGCGGGCAGCTCTACGCCGCCCTCGCCGCCGGCGACCTGAAGGCGGCCCAGGCCCTGGTCACGGCCCATCGCGGCCTGCCGGCCGACATCGGCCACTACAAGCCCTGGCTCTACGCGATCGTGCTGGAAGCCGAACTGGCGTGGATCTTCGACGATGAAGCGGCCGGGCGGGCCGCCGCCACGGCCCTGGCCACCTATGCCCAGCTGATCGGCCCCAGCATCGAGGCGGCCCTGGCCGCGCCGATGAACGACGACGTCTGGCGCGTGAAGATCGGCGGCGCGGTCACCGGCGCGAACAACAGCGACCAGGGCATGCGGGCCGCCATGGGCTATCACCTGATGGGCTATGGCTACGACTTCGCCCATGGGTTCATGACCCCGGCTCAGCGCACCGTCGTGCGCGACCTGATCGCCCTGAACACCAAGGGGCGCGTCTGGGACGGCGCGCGGCTGCCGCACCACTTCCGCAACTGGAACCACATCACGGTCGCGCTGCAGCAGCCGCTGCTGGCCCTGGCCATCGAGGGCGAGGAGGGCTACGACCCGCGCGTCTATCGCCTGGGCGTCGAGATCGCCCGCGACTACCTCACCTATTCGATCTCGCCCGCCGGCGTGTCGACCGAGGCCATCGGCTATATCCAGTTCGGCTTCGTCTGGGGCAATCCGTTCATGGTCGCGGCCGCCCGGCGCGGCGACAACCTGCTGGTCCACGGCCACTTCCGGGCCATGCTGAACTGGTACGTCCATTGCCTGGCGCCCGGTCGTCGCTATTGGACCAGCCGCGGCGACGGCGGCGACACCGCGCCGGCGGCCTGGACGCTGGCCATGTGGCGGCATCTGTTCCCCGGCGACGCGCGCGTCCAGCACCTGTGGGGCGCCCTGCGCGACAGCGCGCCGCGCAAGGATGGACAGCTCTTCCAGGACGACATCCACATCCTGGAGATGCTGCTCTGGGCCGAGGACGACGCCCCCGCCCCGCCCGCCGGCGCCCTCGATCTGCCGACCACGCTGCACGACCCGCTGCGCGGCAGCCTGATCGCCCGCACCGGCTGGGACGACGGCGCGGCCATGCTGAGCTTCGAGACCCGCGTGGACTCGGTCTGCTCCAGCCACGAACACGCCGATCGCGGCTCGTTCACCTTCCACGCCCTGGGCCGCGCCTGGGCCAAGGACAATTTCCGCTCGGTCGAGACGCGGCACCACAACAGCCTGCTGATCGACGGCAAGGGCCAAGGCTACTGGCCCGGTCCCGGCGCGTGGCTGGAGTACGGAGAGACCGACCAGGCCATCTTCGCGGCCACCGATCAGAAGGCCGCCTACGATTGGGCCTGGCCCAAGCAGATCATCACCGAGCCGGAAGACTTCATCCGCTTCAAATACGACCGCTGGGCCGACTACGCGGTCGAGGCGCGGCGCTTCCGCGAGCGCCATCCGGGCGTGCGTCTGGAACGCGACGACCGGCCGTCGGTCAAGGCGTTCTGGACCGGCTTCACGACCGGCGACCCGCGCATGTGGGACGAGGACTCCTGGCCCGTGCGGATGAGCCACAACCCTGTGCGCAAGGCCTGCCGCTCGATCCTGTTCCACAAGGGACCCCAGCCCTGGCTGCTGGTCGCCGACGACATCCGCAAGGATGATCAGGAGCGGCTCTACGAGTGGCTGATGCAGACCGGCCTCGACACCGAGGTGCTGAGCATCGCCGGCGGCGACATCGTCCTGACCGACGCCGGAGCGGGCCGCAATCCGGAGCGACGCCTGCTGGTGCGAGTGCTGGCGATGAACGAGCCGGGCGCCTTCGTCGACTATCAGGCCCGCCCGTCGTTCCGCCTGGAGACGTTCGAGCGGCGCGACACGCTGGAGCCGAGCTCGACCACCAACGCCCTGGCCGGCTCGCGCAGCTTTGGCCTGGACAAGCGCCTGGTGATCGCCAGCCGCAGCGTCGAGCCGGGCTTTCGGGTGCTGCTCTATCCACTCGCCAAGGGCGCGCCGCTGCCGACCACGGAGCTTACCGACGGCGGTCGGACCCTGGTCATCGCGTCCGGCGCGCGCAAGCAGACGGTCAGCCTGACCCCCAAGGGCGACTGGACGGCGCTGCGCCTGCAAGCGACCTGACGGGCGCTCAGTCCAGGGCCTGGTCGCGGTAGCCCGAAAACCCGATCCAGGATCGCGCCGCCGCCGAGGTCTCGACCGCGTAGGGACCGCAGACCAGGCCCGTATAGCCCTCGGAGACCTCGGTCGACAGGTAGCGCGTGTCCAGCTGGCCCAGCCAGACGGGAGATCCGTCGGGGCGGATCCAGCCCGCCCGCGTCAGGGCCGGCGTGATTTCCAGGATGAGCTTCACGCGGCCGCTGGACGCCGGAACCGGGGTCGGCGCGGTCTCGTCGCCCAGGTCGCCGACGTGGCGCGCCACCGAGACGCGCGGACCGTCCGACGTCATCGTGGCCAGGACCGCCAGGTGATGCCGCTCGTTCATCCGCGCCGCGAGCCCGCCGATGGCGCCCGGCTTGGCCTGGGCGAGGTCGACCTCCACCGTGATGGCGCTGCGATGACGAACCAGGCGACGGCCGACGAAGCTCGGCGAGGCCTCGTCGCGCAGCGTCACGCCTCTGGTCTGGAGCCGCAGCGTCGCCGTCTCTGGCTCGAGACGATAGTTCGCCGCGATCGGATTTCGGACATGAACCCAGTCCGGCGGCAGGCGGGACAAGGCGAACGGGTCGCGCCGGTCCTCGGGCCAGGGATGGGCCGGCAAGGCCTGCTCGACCGTCATCGTCTCGCCGATCGGCCTGCCGCCATTGACCACCGGCCAGTCGTCGCGCCAGGTCACCGGCGCCAGGAAGGTCTCCCGCCCGATAAAGTGCATCTCGCGCGTGTAGCGGATGCCCAGGAACACCGCCCACCACGCGCCGCGATGATCCTCGAAGAGGTCGGCGTGCCCCGTGGCGCGCACCGGGTTCATCAGGCTGCGATGGGTCAGGATCGGATTGCTCGGGCACGGCTCGAACGGTCCCTCGGGCGAGCGCGAGCGGGCGATCGTCACCATGTGGCCCTCGTAGGTGCCGCCCTCGGCCAGGATCAGGTAGTAGTACCCGCCGCGCCGGAACATCCGGGGCCCCTCCGGATAGGCGCCGCCGCTGCCCTCCCAGATCAGTTTCGGCGTCGTCAGGCGCTGGCCGGTGCGGATGTCGACGCGCGACTGGTAGGCGCCTCGGACGGGGGCCCAGCGCGTGCCGTTGCCCAACCAATAGGCCTCGCCGTTCTCGGCGAACAGCAGGGAGGGATCGATGCCGCCCTGGTCGATCCAGACCGGCTCGGACCAATCGCCGAACGGGTCGTCGGTCCAGACGAAGAAGTTCCGCAGAGCGCCGCGATGATTGACCGTGGTGCTCATGTACATCCGCCCGCCGGAGACCCTGAGCGTCGGCGCGTAGATGCCGTCCGAGGCCCGGGTGTCGCGCAGATCCAGCTGCGAGACCCGCGTCAGGCAGTGGCCGATCTGCCGCCAGTTGGTCAGGTCGCGGCTATGCCAGAGCGGCACGCCGGGGAAGTACTCGAACGACGAATTGACCAGGAAGTAGTCCTCGCCCCGCCGGGCGATGCTCGGATCGGGATAGAAGCCGGGCACGATCGGATTGCGGTAGGTCCGCCCCTGCCCCAGCACCGGTCCCGCCAGCGCCAGGGCGGGCGCGGCCAGCATCGCGCGACGGGATAGGTTCAAGGCCACGGGCGCCTCCGCTCGGCTGGGTCAGGGATGGAAGAAGACCTCGCGGGCGCTGGCCCACCATTCGCCGGCGCTGGCGCTGTCGAGTGGCGCCTGGCAGGGCGCGGTGCGCGCCCACCAGCGCTGGACCTCTGGGTCCTCGCCCATCGCCTTCATGTCGCCGGCGAAGTCGTCGCCCCAGTATTCGAAGGTCGCGAACAACAGCATCTCCGGCTCGCGCAGGAAGATGCTGTAACGGCGAATGCCGGCCCGCTCGATCGCCCGCAGCACCGGCGGCCAGGTCTCGGCGTGCAGCTGGATGTACTCGTCGCGCATCTCGGGCTTCAGGCGGATCATCTGCCCGAAGCGGATCGGCTTGCCGGCGGCGGTCATGGAACCTCCGCCTCGCAGACCTGGCGCTGCTCGCCCAGGCCCTCGATCGCCAGGGTGACGACATCGCCCGCGACCAGATAGCGCGGCGGCTTCATGCCAAGGCCGACACCCGGCGGCGTGCCCGTCGAGATCACGTCGCCCGGATAGAGCGTCATGAACTGGCTGATATAGCTGACCAGGAACGCCACTCCGTAGACCATCGTCCGGGTCGAGCCGGTCTGCATCCGCTGACCATTGACGTCCAGCCACATGGCCAGGTTCTGCGGGTCGGCGATCTCGTCGCGGGTGGCGATCCAGGGGCCGATCGGGGCGAAGGTGTCGCAGCCCTTGCCCTTCATCCACTGCCCCCCCCGCTCGAGCTGGTAGGCGCGTTCGGAGACGTCGTTGATCACGCAGTAGCCGGCGACGTGGGACAGCGCGTCGGCTTCGCCGACGAGGCGCGCGCGCTTGCCGATCACGACGCCGAGCTCGACCTCCCAGTCGGTCTTTTCCGAGCCGTGCGGAATGACGATCGGATCATTGGGACCGGTGATCGACGAGGTCGCCTTCATGAACAGCACCGGCTCGGGCGGCACCTCCATGCCGGACTCGGCGGCGTGGTCGGCGAAGTTCAGCCCCGCGCAGATCAGCTTGCCGACGCCGACCAGCGGCGGACCCAGGCGCTGGGCGTCGCCGTTCTCGACGATCGGCAGGTCGTCGATCCGCGTGCCGATGGCCGCCAGACTGTCATCGGACAGCGTATCGCCGGTCCAATCGGTGACGAAGCGCTCGGCGCTGCGCAGACGCCCCTGGGCGTCGATCACGCCGGGGCGCTCCAGGCGGCTCTGGCCAAATCGAACGATCTTCATGACGGCTCCTAGGCTGCGGTCCAGCCGCCGTCGACGACGGAGCACTGGCCGGTGGTGTAGGCGGCCTCGTCGGAGGCCAGGTGGACGGCGGCGGCGGCGATTTCCTCGGCCCGGCCCAGGCGGCCCATCGGCTGCCGGGCGATGAAGTCGGCCCGCGCCTGCTCGGGATCGGGGAAGGCGTTGATCCGCTGCTGCAGCGACGGCGTCTCGACCGTGCCCGGGCAGATCACGTTGCAACGCAGCTGGTCGCGCGCGAAATCAACGGCGATGGACTTGGCCATGCCGATCAGCGCGGCCTTGGTGACGCCGTAGGCGAAGCGGTTGGCGACCCCGATCAGGCTGGAGGCCACCGAGCCGATCAGCACGATCGAGCCCCCGCCCCGCTCGACCATGCCCGGCGCCACCGCGCGGGCCAGCTGGAACGCCGCGTCGACGTTCAGACGCCAGGCAAAGCGCCAGTCGTCCTCGGCGCAGGTGATCAGGGTGCCGCCGTGCACCACGCCGGCGCAGTGGACGACGCTCTCGAACGGCGTCTCGGCGATGGCGCGCACGGCCTCGGCGTCCAGCACGTCCAGCACCCGCGTCTCCAGTCCCGGACAGGCCTCGCGCAGCGCCGCGAGGGCCTCGGCGTTGATGTCCGTGGCCGTCACCCGCGCGCCCTCGGCGGCGGCGGCCAACGCCGTGGCGCGGCCGATGCCCTGGGCCGCCGCCGTCACCAGCACCCGCTTGTCTTTCAATCTCTCGGCCATGCCGTCTCGTCCTTAAAGTCTCAAACCGTAGGTTGCGCGCGCCACGCCGCCGAACACGGCCGCGCGCGCGCTGTCGGGAAGTTCGGCCAGGAGCGCCTCGCACGCCTGGAGCCAAGTCGCGTAGTCGCCGCCCAGCCTGACCACCGGCCAGTCGCTGCCCCACATCAGCCGCTCGGGGCCGAAACAGGCGAGCAGGTGCTCGACATAGGGGCGGAAGACATCGGGCCCCGCGCCGGGCTCGGCCTCGGTCGGCAGGCCGGAGAGCTTGCAGCGCACGTTGGACCGCCGGGCCAGCGCCGCCAGATCGGCGCGCCAGGGATCCAGGCGACGGGCGCGGACCTCCGGCTTGGCGGCGTGGTCGACGACGATGGCGAGGTCCGGATAACGATCGGCGAGGGTCGCGATCGCCGGCAGATGAACAGGCCGGATCAAGGCGTCGAACGCCACGCCGCGCGCGATCAAGGCCGCGAACACGGGCTCGAACGCGGGATCCAGGATCCAGGCCGGATCCTCGATCGACTGGAGCATGGGCCGCACGCCGACCAACGGACCTCTGTCCAGGGCTTCGTCGAGGTTGTCGATCGCGTCCGCCGGCTCGGTGAAATCCACCCAGCCGACAACGCCCGCGATGACGTCTTGACCGGCCGCCAGGTCCAGCATCCAAAGCGTCTCGGCAAAGTCGGGCGCGGCCTGCACCAGCACCGTCGCGTCGATCGCGCCGGCGCGTAGCAAATCCCGCAGGTCCTCGGGTCCGAAATCGCGGTGGATGTCCGGCGTGGCCGCGGTTGGCCAGGCGCACCAGGGCTTGGCCAGCGACCAGAAGTGCTGGTGGGCGTCGATGCGCGGAGCCCGGCTCACGAGGCCGCCCCGGTGGGCGCGTCCTCGCGCAGCAGGCCGGCGTCCTTCAGCTCCCGCCAGAACGAGGCCGGAATGTCGACCGCCAGCCACTCGGCCGCCTGCAGCACGCGCGCCCGGCTCGCCATGCCGCCCACCACGCTGACGACCGACGGATGCAGCAGCGGGAACCGCAGGGCCGCCGCCTGAAGCGGCACGTGATGGTCGGCGCAGAAGTCGTGCAGGGTCTGGGCCCGCAGCAGGATGTCGGGCGGAACCTCGTGATAGTCGTAGTGCGAACTGGCGTCCGGCCGGCTGGCCAGCAGCCCCGAATTCAGCGGCCCCGCCGAGACGATGGCGACGCCGCGCGCCTCGCACGCCGGCATCAGCACATCCAGCGCGCCCTGCTCCAGCAGGGTGTAGCGACCGGCGATCATGAAGACGTCGAAGCGGGCGTGCGGGAAGGTCTCGACACAGACCTCCCACTCGTTGACGCCGAGGCCGATGGCCTTGACGCGCCCTTCGGCCTTCAGCCGTTCCATGGCGCGATAGCCGCCGTCCATGGCGATCCGGAACTGGGCGTCATGGTCCTCCAGATGCGTGACCCGGCCGATGTCGTGCATGTAGAGCACGTCCACCGCCTCGACGCCCAGCCGCGCGCAGCTCTCGTCGAAGGACCGCAGAATGCCGTCGTAGCTGTAGTCGAACACCTGATCGAACGGCAGCGGATCGGCGAAGCCGTGGTACTGCGGCCCCTCCGGCCCCGCCGGCGTCAGCAGCCGACCGACCTTCGTGGAGAGCGTCGGCCTCGGCCCGGAATAGTCGCGCAGAAACGCCCCGATCCGCTGCTCGCTCAGACCGTGACCGTAGCGCGGCGCGGTGTCCCAGTAGGTGAAGCCGACCTCCAGCGACGCAGCCAAGGCGTCATGAGCCTCCTCGTCGCTGGACGCGCGATAGAGATTGCCCACCGACGCCCCTCCGAAGCCGAAGGGCGGCAGATCGACGGCCATGAGACGGGTGCGGCCCATGATGGTTCCTAGTGCGTGTCGAGACGGAAGACCGCGGAAACGTCGGCGCGGCCTTCGGGGCCGGCATGATTGAGGATCGTCGACGGAAACTCCACCGTATAACCGGGCCGCGCGGGCGGCATGTAGCGCCCGCCCTCGATCCGGATCGGCTCGGGGAAGATGTCGTGCAGGATCCCGGCGTGTTCGGTCATGCGGCCGTCCAAGTCGCCGCTGATGCAGAGATAGTCGATCATCGAGATGTGCTGCACGTATTCGCAGAGGCCCACGCCGCCGGCGTGCGGGCAGACCGGCTTGCCGAACTTGGCCGCCATCAGCAGCACCGCCAGGTTCTCGTTCAGGCCGCCCAGCCGGCAGGCGTCGATCTGCACGACGTCGATCGCGTCGGCCTGCAGCATCTGCTTGAACAGGATGCGGTTGGCGCAATGCTCGCCGGTCGCCACGCGAATCGGCCGGACCGCCTTGGCCACCGCCGCGTGCCCCAGCACGTCGTCGGGGTGCACCGGCTCCTCGATCCAGTAGGGATCGTAGGGGGCCAGCGCCGCCATCCACGCGCCCGCCTGCCCGACTTCCCAGACCTGGTTGGCGTCGACCATCAGGCGGCGTTCCGGACCGATCAGGCGGCGCACCAGCGCGCAGCGCCGGCGGTCGTCCTCGAGATCGCGGCCGACCTTGATCTTGATCGCCGACCAGCCGGCCGCGATCGCTTCCCGGCAAAGCCGCTCGATCTTGTCATCCGGATAGCCCAGCCACCCGGCCGAGGTGGTGTAGGCGGGATAGCCCCGCTGGAGCAGCGCCGCGCGGCGCTCCGGCTCGGTGGCCTTCAGCTTGCGCAGCATCGCCAGCGCCTCGTCCTCGTCGAGCGCGTCGCGGATGCCGGTGAAGTCGATCAGCGACACGATCTTCTCGGGCTCGAGGTCGGCGACCAGACGCCAGACGGGCTTGCCCTCGGCCTTGGCCCACAGGTCCCAGATGGCGTTGATCACCGCCGCGGCGCCCAGATGGATCACGCCCTTGTCCGGTCCGACCCAGCGCAGCTGGCTGTCGCCGACCAGCTTGCGCCAGAAGCCGCCGAAGTCGTCGACGATGTCGCCAAGGCGGCGTCCCACGACCATCGGCGCGAACGCCTTGATCGCCGCGACGCAGAGCTCGTTGCCGCGCCCGATCGTGAAGGTCAGGCCATGGCCAGCCAGGTCCGGATGGTCGGTGCGCAGCAGGCAGTAGGCGGCCGAATAGTCCGGGTCGGGGTTCATCGCGTCCGAGCCGTCCAGACGCAGGGAGGTTGGAAACCTGACATCGAAGGCCTCGACGCCGGTGATCGTCAGCTCAAGCATCCAACTTTCCTTTGGCAGATGAACTCGTCGCGCGCCCGGCGGGCGCGGCGGGGATCGGTATCGTCCGGGTCTCGCCCGGACGGAGGGTCACGTGGGGCGCGCCGCGCAGATAGCCCTCGGCCAGCGGCGCGTGGCCCTCTCCGGGCCGTTCGGCGTAGATCACGTAGTCGGCGGCGGTCTTGGTCAGGTTGGTCAGCCGCACCGCCTGGCGCCCGCGCCCCGTCGGCACCAGCTCGGCCTTGACGTTGTCGAGCACGAACAACCGGTCGCGCGCGAGGTCGACATAGACGCTGGGCAGCTCCACCGCCGTCAGCATCACCGAGATCTCGGCCCAGGTGGTGAGCGGCAGGATGTAGCCGATGGTGTCGGGGCCTTCCCAGTCGGTCAGGTTTACCCGCTCGCTCACATGGCCCACGGGCATGTCGCCCAGCGGCCGAAGCGGGTGCGGCACGTACTGGGTGATGTTCCGCGTCGTGGCGCCCAGCAGGTCGAGGTAGCGGCGGTCGCCGGTGACGCGATAGAGCTCCAGCAGGGCCAGGCCCGAGCGCGTGCAGATGCCCGGCGCTGCGTGGGTGTTCTGGGTGTTGGCGTAGACCGCGCCCTTGCTGCGAATGCCCGCCTTGGCGAAGGCCGAGCCCTCGGGGAAGGCGAAGTCGTAGCTGACCACCCAGCTGGCGTATTGCGCGGCCTGGCGGCGCGCCAGCTCCAGCCACTTGGCCGCGCCGGTCGCCTGGTAGAGCGAGACATAGCCCTCCAGCAGCGCCCAACTCGACTCCGAGTCGGGGTTCTGCAGCGCGTCGCCCGGACCGCCGGTGCTGAGGCCCTTGTCCGTGAAGTCGCGAGCGTAGCGGTCGGCGATCTGTTCGGCGACGGCCAGATAGCGCGGCTCGTGATAGTAGCGCGCCGCCAGCACCAGGCCCGACACGGCCGGCGCGCCGCTGGCCGAGCCGCCGACGGCGACCTTGCCCGTCTCGGAATCGACGAACTGGCCCAGTTGCCCTTCGCGCTCCCAGAGCCGAACGAAGGCGTCGGCGACGCCGCGCGTTCCGTCGCGCCAAGCCGGCTTCACCGGCACGCCCAGCCGCCGCATCAACTCGAACTGCCGCAGGATCATCCACAGGGCGTCGCCGCTCTTGCGGATCAGGTGCCAGTTGCGGGACTGGGGCTTTCGCACGTCGCCGCCATACCAGACGGTCCCGTCCTTGCCCGCGTCGTAGAAGAACCCGCTGGGGCTGATGCCGGAGGCGAACAGCCAGTCGAAATTTCGCGCGACCCGCGCGCGCGTCGCCGCGTCGCCGGCGGCCAGCAGCGGATAGGTGGCGATCATCCCGCCGGTCCAGCCGATCTGCCAGTCCTGCAGGAAGTTCTCGCGCAGGCCGACCGAATAGTAGCCGGATCGCTCGACCCAGTTCTCGCGGTTCTGCTTGTCGATCAGGATCCGGTTGGCCTCGGACAGCGCGATGCCGCCGACGGCGACAGCGCCGTCGTCGCGGTCGTCGCGCTGGTCCAGCAGACGGTCGTAAAGCGCCTGGGGCGACGTGGCGGACCAGGCGTCGAGGGTCAGCTTCAGGACGATGGTCTCGCCGGCCTTGAAGTCGTGCGGTCGATCCCAGCTGCCGGTCTGGCTGTTCATGAACCGCTCGCTGTCCATGAACCTGTAGAGCACCCGCTCGCGGACCACCGGCGCGGTCAAGGAGAAGCGCGCGACGTCTCGGTTCGCGGTCTCCTCGATCGAGACGCCCTGGTCGCCCAGCGCGTTTTTCTGCCCCGTGGACAACAGGACCGCCTGCCCCGCCCCCGGCGCGAAATAGCCCAGCGCAGGCGTCGCCAAGGCCCCGCTGCGCAGCTGAACGCGCGAAGGGCCTTCCAGGCTGAGACGCGGGACGTCGGTGATGACGGTCGGGCTGTCGGGGCCGAAGTCCTGAACCTCGGCCAGCTTGGGCGAATAGCGCAGGCGTCGCCACGGGAAGCGGTTGCCGTTGTACAGCGCCGCGGGGCCCAGCACGTAGTTCGCGGCCGACCAGCCCTCGACGTCGAGATCCAGCGAGACCGAACCGGCCGGCATCGCGCCCTCGACCAGCTTGAACGAGACGGCGACCTCGCGCGCGCTGGGGCGTCCGGGAACCGGCTTGCCCTCGCAGGTGACCCGCCAGGCGAAGCCGTCGCCGCGCAGCGCTCCCTCCCCCGACGCCAGCGGGGTCCGCAGCTCGAGCACGGAGGTGTTGAACCGCGCGGTGTCGTACCGGTTGACCCGCGCCAGCAGCCGCGCGCGCATGCCAAGATCGTCCAGCGCGCAGCCTGCCGCGAAGACCGGCGTCGCGACGGCCAGCGTCGCGCTCGCGATCAGACCAGGGACAAGGCCCCGCGCGATCATGGCGTCACCCGGAAATCCGCGAACCGCCCGCCGCCGACCTGGGCGGCCACGGCGGCCGGCGCGCCCTGCCGCGCCTGGGCGAAGAGGCCGATCTGGGCGCCGACCCAGACCCCCGGGCGCGCCGTGAAGCTGGGGCCGAACGGCGTGAAGGTCTGCCCGTCGAGGCTATAGCTGTAGCGCGCCTCGAAGGTCCGCCAGCGGGTCAGGGACGGCCAGCCGGTCGTTTCGGTGGGCGGGATGGTCAGGGTGCGCGGCGTCGCCGTGACGCGAAGCCAGAGGCGGCTCTGCGCGATGGCCCGCGCCTCGGTCTGGGCCTCGCCATTTCGATCCGCGTCGGGACGGGTTTCGACCACCAGGCGCGGCCCCTCGGCGGTCTTCTCCAGGCCGATCCAGCCATAGCCGCGTCCGAAGATCCCCAGGCCCGCGCGCTCGCCGATCGCCTTCGGCGCGAAGTCCAGGCGCACGGTGGCGGTGAACGCCTCGGCGGGCAGCTTCTGGCTCAGCACCGCGCCGGTCTCGAACAGATTGGCCGAGCCGCTGATCGATTTCAGCCACAGCCCCTCGGGCGACGGGCGCATCCAGTCGTCGGCGGGATTGGCCGCCCACTGCCAGGCGAGGTTCGGCGCGCCGGTCAGGGGGTCGTCGGCGACCGGCGCGGCGACACGCGTCGCGACGGGCGCGAGCGTGCGCGGCTTTCGCCCGCCCGCCACGGGCGCGCCTCGGCCGTCGCCGTCCGGATCGGCGCCGATCACCGGCCAGTCATCCTTCCAGGCCATCGGCTCCAGGTGCACGACGCGGCCATAGACGTCGCGATCCTCGAAGTGCAGGAACCAGTCCTCGCCCGCGTCGGTCACGACCCAGGCGCCCTGATGCGGCCCGTTGGTCTGGCTGTCGCCCTGATCCATCACGTTGCGCGGCTCGAACGGTCCGGTCAGCGACCGGCTCCGGAACACCGCCTGCCAGCCGGCCTTCACCCCGCCGCTGGGCGCGAAGAGGTAGTACCAGCCGTTACGCTTGTAGAGCTTGGGCCCCTCTGTGAAGAGCCAGGGTCGCGGCCCGACGCTGGTCTGGATCGGCGGCAGGCGGTCGCCGTCGATGATCACGCGGCCCTTGCCCGTCACCCGCGCGCCGTCGGGCGACAGCGGCTTCAGCATGATGATGTTGGCCTTGCCCGACCGGCTCTTGGCGTAGGCGTGGACCAGCCAGGCGTGGCCGTCGTCGTCCCAGAAGGGCGCCGGATCGATCGCGCCCGGATCGGAATCGACCAGGGTCGGCGCGGTCCAGGGGCCGCGCGGGTCCTTGGCGGTGACCCGGAAGAGGCCGTGGTCCGGGTCCGGATAGTAGATCATGTAGAGGCCCGCGTGGTGGCGCAGGCTGGGCGCCCAGACGCCGGCGCCGCGGCGGGGCGCGCGGAAGTGGTCGCGCGGCGACAGCCACGGCAGGGCGTGGCCGATCAGGGTCCAATTGACCAGGTCGCCGGAGCGCAGGATCGGCAGACCTGGCGCGCTGTTGAACGACGACGCGGTCAGATAGTAGTCGCGCCCGACGCGGATCACGTCGGGGTCCGAATAGTCGCCGATCAGCACGGGATTGACGAAGGTCTCCCCCCGGTCGGCGAACCAGCGTCCGTCGGTCGGCTGTGGGCGCGCGAGCGCGGTCGGGCCGGATAGCAGAAGTCCGGCCGCGCACAGAACGCCCAACAAGCCTGGCCTAGGCGTCATGCCTAGTCCGCCCTCGCGATCCGCAGGCGCGTCGAGCCGTCGCTGGCGCTCTCGGCCTCGACCCGCGCCGTCTTGCCCGCGCGCTCGACGACCAGGGCATGACCGTCCCAGGTGGTCTTCGGCAGCGGCTCGCCCTGGCGGAACGGATAAAGCAGCACGCGGTAGCCCGGCGCGGCGCCGCGATTGGGAATGACCAGCATCTTGCCCACCCCGAAACTGCGGCCGGCGAACTGGTGGGTGTCGTCGGTCTTAAGATACTCGAGGGTCTGCAGGTTGATGTTCGGCGACTCCTCGGGGACCGCGGGCTTGGCCATGTCGATGACGCGGACCAGCAGCATCGGCGTTCCCTTCGCCGCGGTCGGCGCGCCGACGTCCTTGTAGCCGCCGTCCCCACGCCGCGTGCGGTCGCGCTTGTCGCTGACGGGACCCAGGATCACGTCGCCGCCCTTGATCGAGTGGATCTCGACGTCGTTCGGCACGGCCATGCGCCATTCGTAGAGCCGCTCGCGGTCGTCCTTCTGGATGTCGTCGGCGATCATCACGAACGGGCTGGCGCCGCGCACCATGGCGACGCTGCGGAAGGCCCGGCGCACCGGATTGTAGGGCGTGCGGACCACCCAGGCGTCCTCGTCGCCCCACATGCGCGGGTCGCCGGCGGTGTTCGGGGCATAGTAGGCGCGCACAGAAGGCGATGGATCGCGTTCCCACTTGTCGCGCGGCGCGCGCGCCAACAGGCGGTCGCGCGCCTCGCGGAACACCTCCAGCCACGGCTCGTCGGCCAGTTGCTTGTCGGTGGCCAGGAACGACGACTTCATCCAGCGCCAGCTGTAGGCGTAGGACAGGTCGAGGGTCGCCGTGCTGCCGGCGGCGCTCTCCTGGCGGTCGACCCATTTGGCGGGCGTCGGGAAATAGCCCTGGCCCAGCCCGTCCACCATCACCACGCTGTGGTACTTGCTCTCGGTCTCCCGCATCGACGGCATCGACCAGACCTGACCCAGGGCGGTCAGGTAGAAGTCGCCGCGCGCGGCGTGGTCATGCGAGGCGTTGATCGTGTCGGTCCGCGCGGTCAGTTGCAGGCTAAGCGCGTTCGGATCCCAGCCGGTGCGCGTGAAGAGGTGACCGCGCTCCTCGTCGAACAGGCTCAGGCCCAGGCTGGACGGGAAGCTCGGCGCCTTGCCCGCCGCGCGATCCTGGCCAAGATCGTTCGGATAGAGCAGCGCCAGCAGCATGTCCTCGGTGAAGCCTTCGATCCGGCTTTCCTCCGGCGTCTGGCGGGCGACCTGCTCTATGACGCTGTCCTTCGGATAGAGGCTCCGCGCGATCGAGACCAGACCCGCGATCGGCGGGAAGGTGCCAAGGTCGCCCTGGGAAGACCAGTAGCCGCCCGTCGGCTGCATGGCCCAGGGGGCCCAGGTGTCGAACAGGCGCCGCCAGCGGCTGAGGGTGAAGAGGTTCTTCCCGCGATTGGCCAGCGCCAGGTCGAGAATCGCCGCGTGCTGCCACCCTGCGGTCTGGTAGCCCATGCCTTCGCGACCGACGCCGTTCTTCGACACGGAATAGAGGGTGTAGTCCCGCGCCACCTCCTGGCCGCGCGCGACGATGCGCGGATCATAGCCGGGCTCGCCCTCGATCGAGAGCGCCATCAGCGGGTACATCAGCCCCATGCCGATGAAGTTCCAGTTCCGCCAGTGGGGCGGCAGATCCATGCCCAGGCCGTAGTGGTCCTTCATGGCCAGGGCCAGCAGCCCCCGCGCCGCGTCGGCCTGACCCGTCGTCATGAACGGCTGGTTCAGGTCGTAGAGCATGGCCACCGTCGCCGAGTCGCCCATGACCGGGCGGACGGCGTTCCAGTAGTTTTGGGTCTTTTCTCCGCTGATCGCCCGCTCGACCTGCGGACGCAGCCAGGCGATGTAGGTTGACGACGCGGTCGCCGTCTCGCGACCGAGCTTGGCGTCGCCGTCGAACTGCGCGACCACGCTGCGCATGAACAGAAGGCGTTGGATCTGGTTGGTCGTGCCGCCCGGCGGGCCGGACTGGCGCGGATTGCGCGGATCGTCCCAAACCTTCTGGAACGCGGCGACGTCGCCCGAGGCCAGGGCGGCGTAGGCCTGGCTCAGCCAAGTGGTCGGCTCGCGCTCGGGCGCGGCCGCGAGGGTCTTCCATTCGCCCCACAGCCGCTTGCCGCGCTGGCTGGCCTGGATCTGGGCGCGGATGCGCGGCAGGTCCTTGGCCGAGAACAGCACCCGGGGGTGCTGCCCCACCGGCGGGGTCGAATAGAGCGCGGCCGGATCGAAACCGCTGGCCTCCACCTCGGGCTTGACCCAGGCCGGGTCGCTGGTCGGGCGGCCCGGAATGTTCCCGGACAGCACCTGGTCGGCGGTCGGCCGAGGGCTGGGCCAATGGGCCAGCTCGGCGGGCATGGCCTCGGTCGCCTTGACGGCCTGAGCTCCCGCCGACGTCGCCTGGAGGAGCAGAACAACCGCCGACGCGGCCAGGAGAGTGTCTTTACGCATGTCCGCACCGAGTTGAGCCCGGCTCCGGCCATCGGGCCGGAACCGGGTTTGGTCTTGAGGTCAGTAACGATAGCGAGCGCTGAGCGTGTAGGTCCGCTCGCCGGCGAACCGGTCCATGACCGCCAGCGGGGTGGCCGAATAGTCCCAGCGGTCCGAGCCGGTCAGGTTGGTCGCGTTCAGACGCAGCTGCAGGTTCTTCGTGGCCTTCAGCGTCACCGTCGCGTCCAGGCGCTCCTGACCGTTGGTGAAGCGCGTCAGGTTCGACTGGCTGCCCGAGCCCGCCAGCGCCCGCACATAGGCCGAGCGGTAGTTGTAGGCCAGGCGAACGTCGAGCTTGCTGGTCTCGTAGTAGACGATCGCGTTGACATTGTGCTTCGACGACCCGGGGAAGCCGTAGCCGTAGTTGCCCACGTCCAGCGCGAACGAGCTGTCGACATAGGTGTAGTTGCCGGTGACGCCGAGGTGACGGAAGACGCCCGGCAGGAAGGTCAGCGGCTGGTTGCCGCCCACTTCGAAGCCGTAGACCTTGGCGTCGGAGTAGTTGATGTACTTCTGCACACGGAACGGAATGGGCTTGCCGTTCAGGGCCAAGGTGTTGGCGTCGGCCGTCGAGTCGAAGGTGTAGCCCGGAACGTAGACGATATCGTCCTGCAGTCTTTGCAGGATGAAGCCCTTCACGTCCTTGTAGAAGGCCGAGACGACGAACGAGCCGTCGTTTGGCGTGTAGTATTCAAGCGTGACGTCGTAGTTCGTCGCGCGATAGGGTTTGATGTCCGGATTGCCGGCCGTGATGATGTTGGCGCTCGTCTGGGCCAGCGCGGTCTTGACCGAGTCGACCTTGACGGCCGCGTCATAGCTCAGACCCTTGTTCATCTCGGCGACGATGGCGCTGGCGATGCCCTGCTCATAGGCGTCGGTGTCGCTGAGGCTGACCGAGGCGACCGGCGAGATCTGGAACGGATCGGGGCGCGCCACCACGCGGCTGACGCCCAGGCGCGCGCGCAGGTCCCGCAGGACGCGGAAGTTCAGGTTTATGCTCGGCAGCACGTCGAGATAGTGCCCCGCCGCGGCCACCCCGTACGGATTGCGCAGCGAGCCCGGCGCCAGGTTGAAATAGATCTCGTCCAGGAAGACGTCGCCTTCCGAGGTGAGACCCTTGGTCAGGGGCGAGGTCGAACCGGCGGAGAAGGCGCCGTTCGCGGCCATCGTGCCGGTCAGGGTGTTGATCGTCTTCGCGCCGGCGCCCACGGGAAGCGTGTTGCAGGCGCCCGGGACGAGCGAGGCTTGGGCGGTGTTCTTGCACTGAACCACGACCGGCCCGCCGCCGGTGGTCGGGATCACGATGTTGTAGTTGGAGACGTTGCCGGCCTTGGCCTTCCAGTCGGTATAGGCCAGCCGCACCCCGAGATTGCCGGTGAACGGGATCCAGAAGTTGTCGGCTTCGAACTCCGTCCCCAGATAGCCGGCGCTGATCGCCTCGCGATAGTAGAACGACGCGTTCGGGCGCTTGATCAGCCCGCCATTGGCCAGAGTGTCGGTGCAGTAGCCCGGCATCTGGTCGCAGGCGCCATACTGGTTGATCTTCAGAATGGTCTGCTCGGCCGGGGTGCCCGCGCCGACCACCATGGTCGAGGGCGCGCCGTTCACCGTCGTGGTCGCGTTCACGAAGGCGATCTGCCCCGCGGCGATACAGGCGACGCCGTCGTTGGCGGTGCAGTTCGCCCCGAAGATGGTGCTGCGCGGGTTGCCGGCGTAGCGGCGCACCACCGAGGTGACGGAGTCGACGTCCGAAACGCTGTATCGCCCGCCGAAGATCAGGCCGCGGAGGAACCCGTCGCCCACGTCGTAGTGGAAATCGCTGCGCAGCGCGTAGTTGGTGCCGTCGAAGCGGGTCTCGCGGCGGCGAGCCGACTGGCCGCCGAGACCGATCAGCTGGTTGTAGGCGTTGGTGAACTGCGCGGCCGGGGTCGTACCCAGTTGCAGCGACCCGGTGTTCCAGTACTCGGCGCAGATGCGCGTGGCGCAGGACGCCGAATTGAAGACGTCGGTATAGGTCGGCAGGGCCGCGACGTTCAGATTGGCGATGTTGGTGACGACCGGATAGCCGTTGACGATGTCGAAGCCCACGTCGCCCAGGGTGAAGGCGTTGCGGTACCGCTGGCGGATATCGACTTGGGTGAACGACTGCCAGTACTGGTTACGCGACGCCGAGAGGTCGGTCCGGTTGGTCAGCCGGCCGGCGGTGTAGCGCACCGTGGCGCCGATCATGTCGGTCTTGGTCGTGTTCGAGAAGTTGCCGGCCGAAGAGGTGAGCGACAGCACGTCGCGGTAGTTGGTGTTCGTCGCGGCGTTGGAGTCGACGGTGCCCGCGCCTTCCGAGCCCAGATAGCCGATCAGGCCGGTTCCGTCCCAGCCGCGGATGAACGGCAGGGTGGTCGGGCCGCCGGTGTCCTGGATGAACACCGCGTTGGGCTTGAAGAAGGCGGTGACATTGTTGACCGGAACCGCGCCGCTCGTGCCGCCGCCGCTGTTCAGGGCGGTGGCGATGCTATAGCGCGTGGCCTCGTTTCGAACTTCCGTATGCTGATAGTCGGCGGTGAAGTTCCAATGATCGTTGAACGCCCACTCGCCGCCGATGGCGAAGGCGTCGCGCTTCTCGATCTTGTCCAGCTTCACATTGGCCAGGATGCCGTTGAAGATGTCGAACTTGGTGTTGTCGCAGGCGACGGCGTTGTTGGCGCCCGGGCCGCTGGTGATGACGGGCACGCCCGTGATCGCCGGCGCGGTCGTGCAGGGATTGACGCCGTTCGTGTAGCGGATGTCGCCGTTGTCGTAGATGCCGTTGTTGTTGGCGTCGACCGTGAAGGTGGCCCGGCCCGCCGTGCCGCCCGGCGTGTAGCCGTCTCGGTTCTGCACCTGGTAGGTGGGCGTGCTCTGCTCGCTGTGCAGGACGTTGACGTAGTAGGCCATGTCCTTGGCCTTGTTGCGCCCGCCGAACACGGCGCTGAAACGCGGCCGCGCGTCGCCCGCCAGGTCCGAATAGGTGACCCGGCCCTCGACGGTGGCGAAGCTGTTCTTGCCCTTGGCGTATCGGGCCGCCAGAGGCGTCAGGATCTGGATGTCGATCGAACCGGCCAGCCCCTGCTCGACGGCGTCGGCGGTCGGCGTCTTGGCCACGATCAGGCCGTTGACCAGTTCCGACGGAACCGTGTTGAAATTGAACGAGCGGATGTTGCGCTGGCCCTCGCTGCCCGACGACATCGGGGTGCGGCCGGCGAAGGTGGTGACCACGAAGTTGGAGCCGATGCCCCGGATCGAGACGCGGTCGCCGTCGGTGCCGGCGTCGTCACGCTCGACCTGAACGGCGGGCACGCGCTGCAGAACGTCGGCGAGATTGACGTCGTCGAATTGACCGAGGTCCGTGGGGGTCACGGCCTCGATCACGTTGGGCGCGTCCCGCTTCATCGCCTGGGCCTTCCGCAGGCTGGCGCGCGTACCGGTGACCACGACCTCGTCGACCACCGCGGCGCCCTTGTCGGTATTCGCCTTGGCAGGGGTCTGCGCGTGGGCTTGAGCCGCGCCCCAAAGCGCGATCTGCGCCGCGCCAGCCAGCAAGAGCCCCAATTTCCTCGACTTCATCCATCCCTCCCCTGCGGCTTTTCGCCGAACCTCTTCTCGGGTTGGCGGCAGACATATCTTACCAGTTTTCAGAAGTCCACCCATAGGCCTTACCAGACCGCTTTCTCCTGACCAGGCCGCCTTGGTTGCTCCGGTATGGGGGGACTGGTAAGTTACCTCTCCATGCGTCAGCCAACGGTCGATACGTGATCAGCTCCCGAAAGCTCTACTCGGATGTGGCTCGGGAAATTTCCGAGCAAATTCAGACGAAGGCCTATTCGGCTGGCGAGAAACTTCCGTCTGAACGCGAACTCGCCGAGACCTTCGGGGTCAGCCGTCCGACCGTGCGCGAGGCGATCATCGCCCTTGAAGTGCTTGGACTGGTCAAGACTGTGACCCGCTCGGGCGTCTATGTCGCCGACGCCCCGCCCGCCCAGGTCCGGACGACAGATCTGGACATCGGCCCGTTCGAGCTGCTGGAAGCGCGAATCCTGTTCGAGGGCGAGGTCGCCGCCCTGGCCGCGCGCAACATCACCGACGAGGAGATCGAGTCGCTGAGCGCCATCCTCGACCAGCTGGGGGTCCTCAACGGTCGCAACGACCACTCCCCCGCCCTGGACCGCGCCTTTCACGTCGGGATCGCCAACTGCTCGCGCAACGCCTCGATGGTCGACGCGATCGAGACCCTCTGGACGATGGGCGAACAGTCCGCGCTCTGCCGTCACATGCACGAGCGCAAGCGAAACGCGGACTGGCGTCCGCAGGAGCGCGAGCACGGCGGCATCCTGGCGGCCCTGGCCGCCCGCGACCCGGCCCAGGCGCGCAAGGCGATGCGCGATCACCTGTCGCGCGTGATCTCGGAAATCATGGACGCCACCGAAACCGAGCTGATCACCAAGGCGCGCGAGGAAATCAGCGAGAAATTCAGGGGCATCGCGGACCGCCATCCCTCGATCTCCCGCAAGAAGACCAAGATCTCGAAGACGGTCAGCCTCGCGCCATGATGGAAGAGCTTGAAGCCGAGAAGACTTATCAGAAAGTCTATCGCGATATCTCGAACAAGATCTCTTCCCGCGTCTACAAGGTCGACGATCGACTGCCGCCGGAGAAGGAACTGGCCAAGCTGTATGGCGTGGGTCGGCCGACGATACGCGAGGCGATGATCGCGCTGGAGGTGCTGGGCCTGGTCGAGTCGCGACACGGTTCGGGCGTCTATGTCACCCAACGCGAGCCGCCGATCGTCGAACACCGCCCGCGATTCGAGCTTCCGGACATCGCCGAGGCGCGCCTGGTGTTCGAGGTCGAGGCCGCCGGCCTCGCCGCCGTGGCGCCCGAGGAACAGGATCTCGACGATCTGCGGGTCCTGGTTTCGACATTGGAGCGCGGCGGCGCCGACGCCAGCGGCGCGGAACGGGACTTCCACCTCATCGTCGCGCGCGCCGCGCACAACGTCGCGGTTCAGACGGTGGTGCGTCGCTTGCTCGACCACCAGGACGCGGCCCTCGCCGCCCAGTACGATCAGGACCCGCACGCGCTGCCGGCTTACGCGCCGTCGACGGCCTATGCCGAGGTGCTGGCCGCGCTGGAACAGCGCGATCCGCCAGCGGCGCGCCGAGCGATGCAATCGCTCGTCGCGCTTCTGGTCGAACGACTTCTCGAGCAGGCCGAGGCGGCGTTGGTCCGCAGGACCTTGAAGGACTTCCGGAATCGCCGTGACGCGCTGATCCGCCGGATCGCCGCGGAAGATTGACCCCAAAAAGAGTCCTTACCAGATATTGACTCCCGCCGGGCGAGGGCTTACCCCCTCCTTGACCAAGCGTCTCGCGCCGCGCCGAACCAAGCGCCGCGAACGAGCCGCTGATCCGGGAGGGAATAGGCATGGCTGACGGCGGCGATAGCATTGGGGACGTGATGCGGGCGGCCGTGAATCCGGCGGAGCTTGAATCCCTGATCGTGCGCCTGGAGAACCGGCTGGTCAGCATCGTGGACAACAGCGGCGAGTTCCTGCAGCCGCTGGGCGACGGTCGGGTGATCGACACCAAGAGCTGGCACGGCTGGGATTGGACGCACGGCGTCGCGCTCTATGGCCTTTGGAAGCATCACGAGCTGACCGGCTCGGAAGACGCTCTGACCAAGATCAACGACTGGTTCGCCTACCACTTCGAGCGGGGCACCCCCAGCAAGAACATCAACAGCATGGCGCCGATGCTGACCCTGGCGTTCGTGCGCGAGAAGTCCGGCGCGTCCAACCTTGATCCGCACCTGGAGTCCTGGGCCGAATACCTGATGAAGGGCCTGCCTCGGACCGAGGAAAACGGCTTCCAGCACATCGTCTTCCGCAACATCAACTATCAGCAGCTCTGGGACGACACGCTGTTCATGAGCGTGCTGCCGCTGGCCAAGATCGGCCTGCTGTTCGGGCGCGAGGACTACGTCAACGAGGCGCTGCGGCAGTTCCTGTTGCACATCAAGTATCTGGCCGACCGCAAGACGGGTCTCTGGTTCCATGGCTGGACCTTCGACGGCTACCACCATTTCGCCGAGGCCCTCTGGGCGCGCGGCAACGCCTGGGTGACCATCGCCATCCCGGAAATCATCGAGATGCTGGACCTGCCCGCCGGGGATCCGATCCGGATGTTCCTGCAAGAAACGCTGGTCAAACAAGTCGAGGCCCTGGCGCGCCTTCAGCATAGCAGCGGCATGTGGCACACCCTGATGGACGACCCCTCGTCCTATCTGGAGGCCTCGGCCACGGCCGGCTTCGGCGCCGGCATTCTGAAGGGTGTGCGCAAGGGCTATCTGCCGGACCAGTACGCCGAGGTCGGCCGGCGCGCGCTGATGGCCACGATCCGCAACATCAGCCCCGAGGGCGAGCTGCTGCAGACCTCGTTCGGCACCGGCATGGGCGACACGCTGCAGTTCTACCGCGACATCCCGCTGACCGCGATGCCGTACGGCCAGTCCCTGGCCATCCTCTGTCTGGTCGAGGCCCTGCGCCAGACCTTCTAGGCCGCCCGCGGCCTAGCGATAAAGACAATCGGGGAAGGGAACACGATGGTGCGGCAAATCCGCTTCGGCAACGTGCTGGCCTATGGCGCGACCGACATGATCGGCGCCGGGGCCATCGGCGTGATTTCCGGCTGGCTGCTCTACTTCTACACGACGTTCTGCGGCCTGTCGGCGGCCGAGGCCGCCTCGATCTTCGCCATCTCGCGACTGATCGACGCCCTCAGCAGCCCGATCGTCGGGCATATCTCGGACCGCTGGGGCCAGACGGCTCTGGGACGACGGTTCGGCCGCCGCCGGTTCTTCCTGCTGTTCTCGATCCCGCTGCTGCCGATCTTTACCCTGATGTGGGTCGCCGGCCAGCACTACGCCTACTACCTGGCCACCTATATCGCGTTCGATCTGGTCTACGCCTTCATCGTCATCCCCTACGAGTCGCTGGCGCCGGCCATGACGCGGGACTTCACCCAGAAGTCGCGGCTGTCGGGCGTGCGCCTGCTGTTCGGCCAGATCGCCACCCTCCTGGCCGGCATGCTGCCGGGCCAGCTGGTCGCGCTGCTGGGCAAGGAGAACGCGCAGACCTTCCTGATCCAGGGGGCGATCTTCAGCGGCGTCTTCATGCTGGCCGTGTTCGTCACCTGGGTCGGCACCTGGGAGAGCGAGGCCCTGACCGAGGACGCCCAGGCCGCGCCGGCCGGCAATCCGATCGTGGCGCTGTACAAGAACATCCTGTCCACCCTGCGGATCCGCGCCTTCCGCCAGCATCTGGGCATGTACCTGGCGGCCTACATGTCGCTGGACGTCTTCAACATCGTCT
The DNA here is from genome assembly GCF_947036865.1 of uncultured Caulobacter sp. Taxonomy (GTDB): domain Bacteria; phylum Pseudomonadota; class Alphaproteobacteria; order Caulobacterales; family Caulobacteraceae; genus Caulobacter. The sequence goes on along the minus strand of NZ_CAMQSF010000004.1, from coordinate 72,544 downwards.
TCCCGTATTTCGTGGTGTTCTGCCTGGGCGGCGCGCTGGTCTCGACCTCGAACCTGGTCGGCCTGCAATCGGCGGCGCAGTTCCTGGGCGTGCTGGCCGCCATGGCGCTGATCGGCCGCCTTCAGCCCAGCCCGACCTATCGCTGGTCGGTGGCGCTGTGGAGCGTGTCGCTGGTGGCGCTGCTGGCGATCTTCTATGTCGCGCCGCCGCACAAGTGGCTCTGGCTGGGCGGCCTCATGGTCGTCGCCGGCCTGGCCCGCGGCGCTCTCGCCTACATCCCGTGGAACCTCTACACCTACATGGGCGACGTCGACGAGGCGGCCTCGGGCCAGCGGCGCGACGGCGCCCTGGCCGGCGTGATGACCTTCGTGCGCAAGGCCGCCCAGGCGTTGGCCGTGATGACCGTCGGCCTCGTCCTGCAGTCGCAGGGCTTCATCGCCTCCGCCAAGATCCAGTCGCCCCACACCCAGGCGGCGATCGTCTGGACGCTGTTCGGCATGATCGGCGTGCTGCTGGTCGGCGGCGTCTGGACCGCCTCGCGCATGTCGTTGACGCGCCGCAGCTACGCGCTTTTGCAGGCCGAGATCGAGCGGCGCCGCACGGCGCCCCAGACCCCGCCCGATCCGGAGGCGCTGCGCGCGATCTCCGCCCTGATCGGCCGCCCCTACGCGCCGCCGACGGTCGTGGAGCCGGGCCGATGAACCGCCGAGGCGTTCTGGCGGCCATGGTCGCGACGGCCAGCGCCTCGGTCGCCGACGCCGCGCGCGCCCAGACCAACACGGTCGGCGGCTGGCCGAAGCCGGACGAGATCATCGACCTGTGGCCCGCCGGCGCCCTGCCCTCGCCCGCGACGCCCTTGACCGAGACGATCAAGGACATGGGCGACGCGGCCTTCCACGATCGCGTGGCCTCGGGGATCAGCCGTCCGCGCCTGTCGCTGTTCAAGCCGCTCCGCCCGAACGGCGCGGCGATCCTGCTGATCCCGGGCGGCTCGTACAAGGTCGTCGGCGTCGACCGCGAGGGCTGGGAAATCGCCCACTGGCTGCGCGAACGCGGCTACACCGTCGGCGTCCTGCTGTACCGGCTGCCGGGCGAGGGCTGGACCAAGCGCGCGGAGGTTCCGCTCGCCGACGCCCAGCGGGCCATGCGCCTGTTCAAGGCCCGTGCGGCGAGCCTGGGCGTCGCCGACGCGATCAGCGTCCTGGGCCTGTCGGCGGGCGGGCACCTGGCCGCCAGCCTCGCCGTGTGGCCGGATCAATCGACCTACGCCCCGGTGGACGCGACGGATCGGATCTCGGCGGCTCCGGCCGGACTGGCCCTCGTCTACCCCGTGATCGCGATGGAGCCGCCGTTCGCCAACGCCGGCTCGCGCGACAACCTCCTGGGCCCGTCCCCGACGCCCGAGCTCGCCGCCCGCTACTCGTTGCAGAACGCGGTCGGCGCCGCGACGCCGCCGACCTTCATCGTCGCCTGCCAGGACGATGCGGCCGTGCCCGTCGAGAACAGCCTGATGTTCGCCGCCGCCTTGCAGAAGGCCAAGCGCCCGCTGGAACTGCACGTCTTCCCGCGCGGCGGCCACGGCTTCGGCTACCGCCGGGCGCTGAGCAAGCCGGTCGGGGTCTGGCTCGAGCTCTATCTGACCTGGCTGCGGAGCCAGGCCTGACCATGTCGGCGGCCCATCGACCGCCCCTGGCCGCGCTCAACCTGGTGCACCAGACGCCAGGCGAGCCGCCGATCGAGACCCGGTTCAGCGATCCGGCCCATCTGGCCGAGCTCGGCTTCGCGGGCGATGTTCTCAATGACTTCGGGTTCTTGCAGACGGCGCTGACCTTCGAGGGCTTCGATCCGGCGCTCGCGCCCCCCGGCTCGGCGGCCCGCGCCCGCGCCGACGCCCGCGCCGAGGTCATCCGCGCCTTCATCGACACGCGCCGGGCCCAAGGCCTGAAGGCCTATGTCTGGGCCGACATGATCGTGTTGCCCCGGACGGTGCTGGAGCGTCACGGCGAGGCGATGACCGACGCGCGAGGGCGCTTCGACCTGTCGCGTCCGGCCACCCAGGCGGTCCACCGGGCCATGGCCGACGAGATCGTCGCCCGCTTTCCGGGTCTGAGCGGCGTCGTGATCCGCACCGGCGAGACCTATCTGCACAACACGCCGGACTTCGTGGGCAACAATCCCGCCGACGGCGGCGCGGCGGACGCCGCGCCCTGGGCGGCCGCCGATCGTCACGCCCTGTTGCTGAACCTGCTGCGCGAGGGTCTCTGCGAACGCGGGCTGGAGGTGATCTACCGCACCTGGGCCTTCGGCGGGGTGCACACCGATCCGGACCTCTTTCTGCGGATGTCCGATCAGGTCGCGCCGCACCCGCGGCTGTCCCTGGCCATCAAGCACACCGCCGGCGACTTTCATCGCGGCTTCCGGTTCAACCCGACCCTGGGCCTGGGACGGCACCCCCACTGGGTGGAGGTCCAGTGCCAACGTGAATACGAGGGCAAGGGCGTCTTCCCGAACTATATCGCCCAAGGCGTCATCGACGGCTTCGAGGAGCGGGCCGGCGATCCCGCGCCCAGAGGCCTGGGTGCGCTCGACGGCACGGCGCCGCTGGCCGGGCTGGTGATCTGGAGCCGAGGCGGCGGCTGGGCCGGGCCGCGTCCGGCGCGGGAGTTCTGGTGCGCCTTGAACGCCGCCGTTCTGCTGGCCTGGTCCAAGGCGCCCGAGGCCGGCGAGGCCGCCGCCTTCGATCGGGTCTGCCGCGACCAGTGGGGCCTGGACGATCGCTCGACCACGGCGCTGCGGCGTCTGTGCCTGCTGTCGGCCTCGGCGGTGCTACGCGGCCGGTCGAGCCTGCTGACCGCCGTCAATCCCTGGTGGACGCGGGACGAGTTCCTGGGCGGCGTCGCGCCCGCCGACGTCTGGGCCGCGCTCAACGAAGAAAAGTGGTGCGCGCTGAACGCCGATCTCGACCGCATCGACCGTCAGGACCTGACCGACGGCGTGCTGGCGGAAAAGGACCTGGCCGTGGACCAATGGCGCGAGATCGTCGCCCTGGCCGATCAGGTCGCCCTCCCCGATCCGGCGGATCAAGGCTTCCTGCGCGACTCGTGCGAGCACGGGCTGCGACTGCACCAGGCGATCGCCGCGGGCTGGCGCGTGATGCTGATCGGCCAGCGGGCCGGGCGCATTGGCCGCCTCGACGATAAAATCGGCTTGACGGCCGCCGTGGCGGCCTACGAAACGGCCTGGCGCGACTATGAGGCGCTGGCCGAGCGTCCCGGCGCCTCCAGTTTTTACCAGCCGCGCGCCTTCGACTTCACCCCGCCCGACTTCGCGCGCGCGGACGGACTTGAGGCGACGGTGCGCGACATCGCCAAAAGGTGGCTCCCATGAAAGCGGCCTCGATCAGCGACTACCGCGCCCTGGCCCAGGCGCGCCTGCCGCATTTCCTGTTCGAATATCTGGACGGCGGCTCTTACGACGAACTCACCCTGCGGCGAAACCGCGAGGACTTGCAGGCCATCGCCCTGCGGCAGCGGGTCATGCGCGACGTCTCGGGCATCGATCTCAGCGGCGACCTGTTCGGACAATCCGTGAAGCTGCCGGTGGCGCTGGCCCCGGTCGGCTTGTCAGGCCTCTACGCGCGTCGCGGCGAGGTCCAGGCCCAGCGCGCGGCCCTGGAGGCGGGCGTGCCGTTCACGCTCTCGACCGTGTCGGCCTGCTCGATCGAGGAAGTTCGCCGCGCCAGCGGGGCGCCGTTCTGGTTCCAGCTCTACATGATCCGCGACCGCGCCTTCATGGCGGACCTGTTGCGCAAGGCCGCCGAGGCCGAGTGCGGCGCTCTGGTCTTCACCGTCGACATGCCGGTGCCCGGCACGCGCTATCGCGACTACCGCTCGGGCCTGGCCGGCGCGCCCGGCCTCGGCGGCGCGGCGCGGCGGTTCGCCCAGGCGATGGTCCGTCCCGGCTGGGCCTATGACGTCGGCCTGCGCGGCGGCCCGCACAGCCTGGGCAATGTCGCCCCGGTGCTGAAGGGCAAGACCGGCATCGAGGACTTCTTCGCCTGGATGCGCGACAATTTCGACCCCAGCGTCACCTGGCGGGATCTGGAATGGGTCCGGAGCCAATGGCGCGGCCCCTTGATCGTCAAGGGCATCCTCGATCCCGACGACGCGCGCGAGGCGATCCGCTGCGGCGCGGACGGCGTGGTGGTGTCCAACCACGGCGGCCGGCAGCTGGACGGCGTCCTGTCCTCGGTCGCGGCCCTGCCCAGGGTCGCGGAGGCCGTGGCCGGCGACGCCACCGTTCTGGCGGACGGCGGCGTGCGCTCGGGCCTCGACGTGGTCCGCATGCTGGCCCGCGGCGCCGATAGCGTCCTGATCGGCCGAGCCTGGGTCTACGCCCTGGCGGCGCGCGGCCAGGCCGGCGTCGCCGACGTCCTGAGACTGCTGGCCGCCGAGATGCGCGTGGCCATGGCGCTGACCGGCGCCAATCGGCTGGCGGACCTCACCGCCGACAGCCTGGAAGACCTGACCCACACCGCGACGAAAGGAAGCCGGCGATGAGGAAGCTGTCGTTGATGCTGGGCGCGGGCCTCGCGATCGCGCTATCGGCCCAAGCTCGCGCCGAGCCCTTGCTGGCCCCCGTGTTCCAAGATCACGCCGTGGTGCAGCGCGACGGCCCCATCCCCGTCTGGGGCAAGGCCGCGCCCGGCGCCAAGGTCGGCATCCGCCTGAACGGCGTCGAGGCCCAAGCCGTCGCCGGCGCCGACGGGCGGTGGCGCGCGAACCTTCCGGCGATCCCGGCGGGGGGACCGTACGAGCTGCAGGTCACCGCCGGCGCCGAGACCCAAACCGTGCGGGACGTCCTGGTCGGCGACGTGCTGTTGTGCTCGGGTCAATCGAACATGGCCTTCCCGCTGAGGTCGATGCTCAGCCCCGGCAAGGACTTGTCTCGTGCGGCCGATCCGGGCGTCCGCCTGCTCTCGGTCGAGAAGACCGGCGCGCTGAAGCCGGCCAGCGCCCTACCGGCCTCCGCCCGCTGGACGATCGCCGATCCTTCGACGGTCCCGGAATTCTCGGCGGTCTGCCTGCTGGCCGGCCGGCAACTGCGCGAGACGCTGAAGACCCCGATCGGCCTGATCAACGCCTCGGTCGGCGGCTCGCCGATCGAGGACTGGCTGAGCGCCGAGGCCCTGGGCGCCACCGGTCAAAAGGCCAAGGACCTGGCGATGTACGCCGCCTACGCCAAGGATCCCGCCCTGGGCCAGGCCGCGCTGCGCGACATGATCGAGCCGTGGTGGAAGACCCGCAAGACCCTGGAGACGGCCGCTTGGCGTCAACCGGCCTTCGACGACGCCGACTGGGGACAGATCACGCTGGACGGCCGCTGGCAGGGCGCCGGCGACGCCGCGCTGCGCGACTTCGACGGCACGATCTGGCTGCGCCGGCGGATCACCCTGACGGCGGAACAGGCCCAGGGCGAGGCGACGCTCCTGCTGGGGCGGCTGACCGACATGGACGCCACCTTCGTCAACGGCGTCTGGGTCGGCAGCGACGAGGGCGACCGCGAGCGGCGCTACCGCGTCCCGCGCGGCGTCCTGAAGGCCGGCGACAATCTGATCGCCCTGCGCGTCACGGGCAGCTACGGCGCCGGCGGCTGGAAAGGCGGCAAGGACGCCAAGCTGACCACGGCCGCGGGCGACGTCTCCATCGCCGGTCCGTGGCGCTACAAGATCGCCGCGCCGCTGGCCGACACCGGCGCGCCGCCCCGCGCGCCCTGGGAGCCGGGCCGGGGCGTGACCAATCTCTTCAACGGCATGATCGCCCCGCTGCAGCCCTACGGCCTGAAGGCGGTGCTCTGGTACCAGGGCGAGCAGAACGCCTCGAAGGCGGCCGACTACGCGGGGACCCTGCCGGCTCTGCTGGAGAGCTGGCGCGCCGGCTTCCAGCGCCCCCTGCCCTTCGTCGTCGTGCAACTGCCCAACTGGCACGCGCGCTCGGACAAGCCGATGAACTCGGCCTGGGCCGAACTGCGCGAGGCGCAGCGCAAGACGGTGCTGAACGACGGAAACGCCGCCCTGGCCGTCACCATCGATCTGGGCGAGATCAACGACGTCCACCCCGTCAACAAGCGCGACGTGGCGACCCGCGTGGCGGACCAGACCCTACGGCTCGCCTATGGACGCCCCGTCGCCGCCGCCAGCCCCGCCCCGATCAAGGTCGAGCGGCGCGGCGACACGGTGGCGGTCACGTTCGACGCCGCCGAGGACGGCCTCGTCGTCTACAGCGCCAACACGCCCGCCAGCTTCGAGCTGTGCGACGCCGCCCGTCGCTGCCGGTTCGCCGACGCCCGCGTCGACAAGTCGGAGGTGCTGCTGGCGGTCCCGCAAGGCTTCTCGCCGAGCTTCGTCCGCTACGCCTGGGCCGACTCGCCGATCATCAATCTCTATAATCGGCGGAACCTGCCCGCGACGCCGTTCGAGGAGCCCATCGCCCCGGCCAAGCCATGAGCGGGCCGCGCCTCGACCGACGCCGATGGCTGATCGGGGCCGGCGCGGCCTCGCTGGCCGTGACGCCGGGCGAGAGCTTCCCCGCGCGCGCCGCTCCCTTCCCCATCGGCGACGCGCCCGGGGCCGCGCCCGAACTGCCGGGCTTCGACGGCCAGTCGGTCTGGCCGTTTCGCGTCGACGTCCCCGGCCGAAAGGCCAACGCCTATCTGTGGATCCCTCCGCGAGCGCGGCGCGTCCGCGCGGTGATCATCGGCCAGACCATCGTCATCGAGAAGATGTTCCTCGAGGACCCAGTGATCCGCGAACTGGCCGCGCGCGAGTCGATGGCGCTGGTCTGGTTCAACCGCAACTGGGGCAACCGCTTCGTCTATGACGCGGTCACCCGCGATCACGAGGTTCTGGAAGCCTCGCTGGCCGCCCTGGCGCGGGTGTCGGGCTATGACGAGGTCGCGACGGCGCCGCTCGTGACGATCGGCCATTCCGCCTCCCAGGGCTTCGCCTTCAATCCCGCCTACTGGCGGCCCGAGCGCGTCCTGGCGATCATCAGCGCCAAGGCCGGCCTGGGACGGCCGCCCGCCTGGGATCCGGAAGCATCGCTGAAGGACACGCCGATCCTCCAGGTCGGGGCCGAGATCTTCGAGTTGGGCGCGGCCTACAAGCTCGGCGACCTCGACGCCACGGCTCGCCAGATGGCGGCCTACGGCGCGGCCCATCCCGGCGCGGCGGCGATCGGCCTGACCAAGACCGGCAGCGGTCATTTCGAGTGGTCGCAAGATCTCTCGCGCTACGCCGCCGACTTCATCGCCGCGGCGGCGCGAGCCCGCCTGCCGGCTCGCTCGGGCGTGGGTTCGGCGTTTCGCTCGGTTCCGCCGGACAGGTTCTGGCTGGTCGACACGCGCGCGCCTCAACGGTTCGAGCCCGCGCCCGCGCCCCTCTACCAAGGCCCGCCCGACGAGGCGATGCGAGTCTTCGACGCCCGGTTGGCGCGAGGGCTCGCGCGGTTCGCCGAGGGTCGCGAACGCGCGCCGCAATGGCTTGGCTTTCGCCAGCATGGCCGGCTGGTTCCCGCCCTAGATGGGAAACTGCCCGAGCTGGCCTTCGAGCCGGACGCGGACGGGGAAAGCTTTTCGCTGCGGGTTGAGCGACTGGTCGAGCCGCCGGCCGCCGGTCAGGCGGAACCGCCGCGCATCCCCGACTCGTCCGCCGTGCGCCTGCGGGTCGCCGGCTGGGGCTGGAGCTGCGCGCAGGTCGGTCCCGATCGCTTTCGGATCCGCTTCAGCCGGGCCGAGGACAATATCGACAAGGTCATCATTCTCGCCGAGCATCCCGGCGACGACCGCTACAGGCCCGTCGTCCAGCCGGTGCTGATCCGCATTCCCACGCGACGGGCCTCGGGTCTGGCCCAGACGATCAGCTTCCCGCCCCTGCCCGAGCTGCGGCGCGGGGCGGCGCCCACGCCTTTGAAGGCCACGGCCTCCAGCGGCCTGCCGGTGCGCTACTATGTCAAGGAGGGACCGGCCTATGTGGACCCGCGGGATCGCCTGGTTCTGACCGAGCCTCCCGCCCTGACCGCCGGCCCGCTCGTGATCACCGTCGTCGCCTATCAGTGGGGCCGGGATGGCGAGAACCCGGTCCAGACCGCCACGCCCGTGGCGCGGACCACGCGGCTCTCGCTGTAGGCGCGCTTCAAGCGGCCCGGGCGATGTGGTCGCGGTTGATGCGGATCACGCCCAGCGCCTCCAGCGACAACAACAGCCGCCACAGCTGCGACAGCTCAAGATCCAGCGCCCGTCGCAGCGGCGGCGTTTCGAGCGCCGGAAGGTCGACGGCCAGGCCGGCGCTGACGCCGCTGCGTTCGCCGTCCTCGTCCTCGATCTGACCCATCCGGTCGATCAGCCGCCGCTCGGCGAGGGCTCGCAGGCGGCGACGAACGGTCTCGCCCGGCACGTTCAGCGCGGCGGCCACGCCCTCGATCGACACCGGACGACGCTCGGCGTCGACTTCCGGATCGTCGAGCGCCGCGCGCCGGCTCAGCGGCAGATGCTGCAGGTTGGCGGCGGCGATGGTGTGGAAGATCAGGAACTCCAGCGGGTCCAGGTCGAGCGCGCGCTGGCGCGCGTCGATCCAGTTCAGCACGAAGGTCGTGGTCGTCCGGCGCACGGCGCGGGCGACATCGCCGGGGATCAGCATTCTGGGCGTCTCATGCGGTTGGCGGAGGGGGAGAACACGGGCGGGTCACCAAGGGATGCGCTCGCCGTCATAGGCGAAGAACTCGCCGCTATCGGCGGGCTCCAGACGGGCCAGGACCTTCAGCAGCCGCTCCGCGGCGTCGTCGGCGCTGATCATCGCGCGGGAGGACTTGGCGAACGGGGCGCTGAGCGCCGTGGCCACGGTGCCCGGGTGCAGCACGACGCACACCGCGCGGGGGCGCTCGCGGCGAAGCTCCAGCGCCTGGCAGCGGAAAATCATGTTCAGCGCCGCCTTGCTGGCGCGGTAGGCGTGCCAGCCGCCCAGACGGTTGTCGCCGATGCTGCCGACCCGCGCCGAAAGCGCGGCCAGGACGCTGGCCTCGTCGCGAGGCAGCAGCGGGGCCAGATGCTTGGCCACCAGGCTGGGCAGGATCGCATTGACCTCGAACAGCCGGCACAGGGTCTCGGCGCCGATCGCCCGCATGGTCTTTTCCGGCGTGACGCCGTCCTCGTGCAGCAGGCCCGTGGCGATCAGGATCAGATCGACCACGCCCATCCCCGAGAGGGTTTCGGCCAGGGCCGCCAGCGCCGTCTCGTCCAACAGGTCGGCCTCGATGAAGGGCGTGCGCGGCGCGCTGGGCCAATCGGCGGGGCGCCGGCGGCCGACGCCGACGACGAACGCGCGTCCGGGTTCGGCGGCCAGGCGAGTCAACAGCGCTCGGCCAAGGCCTCCGCTAGCCCCGACGACGACGGCGACGCGCGACGTCACGCGACCAGCCCCGCGCCCCAGGCGCCGAGCAGCAGCGCCCCGCAGGCCACGACCGTCAGCGGCGCGCGCAGCCTCCGATACCAGTCCGGAAGCGCGGCCGCCGTGACGTCCCAGACGCCGTGCAGGGCCAGCGCCAAGGCCAGGGCGAGCAAGCCCAGGACAGCGCCAAGGCCCGCGCTGTCGCGAGCGACCACGGCGGCCGCCGCGAAGCCGACCAGCGGCGGGAGCATCGAAATCAGCAGCGACGTCCTGTCCGCATGAGGTCCCAAGGCGGCGTGGGCGGCGCGGGTGCCGGCGAGAAAGGCCAGGATCGCCGAGGCGTAAGCGGCCTGGGCCACCCAGGCCACCGGCGGGGCGATCAGTCCGGCGAACACCGCCAGCGGCGGCGCGACGAAAGGCGCCAGACCCAACGCGCCCAGCACGCTCATGGTGCTCGCCAGCGCGGCGCCTTGGTTCTCGCCCTCGACCACAGCCATGCGAAGCCTTCCCTTCGATCGAACCGATCGCCGGGAATTTAATGTACCAATTGGTATAAAGAAAGGAGGCTACGTATTTGCCGCAGCCAAGGCTCTCGCGGCCCCGGCGGGGCGGGGGCTCGCGGCGGGCGCGATGGCGAAGGCCCGCACGAAGACGTCGCAGGCCGTGTTGATCAGCGTCTCGACATCAAGGACGCGCAGGTCGGCGCCCGCCAGCTGGTCCTGGTGCAGACAGGCCAGCAGCAGCGGCGACACCAGTTGCAGCGCGGCCATCCGCGGATCGGCGTCGGCGCGCATCTCGCCCCGCGCGATGTGCAGGGCGAGCCGCGCCTCCAGCGCCTGCAAGGTCGGCTCGACGATGTGCTCCAGAGCCGGACGGCCGTAGGCGGGATCGATCAGCCCTTCCGCCAGGCTGAGCGCGAAGACATCGCCCAGGCGCACCGACTTCTCGGCCCGCAATGCATTCACCAGGCCGCGCGCATAGGCCCGGATGGACTCGGCGAAGGGCAGGTCGGTCTCGCGCTGGGCGTCCAGTCCCAGCCGCCCCCGGCGCAGGCATTCGGCCAGCACCGCGTCGAGCACGGCGCGCCGGTCGCCGAAATAATGCCGCAAGGTCGGGGGCGAGGCGCCGGCAGCCGCCGCCAGGTCGCGAAAGCTCACGCGCTCGCCCGCCCGCGCCACCAGGCGCAGGGTCATCTTCTCCAACAGCTCCTTGCGCTTGACCTCATGATCGAGGTCCTTGGCGCCCTTGGTCCTGGACAAGACGGGCTTGCTCCTTCACACCTATCGTAACGTCAGCGTCCTGGGCGCGCAAATCATGGCCCCGCCGGAATGGGGCGCGCGAAAGGTCGAACGCCGCGTCAGGGGCGCTCGCCGCGCGCGATGCGCGCCTCGATGTCGGCGAGCACTGGACCCAGGTCCGCCACGCTCTCCACGACGTAGTGCGCGCCGGCCTCGCGCAGGGCTTTGGCGGAGGCCTCGACCCGCGCCGCCCGCTCCTCGACGGGCAAGGCCGCCAGGCTCTCGGCGTCCAGGCCGACGCCATTGCCCGAGGCCGAGAGGCCCACGGTCCAGGCGCCGACCTCCAGCCCCTCGGCGATCCCGACCACCGCGTCGTCGACCTTGACGCACGCCCGCGCCGGCCAGGCGCCGAGCTCGACCAGGGCCTTCCACATCATCAGAGGCGAGGGCCGCCCGGCGGCCGTCTCGCCCGCGCAGACCACCACGTCGGGCGCGTAGCCCTGCTCGGCCGCCAGCGGCAGGATGTCGGCCATCATGGCGCGCGTATAGCCCGTCGAGGACCCGATGCCGACGCCGCGCGCCCGCAGGTCGGCGGCGAGCTCGGCGGCGCCGGGGATCAGGCGCGCGCACTCGCGGGCGGCGGCCCGCATCATCGGCTCGACGGCGTCGTGAAGCCGGTCGACATCGGCCTCGGTCGAGGCCGCGCCGTGGCGGGCGCGCCAGAGGTCGGCGACGCGCGGCATGGCCAGCAGGGACCGGATATGGTCCTTCTTGGCCTTGCCCATATCGGCGCGGGCCTCGGCTTCCGAGATCTCGACCCCGGCGTCCGCGAAGACGTCGCGCAGGGCCACGACGGGCGCGCGACAGCCGAAGTCGATCATCGTGCCGGCCCAGTCGAAGACGACGGCCTCAATGGAACTACGGGTCATGCGGCGGCTCCTTGGCGGGGCAGGTCATAGAGGCCGGCGATCACCTCCTCGGCGAGGCCGAAGGCGGTCGAGGCGCCGGTGCCGCTGGTCACGGTCACCAGGCGCACGCGCGGCAGCGGGGCCTCGACCAGGCTGTGGCTGGCCGCCGAGGCGTAGGTGCCGGTCCAGCGCTCCACCACCGGCGGCGGCGCCTGGCCGAAGACCCGGGCGAATTCGTCGAGGATCAGGGCGTCGACATCCTCGCGCGCGAACGGATCGGGCGTGGCGGCGTAGTGGTGGCTGTCGCCGACCACCAGCGAGCCGTCGGCGCTCTGGGTGACGATCAGATGGACGCCGTGCGCCAGATGCTCGCCCTGCTCGGCCTCGAGCCGCGCCCGCAGCGCGCCGGCCTGCGGCAGCTCGGCATAGCCGAGATAGCGCACGAGCCCCAGATCGGACATCACCGGCGAAGGCAGCCGCCAGCCCGGATCGGCCAGGCGCAGCATCTGGAGCTTGCAGCGCGTCACCTCGGCGCGGGCGAAGCTGTCGGGGAACAGGGTCGTCAGGTCGTCGCCGGGGCAGACGATGATCGCGTCGGCCCGCGCCGCGCCCGCCGAGGTCTCCACCCGGCCGGTCTCGACATCGGTAACGGCCACGCCGCGCCGGAACGTGACGCCGTGGGCCGCCTCCAGCCACGTCGCGAGGCGCGGGATCGCGGTGCGAGACTCCACGCGCAGATCGACGGAACTGGTCAGGGCGCCCAAGACCGCGCCGCGCCGGGGCATCCGGTCGGCCAGGTCGTCGGCCTCGCGCCAAGCGCAGCCCTGCGCCATCTCGGTGTCGAGAAAGGCCCGCAGCACGTCGCGGGCCTCGGGCCGGCGGGCGACCATGGTCAGGCCGCGCTGCAACACCGCGATCCCGGCCGGACCGGCGATCTCGTCCCAGACCTGGGCGGAGCGCCGCGCGCGCCGCCACACCTCGCCCCGCGCCTGCCCGGTGACCGTTACGAAACCGAAATTGCGGACGGACGCGCCGTTGGCCTGGGCGTCGCGGTCGATGACCACCACCCGCTTGCCAAGGCGCGCGGCGGCCAGGGCGTGGGCCAGGCCCACGATACCCGCCCCGACCACGGCCAGATCGAATTGCTGTTCCACCCTCGTCGTCCTTGACCGGGATCGGCGCCGCCATCGGCGTCCACATTCGCCACGATGCAGCGCCGGGCAGGGCCGAGGCAAAGTGTTTGGATGGATGGGGGGCATAGGCCGGACCTATGGGCGCGGCGGCGATCATCGAGGTTCACGGCGGCGTCATACCGCGCGCCTATGGGAAAGCTCCACCATGGCCGCCAACTATCAGCATCTGCGCGCCTTCCACGCGATCGCGCTCGAAGGCAGCGTCACCCGCGCCGCGCGCCGCCTCAACCTCGCCCAGCCGACCCTGTCCCAGCAGCTGAAGGCGCTGGAGGCGCGGCACGGCGTCAATCTGTTCGAGAACCGGCGGTCGCCGCTGAAGCTGACCGCGGCCGGCCAGGACCTGTTCACCCTGACCGAGCGGCTGTTCTCGGCCGCTGCGGATGTCGACGACATGCTGGGCGAGGCCGTCAGCCTGGACGGCGGGACCTTGCGGATCGGCGGCGACTGTCCGCCGCAGGTCGCCCGGGTCATCGCCCGCTTCAAGGCGATCAGCCCCAAGACCCTCGTCCAGGCCAGGATGGGCAATTCGCGCGAGACCATGCGCTGGCTGGCGGACGCCGAGATCGACGCGGCGGTGGCCAGCGATCCCCCGGCCGACGGCCAGTTCACCTACGATCCCCTTTATACGGACCGCCTGGTCGTCGTCCTGCCGAACGGCCATCCGCTGGCGGCCCTTGAGACGGCGCCGATCGACCGGCTGGCCGAGGAGACGCTGCTGGTCCGCGAGGCCACCTCCAAGACCCGCGCCTTCACCGAACAGGCCCTGGGCGCGGCCGGCGTCGAGCCGCGCGAGACCCTGGAGCTGCAAAGCCGCGAGACGATCCGCGAGGCCGTCGCCTTGGGCCTGGGGGTCGCCGTGTTCTTCTCGTCGGAGTGCCCCCCGGATCCGCGCATCGTCTATCGCCCGCTGTCGGGCCTGGTGCGAGAGCAGCCCCTGCGCGGTTATCTCGTCTGCCAGCGGGACCGCCGACGCAGCGCCGTGGTCCGAGCCTTGAGGGCGATCGCCGTCGAGCTCGCCGCGTCGGACCCCGGCTAGAGCGCGGTCCTCAGGCGCTGGCCGCGCCCGTCTCGATCACCCGCACGCCCTGGGCCTCGCAGCGCGCCGCCAGGGTGGGACTGTCCAGGCGATCCGTCACGAAGACGTGGACGTCGCCGATATGTCCGATCCGGACCGGCGCGGGCCGGCCCAGCTTCTGGCTGTCGGCGACCAGGATCACCCGCCGCGAGCTGTGGATGATCGTCTGCGAGACCTGCACCTCGTTGATGTCGAAATCGAGCAGCGAGCCGTCCTCGTCCATGGCCGAGGCTCCGATGACGGCGAAATCGACCTTGAAGTTGCGAATGAAGTCGACGGCGAAGGCCCCGACCGAGGCGCGGTCGGCGCTGCGGACCCGGCCGCCCACGACGATCACCTCGATGCCGGGCGAGGCGGCCAGGATGTCGACGACATTGAGGTTGTTGGTGATGACCAGCAGGCCCGTGCGCCCTTGCAGGGCCTTGGCCACCTCCTCGGTCGTCGTGCCGATATTGATGAACAGCGAGGCCTTTTCGGGGATCAGCGCCGCGGCGGCGGCGCCGATGGCCTCCTTGGCCTCTCGCGCCAGCACGCGCCGCGCCTCGTACTCCAGATTGTCGACCCCGCCGGCCGCGATCACCGCGCCGCCGTGGACGCGATTGAGCAGGCCCTGATCGCAGAGGTCGTTGAGATCCTTGCGGATCGTCTGGCGCGACACCTGGAGCTGGTCGGCCAAGGCCTCGACCGTCACCCGACCGCTCTTGCGGGCGAGCCCCAGAATCGCCTCGTGACGCTGCTCGACGGCCATCAACGCACCTCCCCCCTCCGCTTAGCGCGTCGGCGGAGTCTTTGACCAGCGCGCTCGCGCGTTGCTTTCGCATTCGCGCGCGCCTTTTCACGTTTGGTTTCGCTTTTTGATTTCGAATTTGCGAATTGAAGCCCAATGCGCTAACGAGATCGCAAAATAAGGGAGGAGCGTGAGGATGGAGTTCGACCTTCTGGTGGTCGGCGGCGGCGTCAACGGCGCGGGCGTGGCCCGTGACGCGGCGGGTCGCGGGCTGTCGGTGCTGCTGGTCGAACAGAACGACCTGGCGAGCGCCACGTCCTCGGCCAGCACCAAGCTGGTGCACGGCGGCCTTCGCTATCTCGAATATTATGAGTTCCGGCTGGTCCGCGAAGCGCTCGAGGAGCGCGAGACGCTGCTGGCCATGGCCCCGCACATCATCTGGCCGCTGCGCTTCGTGCTGCCCCACGCTCACGCCACTCGCCCCGCCTGGCTGGTGCGGCTGGGCCTGTTTCTCTACGACCATCTGGGCGGCCGTCGTCGCCTCCCCGGCTCGCGCGGCCTCGACCTGAAGGGCGCGCTGGAGGGCGCGTCGCTGCGGCCCGACTACCGCAAGGCCTTCGTCTATTCGGACTGCTGGGTCGACGACGCGCGGCTGGTGACCCTGAACGCCCTGGACGCGCGCGCGCGCGGCGCCCAGATCGAGACCCGAACCAAGCTGGTCTCGGCCCGCCGCAGCGGCGCATCCTGGGAGGCGCTGCTCGAGCCCGAGAACGGGCCGGCCAGGAAGGTCCGCGCCCGGGCCATCGTCAACGCGGCCGGCCCCTGGGTGTCCGAGGTGCTGGGCGGCGCCCTGAAGGTGGCCGGCGGCAGCGGGACCCGGCTGATCAAGGGCAGCCACATCGTGGTGCCCCGATTGTTCGAGGGCGATCACGCCTACATGCTGCAGAACCCCGACCGCCGGATCGTGTTCGCCATCCCCTACGAGGATCGCTTCACCCTGGTGGGCACCACCGACGTCGCCTGGGACGCCGCGCCGGGACCGGCCCGGATCTCGGACGCCGAGGTCGACTATCTGTGCGAGAGCCTCAATCGCTACTTCACCCGTCCCACCACGCCAGACGACGTGGTCTGGAGCTATGCCGGCGTGCGCCCGCTGTTCGACGACCAGGCCGACGACGCCTCGGCCGTGACGCGCGACTATGTGCTGGAGGTCGACGCGCCGGAGGGCGCCGCGCCGGTGCTGTCGGTGTTCGGCGGCAAGATCACCACCTATCGCCGCCTGGCCGACCACGCGCTGGATCGGCTGGCGACCTTCTTCCCCCACGCCGGACCGTCCTGGACGCGCGGCGCCGTCCTGCCCGGCGGCGACGTGCCGAACCTGGACCAGCGCGCCCTCGCCCAGGCGCTGCGCGCGGAGTTCCCGTTCCTCGCCGACGACCTGGCGCTGCGCCTGGCGCGCTCCTACGGGACGCGCGCGCGGCGGTTCATGGCCGGCGCGACGAGCCCCAAGGATCTCGGCGAGGCCTTCGGCGCGGGGCTTTACGCCGCCGAGGTCGACTATCTGGTCGCCGAGGAATGGGCCCGCACGGCCGAGGACATCCTCTATCGCCGCAGCAAGCTCGGCTTGCATCTGCCGCGCGAGGCGGTCGCCCGGCTCGAGGCCTATCTGGCCGGCAAGGCCGACGCGCCCGCGATGAAGGCGCTGGAAGCATGAGCGCCGGCCGCTACATCCTGGCGATCGACCAGGGCACGACCAGCACGCGCGCCATCGTCTTCGACGACCAGGGCGCGGTGGCGGGGCTGGATCAACGCGAGTTCGCCCAGAGCTATCCGAACCTGGGCTGGGTGGAGCACGATCCCGAGACCATCTGGCGCGACGTCGTGGACACCGCCCGCGCCGCGGTCGCGGCGGCCGGCGTCGCCGCCGAAGCCCTCGCCGCCATCGGCATCGCCAACCAGCGCGAGACCGTGGTGGTCTGGGATCGCCGCACCGGCCAGGCCATCCATCCGGCCATCGTCTGGCAGGACCGCCGCACCACCGAACAGTGCGAGGCGCTGAAGCGCGCGGGCCACGAGGCGCTGATCCAGGCGCGGACCGGCCTGCGTTTGGACCCCTATTTCTCGGCCAGCAAGCTGGCCTGGATCCTCGACCATGTCCCGGGCGCGCGCGACGCGGCCGGGCGCGGCGAGCTGGCCTTCGGCACGATCGACAGCTTCCTGCTCTGGCGCCTGACCGGCGGCGCCGTCCACGCCACCGACGCGACCAACGCCTCGCGGACACTGCTGTTCGACATCCACCGCCAGGTCTGGGACGAGGACCTGCTGCGCCTGTTCGACATCCCCGCCTCGCTGCTGCCGGAGGTGCGCGACAACTGCGGCGACTTCGGCCAGACGGCGGCCGAGCTGTTCGGCGTCCCCGTGCCGATCCGCGGCATGGCCGGCGACCAGCAGGCGGCGCTGATCGGCCAGGCGTGCTTCGGCGAGGGCATGGTCAAGGCGACCTACGGCACCGGCTGCTTCATGCTGATGAACACCGGAACGCGCGCGGTGGCCTCGAACACCCGCCTGCTGACCACGGTCGCCTACCGCCTGGGCGGCCAGCCGGTCTATGCGCTGGAAGGCTCGATCTTCGTGGCCGGCGCGGCCATCAAGTGGCTGCGCGACCAGATGGGCCTGATCGTGCGGGCCTCCGACACCTCGAGCATGGCCACCCAGGTGCCGGACGGCCACGGGGTCTACATGGTGCCGGCCTTCGTCGGCCTGGGCGCGCCCTACTGGGACCCGCAGGCCCGAGGCCTGATCCACGGCCTGACCCTCGACACCTCGGCCGCCCACGTGGCGCGGGCGGCGCTGGAGTCGGTGGCGTTCCAGACCCACGACCTGATCGCGGCGATGTTCGCCGACGGCGCCTCGCGTCCCAGCGCCCTGCGGGTGGATGGCGGCATGGCGGCCAACGCCTGGCTCTGCGCCTTCCTGGCCGACATCATCGACGCCCCCGTCGAGCGCCCCGTCAATATCGAGACCACCGCCCTGGGCGCCGCCTTCCTGGCCGGCCTGGGCGCGGGGCTCTGGCCCGACCTCGACACGATCGCCCGAAGCTGGCGTCTCGACCGGCGCTTCGATCCCGCGATGACGCCGCCGGCGCGCGCGCGCTGTCTGGAGGGATGGCGCGACGCCGTCGCCCGGACTCTCTATCAGCCTCAGGCGCACGCCGCATGAGACAGAAATACGACACCGTCGAAAACTGTTCAGCCACTTTGCGGATTGGCTTGACCAGTTGCGGCTAAAGATATAGCAAAGCTTAAATAAACTAAAATCAAAGACTTAGGGAGGGTAACATGTACAAGATGATCCTGCTCGCGGGCGCGGCCGCGAGCGTCCTGGCGGCGCCCAGCCTGGCCGCGGCGCAGCAGAAGAACGAGGTCACCGGCCTCGCCGAGGTCGTCGTCACCGCCACCAAGCGCTCGGCCAATCTGCAGAGCGTGCCGGTCGCCGTCACCGCCTTGACCGGCGAGACGATCCAGAACCAGCGCATCGCCGAGTTCAGCGACCTGACCCGCGCCGCCGCCTCGCTGACCCTGACGCAGAGCACGGCCGCGCCGAACAACGCCATCATCCTGCGCGGCATCGGCACCTACGCCTTCTCGATCGGCGTCGAGCCGTCGGTGGCGGTCATCATCGACGACGTGCCGGTGGTGCAGCAGGCCCAGGCCTTCGACAACCTGTCGGATGTCGAGCGCATCGAGGTGCTGCGCGGCCCGCAAGGCACGCTGTTCGGCAAGAACGCCAGCGCCGGCGCCATCAACATCGTCACCAAGGATCCTTCGGTCGCGTTCAGCGGCCACGCCTCGGCCACCGCCACCACCGATCACGGCTACAAGGCCGACGGCGCGATCTCGGGTCCGATCAGCGACAAGACCGGCTTCCGCCTGGGCGCCTACTACAGCCACTGGGACGGCAACGTCGACAACCTGAGCAACGGCCACAGGCTGAACGACAACACCTCTTACGGCGTGCGCGCCAAGCTGCGCTCGGACCTGACCGACAAGCTGGTGCTGTCGCTGAACGGCTCCTACGCCAAGTCCAAGTCGAACGGCACGGCGGCGCCGCTGCGCTTCATCGACCTGAACTACATCCCCGCCGGGGCCACCACGCCGGTGATCCCGAAGTACAACGGCGTGCCGATCGCGCCCGCCCTGGTCGGCATCACCCCCGGCGCGGACAACCGCAAGGTCCGGGTCGACAACGACGCCTTCAACGACAACAAGCAGGCCAGCTTCAGCGGCAAGCTCGCCTATGATCTCGGCTTCGCCAGCCTGATCTCGGTCACCTCGTACCAGGACTGGAAGTACAACTTCTCGGCCGATGTCGACGGCACCGATCTGGCGGTCAACGGCGCGGCGCCGAACGTCACCAACCCGATCTCGCCGGGCGCCGGCGTCAGCAATTCCGGTCCGTATCACGCCAAGTCGTTCACCCAGGAAGTGCGCCTGACCTCGAAGGGCGAGGGTCCGCTGTCCTACGTGCTCGGCGCCTTCTACGCCGACGCCAAGACCACGCGTGAGTTCCAGCGCGGCCCGGCTCTGATCCTGGCCAAGTGGAGCGGCTGGCAGAGCACCCGCAGCATCGCGGCCTTCGCCGGCGTCGACTACAAGTTCCCGACCAACACCACGGTCAGCGGCGCGGTCCGTCTGAACAAGGAGCGTATCGAGGACAGCTTCGTCAACCTGCTGCCGACGGCCACCGTCTATACCTCGCCGACCAGCATCGGCACCTGCGGCGCGGGCAGCCAGCTGTGCGCCGGCACCAACACCGACACCGTCGCCACCTGGAAGCTGTCGCTGAACCAGGAACTGGCGCCGCGCGTGTCGGGCTACGCCAGCGTCGCCACCGGCTACAAGGGCTTCGCCTACGACATCTCGTCCGGCTACACCCCGCTGCGCACCCAGAACCCGGTGCAACCCGAGAAGTCGACCTCGTACGAAGGCGGCATCAAGAGCCGCTTCTTCGACAACCGCGTCCAGCTGAACGTCGCGGCCTTCCTGACCGACTACAACAACTTCCAGGCCCAGTCGTCGCAGTACATCAACGGCGCGCTGCAGCAGAAGCTGAACAACGTCGGCAAGCTGCGCACCAAGGGCCTGGAAGTCGAAGCCCAGGCGATGCCGGTCGAATGGCTGCGCCTGGACGCCTCGGCCGCCTATACCGACGCCAAGGTGGTCTCGTTCCCGAACGCGGCCTGCTATCCGGGCCAGGCGGCGACCGGCGTCGGCTGCGCGCCGTCGGTGAACCCGCCGGGCCTGGGCAACGTCCAGGATCGCTCGAACACCCAGCTGCCCAACAGCCCGAAGTTCAAGATCAATCTGGGCGGCACGGTCACGCGTGACCTGGCCAGCGATCTGAAGGGCGTGTTCACGGTCAACTATCAGTACCAGAGCAAGGTCAATTTCGACCTGCTGGGCAACCCGTTGGCCGAGCAGAAGGCCTATGGCCTGCTGAACGCCTCGGCGGCGGTGGAACGCGGCAACGTCAAGGCCACGGTCTTCGTCAACAACCTGTTCAACGAGCACTTCGTGTCGGGCATCGCCGACGGCTTCGGCTCGTATGGCGTCCACCTGGTGACCCAGATCCTGTCGCGCGAAAGCGACCGCTATTTCGGCGTCAAGGTCGACACCAAGTTCTAGGACTCGTTCCTCCCCGAACGACCCTGCGATGGGGAGCGGGCCATGCCTGCTCCCCCTTTTTTTGGCTGTCTTCGCCCTTCGACAGGCTCAGGGTGAGGACAACTGTCGGCTCCGCTGGCGCAAAATCCTCATCCTGAGCTTGTCGAAGCATGTCCTCGGGCCGGCGCCGCCGGACCCGGGGGGGACGAGGATTTCCATTCGGCCCCGCCGCCACACTCAACGTGAGCAAAGCCTTCTTTTATCCCCGCCAAATCAGGAGACCCGCATGAACAACGCCCTCTCCCGCCGCCTGCTGGGCCTCGTGGCCGGCGCGTCGGCGTGTCTGCTCGCCCTCGGCGCCCACGCCGCGCCTGGCGAATGGGTCAATGGCGTCACCGCGATCCCGACGCCGAAGGAGCCGCCGACCTTCGCCCTGCCCGTGGCGACGCCGCTGGCCAACCCGGCGCGCGAGGCCTGGGCCCAGCAGGATCCGAAGCAGCGCCTCGTCTACAACGTCTCGCGCCCGACCCTGACCCTGATGCCGGGCGGACCGCCCGCCGACCGGGCCGCGCCCGCCGTGATCCTGATCCCCGGCGGCGGCTACCAGTTCCTGGCCATGGACAACGAAGGCTACGACGTCGCCAAGCGCCTGAGCCCGCTGGGCGTGCGGGTCTTCATCCTGAAGTACCGGACCCTGCCGCTGCCCGACAGCTTCGACGGCTTCAAGGCCGCCCTGGCCGCCACCTTCCAGCGCGGCGAAGGCGCCGAGGAACGCGCGCGGCAGATCCCCTATGCCGTGGCCGACGCCCAGGCGGCGATCCGCGCCGTCCGCGCGCACGCCCGCGACTGGGGCGTCGATCCCGCCCGGGTCGGCATTCTCGGCTTCTCGGCCGGCGCGATGACGACGCTGGGCGCGCTGCAGGCCAACGCCGCCGACGCGCGGCCCGACTTCGCCGGCATGATCTATGGCCCCACGGAGTCGAGCACGGTTCCCGCCAACGCCCCGCCGCTGTTCGCGGCCCTGGCGGCCGACGACCGCTTCTTCCGATCGCAGGATCTCAGCCTGATCCACAACTGGCGGCGCGCCGGCGGCTCGGTGGAGCTGCATCTCTACAGCGCCGGCGGCCACGGCTTCGCCTCACAGCCGCACGGCACGACCAGCGACGCCTGGTTCGACCAGTACGCGCTGTGGCTCAAGGCGATGAAGTTCGCGCCGTAGGCAAACCTATTGTGTCATCCCGGCCGAAGCGAAGCGTATAGCCGGGACCCAGGGGTGCGGTAACGCCGCGCTTGTGGCCCCTGGGTCCCGGATAGCCTCTTCGAGGCTTCCGGGATGACACGAGGAGGGCTTCACAAGCTCCAGGTAAGCACGCCGCGAGACACGCCCAGCACCTCGTCGAGGCTAGGAGTCACGGCCTTACCGTTCAGGACCACGGTCCGGGTCTCGGCGGCGGGCAGGACGAGCTTCAGCGCCTTGGCCGGCGGCGGGACCTCGCCGACCCAGGTGGCCGTGACCTCCAGAACCTCGGCGCCGGCCTCGACGGTCACGCGCCAGCCCTGCGGCGCGTCCGGATCGCGCCAGCCGGCGTCGGCCTCGTCGAAGCCGCGCCAGGCCATCGCCCCGCTCGTCGGCGGATAGAGCAGCACCGCCGGCTCGGGCGGCGCGGCGACGAAGCCCGCCGGGGCGACATCAAGGAACACGCCCGCGCCTTCACGGACGAGCATCGGCGGGAGGCCTTCCAGCGGCGCGGCGAGGTCGTGCTCCGCGCCGCCCGCATAAACCTTATCGTCGCGCAGATCGCGCCAGGTCGCGCCGGCCGGCAGATAGGCGCGCACGGTCTCGACGCCCTGGTCCAGCGCCGGGGCGACCAGCAGGTCCGGACCCAGCAGGTAGGTGTCGCCATCGTCCCAGGCCTTCGGATCGTCCGGGAAATCCAGCCAGAGCGGCCGGGTCACCGGCTCGTAGTCCGCGTGGTGACGCCACAAGAGCTCGTGCAGCAGCGGCTGCAGCGCCCGCCGCAGCTTCATCATGCCGACGATGGCCGGCGTCGCCTCAGGATACATCCAGGGCTCGTTGACGGTGCGGTCGGTGTTCCAGCTGTGGATCGAGAAGCGCGGCATCACGATCCCGGCCTGCACCCAGCGCAGCAGCAGTTCCGGCTCCGGCGCGGGTCCCGCGAAGCCGCCGATGTCGTGGCCGGTGTTCGAGACCCCCGACAGCGCCAGGCCCAGGCCCATCTTCTGATTGAAGCGCAGGGTCTTCCAGGCGGTGTAATTGTCGCCAGACCAGGTCTGGGCGTAGCGCTGCATGCCGGCCATGCCGGAGCGCGTGACGACGTAAGGGCGCTCGTCCGGGCGATAGGCGATCTGGGCCGCGCGGCTGGCGCGCATCATCAGGAGGGTCTGGACCGGGCGCTCGCCCGCCGCCGCGCGCGGCTGGCCAAAGCCGTGGATGCGCGACCGCTGGTCCCAGATCTCGTACTCGTTGTTGTCGTTCCAGGTCGAGCGCATGCCGTGGGCCAACAGCTGCTCGGTC
The DNA here is from genome assembly GCF_947036865.1 of uncultured Caulobacter sp. GTDB lineage: Bacteria > Pseudomonadota > Alphaproteobacteria > Caulobacterales > Caulobacteraceae > Caulobacter. Next base: position 49,762 of record NZ_CAMQSF010000004.1, on the reverse strand, counting down.
ACCTGGGCGCGCCACCAGGCGGCGGCCTCGGGGTGGGTGAAATCGACATAGCTGCCGACCTCGTCCCAGAACTGGCAGACGATCGGATCGCCGTCGGCGTCGCGCACGAACCAGCCCTTGGCGGCCAGCTCGTCGTAGCGCGGGTGATTGACCAGCAGGGCCGGCTTGATGTTCGGGACCAGCTGGACACCGGCCTCGGCATAGCCCCGCACGAAACCTTCCACGTCCGGGAACTTGTCGCGGTTCCAGTGGAAGACGTAGCGCTTGTCGCCGATCGAGGTGTAGCCCGACGACAGGTGGAACGACTCGCACGGGATGTCGTGACGCTCCACGCCGGCGATGAACTCGCCCATGCGCTCCTGGGCGTTCGGCGCGTCGGTGTAGGTCATGGTCGAGCCGGAATAGCCCACGGCCCAGCGCGGCATCAGCGCCGGCCGCCCCGTCAGCCAGGTGTAGCGCCGCGTGACCTCTCGGGCGTCGGGTCCGGCGATCATGTAGTAGTCGAGATCGCCGCCCTGGGCCCGCATGTACCGATAGTGGGGGTGGTAGTTGTCGTGCTCGTGCCCGAAGTCGAACACCGGGTCGGCCATGGTGTCGTAGAACACCCCGTGCGCCGCGCCCTCGGCGTCGACCACCAGGACGTAGGGGATCGACTTGTAGAGCGGATCGTCGGCCGAGGCGTCGTAGCCCATCGGGTCCAGATTCGTCAGGCGGAAGCGCCGCCCGGCGCGGTCCATCGCCCCGGCCCGCTCGCCCAGGCCGTAATAGCGCTCGCCCGGCTGGCGCTTGACGTAGTGATAGACGCCCTCGTCCCACCAGCCGAAGTTATAGGCCTGGGTCGGGCGGTCCTCGGCGATGACGCGCCAGCCGTCCGCGCCCGCCTGCGACCAGCGACAGAAGAGGCCGGCCAGGGTGATCTCCAGACGCAGACGCCCGGTGGCGACGACCAGGACCCCGTCCGCCTCGTCCAACGTGAAGGCGGGGGCGGAAAAGCCCGAGACGTCCATCCGGTCGCGGCCCGGCTCGGCGATGTCGCTTTGCCCTGGCGCGATCGTCCAGCTCGGCGGCGAGGTCACCTCTCCGTTCGCCAGCAGCAGGACGCGGACCACGTCCTCCTCCAGGACGAAGACATGGGCCACGGCGCCGGTGTCGGCGCGCAGGGTGACCCGGGGTCCCTCGCGCTCGGCCAGGGCGAAGAGCGGCGGCTTGGCCAGGCTGGCTTTGCGCATGGTCAGGCTTCCTTGACGACGAGATGGCGGCGCATGGCGAACAGCCAGGCCGCGCCCAGCAGATCGAAGACGCCCAGGCACGCGAACAGCGGCGCGAAGCCGATCTTGTCGGCCAGCTGCCCGATCGCCAGCGAGAACAGCAGCCCGCCGGTCCAGCCGGCCATGCCGACCAGGCCATTGGCCTTGGCGATGTCGCCCTTGGGGAAGACGTCCGCCGACAGGGTGTTGATCAACACCGAGATCACCTGGTGGGCGAAGCCCCCGATGGCCAGGAGCGCGATGGCCGCCATCGGATGGCCGACCAGGCCGACGAAGCCCGGCGCGATCATCAGCACCGCGCCCAGGGTGATGCCGGCGATGCGCGAGCCTTCCAGGGACAGGCCGCGCCATTTCTGCAGCAGCGGCGCCAGATAGCCGCCCAGGATGCCGCCGGCGTCGGCGGCCAGGAACGGCATCCAGGCGAACAGGGCGATGTGGGTCAGATCCATGCCCCGCTCCTTGGCCAGATACAGCGGGATCCAGAACGAGAAGGTCTGCCAGGCCGGCTCGGCCAGGAAACGCGGCACGGCGATGGCCCAGAAGCGCGGGGTCGCGGCGATGGCGCGCAGGGTGACGGCGCTGGCCGGAACCGGACGCTGGCCCGCCTGGATCTGAGCCAGTTCCTCGGTCGAGACGTACGAGGCCTGAGTCGGCGAGCGATAGAACCGCCACCAGACGCCGGCGAACACCACGCCGATCGCGCCCGTGACCACGAAGGCCGACTGCCAGCCCCAGGTCTTGGCCACCAGGGCCACCAGCACCGGAGCGATCACGGCGCCCAGCGAGGTGCCGGCGTTGAACCAGCCGACGGCGACGGAGCGCTCGCGGTCGGGGAACCACTCGCCGATCGACTTCATGCCGGCGGGGATCGCGGCCGCCTCGGCCATGCCCAGCATGCCGCGAAACGCCGCCAGCGACAGCCAGCCTCGGGCCGCGCCGTGCGCCATGTTGGCCAGGCTCCAGGCCAGGGCGAACAGGGCGAAGCCGGCGGTCAGGCCAATCTTGTCGATCAGCAGGCCCGCGATCGGCTGCATCACCGTATAGGCCAGTTGGAAGGCGCCGACGACATAGCTGTATTGCTCGGTCGTGATCGCCAAGTGCTGTTTCAGTTGCGGCGCCAGCACGCCCAGCGAATTGCGCGCGATGTAGTTGATGATCGTGCCGACGATCACCAGCAGGAGGATGCGCAGCCGCGCCGAGCGCCAGGTCATTGATCTTCCTACCCGTTCTTATTGTTCATTAAAGCGCTGGCCGCCCGTCCGCCTGGCTCGTCCATCCATGGCCAATCCGGATTGGCCTGTCAATTTGCAAAGAGTGGTCAGGCCACTTTAAGGCCGCGCTTTCGCGCGGACGCAAACGTCCAAAAACAAAGGCCCGCGCGACGCGCGCGCGGGCCAAGGCGGATAGGCTGAAGTCGCTTAGAAGCGGGCGCGCAGGCCGAAGCTCACCGTGCGGCCATAGCGCGTGTAGCCGCCGAACCAGCCGCCCTTGACGAACTGCCATTGGGAGGCGTCGGTCAGGTTCTGGCCCTCGATCGCCGCCGTGATCCGGGGCGTGATCTTGTAGCTGATGCTGGCGTCCAGCGAGCCGAACGCCTTGTCGTTCAGAGCCGAGAGCCCGGCGCCGCCGACGTCCTGCAGCACGTCGTCGACCCAGCTGTAGCTGGCCCGGGCCGCGAAGCGCCCCTTCTCGTAGAAGCCGGTCAGGTTGAAGCTGTTCTTGGCGACATTGACCATCTCGTCCCGCAGGGTCGGCGAATAGGTCGCCTCGGTGTCGGTGTAGGTGTAGTTGGCCAAGACGCCCAGACCATCGAACGGAGCCGGCAGGCTCTTGAACAGGTGCTGATAGGCCAGCTCGACGCCCTTGATCGTCGCCTTGCCGCCATTGGTCGGCGAGGTCAGCACATAGGTCTGGCCGTCGATGACGATGTTGGTGTTCTGGCTGTAAACGAAGGTCGTGATGTCCTTGTAGAAGGCGCCGCCGATCAGGGCGCTGCCCGGGGCGAAGTACCATTCCAGGGTCGCGTCATACTGCCAGGCCTCGAACGGCTTCAGCAGCGGATTGCCGCCGACGGCGGTCAGCAGGGTCCCGGAGTTGAGCGTCAGGCGCGGGGCCAGGTCGGCCAAGGACGGGTGGGTGATCACCTTGGCGGCGGCCACGTGGGCCTGCAGGCGGTTCGTGAGCTCCAGGGCGAAGTTGGCCGTCGGCAGGACGTCCGTATAGGTCTTCTCGAAACGGACCGGCAGCGCCGCCGTGCCGTTGTCGGCATAGCCGGACGAGACCTGCTTGGTCTGAGCCACCCGCGCGCCGACCTGCCCGCGCAGGGCCGCGCCGAACAGGGTCGTATCGATGTCGCCAAGGGCATAGCCGGCGGCGATCTTCTCGGACACGCGATACGAGTTGCGCTGGTCGGCGCGGGCGGTGCCCTTCTGGTTCGGATCGCGCACGGCCCAGAACGCGGCCGGATCCGGCACGGCCCAGGCCGTCGGCAGGCCGGCGGAGGCGCCGCCCAGGAAGTTGCTCACCGGGAACGGGTCGAAATAGTCCGCCCCGAAGAACTTGCCCGTCAGGTTGGTCGTATAGTTGATGTCCGCGCGATTATAGGATCGCGAGCGCTCCCGGTATTTGACCCCGAACTGGAGCCGGCTGACCGGGCCGAAGCTCACGGGACGCTCGGCGTCGAACTGGAGCGCGGTCTCGTCGTCCGTCGCGTTGTTGATGCGCCACTCAATTCGGCGGAACGGCAACAGGGAGGGGTTGTTCAGGTCGGCCGTCAGCAGCTTGACCTGGGGCAGCGCTTCGCCGGCCTTGGGCAGATTGAACGCCGCCTGCCCCATCGCGCCCTGCAAGCGGGTGCGGGTGATCGGCTTGGAGGTCTCCGAATAGGCGCGGGCATAGGCCAGATCGCCGGTGAACGTCCATGCGTCCAGCTTCTGACGGATCTTGCCGGCGACCATCATGTTGTCGTGGGCGAGGTCGCTGACCTCGTGGCCGATCTGGCTGTTGGCGTTGGCCGTGCCGCCCGTCATGACGCCGTCCTTGATCACGGCGGAGCCGGCGACCAGGGTCGAGAGGTCCGGATCGACCGAATAGGTCAGTTCGTCATAGTGGTCGTCCAGCTTGGTGTAGCTGCCGTCGAGCGTGATTTCCGTCGCCTCGCTGGGACGGTATTGGGCGGAAAGCACCAGACCCTTGCGCTTGCGATTCTCGCGCTCCAGCGTCGGGCGGATGTTGGTCGCGTACAGGGTCACGCCTTGAGCGAGCAGGCTCTTGCCCAGGGTGGTGCTGGCGTTCGGATAGCTCCAGCCCACGCCCGTGACGCGGTCCTGGCGCAGGGTGCGCTCGTCATAGACCGCCGCCGCCAAGACGCCGAAGGTGCCCGCGGCGTTGGTCCAGCTGGCCAGGCCCGACACGCGCGGATCGGTCTTGTCCGCCAGTTCGGGACGGCTGCCGGTGGCCGACAGGGCCAGGGTGCTGCGGCCCAGGTCTAGCGGGCGAAAGGTGCGGATGTCGACGACGCCGCCGATCGCGCCCTCGTCCAGCGAGGCCAGCGGCGTCTTGCCGACCTCGACGCCCGCCACCAGTTCCGACGGCAGGGTGTCGAAGCGGAACTGACGGCCGCTCTGGCCGCTGTCGCGCATGTTCTCGTTCACCGCGGCGCTGCGGCCGTTCAGGGTCACGATCTGGAAGTTGGGACCAAGGCCCCGGACGCGCACGAACAGGCCCTCGCCCCGGTCGCGGGTGATGGCGACGCCCGGCACGCGTTGAAGGGCTTCGGCGATGTTGTTGGACGGGAACTTGCCGATGTCCTCGGCCGAGATGGCGTCGACGACGTTCGCCGCCTTGCGCTTTTCCGACAGCGCCCGGGTCAGCGAATTGGCGAAGCCGTTGACGACGACCGCGTCCACGGTCGCGGGCGCTTCGATCGGGGCGGCGGCGGTCTCGGCGCGAGCGGCGACGGCGGCGGCGGCGGGCGCGCGGGCGGTCGAGATCTTCTGGGCCGCGGGGCGCAGGATGGCCGCGCCGCCGCTGCGCATGAAAGTCAGACCCGTGCCGCGCAGCAGCTGGGTCAGGCCGCGCTCGGCGTCGAAACGGCCGTGGACCCCGTCGGTGTGCTTGCCGGTCAGCAGGGCCGGATCGGCCATGACCTGCAGCCCGGTGGCGCGCGAGAAATTCGGCAGGGCCGAGGCCAGGTCGCCGGCCGGAATGGCCAGGGTCGGCTGCTCGGCCGGCGCGGCGACGGCCGAGCTCGCGGCCAGCAGCGCCAGGGCCGAGACGGCGCCGCGCGGGATCCAGGTCTTCGAAGTCATCATGTCATCCCCGATTTCGTCCGGCGTGGTCGCCGGCTTCGGCCGGGAAGACGCTGGAGGGCGCAAGACTCGGACAGGGAATTTTGTGAAGTTTCGGCGACGCGCTCAGCGCGCCAGGACCAGACCCTCCGCCGACTGACGGACGGTGAAGCCGTGCATCAGCGCCAGATTGCGCACCAGCGCGTCGGGATCGTCGAGACGGAAACGCCCGGCTACACGCTGACGGCCCAGGGCCGGGTCGCCGATGACGATCGGCTTCGGCGATGTCCGGTTCAGGCGCTCGACCAGACGGTCCAGGGTCAGCCCCTCCGTCTCCAGCCAGCCGCTGCGCCAGTCGTCGGCGGCGGGGTCGAAGGTCCGGATCACCGAGAGACGCCCTTCCTTGGCGAACGCCCTTTGGCCCACCGTCAGGTCGGCGGTGCGGTGGATCAGACCGACCGGCGCCAGCCGCACGCGGCCACGATGTACCGACAGCTCAAGTCGTCCCTGAACGCGCTCAAGGTCGAAGGCCGTTCCCAGCACGCGGGCCGAGCCCTCGGGCGCCCTGACCGTGAAGGGCCGCCGCGCGTCGTGCGCCACGTCGAAGAAGGCCTCGCCTCGATCGAGCCGCACCTCGCGTTGGTGACGCGCCAGGCGAACCTCCAACCGCGTCGCGCCATCCAGGGTGAGCCTGCTGCCGTCGGCCAGCGTCACGTCGCGATGCTGGCCCGGCGAGGTCTCCAGCAACAGCGGGGTCACCGTCATCAGTTCGAGCCGCGGCCAGGCCAGGGTCAGGGCCAGGACGCAGGCGGCCAGGCCGGCCGCGACCGTCGCGAGCGGCCAGGCCGGGCGACGCGGCGCCGCGCGGCGCTGTTCGCTGAGCTTCAGGGCCTCGATCAGGGCCGGGTCCTGGCTGACCTCCCACACCTGCTCGAAGGCGCCGGGGTGGGCCGGGTCGGACGTTTTCCAGGTCTCGAAGGCGGCCTCGTCCCGCCGTTGAGCGTCGAGGCGACGCGCCGCCCAGACGGCGGCGTCCCGGCGGGCGCGGCTCATCGGCGACCTCCCGCCCGGCGTTCAGCCTTGGCGACCTCGCGCTGCAACTGCTCCAAGGCCCTCGCCACGTGCTTGTCGATCGCCGCCTCGCTCAGCCGGAGTTCGTCGGCGATCTGGCGCGACGACTGGCCATGCAGGCGCCGGCGGATGAACACGTCCCGCCGAAGCGGCGGCATGGCGTCCAGCGCCTTGCTGAACACCTCGACCTTCTGGCGATGCATCAGGATCTGCTCCGGCGCGGGGGCTTCGCAGGGGATGTCGTCGTCGAGCGTCTCGGCCGGCCGCCGCTGGGCCCGCCGGAAGTGATCGCGCACCAGGTTCAGCGCGATGCGATAGCCCAGCGCCGCCCGATCGGCGATCGTACGGGCGCGCTCATAGGCCAGCAGGCGCTCGAAGGTCTCCTGCACCAGATCCTCGGCGGCGGCCGGATCGCGCGTGCGCCGCACGATGAACTGGTAGAGATCGCGCCGCTGCGCCCGCAGGCTCGCCAGATCCGTCATGAGCGCGAGCCCCACGGATCACAAACCGCCTGCGATGACCAACGCGCCTCGAGCATGCCGCGCCGCTAGCACGGCTTCGTGACAGTTTGCGTTCGGCGCGGCTCGCGATCGCTCGCGCCGAACGCGGGCGATCACGCCGTCAGCACCATCGCGCCAATGCCGGGATCGGTGCGGCTGGGCCTGCCGGTTTCGACGTGGCCGGCATAGCGCCAGAGCGTGTCGGCGCCCGCCGCGTCGGTCAGGCTGAGATCGTACCACAGGTCGCTGGCGGTCAGATCGAGCGCGATCTCGCGCCGCTCGCCGGGCTTCAGGGCGATGGCCTGCGTTCGCGCCGCGCCGGGCGCGACGGGGTAGCGCGGATCCATCGCGAGGCCGAGGGCCGCCTCCGTCGAGGCGTCGTTCCGCAGGTCCAGGACGATCTTTCCGGCCTCCGGGGCCTCGCGTAGCGCGACCCGCACGCCGAGGCCCTTGGGCTTCGGACCGCGAAAGTGGCGATAGAAGCCGTTCGGGCCGTGCACGGCCAGGTCATAGGCTTCCTTGTCGGCCGCGTTCCAATGCCCCGCCGTGTGGCGCTCGCCCGCGACCAGCGTGTAGTGCCACGCCGCGCCCAGGCCGTAGGGCGCGTAATCGTGGACGGAGAAGACCGCCGCCTGGTCGCCGGTGTTGACGAGGTCGATCAGCACGCCCTCCCCCTCGGGCCGCAGGTCCGCGCCCAGGCGATAGGGCAAAGCCCGCGCGGGCCTTTGCACGGCTGGCTGGCTGGCGGCGGTCTGGACCGCGGGGATCTTCAGGGCCGGCTGGCGCGCGGCGTGGGCCAGGCGCTGGCCGTAGTCGTCGGTCGACGGCAGGGCCAGGCCCCGCGTGTCGGCGTTCGGGGTCTTGAAGTCGAAGCACGACGTCAGGTCGCCCGACACCGCGCGCCGCCAGTCGGAGATGTTCGGCTCCCTCACCCCGAAGCGCTTTTCGAGGAACTTCAGGGTCGAGGTGTGGTCGAACACCTGCGAGCAGACATAGCCGCCCCGGCTCCAGGGCGAGACGACGATGGCCGGCACGCGGATGCCCAGGCCCAGGGGCTGCGGGCCGCTCACGCCGGGGTGGGGATGCTTGTCGTAATCCTTGAACTCGCCGGCCACGCTGACGCCGCTGTGGCCGCGGCTGGCGTCGGCGGCGGGCATCGGCGGCAGCATGTGGTCGAACAGGCCGCCCGCCTCGTCATAGTTCAGGATGAAGACGGTCTTGGAGAACACCTCCGGATGGTCGACCAGCGCCTCGATCAGCTTGGCGGTCAGGTTCTCGCCGTCGGCCGGCGTCCAGTTCGGGTGCTCGGACAGGGCCGCCGCGGTGACGATCCACGACACCCGCGGCAGGCGGCCGGCGGCGATGTCGGCGCGGAAGGCCTCGACCAGCTGCTGGCCGTCCGAGCGGGTGCGATCGGGGCCGTCCTTGTGCTCGGACACCCAGGACCGGCCGCGTTTATAGAGGTTGGAGGCCTTGTCGCAGGGCCGGAAGGGCTTGAACACCGACAGGATGTTGTCGCCGAAATTGTCGTATTCCTGGTAGACCTTCCAGCTCACCCCCGCCGCTTCGAGACGCTCGGCGTAGGTCGTCCACTCATAGGCCTTGATCGGCTGATCGGTGGCCATGTCGGCCGAGGGGGTCTCGTCCTCGCCGTAATTGCTCATCACCGGATCGCCGCCCACCCGGCCGCCGCCGTTGCAGCCGGTCCACAGGTGCAGGCGGTTGGGATAGGTCTGGGTCAGGGTCGAGCAGTGATAGGCGTCCAGGATCGTGAAGGTCGAGGCCAGGGCGTGGTAGAAGGGCAGGTCCGAGGCCTTGTAGTAGGTCATGCGGTTGTGCAGCTGGCGCGACACGCCCCACTGATCGAACCGCCCGCCGTTGACGATGATCGTCGCGGCCGTGTGCCCCTGATCGCCGCCGTCGACCACATAGGCGTTGGCGCTCTTGGAATCGGCCCAGTAGGGCTGGACATAGCCGTCCGGATGCTGGTCGCTGGGCTGGCGCCAGACGGTGTGGCCGTTGCGCAGGCGCAGGGGACGCGGATCGCCCAGGCCGCGCACGCCGGGGAAGCTGCCGAAATAGTGGTCGAAGGCCCGGTTCTCCTGCATCAGGATCACGACGTGCTCGACGTCCATGATCGTGCCGGTGCGGTTGTGGGCCGGGGTGGCCATCGCCTTTTCCAGCGTGGCCAGGGTGGCGGCGCTCAGGCCCGCGGCGCCCAGCGCCTTCAGGACCTGGCGGCGGTCGGCGGAAACGGGGCGGCGGGTCGAGGTCATTCGCGGAAGACCTTCAGGGCGAAGTAGAGGGCCGAGCCCATGGTCGCGACGCCCACGATGGCGGCGGCCGCGTAGCAGAGACCGGTGAAGAAGCCGAGCCAGCTCAGGGACAGGCCGAAGTTCTTCAGCAGCATCAGCGCGACGCTGCCGCCGTAGCCGGAGGCGTCGGCCAGATACATGAAGAAGGCCGCGTTCCCCGGCAGGCCGAGCGCGGCGGTCAGCCGGTCGGCCAGGACGGCGTTATACGGGATGTAGCCGAGATAGACCCCGGCCCCGACGGCGATCATCCACCACAGCGGGCTCAGCAGATGCGCCTGCCAGGCCAGGGTCGCCAGCGCGACCAGGATCGCGCCGACGATGATCATCACGTGATAGACCAGCACCGCGCGGCGATTGTCGCGGATCAGCGCCGTCAGGCCGAACAGCGGCAGGATCAGCGCGGCGATCGGCAGCTCGGAGAGGCTGAAGATGGCCGGCTCGCCGCCATAGCCCAGCGCGTCCCACAGCTCGACGGCGAAGTTGTCGCGGAAGTCGCGCAGGGCCGTCAGCACGACATAGGCGACGATCAGCAGCGCCAGGCCCAGGCCCGCGCGGGTCCAGAAGGCCCGCCGCTCCTCGCGGAACATGGGCTGGCGCTCCATGCGCTCGGCCACGTCGCGGGCGTCCGGCGGCGGGGTCTGGGACAGCATCCATACCGACAGGGCCAGCAGCGGCAGGAACAGCGCGCCGGTGGCCGCCGGCATCCACAGCTCCGGCACGCCGTAATCCACCACCAGCGCCCGGCCGACGGACTTCACCACGCCCGACGAGACGATGAAGCTGACGCAGAGACCCGCGCCCAGCCATTCGGTGGCGCGACGTCCCTCCAGAAAGCCGAACACCAGCCCCCAGATCATCCCCAGCGGCAGGCCGCTCAGGAAGATGGCGACCACCTTCAGCGGCGCGGGCAGGACGGCGAACAGGATCAGGGCCAGCCAGGAGGCGAGCACGAAGCCCACGATCAGCAGCGCCCGGCGCTGCGGCTTGGCCTCGCTGACCACCTTGACGCCCACCATCTTGGACAGGGCGTAGCCCATGACCTGGGCGATCACGAGGGCGATCTTGAAGTCGATCGCGAACGGCCAGCCCGAGACGCCCGCATAGCTGGCCACGGCGAAGGGCTTCCGGAACGCGTACATGCAGAAGTAGGTCGTGAAGGCCGCCGCGAGGGCGTAGACGGCCACCCACCCAGGCCCGGACCGGGCCAGGCCGCGCGTAAGTCTGGAAGTCATCCGGCCCCCGATATCTATAACACTAGATTATATGCATATAATTATAATTCTGAATTACTATAATCGTGTGACGATCAGGCGGGACTGACGTCCGCGACGAGGGCCGCCGCCAGATGACGGCGCAGGAAGACCTCGAGCTCGTCGGTGACGGCGTTCTTGTCCTTGGCCAGCTCGTCGATGCGCCGCAGGGCGATGGCCTGATCCGCGAAACGCTCGTTGAGGAAATCGATCTGCTCGGCATTGCCCATCACGCCGCCCTGCAGCGCCAGGGAAATCCGGGAATCCTTGGACAGGCCGTCCTGGTAGCCGGGCTCGACGCTGCACAGATAGCGCTTGGCGGCCACATGCAGGCGGATCGGTTCGCTGACCGCGAGCGGAAAGCGTTCGGCCGCCCACGCCGCGCCCAGCGCCTCGTGCAGGTCGTCGACCCCGTCTTCCGCCGGCGCCTCGCCCAGGTCGTGGATCATGTGCCCGACGTCGTGCAGCAGGCAGGCCATGACCATGGACGACGACAGGGCCTGGGCCTCGGCGTGGGCGGCCGATTGCAAGGCGTGCTGCAACTGATTGATGCCATATAGGCCGTAGGGACGCCGGGCGTTGCCCAGATAGATGTCCCGGATTTCCTGATGCAAGGCCTCGGCGGCGGAAGGCGCTGTCATAGAAATATTAAATCCATCTACGGATGATATTTAATATAGTTATTATGCGCTTCCCCGCAGGCCGGCAAGGCGGATAAAGGCGGAAACCGCTGGAATTTCCATGTTTTCCCGCAAGGTGACAATGTAGACGCCCCCCGTTCGGGGCATGCCATGGACCGGCAGCGCCTTGAGCCGGGCGTCGTGTCCTGTCTCGCCGTCCAGAATGCAGCCGAAGCCGATGCCGTGCGCCGTGGCTTCCTTCACCGCCTCGCGGCTCTCGACGATGAAGCCCCTTTCGACGCTGGCCGCGCCCCGGCCCAGCGCGATCTCGGTCAGAGCGCGGGTGACCGACCCCTCCTCCCGCAGCACCAGTGGCAGGCCGCCCAGTTCGCGGGCCTCGATGTGGTCGCGCTGGGCGAAGGGATGGTCGACGGGCACCATCAGGTTCAGCGACTGTTCGAACACCAGATGGCAGGCCAGCACCGGATCCGGCTCCAGCAGCGAGATGATCGCCACGTCGGCGCGGCACTCCATCACGTCCTGGGTGAGGGACCGCGTATTGCCAAGGCGGGTGGTGATCTCGATGTCCGGATAGGTGCGCCGGAACTGACTGATCAGTTGCATGGCCGCCGGCGGCGTCGAGAAGCCGATCGACATGCGCCCGCGCTTCAACCCGCTGAACAGGTTGGCGGTCATCTCGAAGTCGTCGACGCGGCTGATGACCAGCCGCGCGCGCGTATAGAGCTCGCGCCCGGCGTCGGTGAGGTTCTGGTTCTGGGTGCGCCGGTTCAGCAGGCGAACCCCGCAGATCTGCTCCAGCGCGTTGATCTGGTTGGAGATGTTGGGCTGCGACACGCCCAGCACGGCGGCGGCGCGCGAGAACGAGCCCTGGTCGACGACGGTGACGAAGGCCTTCAGGGCCCCGATCGAAAGACTGCCGGTCTCGCGGCGGCGGCTACGCTCGGCGCTGTCGTCAGGCGAAACGGTCATGATTCTCTCTTCGAACGGGCCGGACGGAGCATATAAATCAGGACACCGGACCGAAACAGGCTTTGCCTTGCGAAACAGGCACTTGCCCCCCGCCCAAAGAAGAGCCCTTCCGGCGGGGCCGGAAGGGCGAGGTCAGGGATAAACCGAAATCAGTAGGCGTAGGCGACGCGCAGGATGAAGTTACGCCCGGGCTCCATGTAGTCCTTCTGGTAGCTCGGGTTCTTGCCCTTGGTCGTGTAATAGCGGTGACCGTCCAGGATGTTCTGAACGTCGAAATCGACCGTCATGCCGGGGCGAATGTTGTAGCGGGTGTGCAGGTCGAGCGACTTGTTGGGCTGAACCCATTTGTCGACCGCGTTGTCCCGCGTGTCTTCGATATAGGCCCCTTGATACTGGTAGCTGAGCTTGGCCTCGATGCCGTACTTCTGGTAGGTCAGCGAGGTGTTGTAGATCAGGTCCGGCGCCTGCAGGAACGAGATCGGATGGCCGCGGCGATAGTCGAGGCCGGTCTCCGCCGACGAGGTCTGCGAGGTGATATTGGCCTCGACGCCGAAGCCGTCGAACGGGGCCCCCAGGCCGTCGAACGACTTGATCAGGTTCAGTTCCACGCCCGTCAGGGTCGCCTTCTCGCCGTTTTGCGGCTGAGTGATGGTGATCGTGCCTTCCTTGGTGTCGGCATTGACCGAACGGCCGTTGGTGAAGATGAAGTTCTTGATCTTCTTGTGGAAAACGCCGATCGACACCAGGCTGGAACGATCCGGATAGTATTCCGCCGAAAGGTCGAAATTGAGCGACTCGCCGGGCTTGAGGTCCGGATTGCCGCGGCTGATGGCGATGATTTCCTTGGTCGCCGGATCGCGGGTCACGCTCTCGCCGCGCGAGATGTTGGCGTATTCGGGCCGCGAGAAGCTGGTCCAGACGGCGCCGCGATAGATCAGCTTCTGGCCCTGCCGATAGACGGCGGTGAAGCTCGGCAGGAAATTGGTGTAGTCGCGGCTGGTCTTGCCGAAGCCCGATTTGGAGCCGTCGTCGATCCACGCCGTGGTTTCCACCTTGGTGTGCTCGACCCGGGCGCCGGTGATGACCTCGAGGTCGCCCGAGCGGACGTGGGCCAGGGCATAGCCGGCATAGATGGTTTCCGAGCCCTTCTTGTCGTCGCGATTGAGGTCGGCGGTCGAGTAGGTGACCGGATTGGCCGCGCGCGCGGCGGTCAGGGCGGCGACGACGCGGTCACGGCTGAGGATCGAACCGTAATAGTAGCGGTCCTTGAACAAGCCATCGAGCTGACGCTCGACCAGACCGGACCCGGCCAGCGACTTGCCGTTCAGCGGCGTGCCGGAGAGGTCGCCTTCCCAGATAGGCGTGGAGTCGTATTCGCGTTCCGACTTCAGGTATTTGAAGCCGCCCTTGACGTAATCGACCAGACCGCTCGTTTCGTAGCGGGCGTCGACCTTCAGCGCGGTGCGGGCGTCGGACTGCTTGTCCTTGTTCATCGACGCGCCGTCGAACGGCAGCAGGTCGTCGCGGCGGTCGACATTGGCGGCGTAGGCCGGGAGTTGCGCCAGCGGGAAGCGCGGATCGGCCGACGACCACAGGATGCCGGTCGAGGTGAACATCGGGTCGGTCGAGCACCGGTCGCAGTTGTAGCCGATGCCGTAGTAGAGCGGCGTGCCCTTCTCGCCGTACGAGTAGCTGAGGTCGTAGTCGACCGTCAGGCGCTCGAAGCGGCTGTGACCGCCCGCGTTGATCGTATAGAGCGACGACTCCTGATCCTGGGTCTCGAAGGTGCGGGCGAACTGGAAAGCCTTGGGGTTCCAGACGCCCGAACGGCCAAACAGCGACCAGTACGACTTGCTGGACTTGCGGTCGGCGTCGGTGATGAGGCCGTCCTTATCCGCGTCGACGATCTGGGACAGGGTGTAGCCGTAGATATTGCCCTTCACCGGGTCCTTGCCGATGATCATCTGCTCGGGCTGCAGCAGGGTCGTGTCTTCCAGGTTGACCTGGGTCAGACGCGCGGTCGTGCGGCTGCGCTCGTCGGTATAGTCGTTCGTGCCCTTGCGGTTCAGCTTGGCGTACTGGCCACGAACATAGAACTCGTGATGATCGACGTGATAGTCGATCGAGAAGTTGCCGCCGAAGCGCTTCTGCTCGCCCCGACGGAAGTCCAGGTCGATGCCCGGCAGGTACATCGAGCGGCTGTCGATCGTCTCGGTCGAGTTCTTGCGCCAGCGATAGGGCTCCCACTCGCCGTCGTTTTCGGTCTCTTCGTTGGTGTAGTGGCTCTTGCCGTAATAGATCGAGCCGAACAGGCCCAGACGATCGTCGGCGAACTTGCGCGCGAGGTCGACCTGGATCTGGCCGCTGCCGGCCGGCTCGTCGTCCTTCTTGGCGCGGTCGTTGAGGCCGTAGGAGGCGAAGACGCGCAGGGTGGGCTTGCGGAAGTCGAAGGCGGTCGGGGTGACGAAGTTGACCGCGCCGCCGATGGCGTCGCCGTCCAGGTCCGGCGTCAGGGTCTTATAGACCGCGATCGCCTTCAGGCCGTTGGGCGGCAGCACCGTCATCGACATCTTGCGCGAGCTGGCGTCGGTCAAGGCCACGCGGGTGCCGTTGATCGAATAGGCGTTGTAGGTGCTGGCCAGGCCGCGAATGGAGACGTACTCGCCCTCGCCGGTCTCCTGGTTGACGACGACGTTGACGCCCGGGATGCGCGCCAGGGCGTCTGCCACGTTGGCGTCGGGCAGCTTGCCCAGGTCGTCGGCCGAGATGACGTTCACGACGCCGGTGGCCTTCTTCTGCTCCTGGATCGAGTTCACGGTCGACAGGCGCTGGCCGGTGACGACCACCGCGCTGACGGCGTCGGTGGGTTCAGCCTGGTTTTTCTGAGCCTGATTATTCGTCGTCTGAGCTCGAGCGGCCGGAACGACGGCGAGCGCGAATAGGCTGACGCCGGTCAGGGCCGCGAGCTTCAGGCGCGATGGCGGGTTGAACATGGGTGACTCCGTTGATTGTGTCCCGACGCCCGCTCAAGGCGCGCGCCGTCCCCTCCCCCCGGCGATCACCGGTGGGCTAACGACCTGAAGGCCCCAAGAGCGGGCGGATCAGGGCAGAGTTGTGCGAGGCCGGGTCCCGTTTGCGATGCGCCATTCGCGAAGCCCCCTTGCGAACAGGCATATAAGAAATGCAAATGAGATGTTTTCTTCTATACGTTTAAAGTATGACGACTTGTTGACGTCGGCCGAGCAAAGGCCCCGGCGGCCCGTCGCGGCGCGCGATCAGGCGGGGGCGCCAAACCCCTTCAGCGCCGCCTGGACGAACTCGAGAAACAGCCGGGTCTTGACCGGATAGACCTTGGTCGCGGTCACGGCATGGATCGGGACCGGGCGGATCGACCAGTCGGGCAGGACGGTGACCAGCTCTCCGCGCGCCAGGTAGGCCGACGCCATCACCTCGTCGGCCGCGGCTATCCCGAGCCCTCCGGCGGCCAGACGCAGAATGATGCCGGGGGCGTTCGCTTGAACCGGACCTCGGACGGGGATCTCCGCCCGCTCCTCCCCGCGACGCAGGACCCAAGGCTCGGCTTGTCCGGACGAGACGCTGAGACACTGATGTCGCGTCAGGTCGATTGGCGTCAGGGGCGCGCCCGCCGCCGCCAGGTAGGCGGGGCTGGCATAGAGGCCACGCCGCGCCGAGATCAGCTTGCGCGCGAAAAGATAGGGCTCCTGGGGCGTCCCTATGCGGATCGCCACATCGACGCCGTCGGCCAGCAGGTCGGCGCGTCGGGGACTGAGGTCCAGCCGCAGATCGATCTCGGGGTGGCGCTTGCAGAAGTCGACGACGACAAGCGCCAGGAAGGCCGTCGCGAAGTCCGGCGTCACCGAGACGCGGAGCGTTCCGCGCGGTCGGTGGACGAGTTCGGAAAGCTCCGCCCGCGCCCCGCGCGCGGCCTCCACGATGTCCTCGCATCGCGACAGGAACAGCGCCCCGGCTTCCGTCAGATCCACGCGGCGGGTTGTCCGCACCAGCAGCTGGGCGCCGAGCCCGGCCTCGAGTTCGGCGATGCGCCGCGAAAGCGTCGACGCCGGAACGCCCAGACGCGCCGCCGCCCGGCCGAAGTTCCGCGCTCTGGCGACCTCCACGAAGCTCGCGATATCGCGCAGCTCGTCCAAGCTATTATCCCATGAGCGGCATACTGAGCGCCGTACAGGTATCTTAATGCCGTTTCCGGCGCAATCTACTGTCGGGCGTGGTCATCAACGACCGCTCACTGAGGAGCCAGGCATGCAGGCCGAACCCACACTCGGCAGACGCGATATTCTCGCCGGTATCGCCACCGCCACCGGAGCCATTCTGGTCGCCGCCGCCGACCCTGCCGCCGCTCAGTCTCAACCCCAACCCAAGGAGACTCGAATGCGTCCGAAAAGCGGATTTCGCGCCCTGACCACCGAAAACACCGCGCTGGTCCTGGTCGACCACCAGGTCGGCACCATCGGCTGGGCGGGCGAACTCGCCAATCAAGAGGAACGCGACCAGCTCAAGATGTGGACGCGCACGATCGCGCGGTTCGCCAAGGCCGCCGGGATGCCGATCGTGCTGACCTCCAGCCTCGAGACCGAGGCGCAAGGACCGCTTCTGCCGGAGTTCCAGCAGATCCTGCCCCAGGAATACGCCGCCCGCATTCGTCGCACGGGCGTGATCAACGCCTGGGACGATCCCGCTTTCGCGGCGGCCGTCCGCGCGACGGGCAAGCATAACTTGCTGATCGGCGGGCTCACCACCGATGTTTGCCTCGTTCCGCCGGCCCTGTCGGCGAAGGAGGAGGGCTTCAACGTGGTGGCGCTCGTCGACATTTCCGCGGCGACCACCAAGCTTGGCGCGCGCACCAGCCTGACGTTGCTGAACAACGCCGGCATCGATCAGATGGTGGTGACGCCGATGATCACCTCGATGCTCGGCGACTACAAGAACAAGGTCTCCGCGGCCTTCTTCCAGGCCATGGGCGCGGAAGGCGTGTTCGACGCCTATGCCCGCGGCAATCTGCGCTGACCGCGTCCCGCCTTGGCGGATTCGGACGCCTCCGCGACGGCGCGACCGTCGCGGAGGCGAAGCCGCGTGATCGCCTGACCAACGGCCCAGCCAACGGGGGGCCGCGCTTCCAGAGGCTTAGACTAAAGCACTCAACGACGGCGTCGGCGCCGGGCTGGCATGCCGCTGCGTCTCGGCGCGGCCGGAGTCGTTTCCCGGAATGAGTTCGCCGCCCCCATGGTGGACGCTGCTCGTGGCAGACGTCAGATTCCTGTCCCAGTAGGGTGCGAATCTGCCAGGCCCCGCGCGCCGAGACGATGAGTGACGAATGGCTGATGATCTGTCGCCGACGGGCGCCTTGACCGACGACACCGTGTTCGCGCCGATAGCGCCGACCGTGCCGATCCGCGATGGCGAGCCCTATGCGCGCCACGAGCTGCTCCACGAAATCTTCGAGGCCACCTGCCGACAGCATCCGACCCGACGGGCCTTGCGGTTCCTGGCGCCCGAGCTCGACCGCACGCGTCGCGCGGAGATCAGTTACGCGGAACTCGAGGATCGCGCGTTGCGGTTCGCCCATCACCTCGCGACCTTGGGCGTCACGCGCGGCGACCGCGTGGTCCTCTGCCTGCCCCGCGGCCTCGATCAGTACATGGCCATTCTCGGCATCCTGTGGGCCGGCGCCTGCTACGTGCCGGTCGACTGGTCCTATCCCCAGGATCGCATCGACTTCATCATCGAGGACAGCGGCGCGCGTCTGGTCGTGACGGAGCGCGAGCGGGCCGGGGCGATGCCGGTCGCGACCCTGGCGCTCGACGAGGCCCTGGGCGACCTGGCCGCCCATGCCCCCGCCCCCGTCACGCGGGAGCAAACGGGCGTTCAGCCCGACGACCTGGCCTACATCATCTACACCTCCGGAACGACCGGGCGCCCCAAGGGCGTGATGATCAGCCACGCCAACGCCTGCCACCTGGTGCGTTCCGAGTGCGCCGTGCTGGCCCTGGATCCGGAAGACCGCGTCTTCGGCGGCTTCAGCCTGGCCTTCGACATGTCGGTGGAGACCATGTGGAGCGCCTTCTTCGTCGGCGCGACCTTGCTGGTGGCCTCGGAGGCCCTGGCCAAGGCGGGACCCGACGTGGCCCCCGCCTTGGCGGAGGCCGGCGTCACGGTCTGGCACGCGGTGCCCTCCCTGCTGTCGCTGGTTGACCATGAGCTGCCCGATTTGCGGCTGCTCAACCTGGGCGGCGAGGCCTGTCCGCCGGAGCTGGTCGGGCGCTGGGCCAAGCCCGGGCTGCGGCTGCTCAACACCTATGGCCCCACGGAGACGACGGTCACGGCCACCTGGACCGAGCTGCAGCCAGGTCAGCGCGTGACGATCGGCCGGCCGTTGCCCGGCTACGCCGCCTGGATCGTCGACGAGGCGCTGTGGCCGGTGCCGGCGGGGTCCGAGGGCGAGTTGATCATTGGCGGCCCCGGGGTCGGCCAGGGGTATGTCAACCGGCCCGACCTCACCGAGGCCAAGTTCGTGACCACGCCGTTCAAGACCCCGGACGGCGCGCCGACGCGGGTCTATCGCTCCGGCGATCTCGTGCGGCTCGACGCGGTCGGCGACATCGAGTTCCTGGGCCGCATCGACACCCAGGTGAAGATCCGCGGCTTCCGGGTGGAGCTTGGCGAGATCGAGTCGGTCATCGCCGAGGATCCGGCGGTGGCCCAGGCGGTGGCGCACCTGTTCCAGGACGAGGACGGCAGCGAGATGCTGGCCGCCTTCGTGGTCGCCCGAAGCGGCGCGGTCATCGACCTGGAGCCGATCCGCGCGCGGGTCAGAGACCGGCTGCCCAACTACATGCGCCCGGCGGCCTATCAGCAACTGCAGGCGCTGCCGACGCTGCCGGCCTCGGGCAAGGTCGATCGCAAGGCGCTGGTTCGACCGCGGGCCGACGTCCAAGCCGAAGGCGACGTCGAGCCGCCGGCCACGCCGATGGAAGAGACCCTGCACGCCGTCTGGGCCGAGGCGTTCGCGCCCCGCAAGGTCTCGGTGCTGGAGGACTTCTTCGAGGACCTGGGGGGGCACTCCCTGAAGGCGGCGCGCCTGGTCTCGGCTATCCGCAAGCTGCCGGGCCTGGAGGGCGTCTCGATCCAGGACCTCTATGCCGCCCCGACCATTCGCGGCCTGGCCGGCCGGCTCGGCGAACGGACGTCCAGCAAGCGCCACGCGCCCGAGGATTTCCATCGCATCGCCGATTGGAAGCGCTGGGCCTGTTACGTCGCCCAGACCCTGGCGCTGATCCCGATCTACGCGGTGGCGGGGCTGCAGTGGTTCTTCCCCTACCTGACCTACACGCACCTCGACGGCAACATGTCGAAGGTCACCGCGCTGCTGCTGAGCGGTCTCAGCTTCATCCTGATCCCGCCGCTGGCCGTGGCGGTCTCGGTCGCGGTGAAGTGGCTGGTGATCGGCCGCTACCGCGCGGGCAGCTACCCGTTGTGGGGCGCCTACTATTTCCGCTGGTGGTTCGTCAGACGGTTCTCGGAGGTGATCGCCACGCCCTACATGGCCGGGACGCCGATGATCCGCGTCTATTACCGCTTCCTGGGCGCCAAGATCGGCAAGGGCGCCTTCATCGGTCAGGGCCATATCGACGCGGCGGATCTGGTGACCCTCGGCGATGGCGCGATCCTCAGCGACGACGCGCTGCTGGCGACCAGCGCCGTCGAGCGGGGCATGCTGCATCTGGGGCCCGTGACGATCGGACCCCGCGCCTTCGTGGGATCGATGGCCGTGATGGGCCGCGACTCCTCGCTGGGCGAGGGCGCGATGCTCGAGGACCTCTCGGCCCTCGGCGCGGGTCAGCACGTGCCCGCCGGCGAGATCTGGGACGGCTCGCCCGCCCAACCGACGGGACGGGTCGCCGAGCATCGCGATGCGCCCGCCGAAACCGCCTTCACGCGGGGACGCGCGACCCTGGCCCTGATGCTGGGGGCCTTGCTCTTGCCGCTGATGGCCATTTTGCCGATCGCGCCAGGTCTGGTGATGATGATCGAGCTTGACTGGCGGACGGACGACTACGGCTACCTGGCGGTCGCGCCCCTGCTGGCCATCACCTACGTCGTGATGATGTGCGTCCTGACGGTGTTCGCCAAACAGGTCTTGTTGGGCAAGGTCAAGCCGGGCCGGTACAGCCTGAACTCTTTGTTCTACGTGCGGTTCTGGTTCGTGCAGCAGATCAACGACCTGGCGCTGCGGCTGCTGCATCCGATCTACGCGACGCTCTATGTCCTGCCCTGGTACCGGGCGCTGGGGGTCAAGGTGGGCCGCCGCGCCGAGATCTCGACCGCCGCCAAGATCGTGCCGGACCTCGTCGAGATCGGGCCCGAAAGCTTCATCGCCGACGCGGTTCAGTTCGGCGCGGCGCGCGTGGAGCCCGGCGCCATTCGCCTGGAGCACACCCGCATCGGCCGGCGCAGCTTCATCGGCAACTCCGCCCTCCTGCCGACCGGCGCGAGCATCGGCGACGAGGTGCTGATCGGGGTGCTGTCCAAGCCGCCGGAACAGGGCGAGGCCGCCAAGCCCGGCGGCACCTGGTTCGGCTCGCCGCCGATCTCGCTGCCCAGCCGGCAAGTCGTCGGCCTGTTCGACGAGGGCGCCCGGTTCAACCCGTCCAAGCGTCTGGTGGCCACGCGTCTCTCGATCGAGTTCGTGAGGGTGATCCTGTCCCTGACGGTGTTCCTGGCGCTGTTTTCCGTCCTGCTCTCGGTGGTCGGCGATCTCGACGACCTCCCCAACGGCGCCTTGCTCATCGCGCTCAGCTTCCCGTTCCTCTACATAGGGTTCGCGCTCGCCGCCGGTCTCTTCGTGGTCGCGCTGAAGTGGCTGGTGATCGGACGCTACAAGCCGACGATCCAACCGCTGTGGAGCACCTTCGTCTGGCGCACCGAGTTGGTCACGGCCACCTACGAGAACCTCGCGGTCACCAATCTGCTGGAGCCGTTGCGCGGCACGCCTTGGCTCGCGGTCTATCTTCGCCTGATGGGCTGCAAGATCGGCAAGCGCGGCTATCTCGACACGACCGACGTCACCGAGCACGACCTCGTCGAGATCGGCGACGACGTGGCGATCAACGACTTCGGGGGCCTGCAGACCCACCTCTTCGAGGACCGGGTCATGAAGGTCAGCGGCGTCCAGGTCCGCGATCGGGTCACGATCGGATCCTACGCGGTGGTTCTCTATGACGCCGAACTGGCCGACGACGCGATGCTCGGGGACCTGTCGGTGGTGATGAAGGGCGAGCTGCTGCCCGCCGGCACCTCGTGGGAAGGCTCGCCCGCGCGGATCGCGGCGCGGTGAGTTGGATCGTCGGGCCGCTGGACCTCCCGGTCCGGGCGGCCCAACCCTTCGCCTGGCTGACGTCGCTGGACAGCGCCGAGGCCGAGTCCTTGATGGCGCGCGCCGCGCTGACGCCGGCCGACTACGCGGACTTCGCCGGACGCGCCGACGCCGCGTCGCGGCTGGCGCGGCGGCGTCTGGTGAAGGGGCTGATCGCCGGCCTGGCCGATCTGCACCCCGACGCCGTCGTCATCGGCCGCTCGACGCTCGGCGCGCCGCTCGTCATGAGCCCCGACGGCTGGCACGTCAGCCTGAGCGCCCGCTGGCCCCGGTTGGCCGTCGCCGTGGCCCGACAGCCGGTCGGCGTCGACCTCGAGCGCGTCGATCAAGACCCCCCGCCGGACGACGCCTTCACGCCGGCGGAACGCGAGCGGATCGCCGGCCAGCCCCGGCTGGCCCTCGCGCTGTGGACCGCCAAGGAAGCCCACGCCAAGCGCACGGGGCGCGCCCGTCTCTACGAGGCGCGCGACATCGCCACGCGGGCCGAGGGCGGCGACCTTTTCGCGCGCTGCCGTGACCACGCGTCGCGCTGCCTCACGATCCGCGACGGCGACGTCGTCGCGACCCTCGCCGTGCGCCAGACCGATCTGGACTGAGCGAAGCGAGGGGCCGATCCGCCGCCGCTCAGCGGCAGACGGGCTGTTTCGAGAGCAGGGCGTCGCGATCGCGCGCCAGGTTCTCGCCGGTCCGCACGATCGGCTCGGGACCAGTTCCCAGCCCCCGCCACAGGGCCGCGTTGAACCGCGCGGTGTCCAGCCGATCCTCCTTGGCGAAGTTCTGGCCGGCCATGGCCTCGGCCCAGTAGGCGGCGTCGCGCACCGGGCAGGCCTGGCTCGTCCGTGTCGGCTCGAACCGATCGGCGGGGATCGGCAGGCCCGTCGCCTTCAGCACGTCGGACGCGACCGCCTGATAGGTCCAGGTCGGCGACTGCTTCAGGTCGAAGACGTCGGCCATGGGCGCGGCCATCCGCGCGTTTAGGCTCAGCGGCTTGAGGCCCAGCAGATCGCCGATCGAGCGCACCATGCTCACCGTGGTGTAGCGCGTCGAGACCACCGCCTTCTGGCGCACATAGGCGCCCAGCACGAAGGCGATCGACCGACGCGCATCGACGTGGTCGGCGCCGTTCTGCGCGTCGTCCTCGATCATGAACACGACGGTCGACTTGGCGAACGGGCTCTTGGCCAGGGACTCCAGCACGAGACCGACCGAGAAATCGTTGTCGGCCATCTGGGTCTCGACCGTGTTGACCCCGTCCAGCGCGTCCTTGAAGTCGCCGAAGTGATCGTGGCTCAGGCGCAGCAGCGTGAGCCTGGGCATGGCGCCGCTCTTGACCTGTTGCGCGAACTCGCGCCGCCACTCCATCACGCGCCAATAGTCGGCCAGACGCTGATCGAAGCCGCGGAAATAGGGATCGCTGCGGGTCGCCAGCAGCTTGTCGCTGGCGGTGTGGATGCGCGTGCGCGTCTTCCAGGGTTCGCGCAGGGGCGCGACGTCGCCCGGCTCGCCCTGATCGTACACCGAAGCGTCGGCCATGCCGTAATTGCGCACCGAGACGCCCGCCTTGATCGCCGCGCTCCACAGGAAGCCGGCGCCCTTGGCGTCGTCGTCGTCGCCGTCGGCGTCGGGCGCGGTGAGCAGGGCCTTGCCGGGCATCAGGTCCGGATCGTTCGGCGTCGCCGGATTGGTCGCCCGCCGCTCGGCCAGGCTCAGCGCCGTCGGCACGTTCCGGTCCGCCTGCTCGGCGTGATAGGACAGCCCGCGTCCCGAATAGTTCACCGGCGCGGTCTTCTCCAGAAGGTCCGGCGCGCGCGCGGCGGTGGTCCAGGTCCAGCCCGTGCTCGACTGCTCGCCACTGTCGTAGAAATTGTCGAGCGTGACGAACTGTTCGGCCAGCCGGTGGTGGTTGGGGGTCAGGCGCCGGCCGAGGATCGCGAGACTGGGGTCGCCGTTGCCCACCGGCAGATCGCCGAGCACCTGATCATAGGTGCGGTTCTCCTTGACGATGAACACCACGTGTTTGATGCGCTTGCGCAGTTCCGCCATGGTCTTGGCGGCCGCCGCGCGCTCGCGCGCCATGTCCGCGCCCAGGTTCTTGGCCACTTGCGCGGTGGTCCGGGCCAGGGCGGCGCCCGACGGCAGCGGGAAGGTCAGCAGGCCGGCCTTTTCAAGCTGGAACACATACTGGTTGGCGGAGCCGCAGGCGCTGGCCTGCGACTTGATGGACGCCACCTTGGGTCCGCAACCGCGCGGATTGGGTCCCGGCGGGCTCTTGCGGTTGATCACGAAGACCCGCCCGGCCGCGGCGTCGTACGCCACGCCGCTCGGATACCAGCCGGTGGGAACGGCGCCTTCGGTCTTGCCGTCCGCCGACAGGACGAGCAGCGCGTTGACGCCGCCCAGGGTGACCAGCAGGCGCCCGTCCGGCGTCAGCGCCAGGCCGTTGGGGTTCAGGCCCTTGCCCACGGACGGGTCGAGGCCGGGCAGCGCCAGCTTCCACTCCGCGACCAGCCGGCCCGCGTCGACATCGGCCACCGCGACGCGGTCGGCGTTGTCCTCGGTGGCGTAGAGCCGGCGGGCCTTGCCGTCCCAGAGCAGCGCGGTGGGCTCGCCGATCGTGGCGATCCGGCCGGTCACCTCGACGCCGTCCGCCGTGACCCGCAGCAGCACCAGCTGTCGATCGCGCGGGGCCGAGACCACCGCGTGAGACGCGTCGGTCCACACTACGGCGAACGGGAATTCGCCGCCCGGCGCTCCCGCCTGGGCGGGGTCGATCTTGCCCGGGCGCAGATCGCGTTCGAACACCGCCGCGCCCTTGGCCAGGTCGATCAGGCTGACCGAGTCGTTGTAGTAGTTGGCGACCAGGGCCCGGGCGCCGTCGGGGCTGACCGCGACGCCGGCGGCTTCCGGCTTCACCTTGACGCCATTGCCTTGGGCGTGACCCAGCGCGACGGGGCCGCCCGGCGCGGGGCGGAACCCCTCGGGGGCGCGGACGAAGCGATGGACCACGTCGTCCACGCCGCCGCCGACGATGAAGCCGTCGCCGTTCGGCGTCCAGGCGACGCCGGAGAAGCTGTTGGGCGTCTGAACCGTTTCCACGAAGCGGGCGCCGGTGGGCTCGACCGCGTACCGGAAGACATAGTCCTTGGATTGCCCGGCGATGATCTTGCCGTCGGGGCCGTTCACGCGGTTGTAGCCGCTGGTCAGCACCAGAACCTCGCGGCCGTCGGGGCTCGCCACGATGGCCGAGGCGCCGTCCGCCAGGGTCTCGGGGAGCGGACCGATGCGGGCCGGAAGCGGCTCGAAGACCGCGCCGGGCGCGGCCAGCGGCGTCAGCATCTGCCCCGTGGGCAAGGGCGTTGGGGCGTTCGCGTTCACCGCGGCTTGCGCCGGCGTCAAAAGCGCCCAGCACGCAAGCGCCGAGACGATCGGCGCCGCTGGACGTCCGAAGCCCGATTTGAACAGCCGCATAGCCCGCTCTCCCCTACCCTCGCGGCATCGCTAGTGCGCGCTTGCGACAATCTTGTGTCGGCCGGCCGACATCGAGCGCGCGCCGGTATGGCCGTCACCCCGCTTCGGGTGGCGATCAGATCGAGGCGCGGTCCAGCCAGGCGATCTCGGTCACGCGGCGGCGAGATAATCCAGCAGCGCGGCGGGCTCGTCCGTCTGGAAGACGCTGATCCCCGCCCGGATTTGCCGCCCCCAGACGCGGTCGGGCGCGCGGAGCGCGTCGAGGTCGCCGCCGTAGCCGACGACGCCCAGCACGCCGACAGCCGTCAGCGTATTGTTCCAGAGCCTGACGCCGGCCTCGCGCGCCGCCAAGCTGACCGTCGGAAAGCTCTCCGGCCGCAGGAAGACGAGTTCGACCGCGGAGATCCGCCGATGGCCCGAGGCTTGAGCCTTCAGGATCGCGGCGAGATCGGCGCCGGGCCCCGTCCTCAGGGTGTTCAGCATCGGCATGAACAGGGTGTCGCGATAGGGCGCCTGGTCGACCAGGGGGAGCGCGTCGGGCAGCGCGTCGGCCTTGACCAGCATCTGGTCGGCCAGCCCCGCCTTGGTCACCGCCGCGGCGACTTCGGCGTAGATCGGCTCCTTGATGTCGAGGTTCAGCATGATGCGGCCGCGCGCGTGCGCCATGAACTCGTCCAAGGTCGACGGCGCCTCGTCGGTCAGCATCGGCGACATGGCGCCGCCGAAGTTCTGCCTGAGGCGCAGGCGCTTGAACTCCGCGACGGTCATGTCCGCCACCCGCCCAGCGCCGTTGGTGGTGCGGTTGACCGTCTCGTCGTGCATGATCACCAGCACGCCGTCCTTGGTGCGCCGGACGTCGGTCTCGACCATGTCGACGCCCAGCGCCACGCAGCGATCCATGGCCTGAAGCGAGTTCTCCGGGGTCGGATCATAGAGACCGCGCGACGGCGCGGGATTGTGGCAGCCGCGATGCGCCACCACGAAGACGCCGCCGTTCGGATCGTTCAGCTTGCGCAGCGCCTCGGCGGGCGAGGCTTGCGCGGTCGAGGCCAGACCGCCGGCGATAAGCATCGTGAGGAGCCCAAGAAGCCGGCCCGTGGATTCGCGCATGACAGCCATCTCCGAGGCGTCGAGATTTGGAGGAAGGATGCGGAGCGACGCTCGGGGGTGAAACGTCGCTCCGCGGGGCGCGCGGTCGGACCGCGCGCCGGTCGCTCGCTAGAGCGTGCTAGCCGCCGAAACCGCTCACGCTTTCGGCTATCACGCTCTAGAAGCGCGGCGTGAACCGCACCCCCAGCCAGAAGACCGTCGGCACCGAATAGGTGTCCTTCAGCAGGTTCTTCCCCGGGCCATACAGGCTGGTCATGCGGGTGTGGGTCAGGTTGCTGGCCTGGCCGTAGACCGTCAGGCCCGGACGCACTTCGTAGGTCGCTTGCGCGTCCACCTGATCGCGCGGAGCCCAGTAGAGGTCCTGCCAGGCGATGTCGGGCGTGATCGAGCGCAGCGCCCTGCCCTGGTGGTTATAGGCGGCCCGCAGCTCCAGACCCGCGTGGCTATAGAAGATCGTCGCGTTGCGGGTCTCGTCGGGCTGGCCGGTCAGGCGGTCGAGCGTGCGGCCGACGCCGTTCGAGCGCAGCACCTTCAGCTCGCCGTCCAGCTGGCTCAGATTGCCGCTGACGCCGACGTTCTTCAGCCAGGGGTGGATCCATTCCAACGAGTTGACGATCAGGTTCGCCTCGACCCCGCGCACCGAGGCCTTGCTGGCGTTGACCGGCCGGGTGACCACCGCGTTGACATAGGTCACGCCGTCATAGGTGAAGCCCTGCGAAGCGGCGTTGAAGATCTCGTCCTTGATGTCCTTGTCGAACACCGCGACCGACACCAGCCCGCCGTAGCGGTTGGACAGGCGCCAGTCGAACGCCAGGTCGAGATTGGTCGACAGGCGCGGCTTGATGTCGGGATTGCCGACCGTG
Source organism: uncultured Caulobacter sp. (assembly GCF_947036865.1). Lineage (GTDB taxonomy): Bacteria > Pseudomonadota > Alphaproteobacteria > Caulobacterales > Caulobacteraceae > Caulobacter. Next base: position 22,606 of record NZ_CAMQSF010000004.1, on the reverse strand, counting down.
ACGCTCACGCCCGTGGCGTTGGGGTTACCCTTGTCGGTGGCCTGGGTGAAGTTGATCGCGGTCCGGGCCGCGTAGCTGTCATAGCTGGGCCGGCCGATGGTCTGGCTGGCGCCCAGACGCACGTCGATGGTCGGCGTGATGTCATAGGTCACCAGGGCCGACGGCAGCAGGAAGTCGTAGGACGACTTGGTCGCCAGCTTGGTCCACACGCCCGCGACGCGGGCGCGGCCGGTGGTGTCCTGGCGGGTGGAGTCCTCGTGCAGCCCGAATTGCGCCTTCAGCTTGTCGGTGGCGTAGTTGACGACGCCATAGGCGCCGAGCGTCCGCTCGCGGTGCTCGAAATTGTCCTGGTTGCTGAAGTTGCTCTGGTCGGTGCGGTTGAGGACGCCGGCGGCGCGGGCGGCTTCCCACTGGGCGGCGGCCTTCACCGGATCCAGGGTCAGCAGGAACAGGCCGTCGGAATAGCGCAGCGGCGCGCCCGCCGGACCGGCCGCGGTGGCCAGGGTGAACGGGGTCGCGTTGGCGTTGGGCCCGTACTCGACCCGGTAGACGTTGTATTCGGGGGTGTCCTGCGTGTAGCTGGCGCCCGCCGCGAAGCCCCAGCCCCGCGCGTCGCGGCCCTGGTTCTTCCGCCAGTCCAGACGACCGCTGTAGATGTTGTCGCTGGCCGAGCGCTTGTAGTCCGGACGGTAGTAGAAGGCCCGGTAGGCCGTGAGATCGTAGAACGCCGCCGGGTTCATGTTGAACCGCTGATTGAACCGGCTGGTGTCGTAGGTGAAGGCGTAGGCGGCGGTCGGGACAACCGTGGCCCCGGTGCTGGTCCCCGGCGCGCCATAGGCGGCGTTGGTGATGTACTTGATCATCGTGATCGGCTCGCGATAGGTCGCGCGCGAGATCGCGCCGCGGGCGCTGAGCACCTGATCGTCGGCGATCTTCCAATCCAGCCCGGCCTGGATCAGCTGGGTGTTGGTGATGATGTTGGCGTGTTCGAAGCCGACCTCGACGTCGCCCTTGGCGTATTGGCCGCTGGTGGCGGTCTGGTTCAGCACCACCCCGCGCTGGTTGGAGTCGAGGATCAGCTCGTTGCGCTCCATCGTGTCCTGGAAGCGGTAGAGACCGCCGGTCACGAAGCCGTAGAGCGCGTCGGTGAAATTGGCCTCGCCCTTCAGGGTTAGGCCGTAGCGGGCGCGGCGGTCCTGGACGTACCAGTACTTGTCCTGCTGCGGCACGGCGAACCCGTTGCCCAGGTTCTCGCCGCTCTGCAGGACGCCGGCGTCGTTATAGAAGCCCGCATGCACCGTGTCGGTGGTCATGTGGGTCTCGGTGAAGGTGTCCAGCTTCTGATAGTTGGCCGAGGCGGTCAGGCCGTACTTGCCGTCCGGACCGAACGTGAAGCTGCCGGTGGTCTGCGCGCGGCCGCCGATCGGCGACTGCTTGCGCGGCAGGCCCTGGTCGTTGGCGCCGCCGCCGGCGAGCTCGAAGGTGAAGAACGGCTTGCCGCCGCCGGCGAAGGCGCTTCGCGTGCGCAGGTCGATCGCGCCGCCCACGGCGTTGGGGTCGAGGTCGGCGGTGAAGGTCTTGGTCACCGCCATCTCGCTGATCATCGACGAGGGCAGGATGTCGAGGCGGACGCCGCGGCCGATCGAGCCCAGGTTGCCGTTCGGCGTGCCCGGCGAGGCGATCGGCGAGCCGTCGATCGTGACGTTGTTGTAGGCCGGGCCAAGGCCCCGGATGACCGGCGTGGCGGCTTCGTCACGCGGGTGCTCGTTGTCGGTGGCCGGCAGGACCGACAGGCCCGGGACGCGGCGCAGGGCCTCGACGATGGTCAGGTCCGGGAGGGCCTGGACTTCGTTGGAGCTGACGACGTCGACGACGCCGCTGGCCTTCAGCTTGCTGTCGATCGCCTTGATGTTGGCGCGACGAATGCCGGTGACGACGACCGCGTCGACCGACGCCGCCGGCTCGCTCGACGTCTGCGCCAAGGCCGGCGCCGCGGCGCCGAGAAGCGCGCAGATCGCGACGCCGTGAACGAGATGGCTTTTCATGAACCGACCCCCTGCTTTTTGATGCGCCGACCGCGCCCTGGGCGGGGCGAGTAAGGGTCCACGGCGACATATTTATTTATTTCTATGGAAATAAATCGGGCTAGTCGTTCGCCCCGGGGCGGCCGATTTCGTGGATCGGCAGCAGCGCCGCGCCGATCGACACCGCGCTGCTGCCCAGGCTGGAGGCCTTGACCAAGGGCGGCGAGAGATGCGGCGGATTCTCCGGCGTCATGAAGGTCCAGGCCGAGCGCTCCAGATGGCGCGACAGGCCCTCCAGAACCGGAAGCGGCAGCGCGCCGGAAATCACCACGGCGCCAGGGTCCATCCAGGCCAGGCCCGCATTGACCACCAGCTCCAGCTGCGTCGCGGCGCGGTCGATCCATCCGGCGATCACGTCCGGATGGGTGCGCAAGCAGTCCTCGACGTCGAGCAACGACGAGACCTCGGCCCCGGCGGCGCGCAGGGTCGCCAGGAGATCGATCCCCGATGGGCGCGGTTTTCCGCCCCCGGGATAGAGACGCCCGACCTCGCCGGCGTTTCCGTATTCGCCGACGAACATCTCCCGGCCGGCGATCACGCCGCCCCCCACGCCGTGCCCGATGAACAGCACCAGCGCCGAGTCGCAGACCCGGATCAGGCTGCCGGTGTAGTACTCGGCGAGCGCGGCGGCGCTGGAGTCGTTCTGCAGCCAGACGGGCAGACCCAGCCGTTCGCCCAGGAACGCCGCGAGGTCCAGGTCACGCCAACCTCGCAGCCAGTCCACGGCCCACCAGTGGTTCGGACGCGCCACGATCGCCGGCCCCGGGATGCCGACGCCCAGGCCCAGGAACCGCGAGCGCAGCATGTTGTGATTGACGGCCAGGCCGCGCAGCCGCCGCCCGACCGCTTCCGCGAAATCGGCGGGGTCGTCGCTTTCGATCGGCTCGATGTCGCGCGCGACCACCTCGCCGGCGAAATTCACCAGCGATAGTTCAAGCCAGCCTGGGTGCACGGTCGCGCCGGCGGCATAGCCGGCGCGGTCGGAGATCTTCAGGGGCATGATCGGTCGCCCTCGCGCCGGGCGTTCGTCCTGATCCTGCTCCTCGACCACGCCCAGCGCGATCAGCTCGCGGCTGAGCCGGGTCAGGGCGCCGTTGTGTATCCCCAGATCGCGCGCCAGCTGGGTCCGCGACGCTTCGCCGCCGGTGCGCAGGCGCCAGACGATACGCTTCTGATCCTCGGAGAGGTGGATGGCGGGCGACGACCGCATGGGCGCTCCGGACTGGGCCGTTGAAAGCTCCAGCCGTTATTTCTTTTCTGTGAACTATTAAACCCGCCTCGGCGCCGGGCGACGCCCGACGGGCGCGATGAGCATGACGAAACACGCGCCGCCGATCGCCATGACCAGCCCCAGGGCCAGGGACGTCGTCGCATGCCCGGCCCGGAACCCATCCAGGGCCAGACCGACCGCGCCGCCAAACACCGCCCCGGCCAGTTTCAGCGCGGCCGTCAGGGTGGCGAACGCGGCCAGGTCGGTGCGTTCGCCGGTCAGGCGCGCATGCTCCCGGATCGCCGCGCTCATGCCCCGCCAGAACATCGTCAAGGTCGCCCCGAGACTGACGCCATAGGCGGCGCAAGCCAGGAGCGCTGGAACGCCCGAACGCGGCGCCGCCAGGAAGGCCGCGCCCGCCGCCACCCCGAGCGTCGTGTAGGCCATAGTCGCCCAAGGCCGCTGAACGTCCTCCCTGAACCGGCCGATCAGGATCGGCCCGATCAGGGTTCCGAGAACCAGGGCGAAAATCAGCGAGGCGCCCGTATGGTCCCTCGGTCCGCCGCGATCGACGAAGGCCAGCATCCGCGCGGTCATGTTGAACGGCCCCGCGTGAACGGCGGCGGCGAGCAACAGGCGGGGCGCGCCCTTCGGCAGGCGAAGGCCGACCGCCGCGCCGCGGGCGGACCCCTCGCGCGCGGATCCGGAATAGGCCAGGATCCAGCTGGCGGTGGCGACGATCATTAAGCCGATCGCGCCCGCCAGGAGCACCTCCCGCCCGGACGGGGCCCCCTTGTCCACGATCAGGAAGGAAAGCGCCGCGATGCAGATGCGGGCGACGGCGCTGAGCGTCTGGCGCAAGACCACGTAGCGATGCGCGTCGGCGTCGTCGGCGGGCAGCAGCGATACGAGCGCGTTCTGAGCCACGTCGTAGACCGCGTAGCCGGTGCGCAGGAGACCCAGCGCCAGGACGAGATGGAGGAAGGCCGAGGCCCCCTGGTCGCGCGGCAGGAACACCGCCACCAAGGCCGCCGCCGTGACCAGCCCGGCCAGGAACTGAATCCGCAGGATCTGGCGGCGGCTCCCCTCGGCGCCCCGCAGCAGATAGGCCACGATCGGGTCGAGCACGGCGCCGTAGGCCATCGACAGGAACAGCAGCAAGCCCGTCTCGTGCGCGGGCAACCCCACGCGCACGTTCACATAGTAGGCGAGCAGGAGATCCGTGAATGTCCAGGCGAGACTTTTCGCGAAGTGCCCGGCGCCATAGGCGGTTCTCGGGGATCGCCCTGGCCGATCGACCGCCTCCCGACCCTGCTGCTCGACCTGCCCCATGCGCTGTCTATGACCAAACAGCAAAACGGTTCGATGACAGGGTCCGCTCGCCGAGGCTCCGCGCGCGAGGCTAGCCTTGAACGACCCGCTGCCTTTGCCGTCCCAGGCCGTCTATGCCCAGCTCGACCACGTCGCCGGGCTGTAGCCAGACGGGCGGCTTTTGCCCCATGCCCACGCCCGGCGGCGTGCCGGTCGAGATGACATCGCCGGGCATCAGGGTCATGAAGCGCGAAACATAGGCGATCAGAAAGGCCGGCTTGTAGATCATCGTGGCGGTGGAGCCGTTCTGGAAGCGGCGGCCATTGACCTCCAGCCACATCGACAGCGCGCACGGATCGGCGACCTCGTCGCGCGTGACCAGCCAGGGGCCGATGGGGCCGAAGGTGTCGCAGCCCTTGCCCTTGTCCCAGGTGCCGTGGCGGTCCATCTGGAACGCGCGCTCCGAGACGTCGTTGACCACGCAATAGCCGAACAGGTGGTCCATCGCCTCGGCTTCGGAAACGTATTTCGCCCTTTTGCCGATGACGAGGCCAAGCTCGACCTCCCAGTCGAGCCGGGTCGAGTCGCGGGGACGCTCGATGGCGTCATTGGGCCCGCAGATGGCGCTGGTCGCCTTCAGAAACACCACGGGTTCGGGCGGGACCGTCGCCCCGGTCTCGGCGGCGTGGTCCGAATAGTTGAGACCGATACAGACGAACTTGCCCACCGCGCCCACGCAGGGACCGATCCGCGTCGCCGCGTCGACCGCCGGCAGGGCGGAAAGATCCAGCGCGCCGAGCCCCAGATCGGCGCCCCTGGCCAAGGCCGCGCCGTCAATGTCGGAGACGTGGCCCGAAAGGTCCCTGATCACGCCGTCGGCGTCGACCACGCCGGGCTTCTCGGCGCCGACCTCACCAAAGCGGATGAATTTCACGTCCGGTATTCCTTTCAAGAGACGGGGTCGGACCCCGCCTGGATCGACCCGCCGCCATGGATGACCAGGGCCTGGCGCGAAGACGGCGCCAAGGCGCGCTTGGCGCTCAGGCCTTTCAGGCGGGAAAAGTCCTCTGGAAGCCGCATCGCTCCGTGCCTCGAGCCGGACACGGAGCGATGCGGACGAGCGCCGGGCGGTCGGACACGCCGGCGGACGCGCTGGGGGCTGCCAGGCGTCCGCCTTCCGCCGGGCCGGCGCTCGCCGGCCGTCGCGACGGTCTACGCTCAGAACTTGCGCGAGATGTCGAAGCTGAAGGTGCGCCCTTCGGTCACCGTCTGGGCGCCGTTGTAGAACAGGAACTGCGGCACGTGCTGGTCGAACAGGTTCTTCACCCCGACCGTGACCCGAAGGTTGTCGTGGACCAGGGCGCCGGCCTGCAGATCGATCTTGTTGAACTGCTTGTAGCCCTGCAGCACGCCGACATAGTCGCCCAGCTTGCCGCCCCACTCGATGCGCGCCGAACCCGTGGCCACGAAATGCACGGCGTCGGTGACGGGGCGATCGATGTTGAGCACCGCGTTCAGGGTGCCCTTGCGGGTGTAGGGCAGCAGCTTGCCGTTCAGGGTGAAGGCGTTCGGCTTGCCGGCGTTGACCACCGCCTTGTCGAAGCGCGGATCGAGCAGGCCCAGGCTGACCCCGCCGCTGAGCCACGAGACCGGCTTGAACAGGAACTCGACCTCGAAGCCCTTGGTGCGGCTCGTCCCGACATTGGCGTAGTAGGATTGAGCCAGCGCCGTCGACTGGGTGATCAGCACGTTGTCCTGCGGCATGTAGAAGACCGCCGCGTCGATCGAGGCCTTGCCGCCGAACAGCACGGCCTTGACGCCCGCCTCATAGTTCTCGGCCCGCTCCTCGTCGTACGGCACGGTGGCCGCCGAGGTCGGGGTGAGGTTGAAGGCGCCCGGCCGGAAGCCCGTCGAATAGGTCACGTAGAAGTTCAGGTCGGTGTCGACCGCGTATTTCAGCGTCACGGACGGGGCCGTGAACTTGAAGGACTTGGCGATATCGAGGTTGTAGGTCGGGAAGACCGAGCCGAAGGCCGCGCCCGCCACGAAGGCCAGGGTCGGGTTGGCGATCGGCTGGATCCCCGAGCGGAAGACCAGGGCCTTCTTGTCGTGATTGAACCTCAGGCCGCCGCTCAGGGACCAGTGGTCGTCGAAGGCGTAGGCGGCGGTGGCGAACACCGAGGAAGACCGGGTGTTGATGCTGGTGCCCGGGCTGGGGCTTCCGACGGGAACGGTCTGGACGCCGAGACCCAGCGGCATCCCAGTGACGGCGTCGACGTTCAGCGTGTAACGGCCCGCGACCGAATAGGCGTAGTCTTCCTTGAAGTACGAGGCGCCGACCATCCAGGTGAAGGGCTGGTCCTGCTTGGACGAGAACAGGCCCTCCACGAAGGTGTCGTGCACCACGTCGTGCTCGCCCGAGGTGGCGGCGATGTTGTACGGCGGCCCCAGGGGCGTCTGGTCGAGGTCGTAGAACGAGTGGAAGCCGTACTGGCGATAGCTCGCGTTCAACGACAGGTCGCCCATGTCGGTGTGATAGGACGTCTTCTCGAACATGTAGGCGTTGGTCTTCGACGAGACCGACGACGCGTCGCGATAGACCGTCTTGTAGGTTTCCTTCGGCGTCGGCTGGAAGGTCAGGCCGTTGCCGCGGACGCCGTCCGGCGCGAACGAGCTCAGGGCCGGCCCGCGATAGGCCTCGTATTCGGCGAGGAGCTCCACATCCAGCCGATCGTTGGGCCGGATGGCGGCGCTGGCGCGCACGCCCCGATCGCTGAACGCGCCGATGTACTGGTTCAGCGTCGCGTTCTTCATTTCGGCCCGGGTCTGCTTGAAGCTCCACCCGGCCAAGCGAAGGGCGAGGACGTCATTGACCGGCACGTTGACCGCGCCCTCGATGTCGGCCTGGTGATAGGACCCGTAGGAGCCCTTCACATAGCCGCCGAAGTCGCGCTTGGGCATGGCGTTGATGATGTCGACGGTGCCGCCGACCGAGCTGCGCCCGTAGTAGCCGCCCTGCGGCCCCCGCAGCACTTCGACCCGCTCGATATCGACCTGGGCGCCGAGGTTCTCCCGCTCGCCGCCGGCATAGAGGCCGTTGCGATAGAGGCCGACATTCGGTTCGGCCTGGGTGTTCACCTGCTGCATCCCGCGGATGTTGATGAAGGTGTTCAGGTTGTTCGGCGAGTCCTGGATCACCGCGTTGGGCACCAGGCCGACGATGTCGCGGATATTGGTCAAGCCCCGCTCGCGCAGATCGGCCCCGCTGATGGCCGTCACGGTCGCGGGGACTTCCTGCAGCGCCTCGGCCCGACGGCGGGCGGTGACGACCACGGTCTGCACGGTCTCCACCTTGTCGCCCTTGTCGGCGGGACCTTCGGCTCGCGCCGCGCCCGCAGCCATGACCGAGCAGGCGGCGCCCGCGAGAAGTAGAACCTTCATCTGGCAAGACCCCCTCATATTCCCCTCCCGGATTGATCGCTCCGACCTGCGAGCGACGTCGTTAATATGATCACCGCTTACTTTTTTCAGTGTTGTGACGGGCTGAAGACAATGTCAACACTGCTCATACTGGCTTGTCCCGGCGAACCCCTGGCGCCTATAAGATCGGCGCCGAGGCTACCGGTGGGTCAGACCCGATAACCTTCTGTGGATGGCGTTATGCGAACGGCGGTGGAAACGGCGGAGCAGGTCCGGAAAGGCGCCTTGAAGGCGACGGATCGGGTCAAGGAGGCGCTGGACGCCATCGAAAAGCACAACGGCGCGATCAACGCCTTCATTCGCGTCGACGCGGACGGCGCCCTCGCCCGCGCCCACGAGATCGACCAGGCCGTGGCGGCCGGTCAGGATCCCGGCCCCCTGGCGGGCGTGCCCCTGGGCGTCAAGGACATGGAGGCCTGCAAGGGCTTTCCCATCACCCAGGGCAGCTGGTTCCTGAAGGACAACCCGCCCGAAAAGGCCGACTCGCGCCACGTCGCGCGGCTGCGGGCGGCGGGCGCCGTGATCGTGGGCATCACCGCCGCCTCGGAATTCGGCATGGATTCGGCGACCACCTCGCGGCTCTATGGCGTGACGCGGAATCCCTGGAACCTCGACAAGACGCCCGGCGGGTCCAGCGGCGGCTCCTCGGCGGCGGTCGCCGCCGGCATGACGCCGCTGGCCACCGGCACCGACGCGGGCGGTTCGATCCGCGAGCCGGCGGCCTTTACCGGTCTTGTCGGTCTGAAACCCAGCCACGGCCGCATCCCCAAGATGAACGGCTTCTCCAACTGGTCGGTGCATGGCGCCCTCGCCCGAACCGCCGCGGACGCGGCCCGTCACCTGGACGTGGCCAGCGGCCCGCACGACGGCGACCGCCAGTCCCTGCCCGCCTATCCCGGTCGTTTCGAGGACGCGATCGAGACGCTGGACGTGTCGGGCCTGCGCGCCTTCTGGACGCCCGACCATGGCTACGCCCCGGTGGAGCCGGAAGTCGCGGCGATCGCGCGCGAGGCCGCGGAACGGCTGATGCGCGCGGCGCGCCTGGCGGAGACGCCGGTCGATTTCCGCCCCGTGAACATCTACCGCGACTTCGGGGCGATCTTCGGCTCGACGCTGGAGGAGGACTTCACGCGCGACGGCATCCTGCCCGACGGGTTCGACATGCTCTCCGCGCCGGTTCAGCGCCTGCTGTCCAAGTTCCGCGAGCACCGCGACGAGGTCGACGTCAAGAAGTCGTGGGAGCAGGTCCACCTCCTCGAGCGGCAGGTGGCCGATCTCTTCTCCGAGGTCGACCTCCTGATGTCCCCCGCCACCGCGTGCGCGCCTTATGGCGCCGACGATCCGATTCCCCCGATGATCGACGGCCGGGACGCGACCTATACCGGCGCCGAGCCCTTCGGCATGCTGGCCAACGCCTGCTGGAATCCGTCGATCTCGATTCCGGCGGGCTTCACCTCGGACGACCTTCCGGTCGGGCTGCAGATCACGGCGCGCCGCCATCGCGACGACATGCTGCTGCGACTGGCCCGCCTGGCCGAACTGGACTCGCCATGGCCGTTTCCGACCCTTTGACGCGGCGATCGGAAGACGAGGCCCAACCCGGCATTTATCAAGAGGGGCGCGAAGTGTACCAAGGCGGGCGTTCTGGTTGCGTCCGCCCGAACGGCCCCGTGACTATGGAGCGATGAAGCCGCGATGACCGCCCCCACCCCCGCCGGCGCCGAGCCGGCCAGCGCCAACGCCCCCTATCACAAGGGGAACGTTCCGCTGCGCATGATGGAGGCGGCCGAGCGCATCCTGGCGACCGAAACCGTCGAGGACATCACCGCCCGCCGCCTCTGCCGCGAAGTGGGCGTTACCTCCGCCAACTTCTACAACCACTATCCGAGCCTGGAATTCCTGCTCCTGGAGATCGCCGCGAAGGGCTTCGAGGAGCGGATCCGCATGATGCGCCGCCTTCTGAAGCGCGGCCTGCCCCGCGAGGAGATCATGGTCCAGTGCGCGGTCAAGACCGTCGAGCTGGGCCTCGAAAAGCCCCAGCTCTTCCGGATCATGTTCGGATACTCGAAAAATCCGAAGCAGAATCCGAAGTATGTCGAGCTGGCGGACCGGTCGCTCGCGACCCTGACGCAAATCGTCTATGGCGAGGATATCTTCCGCGCCGACGACATCGCCTGGTCGCACGAGCACTGCAAGCGGACCTACGCCTTCTTCTCGTTCATATACGGCGTGGCGGTGGCGATCTCGACGGACATGATCTCGAACCCGTCGGGCACGCGAAAGGACCTGATCCGCTATGTCGAGGCGCTGACCCGCACCTTCATCACGGACATGGGCTGAGCGGCGCGCGCCGGCGTCACTCCGTCGCCGCCTTCGCCTCCAGACGCCGCGCCCGCGCCTCGAGGCGGCGCTGGATGATCCCGTGCTTGCGGCTCGTGATCGGGAAGTTCCAGGCCACGAAGGCCATGGAGAGATGCGCGATCAGCGGAACCCCGACATAGGCCGCGATCAGGCCGAGATTGGCGATTTCGCCGTTCGGACGCCCGACCTTGTAGCCGGCCTTGTCCAGGATCAGGAAGGCGCAGGCGCCGCCGATCGCCATCATCACCTTGATGATCAGCATCTGCAGGGCGAAGAAGTTCCCGGCCTTGGATGAGCCGGTCTTCAGGGCGTCATGGTCGATGACGTCGCCCAGCACCGCGCCGGGCAGGAAGTTGGTCGGGGCGCCGAAGAACGAGCGCACGCACACGAGACCGATGAAGAAGGGAAAGCCTGCCGCGCCCTTGGGCAGGAGCAGGACGATCGGCGACATGCAGACGATGGCCGCGACGCAGAAGGCCCACGCCCGATGCCGGTCGACCTTCTTCAGGATCGGCGGCCAGACGTTCAGGAACGCCATCTCGGCGACGAAAAGCGCCACCATGATGAAGGGAAACTGCTCCTTCAGCCCCATGAAGTCGGTCATGAAGATGAAGGTGGTCGACATGAAGAAGCCCTCGCCCAGGCCCCACAGCGCGGTGATCCCGTAAAAGCGCTGCAACACGGCCGAGCGCCGCAGGCTGGACAGCACCGCCCCGAGCTCGACCCGCCTGGTCTCCACCACGGGACCGTTCGGCACGATCAGCAGAGACAGCAGCATGAAGAGCGGAAAAGCGATCACATAGGCGGTGGAGAGAACCGCGAACGAGGTTCCGCTGATCGCCGTGCTCTTCGTGTAGAAATAAAGCCCGATGGGAAGCAGATAGGACGACAGGCTGCCGGCGATATTGAAGATCGCCTTCGCCGCCCCGATGCGCGAGCGCTCGACATAGTCGCGGCTGAGCTCCGCGCCCCAGGCGGAGTTGGGCACCTCGAACATGGTGAAGCCTAGATAGAGAAGCGCCGACCAAAGCGCGAAATAGCCCACATCGGCGTTCGCGGGCGGCTGGAACAGGCGCGTCGCCGAAAGGGCGCAGAAGATCATCGAACCCACGGCCCAGGGCTTGCGCGTGCCGAACACCGCGCGGGTCCGGTCGGACAGGAAGCCGATGATCGGATCGCAGACCGCGTCGAACACGCGTCCCAGCGCCGCGACGGCGCCGATCTGGGCCAGGGTGATGTGGGTGTGCCCCGCGTAATAGGCCGGCAGCAGCATGTAGAGCGGCAGGGCGATGAAGGCGTGCGGCATGGAGGGCATGCCATAGACCACGCGCTGCAACGCGGAGAGCGACTGACCCGAGCCAAGGCTGGAACGAAACATTCGACCTCCCCGCCGAAAAATTATCGCCGCTTACATCGGCACACTAAAAAGCCATTGTCCAGAAAGGATAAGCGTGCCGCGATTTTTCAGCCGCGCAATTGACGCGTGCTGCTCGGAATATATACATTGCTCACATTAACGCGCCCAAGGCGCGGCGGCGCCGACGACAGGAGGAGACGGATGTTCCCTGACGACCACCCCGGATCGAGGGCGCTGTTCGAGCGAGCGCTCAAGGTGATGCCCGGCGGCAACTCGCGCCACACGGTCTATTTTCCGCCCTATCCCGTCTACGCGGCCAAGGGCGAGGGCGCGCGGGTGACCGATGTCGACGGCGTCTCGCGGCTGGACTTCATCAACAACTACTCCTCGCTGATTCACGGCCACTGCCATCCGGAAGTGACCGCGGCGATCACCCGCCAGGCCGCGACCTTGCAGGCCGTCTCCCTGCCGACCGAGGCCGAGATCGAGCTGGCGGAGCATCTCTGCGCGCGCCTGCCCTCGGTGGAGCAGATCCGCTTCGCCAATTCGGGCACCGAGGGCGTGATGATGGCGATCAAGGCCGCGCGCGGCTTCACCGGCCGCCGGCTGATCGCCAAGGTCGAGGGCGCCTATCACGGCAGCGACGACACCGCCGCCGTCAGCACCTATCCCCATCCGTCGAAATGGGCCGATCCGGACGAAGGCCGAGGCGTTGCCGAGCCGGGCTCGGGTCCCGGCGCGGCGGCGGACGTGATCATCCTGCAGATGAACGACGTCGAGGGCGGGCGACGCCTGATCCGGCGCCACGGCGCCGAACTCGCCGGCGTTCTGGTCGATCCCCTCGTCAAGAACCTGGGCTATCGCCCCGCTTCTCCCGCCTTCCTCGAGATGCTGCGCGAGGAGACCCGGGCCGCGGGCGCCCTGCTGATCTTCGACGAGGTCTACAGCCTTCGCCTCGGCTATGGCGGCGCCCAGGAGGTCCTGGGCGTCAGGGCGGACCTGACGGCGCTGGGCAAGATCATCGGCGGCGGCCTGCCGGTCGGCGCGGTGGGCGGCTCGGCCGAGATCATGAGCGCCGTGTTCGACCCGCGCGGCGGCAAGGCCAAGGTCTCCCATGGCGGGACCTACAACGCCAACCCGCTGACCATGGCGGCGGGCGCGGCCTCGATGCGCCTGTTCGATCGCGCCGCGTTCGACCGGCTTTCGGGCCTCGGCGACCGCCTGCGGAAAGGCCTCGCCGAAGCCGCCTCGGCCGCCGGCGCGACCGCCCGGGTCACGGGCGCGGCGTCGATCGTCGGCCTCTTCCACGTCTCGGGCTCCGGCGAAACCTTCCGCGACATGGTGAAGTCGCGGGTCGATAACCCCGAGGCGGGCCGCAAGGCCGAGCACTTCTTCCGCCATATGCTCGACAATGGCGTCCTGATGGGCGCGCCGGGCTTCTTCGTCCTGTCGACCGCCCTCACCGAGGCCGATATCGACCATGTCATCAACGAGGCCCATGTCGCCTTTTCGACCCTGAGGAAGGCCGCCGCATGAGGCAGGAACATCGCACCACGCCGGCCGGCAAGATTCGGGCGCGCGGCGCGGGCGTGCCCTTCGTCGGCGAACCCGGTCCGGCCAACGCCATCACCGACGTCGCGGGGGTCGAGGTCGGCTACAAGACCCTGATCCAGGGTTCGGGCCCGCTGGTCGTGGGCCAGGGTCCCGTCCGCACCGGCGTCACCGCCATCTTCCCGCGCGGTCGGCAAAAGCCCGAAGGCGCCGTCTGGGCCGGCTACTTCAACATGAGCGGCAACGGCGAGATGAGCGGCGCGGCCTTTGTCGAGGAGCGCGGGCGCTTCGACGGTCCGATCACCATCACCAACACCCATTCCTGCGGTCTGACGCGGGACGTGACGGCGAAGTGGCTCTACAGCCAGCATCAGCCCGGCGAGAAGACCGACCAGCCCTTCTATCTGCCGGTCGCGGCCGAGACCCATGACGGCTCGCTCAACGACATTAACGGCCACCACGTCAAGGAACAGGACGTCATCGACGCCTTCGAGGACGCGCGCGGCGGCTGGATCGAGGAGGGCAGCGTCGGCGGCGGGACTGGCATGCGCTGCTTCGAGTTCAAGGGCGGCTCGGGCACGGCCTCGCGCCGGGTGGAGTTCGCCGGCGAGACCTACACAGTCGGCGCGTTCGTCCAGTCCAACTTCGGCAAGCGCCATCTGCTGAAGATCGCCGGCGTTCCGGTGGGTCTGGAACTGCCGATCGTCGACTTCTCGCCGCCGGAGTTCGGCTCGATCATCGGCGTCGTCGCCACCGACGCGCCCATGGCCCCGCACCACCTGCGCCGGATCGCGCGTCGCGCCGCCTACGGCATCTCGGCGACGGGCGGCATCGCCTCGAACGAGTCCGGGGACCTGTTCCTTGCCTTCTCGACCGCGAACGCCGAGGCCGTCAGCCAGCACGAGGGCCTGGTCAGCGCCAGTTTCGTCGGCGAGGCGGCGATGAGCCGCTTCTACGAGGCCACGATCCAAGCCGTCGAGGAAGCGATCCTCAACAGCATGTTCGCGAACGAGACCATGAGCGGGATCAACGACTTCACCGTCCGCGCCCTGCCCGTCGACGCCGTCCGTGATATTCTGCGTCGCTATAACCGCCTGGTCGAGACGGACTGACGCCTCGCCCCATCCGGAGGAGTTTTCATGCGCGACGTCTTTGCCCCGGGCCTGTTCGAGAACAGGCGCGCCTTCGTTTCGGGCGGCTCTTCGGGGATCAATCTGGAGATCGCGCGCAGGCTGGGTTCGCTCGGCGCCGAGGTGGCGGTGTTCAGCCGCACCCAGGACAAGATCGACGCCGCGGTCGCCAGCCTGCGCGCCGACGGTATCGACGCCAGCGGCTATACGGGCGATGTGCGCCAGTATGACCAGGTGGCGGCAGCGGTGTCGGCCTTCGCGGAGAAGGGCGGCGGCATCGATTTCGTCGTCTCGGGCGCGGCCGGCAACTTCGTCGCGCCGGCCGCCGGCATGAGCGCCAACGCCTTTCGGACCGTCGTCGATATCGACCTGAACGGGACCTACAACGTGCTTCGGGCGGCGTTCGAGCACCTTCGACGGCCGGGCGCCTCGCTGATCAACATCTCGGCCGTGCAATCCCAGCAGGCCATGCCGTTCCAGGCGCATGTCTGCTCGGCCAAGGCCGGCATCGACATGCTGACCCGCGCCCTGGCGGTCGAGTGGGGGCCGATGGGCGTGCGCGTCAACGCGATCCTGCCGGGGCCGATCGCCGACACCGAGGGCATGAGGCGGCTGTCGAGCACGCCGGAGATGGCCGAGCGGATCACGCGCTCCATCCCGCTGCAACGCTATGGCGAGAAGCGCGAAGTGGCCGACATGGCGGCGTTCCTCTGCTCCGAGGCGGCGACCTATGTGACGGGCGCCATCCTGACCTGCGATGGCGGCCAACTGGCCGGAAACCCTCAGGGCGTCGTCGGCTGAGGCCCGGCGTCGTTCGGGTTCGGCGGGGGCGTCAAGCCCGGCGCGTGAGAACCGCTTCGGTCCAGGCCCGAACGACCGGCTGCCAGAGCTCGTTGGCGGCCTCGCCGTTCATCACCATGCAGACGCCCGAGCCCAGGGTCGGGAAGATCGAATAGATGCTGCGCCAGCCGATCGAGCCGCCGGAGTGGTGGACGTTCAGCACCCCGCCCGCGTCGACGAGAATGTGACCCAGCCCCGCCTTCATCGGCAGATCGGGCAAGGAATCGGCCTCGCCGTGAGGCGTGTGCAGGATGGCGAGCGAGGCGGGGCTGATCACGCCGCGGCCTGGCGCCGCTCCCCGCGCCCCCGCCGACTCCGCGGCCGCGAAGGCCGCGAGATCGCCGACGGTGGCGTAGACCCCGCCCGCGGCGCGGCAGAGCCAGCGGTAATCGGCGGTCACCCGACCCTCCCGGTCGTGCGGCGAGGCGAAGGGCAGGCCGTCGATCCGCTCGAAGCCGGTGCGGGACAAGCCGAGCGGCCGCAGCAGCCGCGCCTCGACGAAGGCGGCGTAGGACAGGCCCGTGATGTCCTCGATCGCCAATTCCAGCAGGCCGAAGCCGGCGTTCGAGTACCGCCAGCCCTCGCCCGGCGGGTGCGTGACCGCGACCAGGTCATCGTCCCGACGCAGGCCCCAATAGGCGTAGTGACGCTCCTGCGCCTCGTTCGGCGGCGGAAGGCGACCCTCCATGGCGTCGATCAGGGTGAAGCCCCGCTGGTCGAGCCCGACGCCGCGAAATCCCGCCTCGGTCACGCCCGCGTGGTGCGACAACAGCCGGCGCGGCGTGACCAGATCCAGGTCGAACGGCCCGGCGGCGGTCAGGCGGAACCGCGTGAGATAGCGATTGATCGGCTGGTCGAGATCAAGACGCCCCTCCTCGACCAGGACCATCACCGCGAGCGCGGCATAGGACTTGGAGATCGACTGCAGGCTGAAACGCGTCTCCTCCGTCACCGCCGTCTTCTTCTCGGCGTCGGCCAGGCCGAAGACACGAACCGCGACCGTTTCGCCGCCCTCGATCAGGGCGAGCGCGCAGCCCGGGACCTTCAGGCTTTCCATGCCCCGGAGGACAAGGTCCTCCGCCTGGGGCAGAAAGGACGACGCCAGATCAGCCAAGAGCGCGCTCCACCACTTCGCGCAGACGCGCGGTGATGCCCGGCGTCGCGGCCAGGCGTTCCAGCTCCGCCTTCATCAGGCCGCGCCGGGGCTCCAGGTGCCGCCGCCATTGGTCGAGTTGCGGCGTGAAGTAGCTGGGCCGGCCTCCCCCCATCTGGTCCATCATCAGCAGCCGGTCGGCGAGGAAGCGATAGCCCTTGCCCGAGGGCTCGTGGAAGGTCACGCGGTTCTGCCGGAACAGGCTGCCATAGAAGGCGACGACGCGGGCCGTGTTGCGGATGTCGAACGCGGGATGGGCTTCCAGCGCCATGATCTCGTCGATCACGCCCGGCGCGCGCGAGAGGGCGTAGGCCTTGAACCACTTGTCGATAACCAGGGGCTGGTCCTTGTAGCGCTGGTAGAAGCCTTCGAACGCCGCCCGCCGCGCCGGGACGTCGACATGGGCGATCAGGCTCAAGGCCTCGAACCGCTCGGTCATCGACGGTCCGGTCTCGATCTGGGTCAGCGCCGCCTGCACCGCCGCGTCCGCGCCGCCGCCGAGCATCAGGTCCAGACAGGCGCACCTCAAGCTCCGGCGGCCGATGGCCTGAGCCGAACGGTCCTGGGGATCGAGGCCGCCCAGCGCCTCGTGCAGGGCGAACAGCCGCGCGCCGCACCGCTCGGCGAGGCGCTGGCGAAGGCGCGCGCGGGCGCGCATGTGAGCATCGAGCGCGATCTCCTCCAGCCCCTCGCTCAGCACCGGCTCGTCCGGCAGCGCGAGCTTCAGCGCCGTCAGCATCGGGGCGGACTCGGCCTGTTCCAGCAGGCGCGAGACGAGATCGAGAACGGCTTCGGGCGGCTCGGCCGAGCGCCCTTCCCCTTCCGCGCGTGCCATGGACCGGATGGCCCGGATCATCAGATCCTGGGCGCTGTTCCAGGCCACGAACGGATCGTCGTCGCACAGGGCCAGCACGGCGAGGTCGGCGTCGGCGAGGTCGAGGTCCAGGCTGACCGGCGCGGTGAAGGCGCGCAGGATCGAGGGAACCGGCGCCTCGGCGACACCCTCGAAGACGAAGCTCTCGGCTTCGGTCTTCAGCTCGAGAAGGCGCGGCGCGCAGAGCCTTTTGCCGTCGCGCGCGAACAGCGCCACCTGGACGGGGATGTGCAGGGGGCCGCCGGGACCCGGCTTGTCGGGCGGGGTCTGGGAGAGGGTGAGCGTGTAGCGCCGGCCCGCCTGGTCATAGGCGCCGCGGGCGGCCAGGGTCGGTCGGCCCGCCTGCTTCAGCCACTTGCGGAAGAGATCAAGGTCCAGCCCGTTGCGCCGCGCGAACAGGTCGAACAGATCCTCCATGGTCACGGCCTGGCCGTCGAAGGTCGTCAGATAGTCCCGGATCGTGGCGACGAAGACCTCGGGTCCGACCAGGCTGCGCAGCATGCGCAGGATCTCGGCCCCCTTCTCGTAGATGGTGTTGGTGTAGAAGTTCTCGATTTCGGAAAAGCTGTCCGGCTGCACCGGATGGGCGGCGGGGCCGTCGTCCTCGGGAAACTGGTTGCGCCGCAGCGCCTTGACCTGGTCGATGCGGAAGGCGCCGGGCTCCAGCACATCCTCCATGAAGAGCTGGTCGCGCAGACGCGTCAGACCCTCCTTCAGGCTCAGCTGGAACCAGTCGCGGCAGGTGACCCGGTTGCCCGTCCAGTTGTGGAAGTATTCGTGCCCGATGATCCGCTGGATCAGCGAGAACTCCTCGTCCGTCGTGATGGCCGGATCGGCGATGACGCCCTCGGCCCCGAACAGGTTCAGACCCTTGTTCTCCTGGGCGCCGGAATAGTCGTCCAGCGCGACGATGTTGTAGAGGTCCAGGTCGTATTCGAGGCCGAAGGTCCGTTCCTCCCAGGCCAGGGCGGACTTCAGCGCCTGCAACGCGAAGCCGCAGCGCCCCTCCTCGCCGGGACGGGCGTGGATGGCGATCTTGATCTCGCGGCCCGAGGGCGTCTTCCAGCGGTCCCGCGCCACGCCGAAGTCGCCCGCCATCAGGGCGAAGATGTAGCTCGGCTTGGGATAGGGGTCCTTCCACAGCGCGAACGCGCGTCCCCCCTCGACGCCCTCCTCCGCCAGGTCGCCGTTCGACAGAAGGATGGGAAAGCGGTCCGCGTCCGCCTCCAGCCTGACCTGATAGCGGGTCATCACGTCCGGGCGATCGGGGAAATAGGTGATCCGGCGGAAGCCCTCGGCCTCGCATTGGGTGGCCAGGACGCCGGCGTGCCAGAAGAGACCCTTCTTGCCGAGGTTCTGGTCGGGACGGATCAGCACCTCCAGCTCCAGGGTGAAGGCGTCGGGCGCGGCGCGCAGAACGAAGCGGTCGGGCGTCGCCTCGAAGCGCGAAGGATCCAGGGGAACGCCGTCCAGGCGGGCCGAGACGAGCTCCAGCTCCTGACCGTCGAGCGTCAGGGGCTCGCCGGCTCCGCCAGCGCGCCGCTCGATCCGAAGGACCGAACGCACCCGGGTCTCTTGGGGATCGAGCGCGATGTCGAGGGCGATATCGGGAACATCGAACGGATAGGGACGGTAGTCGGCGAGGCGGACGACGGCGGGTCCGTTCATGCGCCCTCCTCCACCCGCTCGGCCCGGAGCAGTTCGGTCTCGCCCTCGGCATAGGCGATCAGGCGCTGGGCGCGCCCGTCGGGACCATACTCGATCCGGCTCTCGCCGGGGGTCTGTTGCGAGAAGAAGCGGCCGTTCTCGTCCATATAGATCGGGCGAGGCGGCAGGATCAGGCCGACGATGTGGCTGTGCAGCTCGCCGTTCTCGCTCCAGATGTCGATATGCGGCGCGTCGATGCCGGCGGTGATGCGGTAGCGGCCGACATAGCGGGCCTGCTCCTCGGGGCTCAGCGCGCGGATCTGGCGCGGCGCGCGCAGATAGCCGTCCCAGTCGAAGGCTCGCGCCAGCCCGTTCAGCACCTCGTAATAGAGGATGAGGCCGCTGAGGCTGTTGGTCAGAACCACCCCGCCCCAGCCCTTTTCGAGGCCGCAGACGGTGTTGCACTGATAGCCCTCGTTCGAACCGCCGTGGCCGAAGCGGGCCGAGGCGCCGTCGCCGAACACTTCCCAGCCCAGACCGAACTGACCGCCGCCCTGTCGGGTCATCATCTCGCGCGCGATGTCTCGCGACAGAAGCGGGTTCGGCTCTCCGAGCCAGGCCTTGCGGCACGCGATCATGAAACGGGCGTAGTCGGGCGCCGTGGTGTAGACACCGCCCGCCGCCAGCTGCGGCGTGAACGTGTAGCGCCCGGCGACCGCCGAGCCGTCGGGATGGTGGCCCGTGGCGGCGAAGGGCCGAAGCCGCTCCGGCAAGGGTTGTTCGAAGGTCGTGCGCGTCATGCCCAGCGGCGAGAAGAGACGCTCTTGCGCCAGCGCCGCGAACGGCTGGCCGGTCAGGTCCTCGAGGAGAAGCTGGACGATCGAGGTGCCGCCGCCCGAATAGCGCACCGAGGTCCCCGGCAGCTTGTCGACCACCACGGCGGGCGTCGGCGAGGGCGGCGTTCCGTTCAGAACGTCGAGAAGGCTCGGCGCGGGCTTTTCGTGCGGATAGGCGCCAAAGCCGTGCACGGTGGTGCCGGCCCGATGGCTGAGGAGATGCCGGAGCGTCACGGGGACCTGACGGGTCAGGTCGTTTTCCGGCAAGCGCCAGGACTTCAGATAGGTGTTGATCGGCGCGTCCAGCGACACCTCGCCCCGATCGACCAGCTGAAGCGCCAGCACCGCCGCCAGGGGCTTGCTGATCGAGGCGCCCGCGAAAACGGTGTCGGCCTCGACGGCGTCTCCGCCGGGCGTCTTGACGCCGAAGCCCGCCGCGTCCGCGACCTCGCCATCCTCGATGACGCAGACCGAAAAGCCCGGACAGTTGTAGTGGGCCAGGCGCTCGGCGGCGGACCAGGTCTCGTCGACGCCGGCGACGGGATTGACCGGCAACAGCGCCTCGGAGAAGCGGCGCATTCTATCGCTGAGCGGCATGGCGCGGGCCCGGAAATATTATCAGTGATTATATCAAGCCTTGCTTCGAGAGCCCTGTCAATGTAATCAGCGCTTATATAAAAAGGGAGAGACGCCGTGACTGTTGGCCTGGAGCCGTCCGCCCTGCATCCCTTCATGGGACAGGACCTTCCGCACCTGCTGGAAAACCAGGCCGCGCGTCGGGGCGACCATCCCTTTCTGATCTATCACCCGTTCGAGGGCGATCCCCAGATCTGGTCCTACGCGGCCTTTCACCAGGCCGTCGCGCGGCTGGCCGGCGGACTGGCCGCCCGGGGCGTCGATTTCGGCCAGCCCGTGCTGATCCACATGGACAACTGCATCGAGTTCCTGCTGGCCTGGCACGCCTGCTCTCGCCTCGGCGCGGTGGCGGTCACGACCAACACCCGCTCCTCGGTGGACGAACTGGCCTATTTCATCGGCCACTCGGGGGCGCGCCTCGCGCTGACCGAGCCCTGCCACGCCGCCAACGTTGTCAAGGCGGGACCGGATCTCGTGGAGATCGCCTGCACCGCCACCGACGGCGGCGAGACGCCCGGGACGCCCCGCCCGGCCGGGTTGACGCCGTTCGAGGACTTGGCGACCGGCGACCCGGCCCTCGCGCCGCTTCGACCGCCCGAGCCCTTCGCCTTCAACAGCGTGCAATACACCTCCGGATCGACCTCGCGGCCCAAGGGCGTCGTCTGGACCCACGCCAACGCGCTTTGGGGCGGACGGATGGGCGCCTTCGCCTGTCAGGTCGGACCACAGGATGTCGGCCACGCGTGCCTGCCCCTCTATCACACCAACGCGCTGTCCTATTCCCACCTCAGCACGCTGTGGGCGGGCGCGACGCTCGTCTTCCAGCGCCGCTTTTCCGCGAGCCGGTTCTGGGATTGCGTCACCCAGCATGGCTGCACCTGGGGCATCCAGATCCCCTTCACGCTGAAGGCCCTGATGGCCAGGCCCGCGCCGGCCAACAGCTTCCGGCTCTGGGGGCTGGGCGGGGTCGATCCGCCGACCGTCCTCGCGCATTTCGGCATCCCTTGCCTGGGCTGGTTCGGCATGACCGAGACCGTCTCGCTGCCGCTGGTCTCGACGCCCAATCTGAAGAGCCGGCTCGGATCCATGGGAACCCCGACGCCGGGCTACGAGATCGAGGTCCGCGACGAGGCCGGCGCGCCGGTGGGCTTCGGAGAGACCGGCCATCTGTGGATCCGCGGCGTGCGCGGCCTTTCGCTGTTCCAGGAGTATCTGAACGACCCCGCGGCCACCGCCGCGGCCTTCGACGAACGCGGCTGGTTCAAGACCGGAGACCGGGTCAGCCTTCACCCGACGGGCGTCACCTTCGAGGGGCGTGATCGGGACATGCTGCGCGTGGGCGCCGAGAACGTCGCCGAGTCCGAGATCGAGCGCGTGCTCATGGCCACCGGCCTGGTCGCCGAGGTCGCCGTCGTCGGCAAGCCGCATCCCATGCTGGACGAGACCCCCATGGCCTTCGTCATCGCCGCGCCGGGCGCGCCCGATCCTCGCCCCGCCCTTTTCGCCGCGTGCGCCGAAAAGCTGGCCAGCTTCAAGCGCCCGGACACCATCGTGCTGGTCGACGAGTTGCCCAGAGTCACCCTGGGCAAGATCGACAAGAAGATCCTGCGGCAAAGAGCGGCGGAGCTCGCGCGGGAAGAACGGCCGGCGCGGGAGGCGGGAGGCTGATCGCCTTAGACCTCCTCGACCCCTTCGACGACGCAGAGTTCGATCTCCGCCGCGCCCAGCCGGTGGGCGCGGGCGGCCTGATAGGTCTCGGACCGCCAGTAGTCGCGGGCGGCTTCGAAGCTGTCGAATTCGAGAATGACATTGCGCGGCCGCGCCTCGCCCTCCAGCGCCTCGAAGCGCCCGCCGCGCGCCAGGATTCGGGCGCCGTGCTCGCGCATCGCCTCGCGCGCGCCCTCGGCGTAGCGCTGGTAGGCTTCCGGATCCGTGACCGTGACCCGCGCGATGACATAGCCCTTGGGGCCCTTGGAACCGTTCGACATGGTGGCTCTCTCCACGATGGCCTCTAGCGCGCCCTGGCCGCGAGCCAGGTCTCCAGGCCGCGAACGCCTTCCTCGAGCCGGGCGTCGCTGACGGCGAAACACCAGCGCAGCCAGCCCTCGCCCTCGAGGAAGGCGTTCGCGGCCTGGA
>NZ_CAMQSF010000003.1 GCF_947036865.1 uncultured Caulobacter sp. | reverse complement strand
AATGGTGCCGATGTTGCAGTGCGGCTTAGTGCGTTCGAACTTTTCCTTGGCCATCGTCTCTTACCTTCGCGCCGGCGGCTGGGTTGTTGGGTTTAACTCTCGGGGAGCTGGAGCGGGTAGCGGGAATCGAACCCGCATCCTCAGCTTGGAAGGCTGCTGCACTACCATTGTGCTATACCCGCCCAATCACCCATGTGGGGCTAGCGGGGTCGCGATCGGCTCCCGGTTTTCGGCTCTGGGACGCCCCTGCTTTTAAAGGCGCTGCCTTCCGGAACTCATCGCGCGCATGGTGGGGGAAGTAGGACTCGAACCTACGAAGGCTTACGCCAGGGGATTTACAGTCCCCCCCCTTTGCCGCTCGGGACATTCCCCCAAGCACGCGATGCGAGTTCCGAAGCCGGCGGCCTTTATCCGTTTCGACGACCCACGGCAAGCCGTCGGACCTCGAAGTGGAACAAAAGCTTCTTTGGCCGGTGACGGACGATGCTAAGAGCAGCGCCGGCCGGCCGAGAAACCCTTGGGGCCCCAAATCGGAGCGCGTCTTATAGTGTCCTCTCATTCCGAACGCAACGACCGGAAACGCCCTTCAGCCCAAGGACGTGATTTTCGTTCCAAGCCCCGGAAACAGAACGACTTTTCCCGAGGACAGGGCGACGCCAAGGACTGGATTTGGGG
The DNA here is from genome assembly GCF_947036865.1 of uncultured Caulobacter sp. Lineage (GTDB taxonomy): Bacteria > Pseudomonadota > Alphaproteobacteria > Caulobacterales > Caulobacteraceae > Caulobacter. Next base: position 239,973 of record NZ_CAMQSF010000003.1, on the reverse strand, counting down.
CACGCACGCCGTCGAGGCCGCCCTTTCCAACCCGCGCCGACCCGCGCCCAAGCGCCTGCTGGCCACGCCGGATCGCGCCAAGCGACTCGCGCCCGAGGTTCAGAAGCTTCCCTGCCTGCAGGTGATGGAGGGCCAGGAGATCGCCAAGCATCTGCCGCAAGGCGCCGTCCACCAGGGCTTGGCGCTCCGCGTCGACGAGCCCGAAGCCATGACCCTGGCCGAGATGGGGACGCCGGCGGAGGGCTTGCTGGTCATGCTCGACCAGATCACCGACCCGCAGAACATCGGCGCCATCTTCCGCTCGGCCGCCGCCTTCGGGGCGCGGGGCGCGATTCTGCAGGACCGCCACGCCCCTGCCCTGTCGGGCGTGCTGGCCAAGACGGCCGTCGGCGCCGTCGACAAGATTCCTCACGCCAGGGTTGTCAATCTCTCCCGAGCGCTCGAGGAACTGGCGGACCTGGGGTGGCGCGCGGTGGCCCTGGCCGGCGAAGCCGAACAAAGTCTCGAAAATGTGCTCGACGGCCAGCCGACAGTACTTGTTCTGGGTTCGGAGGGTGAAGGCGTTCGTCGATTGGTCGCGGAGCATTGTGACGCCTTGGGAAAGATCCCGATGCCCGGCGGCTTCGAGAGCCTAAATGTCTCCGCGGCCGCGGCCATCGCGCTCTATGAGGCCTCGAAAGTTCGCGCGAAGGACGAAATGACTTCGTAAATCTCTCTTAACCGTTTTGATTTCGTCGCAAGCTCGTGCTCTTCTCGCGAACAATGGTCCGCGAGCGCGTCCGCTCGGGGAGGAATGTGACATGGGATCGGGGGACCCGATGTTTGGACGTAAAGTACGCTTGGCCGCCTTGACGACGTCGGCGGTCGGTGTCCTGGCCCTGGCGGGCTGCAGCGCCGGCGATCAGTCGAACGCCTCCGCGCCGCCGCCGCCCGAGCATCGCGCCAGCGCCAGCACGCCCGAACTGATGGGCGCTCCGCCGCCGCCGAGCGCCAGCCAGGCCGAGAACGGCCTGCTGGGCGGTCCCGCGACGACCGCCGCCGCGGGCCAGGCGCAGGCTCAGGCTCAGGCCGACTCGGCCTCGCGGCCGCTGCCGCCCTCCAGCAATTCGCATCTGAAGACCTGGCGCCGTCCGGACGGCACGCTGGTCACGGCAATGCGGCCGATCGCCAATCCCAAGGTCACGCGCCATGTCGCCGCGCCCGCCCAGCCTCACCGCGTCCACGCCACGCTGACGACGGCCGCGCCCTCGGGTCCGGCGGCCAAGCCTGCGCCCGCTCCGGCGGCCAAGCCCGCCGCCGTCGCGACGGCCAAGCCCGCGCCGGTCAAGCCGGTGGCGACCAAGACGGTCGCCCCGCCGCCCGCGCCCGTGAAGGCCGCGACGCCGGCCCAGCCCGCCGCGCCGCTCGAAAAGCCGCCCGTCGTCGCGGCCGCCAAACCGGTCGCGCCCGTGGCTCCCCCCAAGCCCGCGACCAAGCTGGAATCGCTGCAGGCCGCCGTCGCGCCCGCCGCCACCAGCGGCGCGGTGCTCGCCGCCGGCGAAAGCCTCGCCAAGAACCAGCCCGGCCAGGTCACCCTGTCGCTGCCGGCCACCCTGGGCGATCTGATCCAGAAGGAAGCCGCCAAGCTGGGTCTCGGCAAGGCCGCCAAGAAGACCAACGCCTATGCGGAGCTGTCGGGCGAAGGCTATGAAGTCACGCCGAACGGTCGTCAGACCGCCGTCGTCAAGCCCGGCGAGCCGACCACCTTCGCCTGGCAGGTCAAGCCGGGTCCGGACGCCAAGGGCCAGCTCAAGTCGCAGTTCGGCCTGGAGCTGAACGGCGGGAAGACGCCGCAGGGCTTCTCGCTGGGTGAGATCAGCAAGCGTGTCGCCGCCCTGCCGGAGAAGGCCAAGAAGAGCGTCGGCGGCCTGGACCTGGGCGTGCTGGACGGCAGCCTGTCGCTGCCGGGCGTCGGCGCGGTGCCGGTCAAGACCGCGCTTGGCGTGGCCCTGGTGCTGCTGGCCCTGATCATCCTGGTCGGCGTCTCGCGCAGCGCCTCGGCCGCCCGCCAGCGGGCCGAGCGCCAGCGCAAGTATCGCACGCTCACCGACTACGGCCGCAACGAGATGGAGTTCGAGCACGAGCAGCAGGCGCCGGCCTCGACCCATGTCTCGGCCCCCGCGCAACCGTTCGCTCCGGCCCAGCCGTCCTATGTGAACCCGTTCCTGGCCGCCGCCGGCGGCGCCGCGGCGGGCGCGGCGGTCGCCTCGGCCGTCTCGCACCATGACGATCACGGCCATGGGCACGACGACCACGGTCACGCCGCTCACGACGATCATGGCCATGACGCCCACGGACACGACGACCATGGACATGACGGCCATGGACATGACGGCCAAGGGCACGACGACCACCACGGTCACGACGCCCACGCCGACGCTCACCCCGAACCGCACGCGCCGGCCGAGCACGTCAGCTATGTGAATCCGATGGTCGCCGCGGCTTCGGTCCAGCCCGCCAGCCACGACGATCACGGCCACGATGATCACGCCCACGCGGATCACGGACACGCCGAAGCGGGTCATGGAGCCGACGGCCATGCCGCCCATGACGACCACCACGGCGGGGACGGGCATGGCGATCATCACGACGCGCCAGGCCATGACGCGCACGCCAAGGAACTGGAGCACGCGCACTAAGCGTCGCTGGAGCGCCCCGGACCCGATGGTCCGGGGCGTTTTTGTGTTCGGATCGGCGGCCGGTCTTTTGCGCCTTGCATCCCCGCGCGCGGCACCGCATTGAGGATGCATGTTTGAAACGCTGACGGCCCAGCTCGGCGGCCTGCAGGGGCCTCTGACGGCCCTGCTGCAGGTCCTGATGATCGATCTCGTCCTGGCGGGCGACAACGCGGTCGCCGTCGGCCTGGCCGCTGGCGGCCTCCCCGCCAAGGACCGGCGCAAGGTCATCCTCTATGGCCTGGGCGCGGCCGTGGTGCTGCGCATCAGCTTCGCCCTGATCACCACCTGGCTGCTCGGGGTCATCGGCCTGCTGCTGGCCGGCGGCTTCCTGCTGCTGTGGGTGTGCTGGAAGATGTGGCGCGAACTGCGCGAGCAGGCCGCCCATGACGACGCCCAGGCCGCCGCGACGCTGAGCGGCTCCGAGGCCCCGGCCCGTCAGCCCAAGACCTTCCGCCAAGCCTTCCTGCAGGTGCTGATCGCCGACGTCTCGATGTCGCTCGACAACGTGCTGGCGGTGGCCGGCGCGGCGCGCGAGCACCCGGCGGTCCTGATCTTCGGTCTCCTGCTGTCGATCCTGCTGATGGGCCTGGCCGCCAGCGCCATCGCCAGCCTGCTGCACCGGCATCGCTGGATCGGGTTCGTCGGCCTGGCGATCGTGCTCTATGTCGCGCTGCACATGATCTGGCAGGGCCACCGCAGCGTGGTGATGGACCTGAACCAGACGGCCGCCTACAACGCCGCCGCCCCCGCCCCGCTCGACATCAAGCCCGACGAACTGGCCAAGCACGCCAAGCATCGGTAGGCCCGCGACGCGCGCGGTCAGCGCCCCGGCAGCGGCGGCATGTCCAGCCGCCGCAGATCCGCCATCCGCGCATAGAGCCGCAGGATCGCGTGATGGCGCGCCGTGTCGCCGCGCGCCTCCACCGCTTCGTGCAAGCCGATCAGCGCCCGGCGAAGCGCGGCGTTGACCAGATCCAGCGCGGCCAGGGCCATATCATCCGTTGACGGAATATCTCCGGCGGAGATGCCGTAGTCCCCCGCCGCCTCGTCCAATATCGCCCGGATCGCCGCGTTTTCCGCCGCTCGCGCCGCCGCGCCGCGCTCGGCCTCCTGCGCCGCCAGCAGGGACAGCAGGGCGACGACGCCGACCTTGCCGGCCATGAACTCGCCCTGCTGCTCCGGCGGCCCGGGATCGGCCATGCACAGGAAGTTGCCGACCAGGATGTCGGGCAGGCTGGGCGTCATGACAGGCCCTCCAGGCGCATCAGGGCGGCGGCCAGGATCTCGTCGTGGCGCCGGGCGGTGTACCAGCCGGAGATCGCCAGCACCGGATCCTTGAACCCGCCGTCGCGATATTCCTTGGCCGCCGAGGTCCAGATGGCCTGGCCCTTGACCGCGGCGAACAGCGACCACCACGCCAGCGCCGTCTCGTCGATGGGCAGGCCGCTGGCCCGCGACCAGATGGCCAGGGCGTCGACGCGCGGCAGCATGCCGGCGACCTTGCCGGCGTCGAAATGGCCCCACAGCGGGTCGATGGCCCAGGCCACGTCCTCCAGGGGATCGCCCAGGTGAACCATCTCCCAGTCGAGCACCGCCAGGATCTTGCCCGCGCCGTCGTGCAGGAAGTTGCCGGTGCGATAGTCGCCATGGACCACCCGCACCGCCGTGGCCGCCGGCGGCGGCTTGCGCCGAAGGGCGCGGATGGCGGCGCGGACGATCGGCTGCGGATGCTGCTCGTCGGCGTCGATCACGCCGGCCCAGTGATCGAGCGCCACCCGCCAGCAATCGTCCCGCGCCGGCGCCTCGGCGACCTTGGCCAGCGGCAGGGTCGCGGGATCGGCGGCGGCGATGGTCCCCAGGATCGAGAAGAAACCTTCCCCGATCGCCTGGGCGTGCTCGCCGTACGGCGCCACGGTGAACGGCGAGGCGGCCACGCCGCCCTCGACCCGCTCCATGATGAAGAACGGCCGCTCCAGCTCCGCGCCTTCGGCTTCCATGGCGACCGGACGCGGCGCGGGAACCTTGTCGTGGAAACTGGCTAGGGCGACGTATTCAAGGTTCCGGTCGGTCTCGATCAGGCTGCCCGGCGGGTCCCGGCGCAGGATCAACGGCCGCGCCTCGCCGTTCGCCACGGCCGAGAACCGATAGGTCTCGCGGCTGGCGCCGCCGGGGATGCGCGACAGGTCGGCGACCGTGACCGGCGCGTCCCAGACCCGCGACAGATACGCCTCCAGGCGTTCGGCCAGGCTCATGGGGCCATATCCAGGATCGAGGCGAAGCCGGACGGCGCGTGCGGCCCGATTGCCAACTGTTCGAAGACGCCCCTGCCCTTCCGGGTCCGGCCCTGGCCATCGACGAAGGTCACGTCGCTCAGCGCCTGGATATGCAGAAGATGGGGCATGCGGCGGTCGAGCTCGGCGAGAACCAGATCCTCCCGCTCGACCTTCATCTCGCCGTGATTGAGGCCGTGGCCCCAGACGGGGTGGTTGTAGCCGAGCCCCAGCATGAAGAACTCGGCCTGCGGCGCGATCGTCACCGATCCGTCGGGGCCGAAGTCCAGGGTCGCCGCGGCCGCGTGGCGCGTGCCGCTCTTCCAGGTGATGGCGCAGGCCGATTGGCCAAACTCCCCGAAGGTCTCCTCGCGCCCGCCGTCCTGGAGCCACAGCGCCCGGCGATTCCAGGCGCGGCCGTGCTCGTCGTCATTGGTGTGGAAGAAGAGGCTCCCGTCCTCGAAATTGCACGGCGCCCAAAGCCAGAAGAACTGCGGCGGCGCGGGCGGGGCCAGGTCCTGCGAGTCGCGCGCGCCGACCGGCCGGACGCCCCACGAGCGGTCGCGGGTGCCGACGAAGCCGTCGACGCTGGTGCGGGCGCCGTCGATCTCGATCCAGCCGCCATAGCGTCCGTTCTGCGTCAGGCGCGTATAGTCGAGCAGGGTCCGGGGGCCGTTGCGGCGCACGAAGCGCGGTTCCTCGATCGGGAAGGCGCGGCCCTCGAAGACGATTTCGGCGGCGACGCCGTGCTCCGGCGCGGCGACGGTCAGCTTGAGGCGTTGGAGCGGCTCGACCACCTCGATCGCGATCGGCCCGACGCGCAGGTCCATCCGCTCCAGGCGCAGCCAGCGGCTGGCGTGCAGATTGATCTGTTTGCCGTCCTTCATCACGCAGAAGGCGGCGTCGGCGATGTTGAGGTGCGGATAGACCCCGAAGGCCGCCGCGAAGAACAGGTCCTCGCCGTCGCCTGTCGGCGCGTAGCCGTTGAAGAAGTAGCGGTCGTAGAAGTTCCGATCCGTCCCGGCGTATGCCACCGGCTCGGGCGTCTGATGGATCGGGTAGTCGTCGCCCCAGGTGAGCGCCATGCCGTCTCCTCCCCTGGATCGCGCGAGCCCTCTGCGTACGGAGGCGGGGCGGCTTTACGTCCAGACTTGCGACGTTAAGGTCGCGCCTGACGATTGCAACGGTGACGGAGCGTAAGGTGGCGACGCGGTGGACTCCCGGCGTGTGGGCCGGTCTGGCGGCGATCAGCGGCCTGCTCTCGGTGGCCTTCGGGGCCTTCGCCGCGCACGGGATCCAGGCCTGGAAGGCGGTCGAGTGGCTGCATACCGGCTCACAATATCAGATGACCCACGCCCTGGCCGTGTTCGCGGCTCTCGCCCTGCATCGCGCCGGGGCCAAGGGCATGGGCCTGGTCGCGGCGCTGTTCCTGGGCGGTACCGTGGTGTTCTCGGGCTCGCTCTACGCGATGGCGCTGGGGGCTCCTCGGATCCTGGGCGCGATCACGCCGCTGGGCGGCCTCGCGTTCCTGGCCGGCTGGGCGCTGATGGCCTGGCGGGCCTTCACCCTGCCCGATCAGGCCTGAGCCTTGCGCGCGCCCGGCAGGGCGAGGCCGAAAATCGCCAGCGCCGAACCGACCAGGCAGGCGAACATCACGCCGGCCACGGGGCGCGGCGTGCCGTCGTGCAGCATCCCGCCGGCCCAGGAGGCGACGGCCCCCGCTCCGAACGAAGCCGAGCCCATCAGGGCCGAGATCGAGCCCGCGCGGCGCTGATCGACGCTGAGCGCGCCGGCCATGGTGTTGCCGCCCATCAGGCCGTAGATCGACAGAGCCGCGAACAGCAGCGGCAGCACCGTCCACTGCCCGCCCCAGCCGGTCCAGGCCGCGATCGTCAGCAGCAGCGCCGCGACGATCGAGGCCATGCTGGCCTTGCTCAGCACGTCGTCGGGCAGGCGGCGGCGCAGCAGCCAGCGATTGACCTGGCTGGCGCCGATGATGCCAACCGCGTTGAAGGCGAAGATCAGGTTGAACACCAGCGGACTATGGCCGTAGGTCCCCATCACCAGATCCGGCGCGCTCGAGATGTAGGTGAACAGCACCGCGCCGTTCAGCGCCCCGGCCAGAGCGTAGCCCATCAGCCGCCGCATGCCGAACAGCGCCGCATAGGCCTTCAGCGGGTTCTCGCCCCGCGCCTGGGCTTCGGTCTCCGGCGAGCGGGACTCGCCGAGCGCCACGGTCACCCACGCGCCGATCAGCAGGCCAAAGGCCACGAGGGTCCAGAACACCCCGCGCCAGCCGGCCACGAGCTGCACCACGCCGCCGAGCTGCGGCGCCAGGACGGGCGCCAGACCCATGATCAGGGTCATCAGCGATAGGACCCGGGCCGTCTCGGTATGGCTGAACCGATCGCGGACCACGGCGCGGGCCACGACGGCGCCGGCGCAGCCCCCTAGCGCCTGGACGAAGCGCGCGGCGATCAGCACCTGGATGTTCGGCGCCAGGGCGCAGACGGCCGAGGCGAGCACAAAGACCCCGACGCCGACCAGCAGCGGCGGGCGCCGCCCGAAGCGATCCGACGCCGGGCCGTAGATGATCTGACCGATCGCCATGCCCGCGAAGAAGGCCGCCAGGGTCGCCTGGGTCTGATCCGGCGCGGCGTGCAGGCTCCGCCCGATCGACGGCAGGCTCGACAGGTACATGTCGATCGACATCGGCGCGAAGGCGGTCAGGGCGCCGAGCAGCAGGACGAAACGCCAGGGAACGGCGGCGGGCGGCGGACTGGCGTCGGGCATGCGGCCTTTTACGCCCGAACGACCCAAGGGAAAGCGCAAATGACGCTTGCTCGCCCCCGGGGAGCCCCTCAATGCTTATCGGCAATAACCGAGAACGGCGGGAGGCCAGCGCTCATGACGGTCATGCACACCAAAGCCCCGCCCCTGCCCGAACCCCGGTTCGCCGACGTGAACGGCATCCGCCTGGCCTATTACGAGGCGGGTCCGCGGCAAGGCGTTCCGATCGTGCTGTGCCACGGCTTTCCGGAGCTGGCCTTCTCGTGGCGTCACCAGATCGCGGCCCTGGCGGCGGCCGGGCGCTGGGTGATCGCGCCCGACCAGCGGGGCTATGGCCTCACCCCGGGACCGGAGGCCGTCGAAGCCTACGACATGGCGCACCTGACCGGCGACCTCGTCGGCCTGCTCGACCATCTGGGCGTCGAGAAGGCCATCTTCGTCGGCCACGACTGGGGCGGCTTCGTCGTCTGGCAGATGCCCCTGATGCATCCGACGCGGGTGGCCGGGGTCGTCGGCCTCAACACGCCGTTCACGCCGCGCCTGCCGCTGGATCCGATCGAGATGTTCCGCAACGCCTATGGCGAGGACATGTATATCGTCCACTTCCAGAAGCTCGGCGTGGCCGACGCCCAGCTGGCGGCGGATGTCGAGCGCACGATGCGGTTCTTCATGCGCCGGCCCCAGGGCACGCAGGACGACTTCCTGACGCGGCCGGCGGAGCGCCGCAGCCTGGCGCTGCAAGAGGCGCTCGCCCATTACGACCCAACGGACGATGGCAGCCAATTGCTGGCGCCGGACGAGTTGGCGTTCTTCGTCGAGGCTTTCGAGCGCACCGGCTTCACCGGCGGGATCAACTGGTACCGCAACTTCACGCGGAACTGGCTGGCGGCCGAGGGGCAGCCCCGCCGCATAGACGGCGTCCCCTGCCTGATGATCATGGCCGAGCTGGACGTCGTCCTGCCGCCGGCCATGGCCGATCGCATGGGCGACCAGATCTCGGATCTCGAGAAGGTGCTGATCGAGGGCAGCGGCCACTGGACCCAGCAGGAGAAGCCCGCCGAGGTCAACGCGGCGATCCTGGGCTGGCTCGACCGGCGGTTCCCGCTTTAACCGTCCGGGTGTGATCCTCGCCCTTCGACACGCTCAGGGCGAGGATCACGGAAGACTGGGTGGAACCTCATCCCGAGCCTGTCGAAGGACGAGGTTCGGCGCCTCAGTTCCGCGCCGCGATCATCGCCTCGGCCCGGCGGCGCATGGCGGCGGCCAGTTGCAGCATGGCGAGCGCCGAAACCTCGTCGCGCTCGGCCGCCCGCAGGCTGTAGACATTGGCCATGGCGAACAGCGCCTCGGCGCGGTCGACGCCTTCAGCCCCGAACATCTCGCCGATCTGCCGATCAAGCTCGGCCAGCTGGATCGGGTTCAGCATCCCGAGCAGTTCGTCGTCGGAGTAGTCTTCGGGCGCGAGCTGAGTCATGGGCGCACCATACAGAAGCGGTCGAAAGGCGATAAGCGGTCGCGATCGGCGTTCACAGGCGGAGGCAAACCAAGTTAGGGTTGGTCGCATGGATCGTAACGCTTCCCTCGCCGCCATGAGTTCCGTTGGCCGCCGTGGTCTGTTCCGCGAGGTCGAGCCGTTTTCGTTCGGCTGGATGCCGACCGGCGGTCCGCACGAGATCTATTACGAGGAATGCGGCAATCCGCGCGGCCGGCCCTGCGTGATCCTGCACGGCGGCCCGGGCGGCGCGGTCAACCCGACCATGCGGCGGTTCTTCGACCCGACCAAGTGGCGCATGACCCTGTTCGACCAGCGCGGCTGCGGCCGCTCGCGCCCGAACGCCAGTCTCGAGGACAACACCACCTGGAGCCTGATCGCCGACATCGAACGCCTGCGCGAGCATCTGGGCGTCGAGAAGTGGACGGTGTTCGGCGGCTCCTGGGGCTCGACCCTGGCCCTGGCCTACGCCATCACCCATCCCGAGCGGGTGGACGGCCTGGTGCTGCGCGGCATCTTCCTGCTCACCGACCGCGAGCTGCGCTGGTTCTATCAGGACGGCGCCTCGATGCTGTTCCCCGACGCCTGGGAGCGCTTCCTGGCCCCGATCCCCGAGGACGAGCGCGGCGACCTGATGGCCGCCTATCATCGTCGGTTGGTCGCCCCCGATCGTCGCGTGCAGCTGGAGGCCGCCGCGGCCTGGAGCCAGTGGGAGGGCGACACCATCTCGCTGCGCGGCCCCGAGGCCCGCCCGTCCAAGTTCAACGAAGAGGACTTCGCGATCGCCTTCGCGCGGATCGAGTGCCACTTCTTCATGAACAAGGGCTTCTTCGACGAGGACGGCTGGATCCTGAGGAACATCGACCGGATCCGGCATATCCCCGGCTGGATCGTCCAGGGTCGCTTCGACGTGGTCACGCCGCTGGACAGCGCCTGGCGCCTGCATCGGGCCTGGCCCGAGGCGCGCTTCGACATCGTCTGGGACGCCGGCCACGCCTCGACCGAGCCCGGCGTCATCGACGGCCTGGTGCGGGCGACGGACGCGGCGCTGGTCAGCTAGAGGCGTGCGAAAACCTCGTCCTTCGACAAGCTAGGATGAGGTTTTCCGCTGACGCGGCCTGAGAGTAGTCCTCACCCTGAGCCTGTCGAAGGGCGAGGATGCGCCTGGACTGCCGCTCAGAGCAGCGAGCCCTTGCCGCTGGTCACCTCGGTATAACGGTGCACGCGCACCGACTGGACGAGGCCGAAGCCCACCATCACCGTCAGCATGACGGTGCCGCCGTAGGACAGCATCGGCATCGGCACGCCCACGACCGGCGCCAGGCCCATGACCATGGCCCCGTTGATCAGCACGTAGAGCGAAAAGGTCGCCGTGACGCCGGCCGCCGCCAGGCGTCCGAAGTGGCTGTGGCTGATCGAGGCGATACGCAGCGCCATGAAGATCACCGCGCCGTACAGGAACAGCACGCCGAAACAGCCGACGAAGCCGAACTCCTCGGCCAGCGTGGCGAAGATGAAGTCGGTCTGCTTCTCGGGCAGGAAGTTCAGCTGGCTCTGCGAGCCGAGACCGAACCCCTTGCCCAACAGACCGCCCGAGCCCAGGGCGATCTTGGACTGCAGGATGTGGTAGCCGTCGCCGGACGGGTCCTGCTCGGGGTTCAGGAAGGTCAGGATCCGATTGCGCTGGTAGTCGTGCAGCACGAACATCACGAAGGGCGGCACCGCCATCACCGCCCCGACCACGCCCGCCGTGATCACCCGCCAGTCCAGCCCGGCCAGCACCATGATCGCGAAGCCGGTCGCGCCCAGCAGGATCGCGGTGCCGAGGTCGGGCTGCTTGGCCACCAGCAGGAACGGCACGCCGATCATCGCGGCCGGGATCAGCAGCAGCCACGACAGCCGCGCGCGATCGGCCGTGAGGCCGTGATAGAACCTAGCCAAGGCCAGCACGAGGCCGATCTTCATCACCTCGGACGGCTGGAACCGGATGGGCCCCAGTTGCAGCCAGCGCTGCGCGCCCAGCGCCGTGTGGCCGAACACGTCCACGGCCACCAGCAGGATCACGCCGACGATATAGACGGGATAGGCCGACCAGAACCACCAGCGCAGGTCGCACATGGCCAGGGCGATCATGATCACGAAATAGACGCCAAAGCGCAGCAGGTGCTTGTCGGCCCACGGCTCCCAGGAGGCGCCGGCGATCGAGAACAGCATCAGGCCGCCGACGCCGGCGATCAGCGCCAGCACCAGGCAGAAGGTCCAGTCGACCTCCATGAACTTGATGATCGGCCGGTCGCGCTCGCCCGGCCGGGTGAGGCCCCCGCTCAAGGTCATTGGGGGACTCCTGGAAGCGGGGACGGCGCGGCCGCGGGGCCTTCCGTGGGACTATCGGGCGCGGCGCCCTCGGTCGAGAACTCGGCGTCGTCGACCGGCGGCAGCGGCATGGGCTTTTCGATACGGGCCCGGATCTCGGGGTCCTTCAGCAGCGCCACCCGCATCACCTCGCGCGCGCGCGGCGCGGCGGCGCTGGAGCCGAACAGACCGCCGTGCTCGACCAGCACCGACATGGCGTAGCGCGGATTGTCGTAGGGCGCGAAGGCGATGAACAGGTTGTGGTCCTTTAGCCGCCAGGGAATGCCCTGGTTGCTGCGCGAACCCGTCTGGGAATACTGGCGCACCTGGGCCGTGCCGGTCTTGCCGGCCATCAGCACGTCGCCCAGGCCCAGCTGGCTCTGCTTGTAGGCGCCGCCGGTCGGGTCGTTGGCCACGGCGGCCATGCCGGCGCGAACGATCTCCAGATGCTCCGGCGGGAACGGCAGGTCGCCGACTGCGTCGCCGTGCGGTTGGTCGACGCCGCCGATCGACTTGATCAGCCGCGGGTTCAGCGCCCGCTTGCCGTTGGCCAAGCGCGCGCACATCGTCGCCAGCTGCAGCGCGTTGACGTTGATATAGCCCTGGCCGATCCCGTACGGGACCGAATCCCCCGGATGCCAGACCGGGTCGCGCTTGAAGGCCTTCTTCTTCCAGTCTCGCGAGCCCACCAGGCCCTTGCGCTGCCCCGGAATGCCGATGTCGAACGCCTGGCCGAACCCGAGCGCCGTCGCCGTCGTGTAGATGGGGTCGGGGCCGATGCGCAGCGCCATCTGGTAGAAATAGACGTCGCAGGAGTTCTTGATCGCGTCGTGCATGTTCTGCACGCCGTGGCCGCCCTTCTTGTGGCAGTGCCAGGTGCGGCCGCCGAAGTACCAGCCGCCGGTGCAGACCACCCGCTCGGTCGGATCGACGCCGGCGCTCAAGGCCGCCAGGGCGACGGTCGGCTTGAAGGTCGAGCCGGGCGGATAGACGCCGGTCATGGTCTTGTCGAGCAGCGGCTTGCGCTCGTAGTCGGCCAGGGCCTTGTACTCGGCGCCGGACAGGCCCTTGACGAAGCGGTTGGCGTCGAAGCTGGGCGCCGAGGCCATGCACAGGATGTCGCCGCTGCGGCAGTCGATCATCACGATCGCGCCGCTCTCCTCGCCCATCACCTCCAGCGCGCGGTTCTGGATGTCGGCGTCGAGGGTCAGGCGGATTTCCTTGCCCGGCGTCGGGGCGATGTCGCCGGCGGGATCCAGCCGCACGACGCGCCCCTGGGCGTCGACCTCGGTCTTGGTGGCGCCGGCGCGGCCGCGAAGCTGCTTGTCGAAGGCCTTCTCGACCCCCTGCTTGCCGATCCGGAAGCCGGGATTGTGCAGCAGTTCCTGGTCCTGGGTGCTGTCGTCCTTGGCCGCGTCCAGGTCGCGATCGCTGGCCTTGGCGACATAGCCGATGACGTGGGCGAAGGCGCCGCCGAACGGATAGACCCGCACCTCGCCCATGTCGGCGGTGACATTGGGCAGTTCCGGCGCGCGGATGTTGACGCGGCTGAACTCCTCCCAGGAGAGGTCTTCCATGACCACGACCGGGGCCTTGCGCGGCGCGCGGTCCAGCTCCTTCAGCACCCGGGCGCGGCGCGTGCCGTCGATCGGGACCAGCTTGGCCAGGTCGTCCAGCACCGCCTCGGCGTCCAGATCCTTGTCCTTGTTGATCATCAGCCGGAAGTTCGGCCGATTGGACGCCAGGGATACGCCGTTGCGGTCCAGGATCAGGCCGCGCGGCGGCGGCACCAGGCGATAGTTGAACTGGTTGCCCGCCGAAAGCTTTTGGTAGCGCTGGGCCTCGACCAGCTGCAGCTGCGCCAGCCGCCCGCCCAGGGCCAGCAGGCCCAGACCCGTGAAGCCGCCCAGCAGGAAGGCGCGCCGGTGGAAGACCCCCTGACGCTCGTTGACCTCGAAGAAGAAGATGGACGGCTCGCTCATCGCCTCACCGGAACCGCACGTCGGCGTCCTCGAAGCGATCGACCAGGCGGTGGGCGAACGGGAACAGCAGGGCCGTCACCAGGAACTGCCAGAACACGGCCAGCAGGCTGGGCATGGCCAGGCTGTCGAGCATGGTGAACAGGAACGCGGCGACCATGGCCACGCCGGTGATCCCGGCGAACCAGGCCCACATCATCGGCCGGCTCTGGCCGGTCATGGCGTTGCGCAGGATCAGCACCATGGCATAGGCGACCAGCAGCGACAGGCCCCACAGGCCCGTGGGGCCGCCCCAGAAGATGTCGAGGAACAGGCCCAGCACCAGGATCGCGAACGGGGCCAGGATCGAGGGCCGGATCATCGCCCAGGCGAAGGCCGGGACCATTGCGAAAACCGGCTCGGGCAGTTGCAGGCCCCAGACGCGCAGCGGCGCGGCGAACAGGATCGTCGCGCCCATGCACATCAGCATCGGCACGCCCAGCCAACGGCCGGGATTGAGCGGTCGCGCGCCGCCGAGCTTCATCGGGGCGCCCCGCTCGCGGCGGGCTTGGCCGGCGGGGCCGGCTTCGGCGGCGCGACCGCCGGCGGCGTCGCGGGCGTTGGAGTCGCGGGCTTGGGCGCGGCCGCCGGCGGGGTCGACAGGATCGAGCTCTGCGGATCCTCGGTCGTCACCGGCGGCAAGACCTTGGCCTCCAGCTCCTTCTGGTTGGCCAGCTGCGAGAAGTCCTTGAACAGCAGGATGCGGACATAGTCGATCGCCGCCTGGTCGGCGAACAGCACCACGCGCCAGCGGCCGTCCAGCCCCTTGACCGCCGCGCCCACCGGCAGGCCGCGCGGCACCACGCCGCCGTCGCCCGAGGTGACGACCCGGTCGCCCTGCTGGATCGGATCGACCCCGCGCAGATATTCCAGCTTCGGATTAGGGCCGCCGTCGCCGGTCAGGATCGCCCGGGCGTTGGTGCGGTCGATCATCACCGGCGTGCGCGAGGCGATGTCGGTCAGCAGCAGGATGCGGCTGGCCCCGCGCGAGACCCCGACCACCCGGCCGACCAGACCGCGCTCGTTCAGCGCCGGATTGCCGACGGCGATGCCGCGCTCCGACCCGGCGTCGGCCAGGCGGGTGTTGGCGAAAGGTCCTCGGCTGTCGCTGACCACCCGGGCCGAGGCCATCGGGATCGGCGGATCGGTGCGCAGGCCCAGCAGCGACTTGTAGCGGTCGTTCTGGTCCTGCAGCGCCAAGGCGCGGTCGCGCCACTGACGCATCTCGGCCAGCTCGGCCTTCAGGCGGCGGTTCTCCGAGGCGGTGAAGAAGTAGCTGCGGACATAGTCTAGCCCCAGCCCCGTCCAACGGCCCGGCGCGGCGATGGCCCCGCTGACCGGCTTGGCCACGGTGTCGACGGTCTGGCGCGTGACGCCGTAAGCCTGCTCCTGGAGCGTCTCGCGCCGGTCGGCCAGGAGGAAGGCGACGGCGATGACGGCCGCCACGATCAGCGCCACCGCCGCCGTCCAGGTAAGCGGCACTTTCAGGTCGCCGAGGGGACCTTCGCGAAAGGGCACGAACTGTTCTCCTGGCGCCCCCCGGCGCCTCTAGCGGAACTCTAAAACTAGGCCAGAGTCGATTCCAGGACGCCCTTCATCCACTTGGGGTGCTCCAGCACCTTGCCGCAGCCCAGGGCCACGCAGGACAGCGGATCGTCGGCCACCGTCACCGGCAGGCCGGTGTGGTCGCGGATCTCGGCGTCCAGGCCGCGCAGCAGCGCGCCGCCGCCGGTCAGCATGATGCCCTTGTCGGCGATGTCCGAGGCCAGTTCCGGCGGCGTGGCTTCCAGGGCCACCTTCACCGCCTCGACGATCTGCCCGACCGGTTCGGCCAGGGCGTCGGCGGCCTGCTTTTCGCTGATGCGGACCTCGCGCGGCACGCCCTGCATCAGGTCGCGGCCCTTGACGTCGATCGACAGCCCCTCGCCGTCGGCGGGCGCGCGGGCGGTGCCGATTTCCTTCTTGATGCGCTCGGCGGTCGTCTCGCCGATCAGGAGGTTATGGTGGCGACGCATGTAGCTGATGATCGCCTCGTCCATCTTGTCGCCGCCGACGCGGACCGAGCGCGAATAGACGATGCCCGACAGCGACAGCACGGCCACCTCGGTGGTGCCGCCGCCGATGTCGACGACCATCGAGCCGGTCGGCTCGTGGATCGGCAGGCCGGCGCCGATCGCCGCGGCCATCGGCTCGTCGATCAGGCCGACGCGACGGGCCGAGGCGTTGAGGCAGCTGTCGTTGATGGCGCGGCGTTCCACGGCGGTCGCGCCCGACGGCACGCACACGATGACCTTGGGGTTCACGAAGCCCTTGCGGTTGTGAACCTTGCGGATGAAGTACTTGATCATCTCCTCGGCGACTTCGAAGTCGGCGATCACGCCGTCGCGCATCGGGCGGATGGCTTCCATGTGACCCGGGGTGCGGCCCAGCATCTGCTTGGCCTCGATGCCGACGGCGTGGACGATCTTGCGGCCGCCGACATTGCGCAGCGCCACCACCGACGGCTCGTTCAGGACGATCCCTTTGCCCTTCATGTAGATGAGGGTGTTGGCCGTGCCGAGGTCGATGGCGATGTCGTTCGAGATCACGCCGAAGAGGGAAGAGAACATTGAAAGCCCTGACTGAGGGGTAGGAGGGGCGTTACGGACGGCAGATCGGTGAAGCGGGGTCCTTTCCGTCCCGAAGACGGGGTCGGCGGAAAAGAAAAAGGCTCCTACTTCAATTCAATGCGAGGACAACATGATTCCCGCATTTGGGGGATTTCGCCCCCGTCCGCGCGCCCGGCCGCCCGACGGGAGCGCCGCCCCGTGGCCGCGCCGTCGTCCGAGCGATACAACCGCGCCGACGCCGCCCGTTTGCACTGCGAAAGCGTTGATTTCAAGGTCTATTCGCGGGCGGCTTTCACGGTTTCGCATCCGACGCCGCCAAGCACCCGATCGTGGCGAAATCTAGCCGAGCGCGGCCATCACCACGCCGACCGCCGTTATCAATCCCGCGACGGCCTGGAGCGCCGTCAATCGCTCCTGGAACAGACGGCGGCCGGCCAGGGCAGCGATCGGCATCTCGACCACCCCGACCGCCCTCACCGGCCCGACGGGCGACAGCGCCATGGCCGTGAACCAGAGGCCCGAGGCGGCCGCGCCGCAGAAGCCGGCGCCCAGGGAGTGGCGCCAGGCGGCGACCACCGCCCTCAGCGCGGCCGGGTTTCGCCAGGCCAGATAGCTCGTCAGGCCGACGGTCTGGATCGCCTGCACGACCATCACGGTCACCAGGGCCGAAGCGGCCGGATGGGCGGGATCGAAGGCCAGACTCGCCTGCCGGAAACAGTTGGCGCTGAGCGCGAACACCGCGCCCGAGCCCAGGCCCGCCAGCACCGCGCCCCGCCGCATAACGACCTCGCCGCGCGGCCAGGTCAGCGCCGCCAGTCCCGCCGAGGCGATCAGGCCCCCCGCCCAGGTGATCGGCCCCACGTGGTCGCCGAAGAACAGCGCACCCCAGACGAGCGCGAACGGCAAGCCGCTCTGCTGCATCGCCGTGCCCAGCGCGAAGGTCGAGCGATGCATGGCCGTCAGCAAGGCGGCCGTGGCGGCGATCTGCAGCCCCGCCCCGGCCGCGCAGGCCAGCCAGAACGGTGCCGTCGGATGGGCCGCGGCGCCGGGCGTCGCCAGCCACGCCACGCCGGCGAAGACAGCGGCGAACGGTAGGCCGAACAGAAACCGCACCAAGGTCGCGCCCCAGGGTCCGGCCCCGCCCATGATCGAACGCTGGGCGGCGTTGCGCGCCACTTGCAGGGCGGCGGCGCCGACGGTGATGGGAATCCAGATCATGGCTTAGCGCTTCAGGCCCCCATGCTCGCCCGACCAGGCCTGGGCGAACATCCTGTTGTTCCTTACGCGGCCCTTATACGGAAGGGCCTTTTTCCGAATGGAGCCCTTGCGGGCCTTGGACGCAAAAACACCGGGTCGGTCCGTCTCGCGGACCTGTAGGAAGAAGGCTTACCGACCATGTCGCCCCACCCGCTTCGTCAGGCCGCCCAGTTCCTGCTGGGCGTGCCCACCGAGGGGATCAATCCCGCCCTGGACCGCATGCTGGACCTCGCCGAGGCCACCCCGCTTAGCTTCGTGGCCGTCGCCGGACCTGGCGCGGGCGAAGCCATGTGCCAGCTGTGGCGCAAGGGCTACCAGCGCGTCGAGGCCGCGCGCCGGGCCACCTGCGGGGCGGCCGACGAGCGCAGCGACGTGCTGCTGGTGCTGGACTGCCCCACTCTGCCCGACGCCCGCGCCGTAATCGCCGCGACCTACGCCATGCTGCGCCCCGGCGGGACCCTGGTCGCCGACGCGAGCGCCCTACTGGACGAGACTGATCGCAGGGCGCTGGCCGACAGCTTGCGGGCGCTGGGCCTGGACGTTCAGCCCCAGGCGCACCTGGGAGCCGAGATCCTGGCGACGCGGCCCTTCGGCAATCGTCGAGCGGCCTAGAACCCGCTGGCGATCGCCGCCTCGGGGCGGGTCTTTTCCTTGCGGGCGAAGAGGTTGTTCAGCGCGTTGACATAGGCCTTGGCCGAGGCGGTCAGCGTGTCGGTGTCGGCGGCCGCGCCGGTGGCGATGCGGCCGTCCTCTTCCAGACGCACCGAGACCTGGGCCTGGGCGTCGGTGCCTTCGGTCACCGCGTGCACCTGGAACAGACGCAGGGCCGCGCCGT
This sequence comes from uncultured Caulobacter sp., assembly GCF_947036865.1. Taxonomy (GTDB): domain Bacteria; phylum Pseudomonadota; class Alphaproteobacteria; order Caulobacterales; family Caulobacteraceae; genus Caulobacter. The sequence continues at coordinate 221,633 of NZ_CAMQSF010000003.1, read as the reverse complement.
GCGGCACGATCTTGTGGATGGCGTTGAACACCGCGTCGACCGGACCATCGCCGGTCGCTTCGGCCGTGCTCGAGACCCCATCGACGTCGAGCGTCAGCTCGGCCGACTGGCCCTCGGTGCCGGCCACCACGCGCAGGTGCGAGACGCGGATCTTCTCCGAACCGCGCGCCAGGGCGTCGTCGACCAGGGCGATGATGTCGTCGTCATAGACGTGCTTCTTGCGGTCGGCGAGGTCCTTGAAGCGGCCGAAGGCTTCCTTCAGCGCGTTCTCGCCCAGCTCGTAGCCCAGGTCCTTCAGCTTGGCGCGGAAGGCGTGGCTGCCCGAGTGCTTGCCCATGACCAGGCTCGACGGGGCCTGGCCCACCGACTCCGGCGTCATGATCTCGTAGGTCTCGCGGTTCTTGAGCATGCCGTCCTGGTGGATGCCGCTCTCGTGCGCGAAGGCGTTCTTGCCGACGATGGCCTTATTGTACTGCACCGGGAAGCCGGTGATGGCCGAGACGTAGCGGCTGGCGCGGGTGATGTGGGTGGTGTCGATGCCGGTCTGGAAAGGCAGACGGTCGCCGCGCACCTTCAGCGCCATGACGATCTCTTCCAGCGCGGCGTTGCCGGCGCGCTCGCCCAGGCCGTTGACGGCGCACTCGACCTGACGGGCGCCGCCCTGCACGCCCGCCAGGCTGTTGGCGACGGCCAGGCCCAAGTCGTTGTGGCAGTGGGTCGAGAAGATCACTTTGTCGGCGCCCTCGACGTTATTGACCATCCAGTTGAACAGGTCGGCGTATTCCGACGGATAGGTGTAGCCGACGGTGTCGGGCAGGTTGATCGTCGTGGCGCCGGCCTTGATCGCGGTCTCGACCGCGCGGCGCAGGAACTGACGGTCGCTGCGGGTAGCGTCCTCGGCCGACCATTCGACGTCGTCGCGCAGGTTGCGGGCGTGGCCGACCGAGCGGGCGATCACGTCGATGACCTGATCCGGCTCCATCTGCAGCTTGTGCTTCATGTGCAGGTCGGAGGTGGCGATCACCACGTGTATGCGGCCGCGCTGGGTCGGCTTCAGGGCCTCGGCGCAACGGTCGATGTCGACCTGGTGGGCGCGGCACAGGCCGGCGATGGTCGAGTTCTTGACGATCTTGGCCACTTCGCGGACGGCCTCGAAGTCACCGTTCGAGGCGATCGGGAAGCCGGCCTCGATGATGTCGACCCCCATCTCCTCGAGGATCTTGGCCAGCTCCAGCTTCTCTTCCAGCGACATCGACGCGCCGGGCGACTGCTCGCCGTCGCGCATGGTGGTGTCGAAGATCACGACGTTGTCGCGCTTGTCGAAAGCGCCGGCGGTTACGGGGGTCATCGGAATACTCGTCGAATGGGTGTCTGCGTGCGGGCGGCGGGTTCATCCCCTGTGCGCCCGGCCACGACGATCCGCGGCCCCTAGAGCGCCCAGGGGTTGGTAAGCAGAAGCGGAAGCAGGTCGCGCGCGACGGTCATGCCGGAACTTCTACACAGACGCCCGGAATCGGGCAAGCAATTTGCGCCGGCCGTCGAATTCGTCGCGGCCGGCGCATGATTTCCCCCATTTCACCGCTATTGAGGGCGAGTCACGATCGGGAAGTCGGTCGGGAAGGTGTCAAACCAACCCGTCATCCGGCCCAAGGCCGCGCGATCGCCCTCCAACTTGACCTCGCCGATCAGGATCTTGGGGACCAGCGACTTGCCCTGGAACAGCGACTCCAGGAACAGCGGCCGGGCGACGGTCAGGGTCGCGTCGGCCTGCTCCCCGCCTTGCGAGGGCTGGGCCACCAGGACGCCGTTGCGGACCTCGACCAGGAAGCGCTCGTTGCGATCCGGGAAGACGAAGACGATCCGCAGGCGCGCGTCCTTGGCCTTGTCCGGATTCAGCCGCACCGACAGCACGTCGAAGATCATCGCGCTGTCCAGGGCCGCGATCATGTCCAGCGGCGTCAGCGAGGCCGGCAGCTTGCGCACCCCGCCGCGCAGCTCGTCCGCCCCGGTCAGGTAGATGTTGCGCCACAGGCTGTTCTCGCTCTGGTAGCCCATCTGGTCATAGGCCGAGGCCAGCAGCGTCTTGGCTTCCTTGTCATCAGCGTCGGCCATGACCGCGTGGTTCAGCAGGGTCGCGGCCCAGGCATAGTCGCCCTTGTCCGCCGCCGCCTTGGCCAGGGCCTTGACCTTGGCCGCGCCGCCCATCGCCTCGACATAGCGCTTGCCGGCGTCGGCCGGCGGCGCGGGCGCAAGGTGGGCCGGATTGGCGTCGTACCAGCCCATGTAGCGCTGATAGACCGCGCGGCTGTTGAAGCTCATCGAGCCGTAATAACCGCGATTGAACCAGTCCTTGGCCAGGGCCGGCGGCAGCTCGATCCGGGCGGCGATCTCGTCGCCGGTCAGGCCCAGATTCATCAGCCGCACCGTCTGGTCGTGCAGATACTTGTAGGCGTCGCGGTGATCGGCCAGGAAATCCTTGACCACCGCGCCGCCGAAACGCGGCCAGCCATGGCTGGTGATCATGGTGTCGGAGACGTCGCCGAACAGGCGCAGGGACTCCGTCAGGTCGTCGGCCCAGGCCTTGCTGTCGCGCACCAGCGCTCCGCGCGGGGTCAGGATGTTGTGCATCGAGACATTGGCGTTTTCGGCCATGTCCAGGATGCGCAGGTCCGGGAAATAGAGGTTCATCTCGGCCGGCGCCTCGGTCGAGGGCGTGTACTGGAAGCGGATCTTGACGCCGTCCAGCGTCAGCTCCTGGCCGGTGTGGTCGACGGTGACGGTGGGCGGAATCAGGGTGATCGAGCCCTTGGCGATCGCCTGGCCTATGCCGGAGGTGATCTGTCCCTGGGGTCCCGTCGGCAGCATGATGCCGAACTGGTATTGCGCCCGCCGGCTCATGGCGTTGCCGGCCAGGATGTTCTCGGCCGCGACCTCCTTCATGAAGCCCTCGGGCGCGACGATGGCGACCTTGCCGGCCTTGACGTCGGCCTCGTCGACCACGCCGCGCACGCCGCCGAAATGGTCGCTGTGGCTGTGGGTGTAGATCACCGCCTTGACCGGCAGCTTGCCCAGCTTCTGGTCGACCAGATCCAGCGCCGCGCGCGCGGTCTCCTTCATGGTCAGCGGATCGATGATGATCCAGCCGGTGTCGCCCCGCACGAAGGTGATGTTGGAGATGTCGAAGCCGCGCACCTGATAGACACGGTCCGACACCTTGAAGAGTCCATGCTTGGAGAGCAGCTGCGCCTGGCGCCAGAGGCTAGGATTGGCGGTCGCCGGGGCCGGCCCTTTCAGAAAGTCGTAGGCCGCCAGGTTCCAGGCCGGCTGGCCGTCCTCGCGCTTGATCAGCGGATCGGCCCGCGTGCCCAGGAAGCCCTGCTCGGCGAAGTCGAAGTCCTGGCGATCGGCCATCGGCAGGCTGGCGGCCACGGCCTTCTGCTTGTCGATGGTGATCGCGCTGGCCGGCTCGCCCGCGCGGGCGCCCGACGCCAGCGCCAAAGCCGCCAGCGCGCTCGTCAACAACATCCCCGTCCGCATGCCGCTCCCCCTTTATTTGAAACTTTAGAGTTTCATTCTACATAGCACCGATGAACACGCCCGCGAAAGCCCCCGCGCCCCGAGGCCGCCCCGGCCAGCCCAAGCCCCGCGTGGACAAGGCCGCGCGCGGCGTCGCGGTGCTGGAGGCGGCCGTCGAGGTGTTCGCGGAGAAGGGTCTGCAGGCCGCCACCATGCAGGACGTCGCCGACCGTCTGGGGGTGGCCAAGATCCTGATCTATCGGCTCTATCCCTCGCGCCAGAGCCTGCTCGACGCGCTGTTCGGCGACATGCTGGCCCGCATCGAGGCCGAGGCCGGACGTCCCTGGGGCGGCTATGGTTCGAGCATCGCGCGGCTGGTGACGATGTCGCGCGCCAATCCCAAGCTGACCTTGCTGCTGCTCCGCGACGCGCGCGGCGCGCCCGAAGCGGTCGTCTGGCGCGAGGCGCTGGAGCGCCTGCTGACCCAGCTTATCGAGCCGTTCGTCGCCGCCCCCGCGAACGCCTCGGACGCGCAACGGGCGACTTGCAAACACGCCGCCCGCACCTTCATGCCGTTCGTGATCGAGGCCTGGGCGGCGGGGCTCGAGGAGACCGACGGCATGGACGACGCGACCCGGACCCGCTGGTTCGGCGAAATCGTCCGGGCCTGGCGCGAGGCGACCTACGCCGCGGCCAGGCTTCCTGTCCCGGAAAGCCTTCCTCGATGAGACCGAGCCCTTTCGTCCGATCCGCTCAAAGGCGCGGATCGGAAGGGCTTGGGACTTAGCCCTCCGCTGCCTCGGCCGCCTCGCGCCTCTTGAGCCAGGCGCGGCTGAAGAGACCCATGGCCAGCCAGATCACGACGGCCAGCACGATCATCAGAATGTGCTGCTTGCCGCCGCCCTTCAGCGCCTGGACGATCGAGTTGCCGGCGAAGGCGGTCAGGGCGATCTTCGGAACGATGCCGATGGCCGTGCCGGCGACGAAGTCGCGGACGCGCATCGGCGTGACGCCCCCGGCCATGTTGACGACGATGAACGGCGCCGACGGCACCAGGCGCACGATCAGGCTGGCCATGAAGCCGTTCTTGCCGATCATCCGCATGAACTTGTTGACGCTCTCGCCGGCGAAGTCGCGCAGGATCCTGGCGCCATAGGCCCGACCCAGCCAGAAGCCGACCAGGGACGAGACCAGCGTGCCGATCCAGCTGTAGGCGAAGCCGGCCCACGGCCCGAAGGCGACCACCGCCGCGGCGATCAGCACGAACTGCGGCACGCCAAGGAACGCCATGACCGCGAACGCGACCACCGCCATCGGCAGGGCCCATGGCCCACTCGCCGCGCCCAGCCAGTGCTCGACCGCCGTCTCGCCGTTCACGCCCAGCAGTTGCGCGCCGAACAGGAAGACCAGTCCCACCCCGCCGAACAGCACGAACGAGACGGCCACCGTGCGCCAGGCGCGGGCGTCCATGTTCGTGAGGAAATCGATGATGCGGCGGATCACGGGCCCTCCTCGCGCAAGCGTCGGCCAGGGTCAAGCCGCGCCGCTGTCCGCCGGCGGATACAGGCCGCGAACCGGGCGCTTTTGGGGCAAGGCCCGCGAACGCGATTTGGGCACGACATGATTCGCCCGCCACGACATTTCGGTTGCGTGATCTTCACAAGACAGCGTTACTTATCCACAGGCCCCGAGGACAACGAGCCCTGGCCTGGTGGGGAGTTAGATCGTGAAGACCCTGGCTGTGATCTCGCGCAAGGGCGGCGCCGGCAAGACGACGCTCGCGGTCAATCTGGCGATCACCGCGCACCTGGCGGGCCTGAAGGTCATGCTCGCCGATCTCGACGCGCAGCGCTCGGCGTCGGACGCTCTGCGCGCGCGAAACAGCGCCGGTCCGGTCCTGGCCGAAATCAACGCCGGCAAGCTGTTCTCGACCCAGGTTTCGGCCCAGCACGACAATTTCGACGCCCTGGTGATCGACACCCCCGCCGCGCCGGAGACGGACGTGCTGCAGGCGATCAACTGTGCCGATCTCTGCGTGCTGGTCTGCCGCCCGACCTTTCTCGACATCGCCTCGGTGGTGCGGTCGGCCGAGGCCGTTCGGCGGCTGGGCAAGAGGGGCGTGATCGTGCTGAGCCAAGCCCCGCCGCGCCGCAATGGCGTCGAACCGCCGGCGGTGATCAAGGCCGCCGAGGCCCTGCGGTTCACTGGCATGCCCCTGGCCCCGATCGGCCTGCGCGCCCGCGCCGCCTTCCAGCAGTCGATCGCCCACGGCCGCTCGGTGTGCGAGTGGGAGCCGGGCTCGGCGGCCGCCGAGGAGATCTCTCGCCTGTGGGAGCTGGTCGCGCCGATGCTGTTCGGCCAGGGACCGGTGAAGACCCTGGCCGCCAACCAGGCCTGAACGCCCCCTCCGCCGACGGACCGTTCGAATGTCGCCGACCCGCGTTGCGCCGCGGCGAGCGGGAGCGTAAAGACCGCCCCAATCCTGAAACGGTCCCGTCGTTCGGACCAGCAGCACAGGGGAGTCCTGCCAAATGTCGCTTGAGTCCGCCGCCCTGCGGCGCATCGCTCCGTCGGCCACCATCGCCATCAGCGCCAAGGCGCGCGCGTTGAAAGCCGCCGGCCGTGACGTGATCGCCCTCTCCGCGGGCGAACCGGACTTCGACACGCCGGACAATATCAAGAACGCCGCGATCGAGGCCATCAAGGCCGGCAAGACCAAGTACACCGACCCCGACGGCATGCCGGAGCTGAAGGCCGCCATCTGCGCCAAGTTCAAGCGCGAGAACGGCCTCGACTACAAGCCGAGCCAGATCCACGTCGCGCCGGGCGGCAAGCCGGTGATCTACAACGCCCTGGTCGCCACCCTGAACCCCGGCGACGAAGTGATCATCCCCGCGCCGTACTGGGTGTCGTATCCGGACATGACCCTGCTGGCCGGCGGGACGCCCGTGCCGGTGGAAACCACCGCCGAGAGCGGCTTCAAGATCACGCCGGAGGCGCTGGAAGCGGCGATCACGCCCAAGACCAAGTGGCTGATCATCAACAGCCCCTCGAACCCGTCGGGCGGCGCCTACACCCGCGCCGAGCTCCAGGCGATCGCCGACGTTCTGCTGCGCCACCCGCAGGTGTGGGTGCTGACCGACGACATGTACGAGCACCTGGTGTTCGACGACTTCGAGTTCACCACCATCGCCCAGGTCGAGCCTCGGCTCTACGACCGCACCTTGACCATGAACGGCGTCTCCAAGGCCTATGCCATGACCGGCTGGCGGATCGGCTACGCCGGCGGGCCCGAGCCGCTGATCAAGGCCATGGGCAAGATGATCAGCCAGACGACCTCGAACCCCTCGTCGATCTCGCAATGGGCGGCGCTGGAGGCCTTGAACGGCACGCAGGACTTCATCAAGCCGAACCAGAAACTGTTCCAGGCGCGCCGGGATCTGGTGGTGTCGATGCTGAACCAGGCCACCGGTCTGCACTGCCCGACGCCGGAAGGGGCGTTCTACGTCTATCCCTCGTGCGAGGGCCTGATCGGCAAGACCGCGCCCTCGGGCAAGGTCATCGAGAGCGACGAGGACTTCGCCACGGAACTGCTGGAGGCCGAAGGCGTGGCGGTCGTGCACGGCGCGGCGTTCGGGCTCTCGCCCTTCTTCCGCATCAGCTACGCCACGAGCAACGAGGTGCTGGAAGACGCCTGCGCGCGCATCCAGCGTTTCTGCGCCAGCGTGAAGTAGTCAGCGACGGTGGCGCTGGGACGATCCGGCGCCACCGCTCTTCAAGGCGTCCGGCGCGGCCTGACCCGAAGCGCGAGGACTTCGCCTAACCGCCGCCGAGCTTCCCCCTAACCATCCGAATACGCGCGCCGCTGGCGTGAATCCGGAGCCCGAGGCGCCGGAGGCCTGATCGTCGCCTTCGACCACGGCGCGCCCGTTGCGCCCCCGACGGCCCGGACGCGTCCGCCGAGGACGCCGAGCAACTCGACGCTCGCCTCGCGCTGAATGTAACAAAAATTATTGTTCTTACACGATCACCTGCACGCTTATCGGCGGGATCGCAGGAGAAAGGCCGAAAAATAGAGGTTATCGCGAAATAACTATTGAAAGTTGAGAATCTATACCTCATCGCTACTGACGTCGCGAGCGCAGGCCGCTCCACAATCTTTGGCCGAGCGCCCTGCCCCGAGATTCTACTGATGTCGCCGGATCGTCCCCCGCCCGAGACCCTCCGCGAAGATGCCGCCCGGCCTGATCGCGACCTCCCCCTGGGTCACTGGGACGAACCGATGGAGGACCGTTACCCGGTCTGGCGGAGGAACCTTTATTGGCTGATCGCGACGCTCTTCTCGGCGGCGGTCTGGTGGGCCATCTTCTGGGGCGTACGCTCGGTCTTGACGCCGCAGCCGCTTGAACAGAGACGTGGCGCGGTGACGCGGAGCCATGCCGTTCCGCCCGCCGATCGGCGCGCGCCCGAAGGCTGCGCGCGCCCCGTGTCGCCCGATGGCGCTTGCGCCCCGCGGGTGGGTCCGGGCGCGGGACCGACCTAGCCGTCGATCCAATCGGTAAGCCCTTCGCGGGCATGAACCTCGCGCAGGGCCGGGCGCTGGCGCATGCGGTCCAGGTAGCGCTTGAGGTTCGGCCAGTTGGTCGCCGGCTTGGGCATGTTGCGGGTCCAGCGACAGAGGATCACGGCCAGAACGTCGACCGTCGTGAACTGGTCGCCGACCAGATGGTCGCGATCGGCCAGGCGCGCATCCAGCCGCGCCAGTCCGGCCTCGATCCGCGCGCGGGCGGCGCTCCTGACCGCCTCCAGCGCCTCGCCGCCCGCCGGCTCGTGCGGATAGAACCAGGCGCGGAAGTGCGGCTGCAGGCTGTTGGCCAGCCACAGGGTCCAGCTCAGATAGTCGGCCCGCGCCGGCGATCCGGGCGGCGGCGCGAAGCCCGCCTCGGGGTGGCGCTCGGCCAGCAGCGTGGCGATCGCCGCCATCTGGGTGACCGGCGCGCCGTCGATGATCAGGGTCGGCGCCACGCCGTCCGGATTGAGGGCCAGGTACTGGGGCGTCTTGTGTTCGCCCTTGTCGAAGTCGAGCAGACGGACCTCGAACGGAACGCCGAGTTCCAGCAACAGCCAGTGGATGGCCGTTCCGGCCGTGCTGGGCGAGCCATAGAGCTTGTACATCGATCCCCTCCGCGCCGAGGGGCGGATAGACAGTCGCCCGGACCGGAACGTCAAGCCCAAGCCAAAAGGCCTCCGCCGATCCGGCGGAGGCCTCTTTTCTCGAACCCGTCGGCCGACTCAGTGCTTCTCGCGCCACTGGGCCTTGGCGTCGTCCTTGGTCAGGCTGAGGTGGACCTTGTCGTCATCGACATATTCCACCCACGACAGGGGGATCAGGTGGTGCTTGAAGCCGCCGCCGAGGTCCAGCTTGGCCAGCTCGATCTCGCCGCCCATCACGTGGTCGACGCGACCGACATGGCCGCCGTCCGACCCGACCACTTCCTGATGTTCCTTGATCTGCGTGACGTCGATCATCTGTCGTCTCCTGAAGTTAAGCGAGACCATGCCGGCTCTCGCGTCATCAAACGGCCACGTCACCGGCCAAGTTTCACTTGCCACGCCCGGCAAGATTGTTCTTGATACGTTCCACGCCTTTCGGGGATCTCGCATGAGCCTTCGCGCGCTTCTCGTCGCCGCTCTTATGGCCCTCGCCGCGCCCGCCTTCGCCGATCCGGCCATCGGCAAGCGGGTCGACGCCGTGTTCGCCGACGATACGGTCACCCTGACCGAAGCCGGCAAGACGGTCCTGGTCTATCGCGCCAAGCCGCTGGACCCGGCCACGGAGCCCGGCCGGGCCCACTATGTCGGCGCGCTCTACGCGCCCGACGGAACGGCCCTGGTCGAGGACCGGCCCGGCGACCATCCGCACCAGCGCGGCGTCTGGTGGGCCTGGATGAAGGTCCAGACCGACGGCAGGACGGCGGCCGACGGCTGGTACATGAAGGGACTGTCCTATTTCGTGCGCCAGAAGCGCTTCCTCGGCGACGCCGAGGGCGGCGGAACCCTGACCGTCGACGTCGACTGGATGGTCAATTCGGGTCCTGAGCTTGCCTATGTCGCCACCGAGACGACGAAGATCACCTTGCGGCCGCTGAAGGCCGGCGCGCGCCGGGTGGAGTTCGACACCACGATCACCGCCCGCGTCGACGCTCTGGGCCTGGGCGGCAGCGAGGACGATCGCGGGTTCGGCGGCTTCTCGATCCGCCTCGTCGATCCCGAGCACCTGACCTTCGCGTCGGGCGGCAAGACGATCGTCCCGAACGGCGGCGCGATCCAGGCCGGACCTTCGATGGGCTTCGCCTGGAGCGGCGGCGACGCCTCGCCGGCCTGGACCATCGGCCTGGCGTGCAAGGCCAACGATCAGGCGATCACCCGCTGGATGCTCTACACCGACCGTTCGATGCAGAACTGCGTCTTCCCAGGCCGCGCGCCTTTGGTCCTGAAGAAGGGCCAGGCCTTGCATCTTCAGGAAACCCTGGTCATTCGTCCGCAGAGCAAGACCGCCGCAGCGAAGAAGCAGCCGTAAGCCGATGGCCGACATCGTCAATCTGAACCAGGCGCGCAAGGCCAAGGCCAAGGCCGACGACAAGGCTCGCGCCGCCGAGAACCGCGCCAAGTTCGGCCGCACCAAGGGCGAGAAGGCCCTGGACGCCGCCCGCGCCGACAAGTTGAAGCGCGATCTCGACGGCGCCAAGCGCGAGGACTGAGCCCTGGCTGGACTGAAGAAGCGCTCGGTGAACCTGGCTGGCCACGCGACCTCCCTGGCGCTGGAGCCGGAGTTCTGGGCGGCGCTGGAACGCGCGGCGGCCGACGAGGCGCTCAGCCTCGCCGGTCTGATCCAGAGGATCGATCTGGAACGGGGCGAGCGGCCCCTCGCCTCGGCCTGCCGGGTGTTCGCGCTGGGGCGAGCCAACCGCTAGCCGCGCGGGTGTTCCTGGCTCACCATCGGCCGGCGCTGCAGCGGGGTCGGCGCGGGTTGCGGGTCCGGAGCCTTGCGCAGGCTCCGCGAAACATCCGGCATGGCCTGCCGCCAGTCGGCCTTGTCGCCGGCCATGACGCCCAGGGTCCAGGCGCCCCAGACCGCCAGGCCGACGATCGCGACCACCAGGAGCGCCGCCCAGGCCGCGCCATGATCTCTAGGCGCGTCCGCGCGCGGCGGATGGGTGAGCGTTTTCACGGAAACCTCAGCCGCCCGCCGGCTTCGGCGCGTCGGGCAGTTTCGGCGCCGAGGCCGAGATGTTGACGTCGACCTGCTTCTTGTGACCGAAGCCGCCCGACCACATGAAGAAGGCCAGCACCGCCACGATGACCACCAGGCCACCGACGATGAAGGCAAGACCGCTGTTCCCGCCGCTGGTTTCCTCTGCCATCAGTTTCTCCACGCCTCTCGGCTCTCGTTGCTGTTGGCGGATCAACGATACGCGGCGCGGGAAGTTCCTTTCCCGACATAGGCGGTCGACGGGCTTCCGTCGCGCGGGGGGCTTAAGCGACGCGCCGTCTGTGCTACATATGTTCCCATGCATTCCGACGCCGACTCGCCCGATTTCCCCGGCGACCTCCCCTCCCCGCGCATCTCCGACCTGGCCCGAGCCCGCCCGCCGGTGCCGATGGGACGGGAAGCCGCGCCCGGCTATCTGGACGGCCTGAACCCCGAACAGCGCGAGGCGGTCGAGACCACCGAGGGTCCGCTGCTGGTGCTGGCCGGCGCCGGCACCGGCAAGACGCGCGTGCTGACGACGCGCTTGGCCCACATCCTGGCGACCGGCCGCGCCCGCCCGTGGGAACTGCTGGCCGTCACCTTCACCAACAAGGCCGCGCGCGAGATGCGCGAGCGGATCACCCACATCATCGGCCCGGAGGCCGAGGGCCTGCGGTGGCTGGGCACCTTCCACTCGGTCGCCGCCCAGATCCTGCGCCGCCACGCCGAGCTGATTGGCCTCAAGTCCAACTACACGATCATCGACACCGACGATCAGGAACGCCTGCTCAAGCAACTGATCGAAGCCGAGAACATCGACGCCAAGCGGTGGACGCCCCGGATCCTGTCGCAGATCATCGACGGCTGGAAGAACCGCGGCTGGACGCCCGACCGCGTCCCGACCAGCGAGGCTGGCGAGTTCGCCAACGGCAAGGGCATCAGCCTCTATCGTCAGTACCAGGAGCGCCTGCGCATCCTGAACGCCTGTGATTTCGGCGACCTTTTGCTGCACAATATCAGCATCTTCACCGGCCATCCCGACGTGCTGGACGAATTCCAGCGGCGCTTCAAATACGTAATGGTCGACGAGTACCAGGACACCAACGTCGCCCAGTACCTGTGGCTGCGCCTCTTGGCCCAGGGTCGCCAGAACGTCTGCTGCGTCGGCGACGACGACCAGTCGATCTATGGCTGGCGGGGGGCCGAGGTCGACAACATCCTGCGGTTCGAGCGCGACTTCCCGGGCTCGAAGGTCGTCCGCCTGGAGTGCAACTATCGCTCCACCGAGCACATCCTGGCCGCCGCCTCTGGCCTGATCACCGCCAACAAGGGGCGCCTGGGCAAGACCCTCTGGACCCCGGCCAAGGGCGGCGAAAAGGTCAAGGTGTCAGGCGTCTGGGACGGCGAGGCCGAGAGCCGTCTGATCGCCGACGAGATCGAGCGCGCCAAGAAGGCCGGTCGCAAGTACAGCCAGATGGCCATCCTGGTCCGCGCCAGCTTCCAGATGCGAGCGTTCGAAGAGCGCTTCGTGATGCTGCAGATCCCCTACAAGGTGGTCGGCGGCCCGCGCTTCTTCGAGCGCGCCGAGATCCGCGACGCCCACGCCTATCTGCGCCTGATCCAGTCGCCCGACGATGATTTGGCCTTCGAGCGGATCGTCAACACCCCCAAGCGCGGCATTGGCGACACCTCGGTGCAGAAGCTGCTGCAGATCGCGCGACTGGAGGGGATCTCGACCGTCGACGCCGCGCGCGCGATCATCACCAGCGACGACCTGCCGGCCCGCACCCGCACCGCGCTCAGCAATTTCATCCGCGATCTCGACCGCTGGCGCTCGCTGATCGGAACCCTGCACCACCAGCGCCTGCTGGAGACCGTGCTGGAGGAGAGCGGCTATACCGACGCCCTGCGCCTGGACAAGGGTCCGACCAGCCAGACGCGGCTGGAGAACCTGAAGGAACTGGTCCAGTCGATGGGCGCCTTCGACACGCTGGAGGCCTATCTGGAGCATGTGTCGCTGGTCATGGACCTGGACCGCGAGGCCACCGGCGACGCCGTCTGGATCATGACCCTGCACTCGGCCAAGGGCCTTGAGTTCCCGCTGGTCTTCCTGCCCGGCTGGGAGGAAGGCGTGTTCCCCAGCCAGCGCAGCATGGACGACAAGGGCGAGAAGGGCCTCGAGGAAGAGCGGCGCCTGGCCTATGTCGGCATCACCCGCGCCCGCGAGGAAGCGCGCATCAGCTTCGTGGCCAACCGGCAGGTCTATGGCCGCTGGACCAGCCAGCTGCCCAGTCGCTTCGTCGACGAACTGCCGATCGCCCACGTCGATGCGGCCTCGGAGACCGGCTATTACGGCGGCGGTCCGGGCATGCAGTCGACGGCGGCGTCGCGCTGGGACGATCCCGGAACGAGCGCCTTCCAGGGCGGCAGCTACGACAGCCCCGGCTGGAAGCGGGCGCAGGAGCGCACCGCCGGCTTTGGCGAGCGCGGCGGATCTTGGCGGGGAATCCAAGGCGTCCGCGCCGGCTCGGCCGCCCGCTCGGCCCCGATCGAGGGCGAAGGCCGGCTGGTCGCCGTCTCGGCCCCGACCAACAGCGCCTATTCCCGCGGCGACCGGGTGTTCCACGTCAAGTTCGGCTATGGCCAGGTGACCGGGATCGAGGGCAACAAGCTGACCGTCGCCTTCGACAAGGCCGGCGAGAAGAAGGTCATCGACAGCTTCGTCGAGAAGGCGTGAGCGCCCGCATCTTGTGACCGCTACCATCTCTGATAAGGTCAGGCCAAAAGGCCTATTGGCCTGACAATTGGGGAGAGATGCGTGCGGGTTCGAGCGTTCTTGGCGCAAGCCGTCTGGACCCTGGCCGCGATCGGCATCACCGCCGGCGCGGCGCGCGCCTGCGAAACGCCGGTCAGCGTTTGCGAGACGGCGAAGCCATCGAGTCTCGCGCTGATCCGCCAAGGTCGCCCGGCCGCCGTCTATGTCGACGCCAAGGCCGATCCCGCAGTGCGCCACGCCGCCGAGGCGCTCGGCGGCGATCTCGCTCTCGTGGCCGGCGCCGCGCAACCCGAGCCCATCAAGGATCTTTCCCGCGCCACGGGCCCCACCGTCATCGTCGGCGTTCTGGGCGCCAGTCCGGTGATCGACGGCCTCGTCCGCGCCGGCAAGCTGAGGGTCGGAGATCTGCCGGGGCAATGGGAAGGCTTTCGGCAGGTCGTGGTCGAGAGACCGACGCCGAAGCTGGCCCGCGCCTTGGTGATCGTCGGCTCGGACCGACGCGGCGCGGCCTACGGCGCCTATGACCTCTCGGAGCGGATCGGCGTCTCGCCCTGGACCTGGTGGGCCGACGCGCCGGTGACGCGAAAGAGCGACCTGTTCGTCACCGCCGGCGCCCGCGCCGACCACCCCCGCGTCCGCTATCGCGGCTTCTTCATCAATGACGAGGACCCGGCCTTCAGCGGCTGGGCCAAGCGGAAGTTCGGCGGCGTCAACGCCGACGCCTATGCCCATGTCTTCGACCTGCTGCTGCGCCTGAAGGGCAACTATCTGTGGCCGGCCATGTGGGCGCCCAAAGCGTTCAACGACGACGATCCGCGCAGCAAGGTCATCGCCGATCAGATGGGCGTGGTGATGGGCAGCTCGCACCACGAGCCGATGACCCGCGCCCAGGACGAGTGGCATCGCCACACCGAGCAGGGCGTCACCGGCGGCAAGTGGGACTACGCGACGAACGCCGAAAACCTTCGGACCTTCTGGCGCGGCGGCATCGAACGGATGATGTCGAAGGGCGACGGGACGCCTTACGAGAGCCTCGTCACGGTCGGCATGCGCGGCGACGGCGACGAGCCGATGAGCGAGGGCGCGGCGACGCAGCTCTTGGAAAAGGTCGTCGCCGACCAGCGCCGGATCATCGCCGAGGTCACCGGCAAGCCCGCCGACCAGACCCCCCAGGTCTGGGCCCTCTACAAGGAGGTGCAGGACTATTACGACCACGGCATGCGCGTGCCCGACGACGTCACGCTGCTGTTTTCCGACGATAACTGGGGCCAGATCCGCCGATTGCCGGTGGCCGGCAAGGACAAGCTGCCGCGCGCCGGCGGCTACGGGGTCTATTATCACTTCGACTATGTCGGCGGCCCCCGGAACTACAAGTGGATCAACACCAACCAGATCGCCAAGGTCTGGCAGCAGATGGACCTGGCCTACCGGCGCGGGGCCCGGAACCTGTGGATCGTCAATGTCGGCGACATCAAGCCGATGGAATATCCGCTAAGCTTCTTCCTGCGACAGGCGTGGAACCCGGAGGCCATGACGCCAGCGGCGCTCGCCGCCTTCCCGCGCCAGTGGGGCGCCGAGACCCTGGGCGCGGAGCTCGGGCCGGAGGTCGGCGACATTCTCGAGACCTATGGGACCCTCGCTTCGCGCAAGAAGCCAGAGCTGCTGGACCAGGACAGTTTCCCGCTGGGCCCGGACGGCGGCGCGGCCCTCGACGGCGGGACCTTCGGCGCCATCGTCGATCGCTGGCGGGCCCTGGTCGAGCGGGTCGAGGCCGTCAAGGCGCGACTGCGCCCCGACCAGCGCGACGCCTATTTCCAGCTGGTCGAATATCCCGTCCTGGCCTTCGCCAATCTCTACGAGATGTACTACGCGACGGCCTGGAACCGGCGGCTGTCGTCGCGCAACGATCCGCGCGCCAACGTCTTCGCCGATACGGTCGAGACCACCTTCAAGCGCGACGCCGAGCTGACCGCCCAGTACCACGCGATCAACGGCGGCAAGTGGGCCGGCATGATGAACCAGGTCCACATGAGCTATGTGATCTGGAACGACCCGACGAAACAGTCGATGCCCAGCGTCACCCGCGTGGCCGCCGACACCCCGCTGGACCGACTGGCGGCCAAGGTGACGTTCGCGCGGACGTCCACCCCGCCCCCTGGGCTCGTGATAGTGGACGCCGCCCAATTCGAGCGCGCCGTCGGCGGCCGGGGATTGACCTGGACGGCGATCCCCAACCTGGGCCTCGGAACGGCGATGATCGCCACGCCGCAAGGCCGGCCCGCGACCACGCCCGCCGATGGGGTGCGCCTCGAATACGGGATCCAGGTCGATCGGGAGGGTCCGGCGCGGGTGCGGCTGCGCCTGGCGCCGACCCTGGACACGACGGGCGGCAAGGGCCTCGCGATCGGCGTGTCGGTCGACGACGGCCCGGTCCAAGTCCTGACCTCGGCCCTGGTCCCGACGCCCGGCGCGGCCTCGACGCCCGAGCAGGCGGCGTGGATCGAGGCGGTCAAGGATCACGGCCATACGCTGGAGGCGTCGCTACCGTCTCTTTCCGTGGGCCGCCATCAACTCAAGATCTGGCGTCTCGACGATAACGTCGTGCTCGAACGCGTGGAGGTGGACACGCGCTGAGCCCGGCGGGGGCCCGCGTCGAACCAAGTGTCGTTTCATGCGCTGTAGCGACATGGAACGCCTGGATCCCATCCTCGATCGCCTGAGGGCCTTCGCCGCCACCCGGCCCGTCGCCTACGGCGCGCCCGTCTGCGCCATCGTCGGCGCCCTGGCGGGTCTCGCCTTGCAGACCGGTCCACTGGACGGGCCCTACACGCCGGAGATGGAGCCGGCGCGCTATGCCGAGGCCGAGACGGTGGAACCGATCTCCTGGCCCGCCGGCAAGATTCCCGACTATGTGGTCGGCACGGACTTCGCGCGGCAAGCGCAGGCGCCGCCGATCCAGATGGCGTCATACGAGCCGACCTACGAGCCGCCGCCCATGCCGGAGATTCCGGCCTATGTCGCCGGCGAGCACGGCCCCGCCACCCCGCCGCCGAACCCGGACGCCCCGCATTGGGCGTCGGCGCGCGGCGACATCACCGACGTGTCCCTGCCCGAGGACCGCGCTACCCAGCCTGCCCCGACGGTCTTGGCCGACGCCGCCGCCACCGGCATGACCACGCGCTGAGGCTCGCTTTTCGCCGTCTTTGGCGCTAACAGGCGCCATGACCGACTACACGCCCCAGCAGATCGTCGCCCGCGGCGCGCGCGCCGAAGCCGAGACCGCCGCCGACGCCATCGACAACCACCCCGGCCTGGAAGGCGCGACCTACTCGATCCTGGAAGAGGACGAGGATCGGGGCGTCTGGCGCATAGACGCCTTCCCGACGACCGAGGAGGAGGACGAGGGCCTGATGGCCCTGCTGGCCGAGTACGATCTGAAGGTCACCCGCGACACCCTGGCCGACGCCGACTGGCTGGCCATGGCGCTGTCGGGCCTGCCGCCGGTGCGGGCCGGCCGCTTCTTCGTCTACGGCATGCACGACCGGGGTCGCACGCCGGCCAGCACCGTCAACCTGCGCATCGAGGCCGGCGCGGCCTTCGGCACGGGCCACCATGGCACCACGGTCGGCTGCCTGCAGGCCTATGACCGGCTGATCAAGGCCCGCAAGTTCAACAAGGTGCTCGACGTCGGCGCCGGCACCGGCCTCCTGGCCATCGCCGCCGCGCGCACGGGCACGAAGCTGGCGGTCGGCACCGACATCGACAAGCCCAGCGTGCGGATCTCCAAGGAGAACGCCAAGGTCAACAAGGCCAACGCGCGCTTCGTCCACGCCTCGGGCCTGTCGAACAAGCTAGTGGCCCAGAACGCGCCGTACGATCTCGTGTTCGCCAACATCCTGGCCCGCCCGCTGATCAGCCTGGCCCAGGACATCAAGCGCGCCCTGGTCCCCGGCGGCACGGTGATCCTGTCAGGCCTGCTGCGCACCCAGGAGCGGATGGTCAAGGCCGCCTATCTGTCGCGCGGCTTCAAGGTCAAGAGCCGCATCCACCGCGACGCCTGGGCGACGCTGGTGCTGGTGAGACCGTAGATTGAAGGATTTCAAGCAAATCCTGGCTGAGACGCTTGCTTATTGGCCGCCCCGCGTCTCATTCGGCATCCGGCGTTTGCCCAGAGGCCGAATGATCGTCCGGCAGTTGACGGATTTCTCTGAAGAAATCGCCGAGGCTTTCGTGGGACATTCAAATGAATTTGTCCTGCGCAATATGAACTGGGCGATCGTCACAGCCATCCACGCCTACGCGAAAAGCTATCCTCGCCACACTCTCAAGCTCGATCTCAAGAAGCTCTCCCCGTCCGCCATTCGAGCAAAATTTGAGTCTGATATGCAGCATTGCCTCGGCTTGCCACCAGATGAGCAATGCGCATCCGCCGATCAACTCTCTATGGTGACGGGCTATTTCGCGGGCGCAGGGAAATAGTCGGCCTTTTCAGGAAAAGCGCTGGGGCCTAAATCCTCCCCATGCGCCAGACCTTCGACGAATCCACCGATCCCTCCTTCGGCCCCAAGCACGTTCCGCTGATCCGCCAGGCCATGGCGGCGCAGGGACTGGACGGCTTCCTCGTGCCGCACGAGGACGAGCACCAGAACGAATACCTGCCCGCCGCCAATGACCGCCTGGCCTGGGCCAGCGGCTTCACCGGCTCGGCCGGGGCCGGGGTGATCCTGAAGGACCGCGCCGCCGTCTTCGTCGACGGCCGCTACACCCTTCAGGTCCGCGAGCAGGTCGATCAGGGCGTGTTCGAGATCCGCGACCTCGTCGAGGGCGGGGTTCCCGCCTATCTGGAGACCGCCCCGAAGGGCGCTGTGATCGGCTACGACGCGCGCCTGCATAGCCCCGCCGCTCTGGAGGGCCTCAAGGCCGCCGCCCACCGCGCGGGCGCGACGCTGAAGGCCGTGGCCGTCAATCCCGTCGATCAGGCCTGGGGGCAGGCGCGTCCGGCTCAGCCCATGGCCCCGGTGGTTCCGCAGCCTCTCGACTACGCCGGCGAGGACTCCGGCGCCAAGCGCGCCCGCGTCGGCGCCGCGATCGCCGCCCTGGGCGCCGAGGCGGCGGTGATCACCGCGCCCGCCTCGATCGCCTGGCTGTTCAATGTGCGCGGCGGCGACGTGATCCGCTCGCCGCTGCCGCTGGCCCAGGCCATCCTGAACGCCGACGGCACGGCTCGCCTGTTCCTGGAGCCGGCCAAGGTCACGCCCGACCTGCCCGCCTGGCTGGGCAATCAGGTGTCTCTGGAGACGCCGGACCGGCTACCCGAGGCGCTGGGCGATCTCTCCGACAAGGCCGTCCTCGTCGATCCGGCCCAGTCCTCGGCCTGGTATTTCGACACCCTGGCGGCCGCCGGAGCCAAGGTCGTCCCGGCCATGGACCCCTGCGCCCTGCCGCGCGCGTGCAAGAACGCCGTCGAACTGGACGGAACGCGCGAGGCCCACCGCCGCGACGGCGCCGCCCTGACCCGCTTCTTGCACTGGCTGGCCACCGAGGGTCAGGTCAATCCGCCCGACGAGAAGGAAGCCGTCGCCAAGCTGGAGGCCTTCCGCGAGGCCACGGGCGTTCTGAAGGACCTCAGCTTCGACACCATCGGCGCGGCCAACGGCCATGGCGCCCTGCCCCACTATCGCCCGACCGAACGCTCCAACGAGCGCGCCAAGCCGGGCTCCCTGCTGCTGGTCGATAGCGGCGGTCAGTATCTGGACGGCACCACCGACGTCACGCGCACCGTGGCGATCGGCGAACCCACGGCCGAGATGATCCAGCGCAACACCCTGGTGCTGAAGGGCCATCTGGCCATCGCCCGCCTGCGCTTTCCGGCGGGGACCACGGGCTCGGCGATCGACGCCTTCGCCCGCGCGGCCCTTTGGGCGCACGGTTTGGACTACGACCACGGCACCGGCCACGGCGTCGGCGTCTATCTCGGCGTCCACGAGGGTCCGCAGCGGATCTCGAAAGCGCCGAACACGATCGCCCTGCAGCCGGGCATGATCGTCTCGAACGAGCCCGGCTACTACAAGGACGGCGAATACGGCATCCGGATCGAGAACCTGGAGATCGTCATGCCCGCCGAGCCCGTGCCCGGCGGCGAGCGCCCGATGCACCGCTTCGAGGCCCTGACCCTGGCCCCGATCGACCGCCGCCTGATCGACAAGGCCCTGCTGACCGCCGAGGAGATCGCCCAGTTCGACGCCTATCACGCCCGCGTGCTGCGCGAGATCGGACCCCGCGTGGAGCCCGAGGTGCGAGCCTGGCTCGAAGGGGCGTGCGCGCCGCTTTAATAGAGAAAAACCCTCTCCCCTCGCGGGAGAGGGACGCCCGCGAAGCGGGCTGGGTGAGGGGTCGCGCGGGCCGCGCCGAGAAACCCCTCATCCGTCATCCAGCGGATGACACCTTCTCGCACGAGGGGAGAAGGAAGCGCTCTACTTCAGGCGCGTCCACTTCTGGGTCTTGCACAGCGGCGCGACGATGCAGCCCTTCAGCTTAAGCTCATTGTCGCTGAGCATCTCGATCGTGCCCGAATAGGTGCCGCCGTCCTCGGGGTTATAGACCTTGCCGCCGGTCCACTTGGTCGGGCCGCCGGTGAAGTCGTACAGCATCTGCAGGTTCTTCAGCGGCCGGCCGCGCTGGGCCTCGTCCTTGTTGCGGAAGTCCTTCAGGGCCGGATTGGTCTTGATATTGTCTGACGTCACGAGCTTGCCGCACAGGCTGTTGCCGCAACGGGAAATCTCGACCTGGCCGCCATTGCCCGGCGTGGCCCAAAGGCCGGTGACGTCGGCGGCGAAGGCCGGGGTCGCCAAGGCGCCGAGCGCGGCGGCGATCATCATGGTGCGGAACATCAATTACTCCCTGGGCGCGCGTTTCAAATGCGCGTTTGGCTCACTGGTTGCCGATCTTGTCCCTCGCGACAAGTCCTGACACGAAATCGCGGCGAGATTTCGAAGATCGATCAGCCGTTTACGAGAGTCAGCCACTCGTCCTCGGTCATGACCTGCACGCCCAGCTCGGTCGCGGTCTTCAGCTTGGAGCCGGCGCCGGGCCCCGCCACGACGAGATCGGTCTTCTTCGACACCGACGAAGCGACCTTGGCGCCGAGGCTCTCCGCCTGAGCCTTTGCCTCGTCGCGGGTCATCTTCTCCAGGGCGCCGGTGAAGACGATGGTCTTGCCGGCCACGGCCGTGTCGGTCTTGGGCTTGGCGACCGGCTGGATGTCCAGTTCGGCGACCAGATTGGCCACCTTGGCGCGGTTGTGGTCCTCGGCGAAGAACCGCGCCAGCGACTGGGCCGCGACCGGGCCGACGCCGTCGATGGCGGCGAGATTCAGGTAATCGTCGCCCGGCGCGCCGGCGGCCGCCGCCACGAGACCGTCGGCGAAGGCGTCCCAGGTCCCGTAGCGCTGGGCCAGAGCGGCGCGGGCCGGCTTGGTCAGCTTCGGAACCGCGTGGCCGATCTTGATCTCCAGGTCGTCGGTCTGGGGCCAAGGATCGGCCATGCGCCCTGCCCGTCCCGCCTCGACCAGCAGGTCCAGCGCCTTGGGTCCGACGCCCGGCGCGGTCGAGAGTTCCAGATAGGTCTCGCCCGGCAGAGCCTTGGCGGCCGCCTCGGCGGCGGCTTGCAGGTCCTCGAACCGGTCGAAGTTGCGGGCCAGCACGGTCGAGGTGGTCTCGCCGATATCGCGCGCGCCCAGGCCATAGATCATGCGGTCCATGCCGATCACACGCCGCGCCTCGATGCCGCGCGCGAGATTGGTCACCGAGGTCTCGCCGTAGCCCTCGCGCTCGCGCAGGGCGGCCAGCTTGGCCTCGTCGCGCGCCAGCCGGAAGATGTCGGCGGGCTCGGTGATCCAGCCCTCGTCGAAGAAGGCCTGAAGCTGCTTCTCGCCCAGGCCTTCGATGTCGAAGGCGCGGCGCGACACGAAGTGGCGCAGGTGCTCGACCCGCTGGAACGGACAGGCGAATTCGCCCGTGCAGCGGCGCACGACGGACTCCAGGCCCGAGGCCGTCACCTCTCGCGCCAGCGGCGTCCTTAGCGGACAGGGGCATTCGTGGGGGAAAGCGTAGGGCTCGGGCGCCGGATCCGGCCGCGCGTCCAGCGCCACCTCGACGATCTGCGGGATCACGTCGCCGGCGCGCTGGATCACCACCGTGTCGCCGACCCGGACGTCCAGGCGGGCGATCTCGTCGGCATTGTGCAGCGTGGCGTTGGTCACCGAGACCCCGCCGACCGTCACGGGCTTGAGCCGCGCCACCGGCGTGATCGCCCCGGTGCGCCCGACCTGCAGGTCGATCGCCTCCAGCACCGTGCGGGCCCGCTGGGCCGGGAACTTGCGGGCGATGGCCCAGCGCGGCGAGCGCGAGACGAAGCCCAGGCGGCGCTGCAGCTCCAGGTCGTCGACCTTGTAGACCACGCCGTCGATGTCGAAACCGAGCTTGGGCCGCAGCGTCTCGAACTCCGCATAGACGTCGAGCAAGCCCTGCCCGTTCTCGACCCGGCGCGCTGGCGGCGCGGTGGTGACGAAGCCCCACGCGGAGAGCTTTTCCAGCGCGCCCCACTGGGTCTCGGCGAAGCTCTCCGACACCAGCCCCCAGGCGTAGCCGAAGAACCGCAACGGCCGCTGGGCGCTGATCCTCGGATCGATCTGGCGCAGCGAGCCGGCGGCGAAGTTGCGCGGATTGGCGTAGGTGCGGGCGCCGGACTCCTCGGCCGCGCGGTTGAAGGCGGCGAAGGCCTCGAGCTCGACATAGACCTCGCCCCGCACCTCGATCACGTCGGGCCAGCCCGAGCCCTTCAGGCGCTGGGGAATGTCGGCGATGGTGCGCAGGTTGGCCGTGACGTCCTCGCCCACCCGACCATCGCCTCGCGTGGCCCCCTGCACCAGCACGCCCTTCTCGTAGCGCAGCGACGCGGACAGACCGTCGATCTTGGGCTCGGCGGTGTAGGCGACCGTGTCGGCGGCCGACAGGCGCAGGAAGCGGCGCACGCGGGCGTCGAACTCGATCGCCTCGTCGTTGGAGAAGGCGTTGTCGAGGCTCAGCATCGGCACGCCGTGCTCGACCGGCGCGAACTGCTCGGCCCGGGCCGCGCCCACCCGCATCGACGGGGAGTTGTCGCGCACCAGGTGCGGAAAGCGCGTCTCGATGTCGAGGTTGCGACGCTTGAGGGCGTCGTACTCGGCGTCGCTGATCGTCGGCGCGTCCTGCTGGTGATAGGCGATGTCGTGGGTCGCCAGTTCGTCGGCCAGACGCTCCAGTTCCTCGACGGCCTGGGCTTCGGTGAGGTCGGAGACGGGAATCAGGGACACGGGGGCGAATCCGAAGGCTGCGAGGCCGGCACGTTAGCAACGTGGCGCGCGGCTTGCGACGGGGGCTTCGAAGGAGCCCGTCATGTCCAAAGCCGGCACAACCATCGAGACGCCCGCGCTGACGCGCGACGGGCCGCTGGACGCGCTGCGCTTCCTGGCGGCGCTGTTCATCGTGCTCTATCACGTGGCCGAGCGCGCGCCGGTGTCGCTGTTCAGCCTGTCGCCGGCGTTCGGGCGCGGCTATCTGGCCACCGACTTCTTTCTGATGCTGTCCGGCTATGTGCTGGCGCGAACCTATGGCCCGCGCGTGCTGAGCGGCAAGATCGACACGCTGGAGTTCCTGAAGCGCCGCGTCCAGCGGATCTGGCCGCCGCACCTGGTGATGCTGGCCCTGTTCGTGGTCTTCTTCCTGCTGACCAGCGCCGTCGGGCTCGCGCCGCAGAACCCGCAATGGTTCCAGTGGAGCCAGCTGCCGGCCCAGATCTTCCTGGTCCAGGCGTGGTTCGCGCCCGGAACCTCGGGCTGGAATATGCCGACCTGGACGCTGTCGGCCCTGGTCGTCGCCTACGCGCTTTTCCCGGTCGTCTGGCGGCGGATCGGCGCGAGCCGCCAGCCTTGGCTGGCCCTGGCGTTCGGCGCGGGGCTGTATGTCGCGTTCGACTATGGCGCGCTCCTGGCGTTCGGCGCGCACGGCTATCAGTTGCCGCTGCGCGACGGCCTGATCCGAGGCGTCCCGCTGTTCCTGGTCGGCCTGCTCGTCGCCCGCGCGCCAATCACGGACCTGACCCGCCGGCAAGCCGTGCCGCTGGCCGTCGCCACGCTGGCTCTGGTGGTCGCCATCCAGGCCCTCGGGAATTTCGACTATCTAAGCCTCGCCCTGCTGGCGTTCCTGATCCACGCGGCGGGCGCGTCGCCGCCCAAGGCCTGGCGCTGGGCCGGCGCGGCGGGCCGGATCTCGTTCTCGCTGTTCCTGACCAACACCCTGACGGCGATCGTCTGGTTCGGCCTCGTCCGGGTCGTCGAGCATAAGGTCGCCCTGCCCCCGGCCGCGATCTGGACGCTATGGGCCCTGGCGATCCTGGCGACGGTCGTCGTCGCCTGGTTGTTCGAGCGCCATGTCGACGCGCCGTTGCAGCGGTGGGTGAAGGGGTCTTACCAACAACCGATCTTCCCCGCGAAAGCGGGGACCCAAGCGGCGTCGCCGGTCGCGGCGCGGTTGGGCAATGGCGTCTGATCCAGCTTGTGTCCACGCCTTCGCGTGGATAGTCGGAGAAACGTTCAGCCCATCAACGCCCGCGCCGCCGCGCGCGCCGCCTCGGTGACCTCGGCGCCGGCCAGCATGCGGGCGATCTCCTCCTCGCGCTGAGCGGGGGTGAGCGGCTCCACCTTCGTGCGGGTGGC
Organism: uncultured Caulobacter sp.; assembly: GCF_947036865.1. GTDB lineage: Bacteria > Pseudomonadota > Alphaproteobacteria > Caulobacterales > Caulobacteraceae > Caulobacter. The sequence goes on along the minus strand of NZ_CAMQSF010000003.1, from coordinate 197,336 downwards.
GGTGTCGTCGCCGGACTTGGAGATCCGCCAGTGGGCGTCGCCGCGCGCGGCGACCTGCGCCGAGTGGGTGACCACCAGCACCTGGGCGTTCGCCGCCAGGCGCTTGAGCCGCAGGCCCACCGCGTCGGCCACGGCGCCGCCCACCCCCTGATCCACCTCGTCGAAGATCATCAGCGGCTGCGGACCGCCGCCACGGGCCGCCAGGGCCGCCTTCAGCGCCAGGGCGAAACGCGCCAGCTCGCCGCCAGAGGCGATGGCCTCCATGGGGCCGAACGGCGCGCCGGGATTGGTCGAGATCTCGAAGGCCACGCGGTCGAGGCCCGTGGGGCCCGCGCGATCGTCGGGGAGCGCTTCGACCGCCACGCGGAACCTGGCCTTTTCCAGCTTCAACGGGGCAAGCTCGCTCTCGACGGCCTTGGCCAGGGCGTCGCCGGCGGCGCGGCGTTCGGCCGAAAGCGCCTCGGCGGCGAATAGATAGGCCTCGCGCGCCTCGGCGGCCTCTTTCTCCGCCGCGCGCAGGGCGTCCTCCGACGTTTCGATCGCCTGCAGCCGCGCGGCGAACTCGGCGCGCTTGGCCGGCAGGTCCTCGACGAGGGCGTTCAGCTTACGGGCCATGCCGCGCAGGGCGAAGAGGCGCTCCTCGGCCTTCTCCAGGCGGTCGGGCTCGAACTCGAAGCTCTCGGCGACCGCGTCAATGGCGGCGCTGGCCTCGTGCGCCTCCGCGATGGCGCGATCGACGGCTTCGCAGGCCGCCGTCAGCCGGGTCATGGCCGCGCCCTCCGGCGGCGCGCCAGCCTGAAGGGCCCGCTCCCGCGCCCGCTCCAACGCCCGATAGGCCTGGGCCAGCCGGCCCGAGAAATTGTCGCCGGCCAGGGCGTCCTGCGCGGCGGCGATGTCGGTCATGGCCTTCTCGGCCGCGCTGAGCAGCGCGCGCTCGTCGGCCAGCGCCGCCTCCTCGCCCTCGCGCGGGTCGAGCCGGTCGAGTTCGGAGAGGCGAAGGGTCAGTTCCTCGGTCTCGGCCGCGGCCCGGCCGGCGAGGTCGCGCAAGCCTTCCGCCTTCTCGCGCGCCGCGCGCCAGGCGCTCCAGGCCGAGGCCACCGCCCCGACGCCGACCCCGCCGAACGTGTCCAGCAGCCCCCGGTGGGTCTTGGGATCCAGCAGGCCGACGGTCTCGTGCTGGCCATGGACCTCCAGCAAAAGCGCGCCCAAGTCCTTGAGCACGCCGACGCTGGTGGCCTGGTCGTTGACGAAGGCCCTGGAGCGGCCGTCGGCCGACAGCTGGCGGCGCAGCACCAGGTCCTCGTCGCGGGCGTAGGCCAGGCCCTTCTCGTCCAGATAGGCGAAGGCCGGATGGTCGGCCGGCAGAGCGAAGATGGCGGTGGCCGACGCCTGTCCGGCGGCCCCGCGCCGCACGAGACCCGCGTCGGCGCGCGCGCCCGTCGCCAGGCCCAGGGCGTCCAGAATGATCGACTTGCCCGCGCCGGTCTCGCCGGTCAGCGCCGTCAGACCCTCGCCAATGGCGAGGTCCAGGCTCTCGATGAGCACGACGTCACGGATGGAAAGGCCGATCAGCATGGGACGAAGATCGCCGGGAATCGCGCTTTTTCAAAGTCAAAAGGCGGAACGAAACGGGATCGCCACGACCCCGTCGCCGATCTACATGCCGAGAATGCCCGCGACGCCGCCCTTTTTGGACTTCTTCTCGCCGGGAGGGGCCAGGGTCGCCGACTTGTCCTTGGACAGGATGCGCTCGAGCATGTTGCGCTTGGCGCCGGCCTTCAGCGGCTCGACGGCGGGCCGCAGGCCGTTGTCGGTCAAGAGCTTGTAGGCGTCGGCGTACCAGCGGTCGCCGGGGAAGTTGTAGCCCAGCACCGCGCCGTTACGCTTGGCCTCGTCCATCAGGCCGAGGGTCAGATAGGCCTCGACCAAGCGATAGAGCGCCTCGGGCGTGTGCGAAGTGGTCTGGTGCTTCTCGATCACCGTCTTGAAGCGGCCGATGGCGGCTAGGGTCTGGCCGTTCTTCAGATAGTAGCGACCGATGGCCATTTCCTTGCCGGCCAGTTGGTCGTTGACCATGTCGATCTTCAGGCGCGCGTCGGTCGCGTATTCGGTGTTCGGGTAACGCTGGACCACGTCGCGCAGCGCCGCCAGGGCCTGCTCGGTCGAGGCCTGGTCGCGGTTCACGTCGACGATCTGCTCGAAATAGCAGATGGCCTTCAGATAGAAGGCATACCGCGCGGAGGGATTGCCGGGATACAGCGAGATGAACCGGTCGGCGTCACCGATCGCGTCGGTGTAGTTGTTGCCCATGTAGTGGGCGTAGCCGGTCATCAGGATCGAGCGACGCGACCATTCCGAATAGGGGTGCTGACGCTCGACCTCGCGGAAATAGTCGACGGCCTCGTTCCAGTTGCCGCGGTCCAGACGATCGGCGCCCGTGGAATACAGCAGTTCGACCGGGCGCTCTTCGTAGGCCAGACTCGGCTTCTTGGACTTGCCGGCGCAGCCGCTCACGGTCACGGCGACCAGCACGGCGGCGATGGTGACGGCCGAACGTCCCGAAAAATTACGAAGCACGGAGTCTCTCACCCTCGAACCAAACGCGCGCCCCTGCGCCGTGCAAGGCTTCTACACCACGCCGTCGAAGGCGCAAATGCGAACGCCGAGCCCCGACTCCCGGAGACGCTCTCTAGACCGCCCGCGCCAGCTCCGGCGCGAGGGCGCGCAGGCGCCAGGCGCGCGGCTGGGCCAGCAACGCCCGAACCACGGCGTTATTGAGGCCGTGCCCGGCCAGAACGCCTTCGAAGCGGCCGATCATCGGCTTGCCCAGCACATAAAGATCGCCGACGGCGTCGAGCGCCTTGTGGCGAACGAATTCGTCCGGACGGCGCAGGCCTTCCGGGTTCAGCACGCGGTCGCCGTCGATGACCACCGCGTTTTCCATCGAGCCGCCGCGCGCCAGGCCGATCGTCCGCAGGGCCTCGACGTCCCGGACGAAGCCGAAGGTGCGGCAATCGGAAAGCTCGGCGCGGAACGTGTCTTCGTCGACGACCAAGTCCACGGCCTGGCGGCCGATGGCCTTGCTGTCGAAGGCGATCTCGAAGGCGACCTCGAAGCGGTCGGCGGGCAGCAGGCTGGCGCGCTTGTCGCCCTCCTCCACCGTGATCGGCGACAGGATCTCGATGTACTGGCGGACGGCCTCCTGACGGCGACGGCCGGCGCGGTCCAGGATCTGGACGAAGGGCTCGGACGAGCCGTCCATGATCGGCACCTCGGGGCCGTCCAGCTCGACGACGCAGTTGTCGATCGACAGCGCGGCCAGCGCGGCCATCAGGTGCTCGATGGTCGAGACGCGAACGTCGTCGGCGTTATTGATCACCGTGCCCAGCTGGGTCTGGCAGACCGCGTCCGGCGAGACGGGGATCCGGTTGTCGCGGTCGCCGACATCGGTCCGCACGAAGATGATCCCCGCATCGGGGGCCGCCGGACGCACCGCGACGCGCACGTGCGCGCCCGTGTGCAGGCCGATCCCCGCGAAGATCACCGGTCCAGCGACCGTGTGCTGAAAATAACCCGAAGCCGACACTCGAGACCCTTATGGTTGGCGAACGGCTCTACGGCCGCCCTTATCGCCCCCGGTCTAGCAGTAGAAAGGATGCCCCACCGCGGCAACGCAAGTCCTGTTTCCGATTGTTACCAGCTAAGCAACTGACTTTATTTCGCTTTTATTTCAGAAACACCGACGATGAAACACAACGCGGGTCGACGATCCGCGCTCTCGAATCACGGGGCCGCGCCCCTAGCGGAGGGGGCGAAGCGGGGCTAGGCTCCGCCGCCAAAAGGCATAACCGTTTCCGGGAACTTGGGTTTCATGACCAACAGCTTGCGTCTCGCCGCCTCGGCCGTCGCCATCGCCGCCGCGCTTGTGGGCTCGGCCCACGCCCAGGCTCCGAAGCCCCACGTCTTCACCGCCAAGGACATGGCCAGCCTGGATCGCCTGTCGGACCCGCGCGTGTCGCCCGACGGCCGCTACGTGCTCTACAGCGTTCGGACCGTGGACTATCCGGCCAACAAGGCCTCGATGTCGCTGTGGATCGCCGATCTGAAGGCCAAGATCGCGCCGCGCCGGCTGAAGATCTCGGACGGCGGCGCCAGCAACGGCCGCTGGAGCGCCGACGGCAAGTCCATCTATTTCACCTCGGGCCGCGCCGGCGGAACCGATCAGGTCTTCCGGACCGACGTGGCCGGCGAAGCGGCGACCCAGATCACCTCGACCCCGTTCGACGTCCAGGCCTACAAGGTCGCGCCGAACGGCAAGACCATCGTCGTCGGCATGGCCGTCTTCCCCGACTGCGCGGACCTGGCCTGCACCGAGGCGCGCCTGGCGGCCAAGACAGCGACCAAGGCGACCGGGGTCGTCTTCGACCGCCTGTTCGTCCGCCACTGGGACACTTGGAACGACGGGACCAAGAATCACCTGTTCGCCTACACGCTGGACGCCAACGGCGTGGCGACCGGCCAGCCCGTCGACCTGATGAAGGGCTTCGACGGAGACTCGCCGACCAAGCCGTTCGGCGGCGACGAGGACTTCGTGTTCACGCCCGAGGGCGACGCCGTCGCCTTCGCGGCCAAGGTCGCGGGCAAGGATGAGTCGTGGTCGACCAACTACGACTTCTGGTACGCCAAGCTGGACGGCTCGGGTAAGATCGACAACCGCACCGAAGCCAACAAGGCCTGGGACAGCGCGCCCGCGCCCTCGCCCGACGGCAAGTTCGCGGTCTATCGCGCCATGACCCGCCCGGGCTTCGAGGCCGACCGGTTCCGGATCATGATCCGCGACCGCGCCACGAAGATCGACCACGAGCTCGCGCCGGACTGGGATCGCTCGGCCGACGCCGTCGCCTGGAGCCCCGACGGCAAGACCGTCTACGCGACCGCCTATGAGATGGGCCAGTCCAAGCTGTTCGCCTTCGACGTCAAGACCGGCAAGGTCAAGGCGCTGACCGGCGAAGGCCACGTCACGGCCTTCGACGTCGGCCCCACGGGCATCGTCTACGCCTCGGACTCGCTGACCAGCCCGTCGGAGCTCTTCTTCCTGCCGACCAAGGGTCCGGCGGTGAAGGTCGCCAGCGTCTCCGCCGAAGCCCTGAAGGACGTCGCCTGGGGCCAGCCCGAGCAGTTCACCTTCAAGGGCTGGAACGACGAGGAGGTCCACGCCTATGTGGTCAAGCCGTCGAACTTCGACCCGGCCAAGAAGTATCCGGTGGCCTTCATCGTCCACGGCGGCCCGCAGAGCTCGTTCGCCAACAGCTGGTCGTATCGCTGGAACCCGGAAATCTACGCCAATGCCGGCTATGCCGTGGTGATGGTCGATTTCCACGGTTCGACCGGCTACGGCCAGAAGTTCACCGACGCGATCAGCCAGCACTGGGGCGACCGGCCGCTGGAGGATCTTCAGAAGGGCTGGGCCGCGGCCCTGGCCAAGTATCCGTTCCTCGACGCCGACCGCGCCTGCGCCCTGGGCGCCTCGTACGGCGGCTACATGATCAACTGGATCGCCGGCAACTGGAACCAGCCCTGGAAGTGCCTGGTCACCCACGACGGGGTCTTCGATACCCGGATGATGGGCTATTCGACCGAGGAGCTGTGGTTCAGCGAGTGGGAGAACGGCGGCACGCCCTGGCAGCCGAACACGACCTACGAGACCTTCAATCCGGTCAATCACGTCGCGGCCTGGTCCAAGCCGCACCTGATCATCCAGGGCCAGCTGGACTACCGCATCCCGCTGGAACAGGGCCTGGGCGCCTTCAGCGCTTTGCAGCGCAAGGGCGTGCCCAGCAAGCTCCTCTACTTCCCGAACGAGAACCACTGGGTGCTGAAGGCCCAGAACTCGGTCCAATGGCACAAGGAGGTGCTGGACTGGCTGGACCAGTGGACGGGGAATACGCGGCCGGGGAAATAACCTCCTATCCGCCTTTCCCCGCGAAAGCGGGGACCCAAGCGGATCCGGGCCAGGGTGCAGGCGAATGAGACTGAACCGCGGCTTGGATCCCCGCTTTCGCGGGGAAGATCGGCGTTAGGTGCGGTGAAAATAGCTAAAGCCGCCCCGTCGCCACGGCCCAGGTCAGCCGCGCCTTCTTCTCCAGCTCGCCCATCTCGCGGCCGCTCACGTAGGCCGTCGCCAGCGCCGCCACGGCCACCGCCGGAAAGGCCGCCACCGGCAGCGCCCTCACCTCGGCCCGCGCGGCCTTCAACTGCTCGGTCACACGCCGGGCCACGTCCTCCCGCGCCCAGGCCGCCGGCAGCCGCGCGCGACCGGCCTGCTGCAGCCGCCACAGGCCCGCGAGCCCGAACGCCCGCGCCGCGCCCTTGACCGCGTGGGGGTCGGTCGACGGATCCAGCCGCCGCGCGGCCAGAACCGCCAGCGCGCCGGCCGTGGCGTCGACATAGGCCAAGACCGCCGCCTCGTCGCCCAAGGGGCCCTCGTCCAGGTCCGCGAACCGCGCCTCGGCCAGCGCCGCCAGGGCGTTGGGATCGAAGCCGGACGCGGCCAGCGCCTCGACGTTGGGATGCTTGCGCGGCGCCTTGCCGGCGGCGATCTCCTCCATCGCCTCTCGCCACCAGGTGATGCGGATCTCGCCCATCAACGCGCTGGAGACGCCGCCCGCCACCCGCGCCAGCTCGTAGTTCAAGCCGTAGAGCGCGACGACATCCGCCCGCGCCTTGGCGTCGCCGATGAACCGGCTGGCCAGCCAGCGGTCGGGATCGACGCGGCGGACGAGGTCGTCGAGGGTTTCGGTGTCGGCCATGGTCTCGAAAACGAAGAGGGCCCGCCGACGGATCGCGGCGGGCCCTCCCCTTACAGCATTTCTCGGCCGTGTTTAGCCGAAGATGGTCTGGTTCATCGCCATGGTGGCCAGCATCGGCAGGCTGAGCAGCGTGTTGGTGCGCGAGAACAGCATGGCCGTCTTGGCCGCCTTGGCCTTGGCGTCCGCGTCGGCCTCGACGATGCCGAGCGCGATCTTCTGGTTCGGCCAGATGAAGACCCAGACGTTGAAGAACATCACCGTGGCCAGCCACATGCCGACGCCGATGAAGGTGTACTGCATGTCGACGTGCGGGGTGTAGCCGCCGGCCAGGCCCAGGGTGACCGCTTCGAGCAGATAGCCGCGGCTATAGGCCAGGATCACGCCCATCACCCAGGTCGCCAGCGCCGCCCAGCGGAACCAGAACAGGGCTTCCGGCGCGATATACTTGCTGACCGCCGGCTTCAGCTCGGCCGGGATCTGCGGCATCACCCGGATTTGCACGAAGTTGAAGTAATACAGCAGCCCGATCCATAGGATGCCGAACACCACGTGCAGCCAGCGGAACACGGCTTGGAAATAGATCGCGCCATGGCCGTCGGGGCCGTGCCCGTAGCCGATGACGATCACCAGGGCCAGGATGGCGCTGACGATCATGGTGTTGCGGAAGTTGGAAAGCAGTCCAGACATCGGTTTCCCCCTCGGATCCCTTTTGCTGGGAGGGACCATAGGGGTGTTTTCGGAGTCGGGCAAAGTTGGGGAAGAACGCGAATCCGTGACGCCCTCACCCCGTCATCCCGCGACTTGTTCGCGGGACCCATTTGTCCGCCGCAAGCGCGGAGAAAGTTCACGCGCTCACGTGAAAGCTGAACGATGGGTCCCGCGCATAAGCGCGGGATGACGGCGGAGAGGGATCACACCGCGATCAGCGCCGCCGCCATCCGCCGGCCTTCGCTGGCCAGGACGTTGTACGTCCGAGCGGCCGCCTCGGTGCTCATGAATTCCAGGCCAAGGCCGGCCGCCTTGAGGGCGTCGCGCACGGGGCGCGGCGGGAGGGCGTTGGCCAGGCCCACGCCCAGCAGAACGAACTCGACGGCGCCGCCGGCGGCGAACACTTCGGCGAACGCCTCCGGCGACAGGTCCGAGAGCGCCGTCACGCTCCAGTCGCGCGGCTGATCGTCGAGGATCAGCAGCGAACCGGGCCGCCAGACTCCGGCGACCCGAAAGCCGCCGCCGCCCCAGGCGTCGATGGACGGCGGCTGCCGCATCAGGGCCGCGAGGCCGCGCCGAACTTGATCGGCTGGGCGTCCTCGTCGCCGCGCTTGACGCCCCAGACCAGGATCAGCGGCAGGGCGATGTAGATCGACGAATAGGTGCCGATGATGATCCCGAACACCATGGTGAAGACCAGCGGGAACAGGACCGGACCGCCGAACATCATCGTGCCGCCCAGGGCCAGCAGCGCCGTCGAGCCGGTGATGATCGTCCGCGACAGACGCTCGTTCTCGGACAGGTCGATGATGTCGCGCAGCGGCGTGGTCTTGTACTTGCGCAGGTTCTCCTTCAGCCGGTCGAAGGTGATGACCTTTTCGTTCATCGAATAGCCGATCACGGTCAGCAGGGCCGCGATCTCGGTCATCGAGAACTCGATGTGCACGATCGACAGCAAGCCCAGCGTCAGCACGATGTCGTGGATCACGGCCACGACCGCGCCCGTGCCGTAGGACAGGCCAAAGCGGAACCAGATGTAGCCCAGGGTAAGCAGCAGGGCCACGCCCAGGGCCTTGAAGCCCGAGAGCAAGAGCTCGCCCGAGACCTTGGCGCCCACTTCCGAGCGGCTCGTGACCTTCAGGTCCGGGAAGCGCTTGACCAACTGCGCCTCGACCTGGGCCGAGGCGGCGCTGGGCGCCTGTCCCTTGGCCGGAAGGAACTTGACCATGGCCGAGTTGGGCTGGCTGGCGAAGCCCTGGACCTGGGCGTCATGGGCGCCGGTCTGGTCCATCGCCGCGCGCAGTTCCGCGAGCGGCACGGGTCGCGACATGGCGATTTCCAGAGCGTTGCCGCCCTTGAAGTCGATGCCGAGGTTCAGGCCTTGCAGCACGAGCGAGCCGATCGAGCCGGCGATCAGGATCGCCGACAGCACGGCCGCGACCGGGGCCCACCGCACGAAGCGGAAGTGGGTGGAACGCGGGATGTAGCGGATAAGGGGCCAACGCATCGGTCGGGTCTCCTATGCGATCGGCAGCTTCTTCGGCTTGGTGGCCTTGAACCACCAGCCGATGAGCACTTGGGTGATGAAGATGGCGGTGAACAGCGAGGTGAACACGCCGATCACCAGGGTCCAGGCGAAGCCCTTCACCGGGCCCGAGCCGAAGCCGAACATGATCATGCCCGAGATCAGGCTGGTGATGTTGGCGTCCAGGATCGAGGTCATGGCCAGCTTGTAGCCGTGGTCGGCCGCCGCCATCGGCGTGCGGCCGGCATTGGCCTCGTCGCGCATCCGCTCGTAGATCAGCACGTTGGCGTCGACGGCGACGGCCAAGGTCAGGATCAGGCCGGCGATGCCCGGGAAGGTCAGGGTCGCCTGGGTCAGCGACATGATGCCGATGATCAGCAGCACGTTGACCACCAGGGCGATGGCCGCGAAGCCGCCGAACAGGCCGTAGGCCAGGATCACGAACACGAACATCGCCGCCGCGCCGATGGCCAGCGAGATGGAGCCCGCCTTCACGGCGTCGGCGCCGAGCTCGGCGGTCACGGTGCGTTGGTCTTCCACGTTCAGCGGCGCGGGCAGCGCGCCCGAGCGCAGCAGCAGGGCCAGTTCGTTGGCGCTCTCGGCGGTGAAGTTGCCCTGGATGATGCCGCTGCCGCCGGGGATCGGGCCGTTGATCACCGGCGCCGACAGCACCTTGCCGTCCAGGACGATGGCGAACTTCTTGCCGACATTACGCGTGGTGGCGTCGGCGAACTTGCGCGACCCCGCGCCATTGAAGGCGAAGCCCACGGCCGGACGGCCATTCTGATCGAAGGTCTGGTTGGCGTTGGTGAGCTCCTCGCCCGAAACCACGGCCCGCTTCTTCAGCACGTAGTAAGGCGCGTACTGGTCCTCGCTCTTCATCAGCACCGAGCCCGGCGGGATGCGCCCGGCCTGGATGTCTTCGGGCGTGACCGTCTCGTCGACCATCTGGAAGGTCAGCTTGGCGGTCTTGCCGATCACGGCGCGGAGCTTGCCCGGATCGCTTTCGCCGGGCGCCTGGATCATGATCCGATCGGCGCCCTGGCGGTTGATCGACGGCTCCTTCGTGCCCAGGCTGTCGATACGGCGACGGATCGTCTCGATCGACTGCTCGACGGCCTTGGCGGAATCCGCGCGCTGAGCCTCGGGGACGAAGCGGATTTCGATCCGGCTGTCGCCCTTGCCGTCCACCGCCACGTCCTTGCCGCCGATCGCGCCGGCCAGCGGCGCGCCGAGGTTCTTGCGCAGAAGGTTCAAGGCGGCGTTGTAGCGGGCCGGGTCACCAATGCGGACGCCGATGATCTCGCCCTGCTGCGACAACTCGCCGAACGGGATCTGCTCGGTGCGCAGTTGGGTGCGCACGTCTTCCGTCAGATTGGCCAGGCGCTCGCGGTGCAGCGCCTCGGTGTCGACCGAATAGAGCAGGTAGGACCCGCCCTGCAGATCGAGACCAAGGTTCAGCTTCTGGTGCGGCAGGAAGCCGGGCAGCGCGTCCAGCGTCTTCTGCGGCAGCACGTTGGGCAGCGAGAACAGGATGCCGAAGACCACCGACAGCGTGACGGCGATGATCTTCCAGCGGGATAGGGTCAGCATTGGATCCGTGACTTTCAGGCGACGTCGCTAGAACGCCCGTCGAAGGGTTCTGAGCGCCTTAGCTCTTGGCGTCGTTGGCGGCGGCCGGGTCGCCCTTGGCCCGGACCTCGGTGATCATGCCCTTCAGCACCTTCACGGTGACGCCCTGGGCGATCTCGACGCCGACTTCCTTTTCCTCGACGCGGACGATCTTGCCCAGCACGCCCGACGACAGCACGACGCTGTCGTTGCGCTTCAGGTTGGCGAGCATCGCCTGATGCTCCTTCTGACGCTTCTGCTGCGGGCGGATCAGCATGAAGTAGAACAGCACGACCATCAGCACGATGGGCAGCATGTTCATCAGGGTCGCCACGTTGGAACCGGTCGGCATGGTCTCTCCAAGAAATTCGGTTAGGCGCGCCGCCTGACATAGGGTCGCGCCAAGTCGGCGGAAGCTATGCGTTCGCCTTCCCTTTTGCAATGCGAGCGCGCGGGAGTAAGGAGCGGGCATGACCGACGCGCCCCTGCTCGCCCGCATCGCCGACGCCCTCGAGCGCCTGGCCCCGCCCCCGCCCGCCGCCCCGGACTTCGCCGGCGCGCGCCTGTTCCGGCATGAGCCGGCCAGCGGCGCCTTCGTCCCGGCCGGCGATTTTCCCCTCGGCCTGGACCTGCTGGTCGGGATCGAGCGGCAGAAGGATCGCTTCGTCGAGAACCTGCGCCGGTTCGCGGTGGGCCTGCCCTGTAACCACGTGCTGCTGTGGGGCGTGCGCGGCACGGGCAAGAGCTCGCTGACCAAGGCCGCCTTCGTCGCCGTGGCCGACGACTTCCCCGCCCTGAAGCTGATCGAGGTCGATCGCGACGAGGTCGCGGCCCTGCCGCCGCTGTTCGATCTTCTGCGCGCCCGCGACGAGCGGTTCGTGGTGCTGTGCGACGACCTGTCGTTCGAGGACGGGGCCGCGGCGGCCAAGGCCCTGAAGTCGGCGCTGGAGGGTGGCGTCTCGGGTCCGCCGGAGAACGTGCTGTTCGTGGCCACGTCCAACCGCCGTCACCTGATGCCCCGCGACCATGTCGAGCGCCAGGGCGCCATCGCCGCCGCCGAGAACGCCGAGGAGGAGATGAGCGTCTCCGACCGCTTCGGCCTGTGGATCGGCTTCCCGCCGATGGACCAGGACACCTATCTGGCCGTCGTGCGCGGCTATGCCGACCGCTTCGGCCTGGCCGCGCCAGACCTCGACCGCCGCGCCCTGCAATGGTCGCAACTGCGCGGCGCGCGGTCGGGCCGCGTCGCCTGGCAGTTCGTGCGGGACCTGGCGGGCGAGTTGGGGGTCAAGCTGCCGGCCTAGTTTCCTCGTCATCCCGCGACGTGGTCGCGGGACCCATCTTTCCGCCGCATGTGAAGCGACGGACGATCCCCTCACGTGTAAGCCGCCCCATGGGTCCCGCGCATGAAGCGCGGGATGACGCGGGGATGGGATCAGCCGAGAAAAAAGCCCGCCTCTTTCGAAGCGGGCCTCTGTCTTACTTGGGCAGCACCAGGGCCGGGTCGACCGGCTTGGCCTTGTCCTTGACAGTGGGGGCGTAGCGCATCTCGAAGTGCAGCTTGGTCTCGTTGGCCCCGCCGGTGGAGCCGACGGCGCCGATCTGCTCGCCCTGCCGCACCTGCTGGCGCATCTTCACATTGATGCTGGACAGGTGGGCATAGGCCGTCACCCATCCGTCGGCGTGCTTGACGAGCACGAGATTGCCGAACATCGGAACCTGGTTGCCGGCATAGGCCACCTCGCCGTCGGCGGACGACAGGACCGGCGCGCCCTGCGGCGCGCGGATGTCGAGACCGTCGTTGCGCTGGCCCGCGCCCTTCACCCCGAAGTCCGAGATGATCTCGCCCCGAACCGGCCAGGCGAACTTGCCCTTGCCCGAGGCGATGATCTCGGCCTCGGTCGGCGCGGCGCTGCTCTCGATGATCGGCCGCGAGCCGGTCGAGGGCGAGACGGGCTGGGCGGCGACCGGCGCGCTCGGACGGGGATAGCTGTTGCCGCTCGGCGCATAGGGCACGGGGCCGCCCGGGTTGGCGGGCGGCGTATAGGCCGGGCGAGACGGCGCCGACGTGGGAGTCTCGACCTTGGCGTAGCTGTTCTGGGTCTCGGTCGGTCGGGCCGCCGCCACCGAGGTGGTGACACGGATCGGCCCCTTGTCCTTGTAGCCCTCCGGCAGGCGGATCTTCTGGCCCTTCTTGATCGCCGCCGTGGCGCGCAGGCCGTTCTCGGCGGCCAGCGACTTGACGCTGACATTGAAGCGCTTGGCGATCTCGGTGAGGTTGTCGCCGGTCTGGGCGACATAGGCCTTGCGGTCGCTGGGCGGCCCCTTGATCTTCTGGCCCGGCCGCAGCGGCTTGGTGGCCTTGATGTTGTTGTCGTCGGCCAGGTCGCCGACGCTGACGTCGAACTTGCGGGCGATCGAGCTCAGGGTGTCGCCCGAGCGCACGGTGTGGATCGGGCGCGGACCGTCGACCGTGATCACCGAGCCGGTGACGCTGAGCGTGGTGGTGCTCGTCACGGCCGGCTCGGCGGCGCTCGTGGCGACGGGCTGACGGCTCGCGCGCGAGGGCGCGGCGGTCGGGCGGCTGGGCGCCGCCGTCGGCGCGGGTTCGGCTTCGGCAGTCTGGGAGCCCGGCGCGCTGGCCAGCACCTGGGTGGTCTTGATCGGACCCTTGTCCTTGAAGCCTTCCGGCAGGATCAGCTTCTCGCCCTTCTTGATCGCCGCCCCGGCCTTCAGGCCGTTCTCCTCGGCCAGGGCCGCGGCGGTGACGTTGAAGCGCTTGGCGATGGCGAACATCGTGTCGCCCGTCTGGACGACATAGGCCTTCTGGTCGTCCTTGGGCGGGCCCTTGATCTTCTGGCCAAGCTTCAGGTGGTACGGGGCCTTGAGCTTGTTCAGCTCGACGAGCTCGGCGCGGGTCGAGCCCATGCCGCGCGCGATGGCGTCCAGCGCGTCGCCCGACTCGACGACGTGCAGCTGCGCCTTGCCGGGCACATTCACCAGCGGACCGGTGACGGTGGTGGTGACGACGGTCTTCGGCGGCGCGGGGCGGACCGCCGTCTGCGCGGTCGGCGCGGCGCGGACGGGCGCGGGCGGCGGAAGCTCGGTCTGGGCGATCGCCGGGGGCGCGTTCTGGATCGGAACCGGGCGCGGCAGGGTTTCCGGCGCGCTCGGCGCGGTCGAAATCGTCTCCGACGCCGGCGCCGTCGATGGGGTCGCGGGCTGGGCCGGCGGCTGGGTGATCGGGAAGTTCGGCGTGAAGCGCTGGCCCGCCGCCCGCGCGCTCTCGGCATGGGCGCCGAGCGTTCCAGCCGTCAGGGCGATCACCGCCGCGCGCGTCCACAACTGCCTCATAGCCTCTCCTTTCCCGTCGGGGCCTCCACAGGGCTCCGCCAGGGTAAACCAACCTTTAACATCGAGAGCGCGAAACGCCGCGCTCCCCAGACTCATTGATCCTTCGCCACCCCGGCCAGCAGCGGCACGAAGCGCACGTCGCAAAGGATCTCCACGCGGAAGCCCCCCTTGCCGTCGCCGGCATAGCGGCGAAGGCTCTGTACAGGCCCCTTGCCCACCGGCGCGACCAGCACGCCGTTGGGCTTCAGCTGCGATAGCAGCCGCTTGGGATCATCTTCCGCCGCCGCCGTGACCATAATGCGGTCGAACGGCGCCTGCTCGGCCCAGCCCTCGCCGCCATCGCCGAACTTGGTGATGACATTGGTCAGGCCCAGGGCCTGAAAGCGGCCCTCGGCCTCCTTCATCAGGGTGCGATAGCGCTCGATCGTGTAGACGAGGCGGGAGACCTTGCTGAGGATCGTGGTCTGATAGCCCGAGCCGGTGCCGATCTCCAGCACCCGCGAGCGCGGCTCGACCGTCAGGGCCTGGGTCATCAGGCCGACGATGAACGGCTGACTGATGGTCTGGCCGCAGGCGATCGGCAGGGCCGAGTCCTCCCACGAGCGGTCCTTGAACAGATCGGGCGTGAAGAGATCGCGCGGCGTGGTCTCGATCGCCTTCAGCACCTGGGGATCGGTGACGCCTTGCTCGCGCAGCGCCTGCATCAGGCGCGGCAGGTCGGCCTTGGCCTCCTGGGCGGCCTTGGTCGTCCGACCGCTCATGCGCCCACCTTCGGCGCGGGCGGCGCGCCGCCCAGGACGCCCTTCAGCTTATGGACGGTCTCGTGGTGCGTCAGGTCGATGTGCAACGGGGTGACCGAGATGCGGCCGTCATAGACCGCGCGCAGGTCGGTGCCCTCGGCGGGCTCGGAGGCCTTGGCCGAGAAGCCCATCCAGTAATAGTCGCGGCCGCGCAGGTCGGTGCGCTTTTCCATCTTGCGCAGCAGGCCGTCGCGGAAGCCCTGACGGGTCACCTCCACCGCCTTGATCGCCTCGGGCGGCAAAGCGGGGAAGTTGACGTTCATCACCACGTCGGCGGGCCAGCCCACCTCCAGCAGCCGCCGGATGATCCCGGGGCCGAAATGCTCGGCGGTTTCCCAGTGGACCACCACCTCGTCGTGGAAGAAGTTCAAGGTCTGGGACAGGGCGATCGCCGGAATGCCGTGGGCCATGCCCTCGATGGCGCCGGCGACCGTGCCCGACAGGGTCACGTCCTCGGCCAGGTTCTGGCCGCGATTGACGCCGGACAGCACCAGATCCGGCGACTTGCCGTCGTCGATCAGCTGCTGCACGGCCATCATCACGCAGTCGGTCGGCGTGCCCTCGACGGCGAAGCGGCGCGGCTCCAGCCGGCGCACGCGGATCGGGTCGGACAGGGTCAGGGCGCGGCTGGCGCCGGACTGCTCGTACTCCGGCGCGCAGATCCAGACATCGTCGGTCAGGGCGCGGGCGATCCGCTCCAGGCTCGCGAGGCCGGGGGCGTGGATGCCGTCGTCGTTGGTGAGGAGGATGCGCATCGCTCTAGCCCTCCCCCTCGATGGGGGAGGGTTGGGTGGGGGTGAGGCGGCCGCCGACGATCAGCGGCGTCAGCCCGCCAGCCACGGAGAGGCTGAGAGGCCGAGACACCCCCATCCCTACCCTTCCCCCATCAAGGGGGAAGGAATGCTTCTGAACGCGCCTCACCCCTCGCCCCCGATGTGCGTCAGCCCGCCCATGTAAGGCCGCAGCGCCGCCGGGATGTGGATGCGGCCGCCCTCGTCCTGATAGTTCTCGAGCACCGCCACCAGGGTGCGGCCGACGGCCAGGCCCGAGCCGTTCAGGGTGTGGACGAAGTGGCCGCCCTTCTCGCCGGCCTTGCGGTAGCGGGCGTCCATGCGGCGGGCCTGGAAGTCGCCGCAGTTCGAGCACGAGCTGATCTCGCGGTACATGTCCTGCGACGGCAGCCAGACCTCGAGGTCATAGGTCTTCCTCGCGCCAAAGCCCATGTCGCCGGTGCACAGCAGCATGGTGCGGAACGGCAGCTCCAGCTTCTTCAGCACGGCTTCCGCGCACTCGACCATGCGCTGGTGCTCGGCCTCGGACTGGTCGGGGGTGGTGATCGAGACCAGCTCGACCTTGTAGAACTGGTGCTGGCGGATCATGCCGCGCGTGTCGCGCCCCGCCGAGCCGGCCTCGGCCCGGAACGACGGCGTCAGGGCCGTCAGGCGCATCGGCAGCTCTTCCTCGGCGACGAGCTGCTCGCGGACGATGTTGGTCAGGGATACTTCGGCCGTGGGGATCAGCCAACGGTCGTCGTCGGTGTGAAACAGGTCCTCGGCGAACTTCGGAAGCTGTCCCGTCCCGTAGAGCGCCTCATCGCGCACCAGCAGCGGTGGGCTGACCTCCGTGTAGCCATGCTCGACCGTCTGCAGGTCCAGCATGAACTGGCCGATCGCGCGCTCCAGGCGGGCGATCTCCTTCTTGAGCACCACGAAGCGCGCGCCGCTCATGCGGGCGGCGGCTTCGAAGTCCATGCCGCCGAGGGCCGCGCCGAGGTCGACGTGGTCCTTGGGCTTGTTCAGCTTGCCGGCCGGCAGGGCCTGGGCGTCGCCCCAGCGGCGCTGCTCGACATTGCCGTGCTCGTCCTCGCCCTGGGGAACCTCCGGCGCGGGGATATTGGGCAGGCTGGCCAAGAGGTCCTTCAGCTTGCCGCCGACCAGGTCCTGTTCTTCCGAGGCCGTCGCCATGACGCCCTTCAGCGCCTCGACCTCGGCCATCAGGCGCTGGGCCTCGGCCTCGTCCTTCTTGGCCTTGGCCATGCCGATCAGCTTGGAGCTTTCGTTGCGCTTGGCCTGGGCTTCCTGCAACGCCGTCTGGGCCGCGCGTAGCTGGGCGTCGAGCTTGACGGCCTCGGCGGCCGCGCCCGACCGGCCCTTGGCCGACCAGTGGCGGTCGAAGGCTTCGGGATTGTCGCGAATGGCCTTGATGTCGTGCATCGAACGCAAGCTCGGGAGAGAGGCGATGGAGAAACGCCCTCTCTAAGGCGCGTCGGCGGGGGCGCCAAGCGTTCCGGGCGACGAGGCCGCCGCTCAACGGCTTCGTGATCCGCGACCGCGCCCTCGCCCCTTGCGCGACATTGCGCCAAACACCGATTTTCGGGAACGTGCGACCGCATGTCGCAGGCCAGACGGCGAGGGATTCCGCGTTTTCCCGGCCCGCGGCACGAACAATCCCCCTGTTAACGGAAATTATCCGCGCTTTGTCATCGGGACTTAATCCCCGGCGCGGATAAGCGCGCCTCGTTTTTCAGTACGCGTTTTCTCCGCCCCACGGCCCTCCTCCCCCGGCCCTTTCGATCATTCAAGGGATTTGATCCGATCATGAAGACGTTCGCCGCTTTCGCCGCCCTGACCCTCGCCGCCGTCGTCGCCGCTCCGGCCGGCGCCAAGACTACCGAAGAAGTCCGCGTCTCGATCACGGGCAAGACCTCGGTCCAGATCGAAAACGAGATCAAGGCCGCCGCCGACAGCGTCTGCGCCGCCGGCGCCAAGGTCGCCGCTCAGGACTGCGTCGACACCGCGCTGATGAGCGCTCACCGCCAGCTGGCGATGATCCTGCGCGCCCGCGACGCCGGCAAGGCGCTGAAGGCCGAGACCGTCTCGGTCGTCCGCATCTCGCTGAAGGGCAAGACGCTGGACCAGATCCACAGCGAAATCCGCACCGCGGCCACGACGGTCTGCCGCGCCCAGCCGAACTTCAGCGCCATCAGCTATCAGGCCTGCGTCGCCGACACCGTCCGCGCCGCCAAGGCCCAGCTGACCGCGCGCAACGGCGCCGCCGCCTAACAGCTCTCCCACGTCTCCCGACCGAAAACGAAAAGCCCCGCGACTCCCGTCGCGGGGCCTTTTTCGTGTTCCCCTCCCCTTGATGGGCGGAGGCAGGGGTGGGGTGAGCATGGCGGTGGACGCCGGACGCCTAGGCCAGCTCAGCGTTCACCCCCATCCCTACCCTTCCCCCATCAAGGGGGAAGGGTATTTCCTACACCGACACGATGTCCCGGCCGGCTTCCTCGTCTTCCTTCTTGCGCCGGCGTTCGATCAGCCACACGCACCAGATCGAGACCTCGTAGAGCAGGCACAGCGGCACCGCGAGGGTGATCTGGCTGATCGGGTCGGGCGGGGTGACGATGGCGGCGATCACGAAGACCGCGACGATGGCGTAGCGCCGGCCGGCCCGCAGCATCTTGGAATCGACCAGGCCCGCCAGGCCGGCGAGGGACAGCACCACGGGCAGCTGGAAGCTGAGGCCGAAGGCCAGGAGCAAGGTCGTGACGAGCGTCAGATATTCCGAGACCCGTGTCTGCAGGACGACCTTGACCCCATCTCCGACGATCTGCTGGCTCAGCGAGAACCACAGCACGAACGGCAGCATCACGTAATAGACCAGCGACGCGCCCAGCAGGAACAGCACCGGCGAGGCGATCAGGAACGGCAGGAACGCGTTGCGCTCCTTCTTGTAGAGACCGGGCGCGACGAAGCGGTAGAGCTGCCAGGCGATCACCGGGAAGGCCAGGACGATCGCGGCGAAGGCCGACAGCTTGATGTTGGTGAAGAACTGCTCCAGCGGCGCGGTGGCCTGCAGGGTGATGTTCTGCAACGCGCCCGCGGGCACCTTCTTGAAGCCGGTCAGGGCCAAAACGAGGTCGAACGAGCCGTGATGGCCGCCCGCGTCCTGCACCGCCTTCAGCCCCTCGGCCACGGTGAACGGCCGCACCAGGAACAGGAAGATCGGCTTGATGAAGGCGAAGCAGATCCCGAACGCCACGGCGATGGCGCCGACGCAGACGATCAGGCGCATGCGCAGCTCGATCAGGTGATCCAGCAGCGGCGCGCGGGAGGCTTCGATCTCCTCCTCGGGGTCGTATCCGATGGCCTTGCTCACGAGACGATATCCGAGGCGGTCGAGCCGCCGGCCTTGGCGGCGCGCTTACGCGGCGCGCGCACGGCCTTGGGGGCCTCGACGGTGATGTCCTTCTTGGCCGAGGTCTTGCGCGGCGCCTTGGCCGCCTCGACCCCGGCGGTCTCGCTCGCGGCCTTCTTGCGCGGCGCGCGCTTGGGCTTTTCGACGATCTCGACGGCGGGCGTCGGCGCGGGCTCGGGCGGCAGGATCGTGTTGTGGACCTCGCCGCCGGCATAGGGATGCATCTGGGTCGCGCCGCTGGACAGCGACGCGTCGATGTCAGTGAAGACCTGGTCGACATGGTTGCTGGAGGCCGCCTCGACCGTCGGCTGAAGCGGGTGAGCGAACTGGCCGGCGCGCATGGCTTCGACCTCGCGGCGCAGCTCGTCCAGCTCGGACTGGCGGGCCATCTCGTCGAAGCTGGCGCGGAATTCCGAGGCCATGCCGCGCATCTTGCCGACGAACTGGCCAAGCTTGCGCAGCAGGACCGGCAAGTCCTTGGGACCGACCACGATCAGGGCGACGGCGGCGATGACGAGGAGTTCTGTGCCGCCGATATCAGGAAGCATGGACGCGCCTTAGAGCGGCGGGGCCCAGGGGCCCTCCGCGAGGTTGGACCGTCGCACGCGGGGAACCGCTCCCCGCGCGCCGTGACTTACGACTTGCGGAGCTCTTCCGTCTCGGCCTCGGTGCGCGGCAGGGCGCCCTTGGCCTTGTTGTCGGCGACTTCGCTGCTGGTGTCGTCCTTCAGGCCGTCCTTGAACGCCCGAATGCCCTTGGCCGCGTCGCCCATGATGCCCGACAGCTTGCCGCGACCGCCGAACAGCAGCAGCACCACGACGGCGACGATGATCCAGTGGATAGGACCGAGACTTCCCATACCTAAGACTCCTTGCGACAGCGCCCTGTAGCCGCTGCGACGCGTCGTTACAACATGCCGGGCAATATAGGCGCTCGCGGGGCGCGGGGCCACGGCGCGCGCGCCAGGAAGACCGCGGCAAGTTCTGCAGGGTCAAGTCGGCCGCCTGCCCCCGCCTTTTCGCGGCCGGACGATCCAAGCCCCTGTAAAGCTTCACTTCCCGTTTTGGCGTGCTTCTTGCCTACCCCGGCGCAACCCACGGTTCGGGAGCGCGTCATGTCCATTTCATCCATCGGTTCGACGGCCGGCGTTAGCCTCTATGCGGGTCTCACGGCCGGCAAGACATCTTCCGTCGACGAGCCGTCGGCCAAGGACGAATTCCTCAAATACCAGACCATGTCGCCCGCTCAGAAGATGCGGGCGATGATGCTGGCCAAGCTCGGCCTCAAGGAAGAAGACGTCAAGGCGATGCCGCCGGAGAAGCGCAAGCAGGTCGAGGACAAGCTGAAAGACATGATCAAGCAGCAGGTCCAGAACGCCCCGGACCGAAAGGGCCAGACGGGCCTGGTGGCCAACATCCTCGCCTAGACCGAGCGGGTGTCGCGGTTAGCGCGTCAAGCGACCCAACCGCTGTCCAGCGGCGTCAGCCTCGGCCGACCTTGGCCAGCAGTTGCTCCTTGACGCCCGCCGGCACGAACTTGCTGATGTCGCCGCCCAGCGTGGCGATCTCCTTGACCAGCCGCGAGGCGATCGCCTGATGGCGCGGATCGGCCATCAGGAAGACGGTCTCGATCTCGCGGTCCAGCTGCTGGTTCATCGCGGTCATCTGGAACTCGTATTCGAAGTCGGCCACGGCCCGCAGGCCCCGCACGATCATCTGGGCGTTCACGTCGCGCGCGAAGTGCATCAAGAGGCTCTCGAACGGCCGCACCTCGATCTGGGCGATCTTGGTCAGGTGCGCGGTTTCCCGCTCCAGGATCTCGACCCGCTCTTCCAGCGAGAACAACGGCCCCTTGCCGATGTTGATCGCCACGCCGATCACCAGCTTGTCGACCAGCTTCACCGCTCGACCGATGATGTCGAGATGGCCGTTGGTGACCGGGTCGAAGGTTCCCGGATAAAGCCCGACCCGCATGCAGCCCCCTGTCCTTGAGGGTCGAGGGTTACGGGGTCTCGTCCGCCCCGCTGTCCTCGCCCTGGTTGTCGTCTCCGCCGGAATCGGCGAGGCGCTCGACGCTGACGACATGCTCGTCTTGCGCGGTGCGGAAAATGGTTACGCCCTGAGTATTCCGCGCCGCAACACGAATTTGCGAAACCGGCACGCGGATCAGCTGACCGGCGTCGGTGACCAGCAGGATCTGGTCGCTTTCCTCGACCGGGAACGAGCCCACCAGACGGCCGCCGCGCTTGCTGAGATCCTGCGCCGCCAGGCCCTGGCCGCCCCGGCCGGTGCGGCGGAAGTCGTAGGCGCTGGTGCGCTTGCCGAAGCCCTCGGACGACACGGTCAGCAGGATTTCCTCGGCCGCGCCCAGTTCGGCGATGCGCTCGGGCGTCAGCGAGGCCTCGCCGACCTCGTCCTCGCCCTCGTCGGCGGCGGCGGTCGAGACCTCTTCGCCCTCCTCGCCGTCGGCGGCGCGCAGCATGGCGCGCTGGTGCTTCAGATAGGCGGCGCGCTCGGCGGGCGTGGCGTCGACGCTGCGCAGCACGGCCATCGAGATGACCTCGTCGCCATCGGCCAGCTTCACGCCGCGCACGCCGGTCGAGTCGCGGCTGGCGAACACCCGCACCTCGTCGACCGAGAAGCGGATGCAGCGGCCGGCCGCCGTGGTCAGCAGCACGTCCTGATCGCCGCTGCAGGTCGCCACGCCGATGATACCGTCGCCCTCATCAAGCTTCATGGCGATCTTGCCGTTGCGGCGCACGTCGACGAAGTCGCTGAGCTTGTTGCGGCGCACGCTGCCCGAGCGGGTGGCGAACATCACGTCCAGCGCGCCCCAGGTGGCCTCGTCCTCCGGCAGGGTCAGGATCGAGGTGATCGTCTCGCCCGGCTCGATCGGCAGCAGGTTGACGAAGGCCTTGCCGCGCGAATTGGCGACGCCCAGCGGCAGGCGCCACACCTTCATCTTGTAGACCTTGCCGCCCGAGGTGAAGAACAGCAGCGGCGCGTGGGTCGAGGCCGAGAACACGCGGGTGACCGCGTCCTCGCTCTTGGTGGCCATGCCCGACTTGCCTTTGCCGCCCCGGTGCTGGGTGCGGTAGTTGGCCAGCGGCGTGCGCTTGACGTAGCCGCCCATGGTGACGGTGATCACCATGTCCTCGCGGACGATCAGGTCCTCGTCCTCGACGTCGGCGTCGCCGTCGACGATCTGGCTGCGGCGCGGGATGGCGAAGCGTTCCTTGACCTCGACCAGCTCCTCGCGGACCACGGCCATGATGTTGGCGCGGTCGGATAAGAGGTCGAGATAGCCGCGAATGGCGTCGGCCAGGGCGGCGGCCTCGTTGCCGATCTCCTCGCGGCCCAGGCCCGTCAGGCGCGACAGGGTCAGGGCCAGGATGGCGCGGGCCTGCTCGTCGGTCAGGCGGATGAAGCCGCCGTCTTCCTGGATGGTGCGCGGGTCGGCGATCAGCTCGACCAGCGGCAGCATGTCGCCGGCCGGCCAGGCCCTCGCCACCAGGCGCTCGCGCGCCTCGGTCGGATCCTTGGACGAGCGGATGATGTGGATGAACTCGTCGATATTGGCGACGGCGATGGTCAGACCGACCAGCACGTGCCCCCGGTCGCGCGCCTTGCCGAGCTCGAACTTGGTCCGGCGGACGACGACTTCCTCGCGGAACTCGACGAACAGCTGGATCAGCTGGTGCAGGCCCATCTGCTCGGGCCGGCCTCGGTTCAGGGCCAGCATGTTGACCCCGAACGAGGTCTGCAGCGCCGTGAAGCGATAGAGCTGGTTCAGGATCACGTCGCCCGAGGCGTCGCGCTTCAGCTCGACCACGATGCGCATGCCGTCGCGGTTGCTTTCGTCGCGGATGTCGGCGACGCCCTCGATCTTCTTCTCGCGGACCAGTTCGGCGATGTGCTCGACCAGCGTGGCCTTGTTCACCTGATACGGGATCTCGGTGATGATGATCGCCTCGCGGCCGGCGCGAAGCTCCTCGACGCTGGCGACGCCGCGCATGACCACCGAGCCGCGGCCCGTCAGCAACGCCTGGCGCGGGCCCGAGCGGCCGATGATCTCGCCGCCGGTCGGGAAGTCGGGGCCGGGCACCAGGTCCAGCAGTTGGTCGGTCGTGCAGTCCGGCTCGTCGATATAGAGCAGGCAGGCGTCGATCACCTCGCCCAGATTGTGCGGCGGGATGTTGGTGGCCATGCCGACGGCGATGCCGCCCGCGCCGTTGACCAGGAGGTTGGGTATCCGCGACGGCAGGACGGTCGGTTCCTGCTCCTTGCCGTCGTAATTGTCCTGGAAGTCGACCGTGTCCTTATCGAGGTCGGCCAGCAGCGACATGGCCGGCGGGGCCATGCGGCATTCGGTGTAGCGCATGGCGGCGGGCATATCGCCGTCGACCGAGCCGAAATTGCCCTGACCGTCGATCAGGACAAGACCCATCGAGAACGACTGGGTCATCCGCACGAGGGTGAAATAGATCGAGGCGTCGCCGTGCGGGTGGTACTTACCCATCACGTCACCGACCACGCGGGCCGACTTGACGTACGGCCGGTCGGGCGTCTGGCCCTGCTCGTGCATCGAGAACAGCACGCGCCGGTGCACGGGCTTGAGACCGTCGCGCGCGTCCGGCAGGGCGCGGCTGACGATCACGCTCATCGCATAGTCGAGATAGGAGCGCCGGAGCTCGTCCTCGATATTGATGGGGGCGATATCCCCGCCCGGAGCGTCAGGGGGAACGGTGTTTTGATCGTCGCTCAAGGGGATTTTTCGCCGTCAGAATCGGACACGGAACTGCCGGAAACTGTTAGCATTTGGATGCCGGAGGCGCCACCTTTCCGGCCGTTTCGTCCCCATCCTCCGGTTCATCCAGAAGGAAAAAGCGTATGCGCAAGCTCACCGTCGCGGCCGTCGTGACCATCGCCGCCCTGATCGCGGCCTCGCCGACCCTCGCCCAGACCACCGCGACGGCCCAGGTCAAGGGCGCCGACGGCAAGGACCTGGGCTTGGTCACCCTGACCGAGGCGCCGCATGGCGTGCTGCTGAAGCTGGAGCTGAAGGGCCTGACGCCGGGCTGGCACGCGGCGCACTTCCACGAGAAGGGCGACTGCGGCGCGCCGGACTTCAAGTCGGCCGGCGCCCACGTCCACACCGCCGCGACCACGGTCCACGGCCTGCTGAACCCGGCCTCGAACGACAGCGGCGACCTGCCGAACATCTTCGCCAACGCCGACGGCTCGGCGACGGCCGAGGTCTATTCGCCCCTGGTGTCGCTGAAGGGCGCCGGCGGCCGCCCCGCCCTGCTGGACGCGGACGGCTCGGCCATCGTCGTTCACGCCAACGCCGACGATCACATGAGCCAGCCGATCGGCGGGGCCGGCGCCCGCGCGGCTTGCGGCGTGATCAAGTAGAGCGCTAGCTTCCCGCCAAGTTGGTTTCTTGGCGGGATTTCTCATGCGCGTCTGGCGGCTGTCGCTCATCGCTGTTCTGCTGATCGCGACGGCCGCCTGTCACCCCAAGGGCGACAAGCGCGATGCCGGTTCGCCGCCGCCCGCGGCCGCCGCCTCGCCATCGACCGCGCCGCCGGCCGCCGCGGAGCTCGTCTCGCTGGCCTGGACGCCGGCGAACCGGAACCAGAATTTGCAGGCCTTCGATCTGCGCGCCACGGGTCTCGACGTGCTGGCGGTCTGTCACGTGCCGGCGGGCTGGACGATCAATGTCACCGGCGCCGGCGGCGGCGAGACGATGTTGACGGGGCACGCGACGGTCGGCGCGGGGTTCCTGAGCATCGACAACCTGTCCGACCTGGCGGGCCTCTTTCTCGTTCGCCCGCGCCCCGGCGAGACGATCGCCGTGACGGGCCAGCTGACCACGGGCGCCTATGGCGACGACGAGGGCCAGGGACAGGTCCCGGCGACGGCCGCCCTGCTCCGTCGGGAGACCGCCGACCGCTGCCCGCCGCCGAAGGGCTAGGCAGCCTCGGCGAGCGCCTCTTCCGGCTTCAACCGCTTCTCGGTCATCGCGACGAGGGCGACGCCGACCATGGTCGCGCCGCCGCCGATCAGCAGCTGGGGCGTCAGCCTGTCGCCCAGGAACAGAACACCGATCGTACAGGAGACCAGCGGCGTCAGCAGGAAGTACGGCGTCACCCGCCCGGGCTCGCGGCGCTGAACCAGCCAGAACAGCAGGGCGCTGGCGCCGACCGTCGACACGATCGCCGCGAACAGCACCGCCGCCCAGGCGATCGGCGGCGCGGCCTTGATCCGATCGAGCTGTCCGGTCTCGAAGACGAGGGACAGGGCCAGCAACGCGGGCGCGGCGACCAGGGCGGTCATCCCCTGCATCTTGAGCGGCTTCACGCCCGGCGTCTTGCGCACCAGCACGGTCGCCACCGCCCAGCACGCGCAGGCGACGACGATCAGCAGGATGGCCGGCAAGTCCCCCGCGCCATGAGGATCGAGGCTCATCCAGGCAACACCCAGGAAGGCGACCACCAGGCCGATGACGGCGGGCGGGCGCATATCCTCGCCCAGCATCCGCCAGGCGACGATGGCGGTGAAGGGGATCCATAGCTGGCTGGCCACGACCAGCGGACTGAGCCCCTTGGCCATGCTGAAGGCGATATAGATGATCCCGAAATGGATGGGTCCGGTCAGCAGGACGATCGCCAGCACCTTGCGCGGCTCGGGAAACGGCGGCCGGATGAACGGAAACAGGAACGCCAGGGCGACCAGGAACCGCAAGCCCCCCATCAGCATCGGCGGCAGGTAGTGCGTCGCCACCTTGGCGGCGGCGTTGTTGATCCCCCAGGTCAGGATGATCGCCAGGATGGCGAGATATTCCAGGCCCGTGAGCGGAGACGACTTGGCGGACATGGCCGTGCTTGGACCATTCCCGCCCGCCGGGGTCAACCGACCCCAGTGACGCGGCGGACCGCCGCGGTCAGGCGCTCGAGGTCCGCGTCCGGCGTCGTGAAGGCCGGCGTCAGATAGACCACCTTGCCCATCGGGCGGATCCACACGCCCAGCGCGGCGAAGGCGGCGCAGAGCGCGCCAACGGCGACCGGCGCCTCGAACTCCACCACGCCAATCGCGCCGAGGGTCCGCACGTCGACCACGCCCCTGCCCGCGCGGCACGGCTCAAGCCCTTCGGCCAGCGCCGCCGACACGCGGGCGACATTCGCCGACCAGCTTCCGTCCTCGAACAGATCCAGCGAGGCGTTGGCCGCCGCGCAGGCCAGCGGGTTGGCCATATAGGTCGGGCCGTGCATCAAGGCCGCGTCCGCATCGTCCGACCAGAAGGCCTCGAACACGCGCTTGGAGGCCACCGCCGCCGACAGCGGCAGCGTCCCGCCGGTCAGGGCCTTGGAGAGGGTGACGATGTCCGGCTCGATCCCCGCCGCCTGCATGGCAAGCAGCGTCCCGGTGCGCCCGAAGCCCGTGAAGATCTCGTCGAAGATCAGCAGCACGCCGTGCTTGTCGGCGAGACGGCGCAAGGTCCGAAGCACCTCGGGCGGGTGAAACAACATGCCGCCCGCGCCCTGGACCAGGGGCTCGACGAGGATGGCGGCGATCTCGGAAGCGCGCGCGGCCAGCAACGCGTCGAGCGCCGCCTCGCTGTCCGCGTCACGCGGTAGATCCGCGATCACCTGGCTGGGCATGACCCCGGCGAACAGGCTGTGCATGCCCTCCTCCGGATCGCAGACCGTCATCGTCGCCAGGGTGTCGCCGTGATAGCCGCCCCGGAAGGCCAGGAACTTCGTACGGCCCTTGACGCCACGATTGATGTGGAACTGCAGCGCCATCTTCATGGCGATCTCCACCGAGACCGAACCGCTCTCGGCGAAGAAGACATGATCGAGATCGCCGGGCAGCAGCTTGGCCAGCCGCGCCGCCAAGCGATAGGCCGGCTCGTGCGCCAAGCCGCCGAACATAACGTGCGGCATGCGGTCGAGCTGGGCCCGCAGCGCCTCTGCGATGTGGGGATGGTTGTAGCCATGGCAGGCCGTCCACCACGAGGCCAGGCCGTCGACCAGTTCCCGGCCATCGCTCAGCACCAGCCGCGACCCGCGCGTGGCGACCACCGGCAAGGGCGGCGGCGCGGTCTTCATCTGGCAGTACGGGCGCCAGACATGGGCCGCGCCAGCGGAGAGCCAATCGGGATCGGTCATGACGGCGCTTTCCGTTTGCGGACTCGGGGCGCCTTGCCTATTCCCGCGCTCCAGCCACGGCAAACGGGAAACGACATGCGCAGCCTCGACGCCTTCGCCGGCGACAAGCTGGCGGCCCTGGAGGCCAAGCGCCTGCGGCGGCGGCTGAAGCCGACCCGCCGCCACGACGGCGCCGTGGTCGAGCGCGAGGGCCGACGGCTGATTTCCTTCTCGTGCAACGACTATCTGGGCCTGTCGCACCATCCCGCCGTCCGCGCGGCGGCGGCCGAGGCGGCGCTGAACTACGGCGCGGGCGCGGCGGCCTCGCGCCTGGTCACCGGCGATCACCCGCTGCTGGGCGATCTCGAAAAGCGACTGGCGCGCCTCAAGGGGACCGAGGCGGCCTGCGTGTTCGGCTCGGGCTATCTGGCCAATGCGGGGACGATCCCCACCCTCGTCGGGGCCGGCGACGTGATCTTCATCGACGCCCTGGCCCATGCGTGTCTCTGGGCCGGCGCCCAGCTCTCCGGGGCCAGGGTCGTCAAGTTCGCCCACAACGACGTCGAGGACCTGGCGCGGCTGATCGAGGCCGAGCGCCCTTCGGCCCGCCACGCCCTGGTCGCCACCGACGGCGTCTTCTCGATGGACGGCGACATCGCGCCTCTGGACCGGCTGTCGGCGCTTTGCCAGCGTCACGACGCCTGGCTGCTCAGCGACGACGCCCACGGCGTGGGCGTGCTGGCCGAGGGCCGCGGTTCGGGGGCGCTGTTTCCGGACGCGGACATCCCCCTGCAGATGGGCACCCTCTCAAAGGCGCTGGGCTCTTACGGCGGCTATGTCTGCGGCTCGCGGGCGGTGATCGACCTCCTGAAGACCCGCGCCCGCACCCTGGTCTACGCCACCGGCCTGCCGCCGGCCTCGGCGGCGGCGGCGCTGGCGGCGCTCGACGTCATCGCCGCCGAGCCCGGCCTGACCGCCGCGCCGCTGGCCAAGGCGCGGCTGTTCACGCGACGCCTCGGCCTGCCCGACGCGACCAGCCCGATCGTCCCGGTGATCCTGGGAAGCGCCGACGCCGCCCTCGCCGCCTCGACCGCTCTGGAGGCGCTGGGGTTCCTGGTCGTCGCCATCCGTCCGCCGACCGTGCCCGAGGGGACGGCCCGGCTGCGCGTGGCCTTCACCGCCGCCCATGACGACGCCGACGTCACTCGCCTGGCCGACGCCGTCGCCGCGCTGCGGAGGCAAGCCGCATGAAAGCTCTGTTCGTCGCCGGAACCGGCACCGACCTGGGCAAGACCCACGTCGCCTGCGCCCTGCTCCGCGCCGCCCGCGCGCGCGGCCTGAGCGTCGACGCCTTCAAGCCGGTGGTCAGCGGCCTCGATCCCGACGCGCCCGAGACAAGCGATCCGGCGCGCCTGGCCGCCGCGATGGGGCGTCCCGAGGCTTGGGAGTCGATCTCGCCCCGCCGCTACCGCGCGCCGCTGGCTCCGCACCTGGCCGCGCGGCTGGAAGGCGACACCCTGGTCATGAACGATCTCATCGCCGACTGCCGGGCCTGGCTCGCTGAGAGCGACGCCGATCTCGCGCTTGTCGAAGGCGCCGGCGGCGTCATGTCGCCGATGACCGACGAGGCGACCAACCTCGACCTGATGGCGGCGCTGGGCCTGCCCGTCCTGCTGGTCGCCGGCAGCTATCTGGGCACGGCCAGCCACCTGCTGACGGCGCTGGCGGTGCTCCGCGCGCGCGGCTTGACCGTGGCGGCGGTCGTGGTCAGCGAGAGCCTCGACGCGCCGGACCTCGACCAGACGGTGGAGATGCTGCGCGCCTTCGAGCGCCAGGCGCCGATCCTGGTCGCGCCGAGGGATCCGGCTTGGGACGCGGGGGAGCTAGCGCGCCTGTTCTCCGATCATCCCCGCGAAAGCGGGGACCCAAGCTGACGTTCAGAGCTTTCGCGCCCTTCGCGTAGCAAGACACACCACCGCTTGGATCCCCGCTTTCGCGGGGATAGTCGGATAATGGTGATTACTTCTCCAGCCGCGCCACCAGGCTGGACGTATCCCAGCGATTCCCGCCCATCGCCTGGACCTCGGCGTAGAACTGGTCGATCAGGGCCGTGCTCTGCAGCTTGGCGCCATTGCGGCTGGCCTCGTCCAGGGCGATGCCGAGGTCCTTGCGCATCCAGTCGACCGCGAAGCCAAAGTCGAACTTGCCCTGCGCCATCGTCGCCCAGCGGTTCTCCATCTGCCAGGACTGGGCCGAGCCCTTCGAGATCGCGGCCAGCACGTCGTCGGTCGGCAGGCCGGCGCGCTTGGCGAAGTGCAGCGCCTCGGCCACGCCCTGCACGACGCCGGCGATGGCGATCTGGTTGCACATCTTGGTCAGCTGGCCCGCGCCGACCTCGCCCATCCGGCGGACGGCCTTGGCGTAGACCTCGATCACCGGCAGCACGCGGTCGTAGGCCGCCTGATCGCCGCCGGCCATGATTGTCAGCTGGCCGTTCTCGGCGCCGGCCTGGCCGCCCGAGACCGGGGCGTCGACGAAGGCCCTGCCGCTCTGGGCCAGCAGCGCCGCCATCTCGCGGGCCACGGTGGCCGAGGTGGTGGTGTGGTCGACGATCACCGCGCCTTCGCTCAGCGCCGGCAGCGCCCGCGCCACGACGTCGCGCACGTCGTCGTCATTGCCCACGCACAGCAGCACGACCTCGGCGCCCGCCACGGCCTCGGCGATCGTCTCGAACGCCGTCCCGCCATGCTTGTCGGCCCAGCGGCGCGCCTTTTCCGGCGAGCGATTGTAGACGGCGACGTCGTGGCCGGCGGCCTTCAGGTGCCCGGCCATCGGAAAGCCCATCACGCCCAGGCCGATAAACGCCGTCTTCATGCCGCTGCTCCCTGATTCAAGAGGCCGGCATTAAGCGCCGGAAGCGGCCCTCGGCAACCCCATCTTAACGACCTTCGCGCAGGTTGCGGGCTTAAGGTTAAGCAGGCTTAAGCACGATGGCGGTCAACAGCGAACAGCCGATCATCATCAAGAAGATCAAGAAGGGCGGCGGCCATGGGCACCATGGCGGCGCCTGGAAGGTGGCCTATGCCGACTTCGTGACGGCGATGATGGCGTTCTTCCTGCTGATGTGGCTGCTGAACACGACCAGCCCCGAGCAGAAGCAGGGCATCGCCGACTATTTCGCCCCGGCCTCGATCTCGTCGACCACCAGCGGTTCGGGCGGCATCCTGGGCGGCACGTCGCTGGGCGACGACGGCGCCAAGGCCGACGGCAAGATGTCGGTCATCCAGCAGATGGCTCCCGAAGCGCCGGACAATGTCAGCAAGGACGGCCAGAGCAGCACCTCGGCCAATCTCGACTCGGCCAGCGAGCAGGCCCTGCGCGACGCCCTGGCCAAGAAGGAGCAGGATGCCTTCGCCTCGGCCGCCCAGTCGCTGCGCCAGTCGCTGCAGGACATGCCGGAACTGGCCGAGTTGTCGAAACAGATCCTGATCGACCAGACCCCCGAGGGCCTGCGCATCCAACTGGTCGACCAGGAAGGCCGGGCGATGTTCCAGGAGAACTCCAAGGT
Organism: uncultured Caulobacter sp.; assembly: GCF_947036865.1. GTDB lineage: Bacteria > Pseudomonadota > Alphaproteobacteria > Caulobacterales > Caulobacteraceae > Caulobacter. The sequence goes on along the minus strand of NZ_CAMQSF010000003.1, from coordinate 166,612 downwards.
CCCCAATGACCGGGCCAAGGTCCTGCTGCGCGCCGTGGCCAAGGTGATCAACCAGTTGCCCAACCGCGTGACGATCTCGGGCCACACCAGCGCCAACGCCTATGGCAAGAAGCAGGACGGCGACTGGGCGCTGTCGGCCGAGCGCGCCGACGCCTCGCGTCAGGTGTTGCGCGGGTTCGGCGTCTCGGACGATCGGGTCTATCAGGTCTCCGGCAAGGCCAATTCCGAACCGCTCTACGCCGACGACCCGACTCTGGCGGGCAACCGACGCATCTCGATCGTGCTGCTGAGGGAAAAGCCGGTTCTGCCGGACGGCCTGTGACCGTTCGCCGCGCGAGCGCGTCGTGAAGCTTGCGCAACCGAACGTGATGGCCCCTAATCCCCTTACGGGCGGCGAAACAGACTGAAGGGGACAGGGCCTAAAGTGACGCAGCATTTTCCGACGCGACAGCTTCGGTTCTTCCTGACGGCGCCCACGCCTTGCCCGTACCTGCCCGGCCGCGAGGAGCGGAAGGTCTTCGCCCACCTGCCGTTGTCCGACGGCCCGACGGTCAATGACAGCCTGACCCAGGTCGGCTTCCGTCGCTCGCAGAACATCGCCTATCGCCCGGCCTGCGAGACCTGTCGCGCCTGCCAGTCGGCCCGCGCCCCGGCCATCGACTATGTGCTTTCGCGCTCCGAGCGGAAGGTCCTGAACCGCAACGGCGATCTCGAGCGCCACCTGGTCGAGGCCGAGGCGACGCTGGAACAGTTCGAACTGCTGCGCCGCTACCTCCTGGCCCGCCACGCCGACGGCGGCATGGCCGAGATGACCTGGCCGGACTACGTGGCCATGGTCGAGGACACGGCGGTCCGCACGCACCTCATTGAATATCGCCGCAGGTCGCAGGATCGGGGCCCGGGCGATCTGATCGCCTGCGTACTGGTCGACGTGCTCGCCGATGGTCTGTCGCTGGTCTACAGCTTCTACAACCCGACCGAGGATCGCCGCAGCCTGGGCTCGTTCATCATCCTGGACCACATCGTTCAGGCCCAGCAGAGCGGCCTGCCCTACGTCTATCTGGGCTATTGGGTGCCGGGCAGCGAGAAGATGGCCTACAAGGCGCGGTTCTCGCCGCTGGAGATCCTCAAGCCCGGCGGCTGGTCGCTGATGTCGGCCCGCGAGCGCGGCGCCCGTCCGCCCACCGACCGCGCCGGCGTCAAGGATGCCTGCGACCTGCCGCTCAGCGACGCCGAGCCGGCGGATATCGAGGGGCTGGGATAGGTGCTTTAGTCCGATCTTCCCGGCGAATGCCGGGACCCAGATCGTATGGCTGGGAAGCACACGCGAAAACGCCCGCGATCCTGTCCGGAATGCGGGCGCTCTTGCATCTGGGCCCCGGCCTTCGCCGGGGAAACGGGTGAACTCGACCTATCGCGCGAAGCTGACCCCGCCGTCGACGGTCACCGCCCCGCCCATCACATAGTCTCCCGCCCGCGAGGCCAGATAGATGGCCGCGCCGGCCATGTCCTCTTCCGTGCCGATGCGGCCGGCTGGAATGGCCTTGGACACCGCGTCGGCGTGGTCGCGGGCGACCTTGTTCATGTCCGAGGCGAAGGCGCCGGGCGCGATGCAGCTGACGGCGATGTTCTCCGGGGCCAGACGCACGGCCATGCGCTTGGTCATGTGCAGCAGGCCGGCCTTGGACGCGCCATAGGGATAGGTCTCGTCGCGGGTGACCGACTGGCCGTCGATCGAGGCGATGTTGATCACCTTGGCCACCCGATCCTTGGCCGCCGCGCGCAGCTCGCCGATTAGGGCCTGGGTCAAGAAGAACGGCGTCTTCATGTTCAGGTCGACGGTCTTGTCCCAACCGCTTTCGGGGAACTCGTCGAAGGCCGCGCCCCAGGCCGCGCCGGCGTTGTTCACGAGGATGTCGAGCTTGCTCTCGCGTTCCTTGATCCGCTCGGCGAGCCCCTGGATGCCCTCCATCGTCGAGATGTCGCCCGGCAGCGAGACGCACTCGCCATATTCGCTCAGCGCCTCGGCGGCGGCGTCGCAGGCGGCGGCCTTGCGGGCGGTGATGTAGACGCGCTTGCAGCCGTGGGTCAGGAAGCCCTTGACGATCATCGCGCCGATGCCGCGCGAGCCGCCGGTGACCACCGCGACGCGGCCTTCGAGCGAAAACAGGTTCTGCATGATCTTGGTCCTCTAGAAGCCGCCAGCGGCGGCCAGGGCGCCCAGGCGCCCGGTGATCTGGTGGAATTGCGCGACGGTCTCGTCGATGATGGCCTTGGCGGACTTGACCTCGTCGATCAGTCCGACGGTCTGGCCGGCGAGCGCCGGGGCGGCCTCCATGTCGCCGCCGAAATAGACGCCGAGAATGCCCTTCAGCGCGTCGGGCGGCATCAGGCCCGCCTCGTGGATCTCGCGCGTGCGCTCGGACTTGAGCGCGCGGATGCAGGGGCTGGCCTTCTTGTTCAGCACCCAGGTGCCGGTCTCCTTCGAGCCCGTGATGGCGGCCTTGTAGTTGTCGTGCACCGGGCTCTCGGCCGAGCTGACGAAGCGGGTGCCCATCTGGATCGCCTCGGCGCCCAGGGCGAACGCCGCCGCCATCCCGCGCCCGTCGCAGATGCCGCCGGCCGCGACCAGCGGCACGTCCACCCGCGCGCGGATCGCCTGCAGCAGGACCAGGGTCGAGACCTCCTCCGGGTTCTTGAAGCCGCCGCCCTCGGCGCCCTCGACCACCAGGCCATCGACGCCGGCCTCGACGCACTTGACCGCCGCGTCGACGGTGGGCACGGCGTGATAGACGACGATGCCGGCGTCCTTCAGCGGGCCGATGAACTTGGCCGGACTGCCCGCCGAGGTGGTCACGAACTTGACGCCGCTCTCGCAGACGAAGCGCAGCATGGCCTCGTCGCGCAGGAACAGGATCGGCAGGTTCACCCCGAACGGCAGGCCCGTCGCGGCCATCTTCTCGATCTCGGCCTTGCACGCCTCGGTCTCACCCGACGAGGTCTCGATGATGCCGAGCCCGCCGGCCCGCGACACGGCCGAGGCCAGCGGATAGCGGGCGATCCAACCCATCGGGGCCTGGATGATCGGATACTTGGCGCCGGTGTGGGCGAGGACCCGGTTCGTCATGCCTGGTCTCCAGGGATCAGCAGCACCCGTCCGACGGCCTGGCGGCTCTCGATATAGGCGTGAGCGGCGGCCGCTTCCGACAGCGGGAAGGTCCGGTCGATGACGACCTCCAACTCGCCCTTGGCCGCGCGGTCGATCATCTCCTGGATCATGTCGTGGATGCGGTCGGTCATGATCTCGGCCCCCAGGAAGACCCCGGTCAGCGAGCGGTTGCCGCCCATCAGCGAGCTGACATCGACCTTCATCGGCTCGCGGCCGGCGTTGCCGACCAGCGAGACGCGGCCGCGATAGCCCAAGGCCCCGAGGCTGCCTTGCAGCGTCGCCCCGCCGACCGGGTCGACGACCAGGTCGACGCCCTTGCCGCCGGTCAGCGCCATCACCCGCTCGACGAGGTCGTCGCGACGGTAGTTGATCCCGTGATCCATGCCGAACGGCTTCAGCCGCTCCAGCCGCTCGTCGCTGGAGGCCGAGGCCAGCACGGTCGCGCCGGCCTGCTTGGCCAGCTGGATGGCCGCCAGGCCCACGGCCCCGGCCCCGGCCTGGACCAGCACGGTCTCGCCGGCCTTGAGCCGCCCCGCGCCGAACAGACACTCGTGCGCCGTGCCGAACGGCACCGGGATGGCCGAGGCCTTCTGGATGTCGAACCCCTCGGGGATCGGCCAGGCGTTGCGGGCCGGCACGGCGCGCAGCGCGGCGTGCGAGCCGAAGGCGTTCACGGTGACGACCTTCTGACCGGCCTTCAGGTGCGAGACCTCTGCTCCGACCTCGATGATCTCGCCCGCGGCCTGGTAGCCGACGATGTGCGGACTGCCGGCCATCTGGCCGCCGCCGCGGTTGAGGGTGTCGCCGCCCTCGATGCTGACCGCCTCGACGCGGATCAGCACGCCCTGGGGATGGCAGATGGGGTCGGGAACGTCCTCGTAGCGAAAGACGTCCGGCGCCCCGGTCTCGTAATAGACGGCGGCCTTCATGGCGCTCCTCCCTGCATCGCTTCGCCTGACTTCCCCGGCGTTCGCCGGGGCAATCGGAGAGACCTTATTTCTGCGGATCCGTCAGCGCGCCGTAGACCAACTTGGCGCTATCGTAGTCGATGGCCCTGATCGCCGGGTCGCCTTCCTTGTTCAGGATGTGGATCATGCCCAGAAAGAAGAGGTCGTTCTTCGGGTCGATCCAGAACCAGGTGCCGGCCGCGCCGCCCCAGCTATAGGTCCCCTCGCCCCACGGCCCGGCCTTGGCGCTGTCCAGCACCACCGCGAAGTCGAGGCCGAAGCCTCGGCCCTTGGCCGTGTTGAACGGCGGAACGTCGCCGTTCATGATCGTGTCGCTGAGCACGTTGGTGCGCATCAGCTTGACCGTCTCGGGCTTCAGGATGCGATGGCCGTCCAACTCGCCGCCGTTCAGCAGCATCTGGGCGAAGCGGGCGTAGTCGGCGTTGGTCGAGACCAGCCCACCGCCGCCCGAGGCCATGACCGGCGGCTTGGTGATGTCCAGGACCATGAAGCCGCTCGCCGGGACCAGCTTCTGGTCCTTGGGGCTCCAGGCATAGAGCGAAGCCAGGCGATCCATCTTGTCGGCCGGGAGCCAGAAGCCGGTATCGACCATGCCCAGCGGCTGGAAGATCCGCTTTTGCATGAAGTCGCCCAGCGACATGCCCGACAGTTTCTCGACGATCAGGCCCTGGAGGTCGACCGAGACGCTATATTTCCACCGCGTGCCCGGCTGGGCCACCAGCGGCAGCGCCGCGACCTTGTCGATGAAGGCCTGCTGCGAACGGGCGGTCAGCACCTCGCGCGCATAGGCCTTGTCGATCGGGTTGTCGGGCACGAGGCCATAGGCGAAGCCGCCCGAATGGCTCATCAGCTCGCGCATGGTCGGCGGCCGGTCGGCGGGGACGGTGTCGAACGAGCCGTCGGGATTGACGCCCTTGAAGACGCGTAGCGAGGCGAGCTCGGGGATGAACTTGCTGACCGGGTCGTCCAGCTTCCACTTGCCCTCTTCGTAGAGGATCATCATGGCCACGCCCGTGACCGGCTTGCTCTGCGAATAGATGCGAAAGACCGTGTCCTTGGTCATCGGCGGGCCGTCGAAGCCCTTCTTGCCGTGGACCTCGAAGTTCACGACCTTGCCATGGCGCACCAGCATGGTGGTCACGCCGGGCAGATGGCCCGTGTCGACCAGCGCCTGCATGTGGGCGTCGAGTTTCTTGAGCCCGTCGGCCGAGAAGCCGACGCTGGCGGGCGACGCGGTCGCGACCGCCGGCGCCTTCGCGGCAGCCTCCGCCCCGGTCGAACCGCCGATAAGCAGCGTCGCCGCCGCCACGGCGGCGAGCATCCTACGATACGCCAACGCACCCTCCCAAACAGATGTTTGATGCGACCTTAGAGCGCGCTTGACCGCGCGCAAGCCGCTTTTCTCGCCCGAAGGACCCGCGCCCGCCGCCACGGCCAAGATTACATAGATTTCACGGAGATCCGGGTTGCCCGAACGCCGTTCATGTATATTTTTTACTGCACAATAGATTACGAAATACGCCGAGGAGGCCGGCCCTTGCCCACGCTCGACAACCTGACCGCGATCTATCGCAATGTCAGCCGCCTGCCGACGAACGCTCCCGTGCCAACCGACGTCGCCGCTCAGCTCAATCTGATGGCCCAGGGCATCGACGCCGGCCGCAACGGCCGCATCGGCGACGGCTGGACCTACGCCAGCGCCGTCTCCTGGATCCAGGACACCGTGAAGGCCACGACCGACGTGGCGGTCATGGCGTACGGAGTCCTGACCGACCAGTCGCTGAGCACGACGGGGCTCGACTATCTCGTCGCCAGGACGGGGAGCAATCCGAACAACCTGAACAGCGACTACTACGCCAAGTTCAACACGACCAACCGGTACATCAATTTCGCGGTGAATCTCGCCAAGTACGGCGAGGGGCGCGACGCCTTCGTCGCCGCCTACGGCGAGAGCGGCTCGCCGATCAACACCTTTCAGAAGGCCTATCAGAAGCTGTTCGGCGTCGAGATCTCGCTGGACGACACCCTGGCCCTCCTCAACGCGCCGGTGCCGGACGGCCGTGGCGGGACCTATTCCCGGGTCGCCTATTTCGCCGAGATCGGCGGCGACGGGTCGTTCGGCCTTGGAACGCGCGCGGCCATGGTGGGCTGGCTGATGGCCGTCGCCGTGCAGGAGAACAAGGGCCCCTATGTCGAGGCTCTGCACGCCTATCTGGCGGATGTCGGCGTGGACGGCGCCGTGACGACGACGACCGGCTTCCTGACGCACTACGGCCGCGGCGGCGACCGCGCGCCCGGCGGCTCGCTGGACCCGGGCCTGCCCGGTGAGCCAGGTCGGGGCAGCGAGAACCTTCCGTTCTCGCACGACTGGGATGTCGACGCCGCCGCCGCGCCGGGCCAGGACACCCACGTTCTCGCCAGCGACGGCAATGACGTGTTGCGGTCCAACGACGCCCTGGGCCTCGACGCGGGCCGCCACGTGTTCACCGGCGCGGGCAACGACGTCGTTCTGATCGACACCGGCCCGATGCGCGGTCACGTGGATCTGGGCGCGGGCAACGACTTCACCGTGATCTCCCAGTTGGACGGCCAGCTGACGACCGGCCCCGGCCATGACCTGATCTATCTGGGTTCGTTCGCCGGCCTGCATCTGACCGGGGGCCAGGTCGCCGACGTCGCGGTGATCGACGACTTCCAGAAGGGCTTGGATCTTCTGAAGATCATCGGCGACGGTACCGGTTCGGGAACCAAGCGGCAGATCAACTTCTTCGCCGCCGCCACCTTCGACCAGGCGCTCGCCGCCTATGCCAGTCAGACCCCGGCCAACAGCAACACGGTCTTCGAGTGGGAAAGCGACACCTACATCTTCCACCAGGACGGCGCGCCCGGCGTCGACGCGGGCGATGGCCTGATCAAGCTGGCCGGCGTGACCGGTCTGACGGCGGGCGGCCCCGACGCCGCCGCCGACATCCTGTTCGCGGCCTAGATCCTCAGCCCATCCGGGCCGTGACGGAGCTCCCCTCGCCCTGGCGGGGGGAGCTTTTCCGTGGCGTTCAGCGGGTCGAGGCGGTCTTGGCCGTCGCGATCTTGGCGGGCGATCTCGCCAACGGAGCCGCAACGAGCGGAGGCCGCTCAAGGGCCTGGTAGACGAGGGTCCGCGACTGGGCGTCGAGGCCCGGCCCCACCCCGCCCAGGCGCTGGATCATGCCGACGAAGAACAGGTCGTTGACCGGGTCGATCCAGAACCAGGTGCCGGCGCTGCCGCCCCAACTGACCGTTCCGGGCCCCACGGGCGCGCCCGAGGCGGCGGGATCGACCGCCACCGCCATGTCGAGGCCATAGCCCATGCCGGCGGCGAACGGGAACGGGCGCTGGCTGGGGTTCAGCACCCCCGCCGTGCCGTTGGTCGTCACCACGAAGCCGGCTGGCAGGTGGTTCTGGGTCATCAGTGCCACGGTCTCTGGCTTGAGGATCCGCGCGCCGTGCAGTTCGCCCTTGTTCAGCAGCATCTGGGCGAAGCGGGCGAAGTCGCGCGCCGTGGAGACCAATCCGCCGCCGCCCAGCGGCGCGGCCGGCGGCCGGGTCACGTCCCGCCAGGCCGGCTCGACGGCGGGGATCAGCTTGCCGGTCGCCGGATCGGCGTCATAGAGCGCCGCCAGCCGGCCGATCTTCTGTTCGGGCACGTAGAAGGCGGTGTCGCGCATGCCGAGCGGCGCGAAGATGTGTTCCTGCATGAACACCGGCAGGCTCTCGCCTGACAGCTTCTCGACGATATAGCCCTGGATGTCGGCCGCCACGCTGTAGCGCCACAGTTGGCCGGGTTCGGCGAACATCGGCAGGTCCGAGACCTTCTGGACGAGGTCGTTCAGCGAGGCCGACCGCAACACGCCCGCGCGGTAATAGGCCTGGTCCGCCGGGCTCCTGGGATCGTCGGCCAGACCATAGGCGAAGCCGGCCGTGTGGGTCATCAGCTCGCGCATGGTCGGCGGCCGGCTGACCGGCGCCAGGATCGGCTGCCCCTCCGCGTCCAGCCCCGTCACGACCCGCAGGTTGGCGAACTCTGGCACGTATTTGCTGATCGGGTCGTCCAGCTTCCACAGACCCCGCTCGTACAGGATCATCATCGCCACGCCGGTGATCGGCTTGGTCTCCGAACGGATCCGGAAGATGGCGTCCAGCGGCATGCGCCCGCCGCGCAGCGCCCGACGGCCGAACGCCTTGGCGTGGACGACGCGGCCGTGTCGCGCGAGCAGGGTCACCGCGCCGGCGATCTGGCCGCGGTCCACCATCGTCTGCATGTGATCGTCGAGACGCTTGAGCCGCTCGGCGCTGAAGCCGACCTCGCCCGGGCGGGCCTTGGGCAGGGCCGAGGCGGGGGTCGCGGCGACGGCCGCGCAGCCGAACACGCTGGCCAAGAAGCTCAACGCCCGGCGACGCAACCGCCCCGACCTCATTTCGGCTTGAACCGCTTGTTGGTGGCGAAGCCGCGCGGCGCCAGCTTGCCCGCGCCCGCGCGCCGACCGACCCACTCCTTCCACTCCGCCCAGTCGCGGCGGCGCCCGGCGGTGTCGATCCAGTACGCCCCAGTCTCGGCGTTGAACGACAGCCCGTCGCGCAGCCCGCCCTCGCGATAGGACTGCAGCTTGACGCCCTTGCCGCGCGGCATCTCGGGCAGTTCCTCGATCGGGAAGATCAGGATCTTGCCGTTGTCGCCGATCACCGCCAGCTGGTCGCCGACGGCCTCCATGCAGAAGGCCGCGCCCTTGTCATCGACGGTCAGGACCTGCTTGCCGGCCTTGCGGTTGGCGAGAGCCTCCTCCTCCGGCATCAGGAAGCCGTAGCCCGCCTTCGAGGCCAGGATGCGCTTGCGGCCGGCCTTGAACGGGAAGACGTCGACGATCTTCACCTTGTCGTCCAGCTCGATCATCATCCGCACCGGCTCGCCATGGCCGCGCGCGCTGGGCAGCTTGTCGCAGCCCAGGGTGAAGAACCGCCCGTCGCTGGAGAAGATCAGCAGCTTGTCGGTGGTCTCGGCCGGGACCAGGAAGCCCAGCTTGTCGCCGTCCTTGAACTTCAGCTCCGACGGATCGTCGACCTTGCCCTTGGCCGCGCGGATCCAGCCGCGCTCGGACAGGATGATGGTGATCGGCTCGCGGACGATCATCGCCTCGATGGCGGCGTCGGCGTCGACCACCGGGGCGTCGGCGAAGATCGAGCGGCCGGGAACGCCGGTCGGACGCGGCTTGTCCAGCGGGTGCTTGATCTTCAGCAGGGTCTCGCGGACCTGGCCCAGGCCCACGCCGACCAGCTTCCACTGCTTGGCGTCGCTGGCCAGCATGGCCAGGATGCCGTCGCGCTCTTCCACCAGTTCGGCGTGCTCGCGGCGGATCTCCATCTCCTCCAGCTTGGCCAGCTGGCGCAGGCGGGTATTGAGGATCGCGTCGGCCTGGATGTCGGTCAGGGCGAAGGTCTCGATCAGCTTGTCCTTCGGCTTGTCCTCGTAGCGGACGATCCGGATGACCTCGTCGAGATTGAGATAGGCGATCAGCAGGCCGTCCAGGATGTGCAGGCGGGCCTCGATCTTGGCCAGCCGGTGGCGGGCCCGGCGGGTCAGCACCTCGCGGCGGTGGGCCAGGAAGGCCAGCAGAGCCTGCTTCAGGCCCATCACGCCCGGCGTGCCCCGCGCATCCAGTACGTTGATATTGACCGGGAAGCGGCTCTCCAGCGCCGAAAGCTTGAACAGGCTCTCCATCAGCACTTCGGGCTCGACGTTCTTGGACTTGGGCTCCAGGACGAGACGAATGTCCTCGGCGCTCTCGTCGCGGACGTCGCCTAGCAGAGCGGCCTTCTTGCTGTCGATCAGGTCGGCCAGCTGCTCGACCAGATCCGACTTCTTCACCTGGTAGGGGATCTCGGTGACGACGATCTGGTACGTGCCGCGGCCGGTGTCCTCCTTCTCCCACTTGGCGCGGATTCGCACGCCGCCGCGGCCGGTCTCATAGGTTTCCAGCAGGGACCCGCGCGGCTCGACGATGACGCCGCCGGTCGGGAAGTCCGGTCCCGGAACCTTCTCCAGCAATTCCTCGGTCGTCGCCTCGGGATTGCTGAGCAAGAGCTGGCAGGCGTCGATAAGCTCGGCGGCGTTGTGCGGCGGGATCGAGGTGGCCATGCCGACCGCGATGCCGGACGAGCCGTTGGCCAGGAGGTTGGGGAAGCCCGACGGCAGGACCACCGGCTCCTCGTCCTGGCCATCATAGGTGGGCCGGAAGTCGACCGCGTCCTCGTCGATGCCGTCCAGCAGAAGCGTCGCCGCCTCCGTCATCTTGCATTCGGTGTAACGCATGGCCGCCGCGTTATCGCCGTCGATATTGCCGAAGTTCCCCTGCCCCTCGACCAGCGGGATGCGCTGGGCGAAGTCCTGGGCCAGGCGGACCAGGGCGTCGTAGATCGACTGGTCGCCGTGCGGGTGGAAGTTACCCATCACCTCGCCGACCACCTTGGCGCACTTGCGCGCCGCGGCGTCGGGGTTCAGGCGCATGTTGCTCATCGCGTAGAGCACGCGACGGTGCACGGGCTTCAGACCGTCGCGCACGTCCGGCAGCGCCCGCGAGCCGATGGTCGACAGGGCGTAGGCCAGATAGCGACGCGACAGCGCTTCGGTCAGCGGCTCGTCGAGAATGCGGTCGCCGTCGTCGGGGCCGCCGGGAGGAGGAAGGACAGGCTTGTTCATCGAGGGGATTCGTTACTCCGGGACGGGAGTCTAGCCAAATACCCTCGACGATTCGACCCGATAGAGCCGGTTCCCGGGCTCTATCCCCGTGTTTGGCGCGCGATGGGCGCCGAAACCGCGCGCACTTTCGGCTGTCGCGCGCTTGAGCCTTTTTTGGCGCGCGACGGGCGCCGAAACCGCGCGCACTTTCGGCTGTCGCGCGCTCAGGCCTGAACGATCCCCGCTTTTCCGGCCTCCAGCGCCCATTTCGCGCGCGTCGACAGCTTGCCGTCCTTGCGGGTGACCGCGTCCAGCACCTTGAACTCGGTGACGAAGGCCTTGGGCGTCACGTCGCAGATGGCGTAGCCGCGCTGGCTGTTGTTGAACTTCAGCATCGGATTGCCGGCCTGGACCTTGGCCATGTCCGGGCGCTGGTCGACGCCGTCGCCGCCCGAGGTGATCGAGGTGATCACGAACTCCGAGGCGATCGGCGCGCCGTCGGGCTTGGCGCCGTCGACGAACAGGTCGCCGGCGAAGTTCTGGTGCTCGTCGCCGGTCAGCACGGCGACATTGGCCACCTTGGCGTCCTTGATCTTCCCCAGCAGGCGGCCGCGCGGGATGCGATAGCCGGCCCAGCTGTCGGGATTGACCTGCACGCCCGGGATGGACGGCTCGCGGTCGAGGTCCATCATCATCACCTGTTGGGCGATGACGCTCCAAGTCGACTTCGAGCCGGTCAGGCTGTCCATCAGCCACTTCTCCTGGGCCGCGCCAACGACCTCGGCCTTGGGATCGCCGATCTCGGCGCAGGACGCGCCGTACTTGTCGCCGCAGGGCTGGTCCGAGCGGAACTGGCGGGTGTCCAGCAGGTTCAGGTTCATCAGCTGGCCATAGGCGGCGCGGCGATAGATCTGGATCGAGGTTCCGGCCGGGAAGCTCGTGGCCCGCAGCGGCATGGCCTCGTAATAGGCCTGGGCGGCGGCCTGGCGACGCAGGTTGAACAGCTTGGGATCGGTGCCATCCTGATCGCGATCGCCGACCCAGTTGTTGTCGATCTCGTGATCATCCCAGACGCCGAACCAAGGCGCGGCGGCGTGGGCGGCTTGCAGGTCGGTGTCCATCTTGTATTGCGCGTAGCGGTGGCGGTAGTCGTCGAGGCTGTAGATCTCGCCGCCGAAGTGCTGGCGCGGGTTCTCGACCGGACCATTCGGGCCGCTGGAGGTGCGGGCGCCGCGCCCCTCGTAGATGTAGTCGCCGTAGCAGAAGATGAAGTCGGGGTTCTCCTCGGCCAGGCGGCGATAGGCGGTGTAGTAGCCGTTCTCATAGTGTTGGCAGCCGGCGACGCCGAAGCGCACCCGCTCCAGCGCCGCGCCCACGGCAGGCGTGGTGCGCGCGCGGCCGGTGATGCTGCGCTCCTTGCCGGCGGTGAACCGGTACCAGTAGTCGCGGTTCGGCTGCAGGCCGCCGATCTCGACGTGGACCGAATGGCCGAGTTCCGGCGGCGCGATCGTCGTGCCCTTGGCCACGATGTTGCGCATGCTGGCCGAGTCGCCGACTTCCCAGTCGACCGCGACCGGAGCCATCGGCATGCCGTAGCCGATCTCGAACGGTTCGGGCGCCAGGCGGGTCCAGATCACGAAGCCGTCCGACGACGGATCGCCGGAGGCGACGCCGAGCTGGAAGGGGTAGGTCGCGAACACAGCCTGGGCCAGGGCCTTGCCGCTTTCCAGCGGGATGGCCAGGGCGGTGACGGCCGAGGCGCCGAACACGCTCAGCAGGCGGCGGCGGCTCAGGGCGTAACGGTCGAGGACGGACATGACGCGACTCCGGAAAACTTGAGCTTCCGCCGATAAACCCGCTTTGTGACGGTTCTTAAAGTCGTTTGGCTAAAGCCGACCCGCCTCGGCCAGCCGGTCCAGCAGCCACAGCCGCGCCGGCGGCAGCGGGCGGTTCAGCGGGCCGAACACGAACTGCTCCAGGAAGTGGCCGGTGATGTCGAGGCCCGCCTTGACGTCGCCCTCGGCGAGGCCGCCCTGCGACGACAACATGAACGGCGGCAGCGGCAGCAGCTTGTCGTGATAGGGCCGCCCGGCCTCGCGGCTGACGGCCCGGCCCGTGCGCGGGCTGACATAGACGAGATCGTCGAAGACGCCGGTGGCGGCGCACTTGGAGAGATCCAGGCCAAAGCCCAGTTCCTGCAGCAGGCCCGCCTCGTATCGGACATAGACCGCCGGCCAGACCTCGGCGATCTCCAGCACCCGGATCAGGGCCTCCAGCGCGTGGAAGGCGCCGGGATGGGCTTCGCGCTCGGGCAAGGCTCCGGCGGCGACGGCGGCGGCGGCCGACAGCCCGGCCAGGGCCAGGCGGTCGTCGAACAGCGCCGCGGGCCCCTCGCCCATCGGCTCCAGGCTGGCCGAGCCCAGTTGGTCGGACACCCGCGCCCGATAGCGAGCGATGACGCGCGCGCCTGGTTGCAGGAACGGCTTCATCCGCCGCGAGGCGGCGCCGGCCACGTGAGCGGCGAACTTGCCGCGATCCTGGGTGAGCAGCTCGACGATCGCCCCCGTCTCGCCGTGCGAGCGGGCCGAGAGGACATAGGCTTCGTCTTCCCACTCCATTTAGGCCACTCCAGCTAGGATGGCGTCCCCCAGGCCACGACCTTCTCAAGCACCGGCCGCCACTCGGGCGCGACCGGCAGGCCGATCACGTCGCTCAGGGTCGCTTCCAACTCGTCGGCCGACAGGTCGCGCTGCTCGACCACCGCGCCGGTCAGGTCGCGATGGGTGAAGCGGTTGTTCTTCAGGGCATAGCGCGCGGTCGGCGTGGTGCGCCCCACCGTCATGCTCCAGGTGAAGTGCGAGCTCGGGTGCGTGTAGGTGTAGAAGTTGGCCTGCTCGTAGTCGATCTCGGCCCAGGCGCCTTGCGACACCTGATAGAGCGGCGCCCAGCGGCCCGACAGATCGGCCTGGACCTGGCGCTCGGCGACGCCGCCGGTCTCCGTGTCGACGATGCGGAACCGGCCGTGCGGCGTCTCTTGCACCTCGTCGGAGAACAGGCGCAGCGGCGCGGTCAGCACGCAGCCGCCGAAGCCGCAGTCGACCAGCCAGGTCTCGCCGTCCAGATCCACGCCCAGCACCTGGTGCGAGCGCGGGCGCGGCGGCGCGCCTTCGGGCAGCATCCACTTGACGCGGGCCATCAGGCCCTCGACCTGGAAGCCCAGCGCCTCCAGCACCCGCTTCATCAGGCCGTTCTGCTCGTAGCAGTAGCCCCCTCGCCCCGCGCCGATCAGCTTGGCGTCGACCTCGGACGGGACGATGCTGATCCCGCGCCCCAGCAGCACGTCGAGGTTCTCGAACGGGATGGCGTCGGGATGCCTGAAGGTGATGGCCCGCAGCACGTCCAGCGTCGGCTCGCGCGGGCCGTCATGGCCGATGCGATTGAAGTAGGCGTCCAGATCAACGGCCGGAGCGGCCGCCGGAGCATCAAACATCGAAATCCAGTCCGATATCGCTGAAGAGACCGCGCTCCTCGGCCCAGTTTTCCTTGACCTTCACGTGCAGGAACAGGTGAACCTTGCGGTCGAGGATGTCGCACAACTCCTCGCGCGAGGCCTGGCCGATCCACTTCAAGGTCTGGCCGCCCTTGCCGATGACGATGACCCGCTGGCCCTCGCGCTCGACCAGGATGGTCTGCTCGATGCGCACCGAGCCGTCCTTGCGCTCCTCGAAAGCGGTCGTTTCCACCGTGGCCGCGTAGGGCAGTTCCTCGTGAACGCGCAGATAGACCTTCTCGCGCGTGATCTCGGCGGCCAGCAGCCGGGCCGGCAGGTCGGCGGTCTGGTCCTCGGGATAGAGCCAGGGCCCCTCGGGCATCATGGTGACGAGCTTGGCGGTCAGGTCCTCGACGCCCGCGCCGGTCGCGGCGCTGATCATGAAGACGTCGGTATAGACGCCGGTGTCGAAGAAGTCCTTGGCCACGGCCAGAAGCGTGTCGCGCTTGATCCCGTCGATCTTGTTCAGCGCCAGGATCACCTGGCGGTCGGCGGCCTTCAGGCCCTCGATGATAGTCTGGACGTCCTGGGCCGAGCGGTATTCGCCGGGCGTGGCCTTGTCAGCGCGGCTGGCGAGTTCAGCCTGCGCGTCGACGAGGTGCACGGTGGCCTCGGCCTCTTCCGAGCCGGCCCAGGCCGAGCGGACCATGGCCCGGTCCAGGCGGCGGCGCGGGCTGAAGATGCCGGGGGTGTCGACGAGGACGATCTGGGTGTCGCCCTCGATGGCGACGCCGCGCACGGGAAAGCGCGTGGTCTGGACCTTCTGGGTGACGATCGAGACCTTGGCCCCGACCATGCGGTTGACCAGGGTGGACTTGCCGGCGTTCGGCGCGCCGATGATGGCGGCGAAACCGGCGCGGGTTTGGGAGGGAGTATCGTTCATTGCCGGTGCGTTTAGCACCGATGACGGCCTGACGGTAGCGACCGGCCTCGCGGGCGACCTTGGAGTGTCCTTTGCCTAAGGCGCGGACCGGCCGACGCTTCCGCCCGTTGGCTTCTGGCAGTCCAACGCCGGAGCCTTTTCCATGACACGCCACGCCACCCTCGCCCGCCTGACCCTCGTCGCCCTCGGCGCCGCCACGATCGTCGGCTGCTCCCGTCGGCAGGAGGACGCCCAGCAAAATCCGCCCGCCGCCGCGGCCGACGCCAGTGGCGCCGCCGGGACCACGGGAACGGACGCTTCGAACACCACGGGCGGCCAAACCCCGACCGCGCCGGATATGAACAGCCCCAGCAGCGCTGGCGCCAACGGCTCTTCTGGCTCCACCGGCTCGATGGGCTCGACCGGGGCGCCGGGATCTCCGGGCGCGCAGCGGGAAAGCTCGACCGGGACCACGCCCGGCGCCTCGGTGACCGGCTCCTCCGCGACGGGGACGACCGGGACCAGCGGAACGACGGGGACCTCTGGAACGACGAATAGCGACCGGCGCACGCCGCCGAACCGCTAAGCGGAGCCAAGCGCGTGGGCGGTGTCGTTCAGACCGCCCCGCGCCTCGGCCGCGAGGCCAGCGCCACCAGGACCAGCGACAGCGCGGTCACCACGACGCTGGCGTAATGCTCGGGCGGATGATGCGCGGCGCGCGCGCCCTTTAGCAGCCAGCCGTCCACGGCCATCAGGCCGCGCTCCAGCGCGATCAGAGCCAGGAACAGCGGCGTCAGGGTCCGGTAGCGCCAGCCGACCAGGACCTCGGCGACGCCGTGCGGGATCTGGATCGCGCCGATCCAGGCGGCCATGCCGACGATGGTCTCGCGGCGCGTGGAGAGATCGACGCCAGCGATCACGCCGATGCCGCCGTCCGGCAGCCCGTAGTGGACCAGTCCGGCCGCGGCCGTCAGAACCCCCATCAGCATCAGCGCCCAGGCCGAAAGGCGCGCGCCGCGATAGTCGACGTTGGTGGACGGCGGCAGCAGGGCCATCATGGCGTTCCTTTCGCGATCAGCAGCCAAGCCACCTGGCCCACGGCAAGTCCAGAAGCTCGCCATGTCGCCTCCGCCCCTAATGGCACTTTGAGTGCCACTATATCGGGATGAAGGCAATGCCAGCGCCGGTCAGGCCGCGCCTTCACGCTCCAGCAAGGCCTTGGCTGCGGCCTTCTCGGCCTCCTGGCGCGACTTGCCCTTGGCGATGGCGGGATCGACGCCGACCACGAGCGCTTCGACGGTGAACACCGGCGCGTGGTCTGGCCCCGTCCGGTCCAGGACGCGGTAGGTCGGCAGCGGCCGCCCCTTGCCTTGGGCCCATTCCTGCAGCGCGGTCTTAGGATCGCGCGGACGCCCCTCCCCGGCCCGGTCGAACTCGTCGGCCCAGAGGTCAAGGAAAACGCGCCGCGCGGTGTCGAGGCCGCCGTCCTGATAGAGCGCGGCCATCAGCGCCTCGGTGGCGCCGGCCAGGATCGAGTCAGTCTCGCGGCCGCCGATCTTGCTGGACGAGGCCGACAGGCGCAGGGCGGGGCCGAGCTCGGCCTTGCGCGCCACGCGGGCGCAGGTCTCGCGGCTGACCAGGGCGTTCAGGCGCGGGGCCAGCTCGCCTTCCTTGGCCTTGGGGAACCGCTGCGCCAGGGCCTCGGCGGCCAGCAATCCCAGCACCCGGTCGCCGATGAACTCCAGCACCTCGTTGTCGCGCACCTTCTTGGCCCCGTCGCCGACGCTGGCGTGGGTCAGGGCGCGCTCGAGCAGTTCGCGATCGCTGAACCGATGGCCGATCCGGCGCTCCAGGTCGCCGACGGCGGCGACCCGTCTATCCATGGCTCAAGATCACTTCAGCACGTGGAAGAAGCGGCTGGGACGCGCGTTCATGAACCAGGTCCACGGCTTGAACAGGCTGGCGTCGGCGTTCCACGACAGCAGGATGATCTGGGCGCGGCCGACCAGGTTCTCGGCGGGCACGAAGCCGACGCCGACCTCGTCGCCGATATACTGATCCAGCTCGTAGTCCCACTTGCAGGCGCTGTCCTTGAACGGCGAGACGCCCGGATCGAAGCGGCTGTCGGCCGAGTTGTCGCGGTTGTCGCCCATGAAGAAGTAGCAGCCGGCGGGCACGGTGTAGACGCCGGTGTTGTCGCCGCGGCTGTCGGGACCGAAGTCCTGGGTGTTGTACTGGCGGCCTTCCGGATTGGTCTCCTGGAAGCGCTGCACCTGCTGGGTGAAGCCATAGCCGGTGTCGACCAGGGCCGGCGGCTGTTCCTTGCGCGGCAGGGCCTTGCCGTTGATGAACACCTGGCCGCCGCGCACCTGGACCTTGTCGCCCGGCAGGCCGATCAGGCGCTTGATGTAGTCGGTGCGATTGTCGCGCGGCAGCTTGAACACGATGATGTCGCCGCGCGTCGGCGCGTGACCGAAGATCCGGCCCTTGAACAGCGGCGGGCTGAACGGGATCGAGTGCTTGCTCCAGCCGTAGCTGAACTTCGACACGATGATGTAGTCGCCCTGATAGAGGTTGGGCTCCATCGAGGCCGACGGGATGGTGAAGGGCTGGAACAGCAGGACCCGCAGCACCAGGGCGATGCCCAGGGCGTAGGCGACGGTCTTGATGATCTCGATGAGCTCGGCGACGGCGCCCTTGTCTTCGGGCGGCGTGGTGTCGACGGTGTCGGTCATGCGGCGGCTGAGCTCTTCGGAAATGGTTCGGCCTTGCTAGACGGGCTTGGCCCGGCCGGCAAGTGCGGCGCGTTAGCTTGGCTTTGAGGCGAAGGTTGGACCGCGGCCGCTCGGATCCCCATGGCCGTTCGCCCCAAGATCCGCTCATCCCCGCGAAAGCGGGGATCCAAGCGGCGCCAGAGAGCGTGGCGCGGCATCACCCAGAAGCCCTGACGCGGCTTGGGTCCCCGCTTTCGCGGGGAAGATCGGTTTAAGCGCGTGGTCGCCCCTAAACCTTCGGCAGCGCCTCGATGATGACGAAGGCCTGGGCGTAGGGGTGATCGTCGGTCAGGGACAGGTGGATCACCGCCTCCATGCCCTCGGGCGTCAGGGCCTTGAGCCGTTCGGCGGCGCCGCCGGTCAGGGCCATGGTCGGCTTGCCTGACGGCAGGTTGACCACTCCCATGCCGGCCAGATGCACGCCGCGCTTGAGGCCGGTGCCCAGCGCCTTGGAACAGGCCTCCTTGGCCGCGAAGCGCTTGGCGTAGCTGGAGGCGCGGTCGGGCTTGCGCTCGGACCGGGCCCGCTCGATCTCGGTGAAAACCTTGTGGGTGAAACGGTCGCCGAAGCGCTCCAGCGACTTCTCGATCCGCCGGATGTCGCAGAGGTCCGAGCCGATGCCGATGATCACGCCAGCGCCTCGACTTCGAGCCGCGCGGCGTCCATCAGCGCGCGCATCCGCTGGATCGCCTGGGGCAGGCCGACGAAGATCGCCTCCCCGATCAGGAAGTGGCCGATATTGAGCTCGGCGATTTCGGGAATGGCCGCGATCGGCTTGACCGTGGCGTAGTCGATCCCGTGGCCGGCATGGACCTCCAACCCCAGTTGAGCGGCCAAGGCCGCGCCGGCCTTCAGGCGCGCCAGGATCGCCTCGGCGCGCCCGGTCTCGCCCGCCCGCGCGGCGTCGCAATAGGCGCCGGTGTGCAGTTCGACGACCTGCGCGCCCGCCTGGGCCGAGGCGCGAATCTGGGCGGGATCGGGCTCGATGAACAGCGAGACCCGCGCGCCCACGGTGCGCAGCCGGGCGGTCGCGGCGGCGATGCGGTCCTGCCCCCGGACGACGTCCAGCCCGCCCTCGGTCGTCACCTCCTCGCGGCGCTCGGGCACCAAGCAGGCGGCGTGCGGTCGCGCGCCAAGGGCGATGCCGACCATCTCGTCGGTCACGGCCATCTCGAAGTTCAGCGGCTTGCCGCGCTTGTGGCAAAGGTCGGTCAGCACGGCGATGTCGGCGTCGCTGATGTGGCGACGGTCCTCGCGCAGGTGGGCGGTGATGCCGTCGGCCCCGGCCGCCAGGGCCAGCTCGGCGGCGCGCACCGGCTCGGGATAGGAAGAGCCGCGCGCGTTCCGGATCGTCGCCACGTGGTCGATATTGACGCCCAGTCGCAAGCTCATCGTTCTTCCCGTCGAAACCAAGACCAAGGCCACGACCTATAAGCCCAGCCGTCCAGCTATGCAGGTGGGAATTTCCCGCGCCGGCGCCAGGGCGGTGCGTGATCCTCGTCCTTCGACAGGCTCAGGATGAGGACCATGGCTAGAGCCTTGGCGTTAGAAACCTCACCCCGAGCGTGTCGAAGGGCGAGGTTTCGGCTTCTGGGCGTCTACCGCAGCCGCCGGCTGCCCGGGTCCTCGATCGGGATGGCGGCCAGTTCCGGCGGCAGGGCGTCGGCCGGATAGGCCGGGACTTCCAGGCTGGCCAGGGCCACCAGCGGCACGCCGACATCGGCCTTGCCGCCCGAGCGGTCGACGATGCAGGCGGCGGCCACGACGTCGCCGCCGGCGTCCTTGATCGCCTGGATGCACTCGCGCGACGACAGGCCCGTGGTGACGATGTCCTCGACCATCACCACCTTCTGGCCGGGCTCCAGGTGGAAGCCGCGCCGGAACTTGAAGGCCCCGCCCTCGCGCTCGACATAGATCGACGGCACGTTCAGGTGGCGGGCGGTCTCGTAGCCCGGGATGATGCCGCCGACGGCGGGCGAGACGGCCACGTCGACCGCGCCGACCGTCGCCAGGATTTTCTCCGCCAGGGCCTTGCACAGGCGTTCGCAGCGCTCGGGCCGCATGAACACCAGGTTCTTCTGCAGGAAGACCGGGCTGTGCAGGCCGGAAGACAGCACGAAGTGGCCTTCGCGCAGGGCGCCGGCGGCGCGGAATTCGTCGAGGACGTCGTCGTTGGTCATGAGGCTCGCCTATAAACCAGCCCCGCGAGTCTTCAAACGCCGCCTTGCGCCGGCGGGCGATTTCGGTCCTTAAGCGCCCCTATGGACAGCGAACCTCAACGCCCTCGCGTCGGCTGCGGCGCGGCCATCCTTGACGACCGGGGCCGCCTCTTGCTGGTCAAGCGGGTCAAGAATCCCGAGGCCGACCACTGGGGCGTGCCCGGCGGCAAGCTCGACTGGGGCGAGGCCGCGCGAACCTGCGCCGAGCGCGAGATCCGCGAGGAGCTGGGGATCACGATCAGGGCCGGCCGCGTGCTGGCGGTGACCGACATGGTCGCCGAAGACTATCACTGGGTGGCGATCACCTATGCCGCCGACGCCTTCGAGGGCGCGCCGGCGATCCAGGAAGCCCACGCCCTGCGCGACTGGGGCTGGTTCGCCCTGGACGCCCTGCCCTCTCCCCTGACGGCGGCGACCCGAGACGCCGTCGCGGCCCTGGGGCTCAAAGCTCCCTGACGATCCGCCAGGCGCGCAGCGACGGGACATAGACGCGGTTGCCGATGGTGTCGGCCTCCATGCCGGCCAGCACCGCGCCGATGTCCGCCGCCATGGCCGGGCTGTGCGCGTAGTAGCTGTGCTGGATCAGCGGGTCGGCGTCGCCCGCCACGTTGCGGCAATCGACCAGCACCACCTTCTTGGGCAGCATGTCGATGAGACGCGGGCCGTCCGAGCCCAGGCGGTCGGGATTGCCCTTGGTCTTGTCCGAGATCAGCAGCGCCTGGTCGCACGGGTTGAAATAGACCGTCACCTGGCGGCCGATCCTGGGCAGGGGCTTCAGCTTGCCGTCCTGCTCGAAGGCGTCGTCGTCCTCGTCGGGCGCGGCCAGCAGGATCTGGTCGAAGATCCGCGCCAGGCTGTCGGAGTCCTTGGCGAGCGCCGCCTGCAGGCCGTGGCGCAGCACATAGGCGCCCATGCTGTGGGTCATCAGATGGATGCTGCGCTGGCAGTGATCCTCCGCGCGCAGCTTCCCGAGGAACTCCCGAAGCTTCAGATAGGTCCGCGCCAGGGCTGGACCGGAGGCGCGGGCGTCCTCGCGGTCGCTGTAGTACGACATGAACGGCACGGCCTCGCCGTCCGAAGGCCAGCTGAACACCACCACATTGACCGGCCGTCCGCCGTCGGGCGAGGCCGACCCGACCCTCACCTGGCGGGCCAGCCGCGCGCCGGCCTCGATCGCGCCGTTGAAGCTGACGTTGAAGCCATGAATGAAGACCAGCGTGTCCTGGCCGCCCACCATGGCCTTGCGCAGGTCCTCCAGGAACTGGCCGCCGCCGGTCTTGGCGATGTCGGTCTCGTTCTTGACGTCCGGATAGACGTGCGCCGAACCGCCTTGCAGGGTCTCGACCCCGTCGGGGAAATCGACATAGCCGAACCGTAGGGCCGCGACGCCGTCGGGGTTGAAGCGAGGTCCGAAGACCAGCTTCTTGTTGTCCGGCTGCGCATTGCGATTGGTGGCGAAATAGACCCGCGCGTCGCTCATCACCGCTCCCCCCACGAGAGCGTCACGATGCGCCTCTAGCGCGAAACTCGCAAGCGATCAGCCTAAAGCTTAGCCGCGCGTCCGATCCACCGTCTCGACCGACGGACACGCCCGCAGCGCGGCCTGGATATTGGTCAGATGCTTGGCGTCGCGAACCTCGACGTCGATGTCGGTGTCGAAGAAGTCGCTCTGGCGGTGGTGCATGCGCAGGTTGACGATATTGCCGCCCGCCTCGCCGATGATCGTGCAGACGAGCCCCAGCACGCCGGGGGCGTTCTGGATGGTGGCGTGCAGGCGGGTCAGCGAGATGGTCGAGCGCTCGGCCTCCGGCGTCCAGTTCAGGTCGCGCCAGAGCTCCTCGCGATCCTCGTATTCGGCCAAGCGCGGGCAGTCGATCGTGTGGACGTCCAGCCCCTCCCCGTCCTCGCGCAGGATGCCGACGATGCGGTCGCCCGGCACGGGGCTGCAGCAGTGGGCGAAGTGCAGCGAGACGCCCGGCGTCAGCCCGCCGCCGCGCACATAGAGCCGCGCCGCCTCCTGGCCGCCCTCGATCTTGCGCCGGGCGGTGGCCGCCTCGCGCTCGGAGTCCTTCATGCCGGGATAGGCCGTCTCCAGCACCTGGCTGGGCGAGACGCGGCCGCGCCCCACGGCGTCGTACAGCGCCTCGTCGCTCTCCAGGGCGAAGCGCTCCAGGATCGGCCGCAGCGACACGTCCTTCAGCTTCTTGCCGGCGCGCGCGAAGACCTGCTCCAGCGAGGCGCGGCCCAGACGCAGGAACTCTTCCTTCTCGGTCTGGCGGATATGGCGGCGGATGGCCGAGCGGGCCCGGCCCGTGACGGTCAGCGAGCGCCAGTCCGGCGGCACCACCGGCTTGGAGCCGCGCACCACCTCGACCACGTCGCCGTTGACCAGCACCGTGCGCAGCGGCTTCAGCTCGCCATTGATCTTCACGCCGATGCAGGTGTCGCCGACATCGGTGTGGACCGCGTAGGCGAAGTCCAGCGGCATCGCCCCGCGCGGCAGGCTGACCAGCTTGCCCTTGGGCGTGAACACGAACACCTGGTCGAGGAACATTTCGAGCTTGGCGTGCTCGACCAGTTCTTCGCTGTCGCCGCCGTGCTCCAGCACCTGGACCAGCTGGCGCAGGTTGGCCAACGGGTCGCGGCCGCCGGCGGCCTCCATGCCTTCCAGGTCGAGGCCGTAAGAGGCGTCCTTGTAGCGGTAGTGGGCGGCGACGCCCTCTTCGTTGACGCGGTCCATGCTCTCGGTGCGGATCTGCATCTCGATGCGCATGCCGCGTGGCCCGACGACCGTGGTGTGCAGCGAGCGGTAGTTGTTCCGCTTCGGCGTCGAGATGTAGTCCTTGAAACGATCGGGCACGCTGGACCAGGCGCGGTGGACAACGCCCAGCGCGCGGTAGCAGTCCTCCTCGCTGTCGACGATCACCCGGAAGGCGTAGATGTCCGACATCTGCGAGAAGCCGATCGACTTGCGCTGCAGCTTGCGCCAGATCGAGTACGGCGTCTTCTCGCGGCCGAACACGCGGGCCGGCAGGGTCGAGGATTCCAGCCGCGCGGCGATTTCCTGGCTGACCAGGGCCACGGCCCCGCCCTGCTCTTCCCGCAGCGCCTCTAGGCGGCGCAGGATGGCGTCGCGCGCCACCGGGTTGGTGTGCTGGAAGGACAGCTCCTCCAGCTCGACGCAGATGCGGTGACAGCCGATGTTGCGGGCCAGCGGCGCGTAGATGTCGCGCGTCTCGCGGGCGATGCGCTCGCGCTTGGCCTGGTTCTTGATGAAGTGCAGCGTCCGCATGTTGTGCAGACGGTCGGCCAGCTTGACCAGCAGGACGCGCACGTCCTTGGAGATGGCTAGGATGAACTTGCGCAGGTTCTCGGCCTGGCGGGTGTGCTCGGCCTGAAGCTCCAGCTTGGACAGCTTGGTGACGCCCTCGACGAGCTCGGCGATCTCGTCGCCGAACAGCTTGGCGATCTCTTCCTTGGTGACCGGGGTGTCCTCGATCACGTCGTGCAGCAGGGCCGTGACGATGGTCGCGGTGTCGAGCCGGTACTCGGTGAGAATGCCGGCCACCTCGATCGGGTGGGCGTAATAGGGATCGCCGCTGGCCCGGGTCTGCGAGCCGTGCATGCGCATGGCGTAGACATAGGCCCGGTTCAGCAGCGCCTCGTCGGCCGTCGGGTCGTAGGCCAGG
The DNA here is from genome assembly GCF_947036865.1 of uncultured Caulobacter sp. GTDB lineage: Bacteria > Pseudomonadota > Alphaproteobacteria > Caulobacterales > Caulobacteraceae > Caulobacter. The sequence goes on along the minus strand of NZ_CAMQSF010000003.1, from coordinate 142,672 downwards.
ACCCGGTCGATCAGTTCGTACTGGCGAAGAAACTTGCGCTTGGGCGGGGCCGCCGGCTCAGGCGATGCGGCGCCTACAGACGAAGACGCGCCCGATGCGGAATCGGGCGCGCGTTCGGAAGGAGCGGTGGTGGAGGTCGCCGCTTCTAGGGTCAGAGGGTCTGCGCCTTCGGGGCTCAGTACCGCTCCTCCTGACCGCCGTCGCGGTCGCTCTGCAGGGCGCGGACCAGTTCCAGCTCGCTCATCTGCATGTGGCTGGGATCAGCCAGCAGGGCCAGGGTCTCGGCTTCTTCCTCGGCCTCGGTGTGCTCGTCGACGCGTTGCAGCGTGCTGATCAGGTGTTCCTTGAGGCCTTCGTGATCGATCACGTCGTCGGCGATCTCGCGCAGGGCCACGACCGGGTTCTTGTCGTTGTCGCGGTCGACCATCAGGGCCGCGCCGGCCGAGATGCCGCGGGCGCGGTGGGCCGAGAGCAGGACGAGCGCGAAGCGGTTCGGAACCTTCTCGACGCAATCTTCGACGGTGACGCGGGCCATGAGTTCCTCGGGCTGCCGATAAGCAATCGGAAAATAGGCTTCCGTGCGGCGACACGCAACGCCGCGCACGAACGTCCTGACTTTCGCGAGGGGGCGCTTATGCCCTGTTCGTCCGTCAATGTCCAGAGCGCCGGTTCAGTCTCGCTTGGCGTTCGCCAGCCCGGCGGGGGCTCCCCCGATAAAAGACTCGCCGATCTTGCCGGCCAAGCCTAGCGTGACCGCTTCAACAACCGGGCTTTGGGGTTCTCGCATGCGCCGCGCCTTTGTCGCTTCGTTGATGATCGCCGCCGCGGCGACGGCCGTTTCGGCGGAACCGACGCCGAAGGAGAAGTTGCTGACCCCGCCCGCGTCGGCCCGGCACTACGTCATCAGCTCCGACGCGGGCAAACATGGCGACGTCTGGTCGTGGACCCTCGCCGACGGCCGCACCGCCTATCGGATGTCGATGTCCCTCCGGGGCTGGGTCACCGAGGACGATCAGGTGGTGACCCTGGGCAAGGACGGCCGCCCGATCGCCATCGCGATCCGGGGCTTTACCGACCAGGGCGACGCGACCGAGGACTTCAGCGTCGACGACCAGGGCGTCGCGCACTGGAAGACGGTGATCGACAGCGGCTCGGCGCCGTTCCAGGGCCGCCGGTATAGCACCTATGGCGGTCCCTGGCTGGCGAGCGAACTGGACACCAACGCCCTGGTGGCGGCGGGCGCCAAGGGGCTGGACCTGCTGCCCACGGGCCACGCCAGCATCGCGATCGGCGAGTCGACCCAGATCGACGGCCCGGCGGGACCCAAGACCGTCAAGCTGGCCTTCGTCACCGGCTATGGCTTCGCGCCCTCCCCGGTCTGGCTCGACGGCGACAATCGCTATTTCGGTTTCGCCGGCGGCATGCGGTTGCTGCCCGAGGGCTACGAGGCCGCCGGCCCCAAGCTGAAGGCGATCCAGGACAGGGCGACGGCGAACATGGTCCGCGACGTCGCCCATCGGTTCCTGCGGCCGGCCAACCGGACGCCGACCCTGGTCGATCACGTGCTGATGTTCGACGCCCCGGCGGGGCGCTATCTGCCCGATCGCGCGGTGCTGATCGCCGACGGCAAGATCGCCGCCGTCGGCGCCGGCGGATCGATCAAGGCGCCGGCCGGCGCGGTCGTGGTGGACGGTCGAGGAAAGACCCTGACGCCGGGCCTGTGGGACTCGCACCAGCACGTCGGAGACGACTGGGGCCTGCTGCAGAATCTGGCCACCGGCATGACCAACTATCGCAGCCCGGGAAGCCAGATCGACGACGCGCTCAGCATCTACAAGCGCCGCGCCAGCGGCGACCTTCTCGCGCCGGACGGCAAGATCTCGGTGATCATCGATCGCAAGGACCCGCTGGCCGCCCAGGGCGCGCTGATCGTGTCGTCCGAGGCCGAGACCATAGCCGCCGTCGACAAGATCAAGGCCGCGGGCCTGTGGGGCGCCAAGTTCTACACCTCGATGAACCCGGCCTGGATCGCGCCCGGCGCGGCCGAGGCCCACAAGCTTGGCCTGCACGTGCACGGCCACGTGCCGGCCGGGATGCGGCCGCTGGACGCCGTCCGCGCCGGCTACGACGAGGTCACGCACATCAACTTCATCCTGATGCAGGCCATGCCGCAGGACGTGGTCGACAAGTCCAACACCGCCGCCCGGCTGGAGGGCCCGGCGCGCTATGGCAAGGACGTCGATCTCGACTCGCCCGCGATGAAGGCCTTCTACGCCGAGCTCGCCAAGCGCGGCACGATCATCGACCCCACCTTGACCGTCTGGGAGCCGCTGATGACGTCGGACGGCTCGGCCATTTCGCCGGAATACGCCCCCTTCGCCGAGGTCGCTCCGCCCAGCGTCGTCCGCGGCTGGAAGATCGGGGGCTATCCCTTGTCCGAAGGCCTGACGCGCGACGACTACCGCAAGAGCTTCGCCAAGATGGTCCAACTGGTCGGCAAGCTGCACCAGGCCGGCGTGCCGATCGTCGCCGGGACCGACGGGTACGGTCTCGAACTCGTGCGCGAGCTCGAGCTCTACCAGCAGGCCGGCCTGACCAACGCCCAGGCGCTGCAGACCGCGACCATCGTCCCGGCCCGCATGACCGGCATGGACGACAGGACCGGATCGATCGCGCAAGGCAAGACGGCCGACGTCATCCTGGTCGACGGCGACGTCTCCCGCGACCTCCGCAATCTGCGTCACGTCGAGCTGGTGTTCCTGGACGGCTATCGCCTAGACGCCCAGGCGCTGCGGCAGGCCAGCGGCTTGAGCGGCATGCCGCGCTGACGGCCGCGCCCTACCAGACCTTCACGCGCTTCTCCGGCGGCAGGTACATGCTGTCGCCGGGCTTCACCCCGAAGGCCGCGTACCAGTCGTCGAGATTGCGCACGGTGAAGGCGCGGTACTGGGCGGGCGCGTGGCCGTCGGTGATCAACTGCTGGCGCAGGGCGGCCGGACGCGAATAGTCCATCCAGCTCTGGGCGAAGGCCAGGAAGAAGCGCTGATCGCCGGTCAGGCCGTCGATCACCGGCGCGGGTTTGCCGCCCAGCGACGCGTGATAGGCGTCCAGCGCCGCGCCTAGGCCCGCCACGTCGGCGATGTTCTCGCTCAGCGTCTGCTTGCCGTTCACCGCGAGATCCGGGAAGGGCTTGTAGGTGTCGAACTGGTCGGCCAGGGCGGCGCCGGCCTTCTGGAAGTGATCGAGGTCGGCGGGCGTCCACCAGTTCCGCAGGCGCCCCTGGCTGTCGAACTGCGCGCCCTGGTCGTCGAAGCTGTGGCTGATTTCGTGGCCGATCGTGGCGCCCGTCGCGCCATAGTTCGCGGCCATGTCGTTCTTCAGGTCGAAGTTCGGCGGCGCCAGGATGGCGGCCGGGAAGTTCAGGGCGTTGAGGATCGGCAGGTTCACGGCGTTGACCGTCTGCGGGGTCATCACCCACTCGCCGCGATCGGTCGGCTGGCCCAGCTTGGCCAACGCCTGGTCATAGTCGAAGGCCTCGTACCGCTGCACGTTGCCGACGGCGTCGCCGCGCACGACCTTGTAGCCGGAATAGTCGCGCCAGCGGTCGGGATAGCCGACGCCGACCTTCAGAACGGCCACCTTCTTGCGGGCCTCGGCCTTGGTGGCCGGATCCATCCAGTCCAGGGCGTCGATCCGCTTCTCGAACGCGGCCTTCATGCTGTCGACCATGGCCGTGACCGCGGCCTTGGCTTCGGGCGAGAAGTACTTTTCCGCGTAGAGCTTGCCCACCGCCTCGCCCAGCACGGCGTTGGTCGAGCCCACCGCCCGCTTCCAGCGCGGCGACAGCTGCGGCGTGCCTTGCAGCGCCCGGCCGTAGAAGGCGAAGCGCTCGTCGACGAAGGCCTTGGGCAAGACGTTGCTGTAGTGCTCAAGCAGGTGGAAGGTCAGGTAGTCCTTCCAGGCGGCCAGCGGGACCTCGGCCACCGCCTTGCCCAGGCCGACGACCATGGTCGGATGCCAGACGATGAAGCGCGGCTGGGTGTTCAGCTTGGCGGCCGCGAAGAAGGTCGGCCAGTCCAGGCCCGGCGCCTTGGCGACGAAGTCGGCGGGCGTCCAGCTGTTGTTGGCCTTCTGAACATCGACGCTGTCCTCGCGCGAGCCCGAGGCCTTGGCCAGCTGCGTCTCGAGCGCCACGATCGCCTTGGCCTTGGCTTTCGCGTCGGCCACGCTGCCCAGGGTTAGCACCTTCTCGACGTGGGCCAGGTACTGGGTCCGCGCCTCGACCATGGCGGCCTTGTCCGACAGATAATACTCGCGGTCCGGCATCCCCAGACCGCCTTGCAGCAGGAACGGCGCGTACTTGCTGGTGTCGTCGAAGGCGGGCGAGACCCAGAGGCCGAGCACGTTGTCGGTGTAGAAGTCGGTGGCGTTCAGAGCGTCGACGTCGGCGCGGATATTGCCGCCCAGAACGGCCGCCAGCTGCTTCTTGTCCTTGATCGCGGCGATGCGCGCCAGGCCGGGCTTCAGCGGGGCGATCCCCTTCGCCTCGATGGCCTTCTCGTCCATGTAGGTGGCGTAGTAGTCGCCGACCTTCTTGCCGTCGCCGGCGCCGCCCTTGGCGGCGGCCTGGATCAGGTCGACGGTGCGCTTGTTGGCCTCCTCGACCATGACCGCGCCGATGCCGTAGCCGCTGCGGTCGGCCGGGATCGGGTGGGCCTTGATCCAGGTGTTGTTGGCATAGGTCCAGAAGTCGTCGCCCGGCTTGACGGTCTTGTCGATCGAGGCGAGGTCGACGCCGCTCTTGGATCCCGTTTGGGTCTGGGCCAGGGCGGGCGCGGCGATGGCCAGCGCGCAGACGGCGGCGCAGGCGAACAGCGAGCGGGTGAAGGTCATGTGGGGCGATCCCCTCCTCTGGCGTCCTCCGGGGCGAGACGCTGGGTTCGAAAATTGGGCCGGACTATGGGCATGGCCCGCGCCAGACCTTCATTAAACTTTGGCAATGGAGCGCGCGTCGAGTCCCACCCTGGCGGTCGCCGCCAGGCGGAAGGCGGGCTCGCCGCTGACCGGGTGGATCCAGGCCGAGGCCAGCTCGGCCAGGGGCCCCATCACGAACAGCCGCTCGTGGGCGCGGGGGTGCGGCAGGACAAGCGCGCCGTCCAGGATCGCACGGCCGTGGGCCACCAGGTCGAGATCCAGGGTGCGGGCGGCGTTGGGCTCGCCGCGCGTCCGACCAAAGCGCGCCTCGACGCCATGCAGCGCCGCCAGCGTCGCCGCCGGCGAAAGGTCGGTGCGGACGATGGCCACCCCGTTCAGGTATTCCGGCCCCGCCGGATCGGGCCAAGCCGCCGACGCCCACCAGCTGGATCGCGCGACGACCTCCAGCCCCGCTTCGGGAAAGGCCTTCAGCGCGGCTTCCAACAAGGCCTCGCGACTCGTATACGGTCCCGGCAGATTGCCGCCGAGCGCCACGATCACGGCCTCGTCCAAGTCATTTCGAGCGACCTGATTTTTCAAGGGATTACCGTGACCTTCTATCCGACCGATCGCCTGGCCCTGTTCATCGACGGCGCCAATCTCTATTCCGCCGCCAAGGCGCTGGGCTTCGACATCGACTACCGCAAGCTGCTCGACGAGTTCAAAAAGCGCGGCGTCCTGATCCGGGCCTATTATTACACCGCTATCGCCGAGAACGACGACTATTCGCCGATCCGGCCGCTGGTCGACTGGCTCGACTACAACGGCTTCACCCTGGTGACCAAGCCGGCGCGCGAGTTCACCGACGCCCAGGGCCGCAAGCGCTGGCGGGGCGACATGGACATCGAGATCGCCGTCGACATGCTGCAGATGGCCGAGACCGCCGACCACCTGGTGCTGTTCTCGGGCGACGGCGATTTCCGCGCCCTGGTCGAGGCCGTGCAGCGCAAGGGCCGCCGCGTCACGGTGGTCTCGACGATGAAGAGCCAGCCGCCGATGACCAGCGACGACCTGCGCCGCCAGGCCGACAACTTCGTCGACCTGGCCGACCTCGGGACCATCATCGGCCGGCCGCAGCGGGCTCAGCCGCGCCAACTGCACGACACGCGCACCCCGGCCGAGCGCGACGCGGACGATGAGTACTGAGATGCAGCCCTCCAACATCGCCGGCGAGTCGGTGCCCAACCCAGGCGAGCCGCCGCGCGACTGTCCGCTGTGCCCGCGCCTGGTGGCCTATCGCCGCGAGAACCAGGCGCTTTATCCTGACTGGTTCAACGGCCCGGCGCCCTCGTTCGGCGACAAGGAGGCGCGGCTGCTGGTCGTGGGCCTGGCCCCAGGCCGCAAGGGCGCCAACCGCACCGGCCGGCCGTTCACGGGCGACTATGCCGGGACCCTGCTCTACGAGACCCTGATCAAGTTCGGCTTCGCCACCGGCCGGTTCGAGGCGCGGCCCGACGACTCCCTGAAGCTGGTCGGCGCGGCCGTGACCAACGCCGTCCGCTGCGCCCCGCCCGGCAACAAGCCCGAGACCTCGGAGGAGAACAACTGCCGGCCGTTCCTGACGGCGCGGCTCGAGATGTTCCCGAACCTGAAGGCCATCGTCACCCTGGGCGACGTCTCGCGGCGCAACGTGCTCAAGGCGCTCGGCCTGAAGGCCTCTGCGGGCGTCCCCGGCCACGGTTCGGAGTTCCAGGCCGGACCCTACCGGATCTTCAACAGCTATCACTGCTCGCGGCTCAACACGAACACCGGCCGCCTGACGACGCCGATGTTCGAGGAGCTGTTCGCGCGGGTGAAGGCCTATCTGGACGCGGGCGCCTGAGCCTACCAGCCCAGGCCCGAGGTCTTGGTTCGAACCCGCGCCACGATGTGGCTGGAGGTCAGGTACAGGGTCTTGCCGTCGTCGCCGAAAGCGCAGTTGGCGATCGGACCGCCGGTCTCGATGACGCCCAGCAGCTTGGCCTCGGGCGTCAGGATCAGGATCCCGCCCGGGCCGCTGGCGAAGAGCCTGCCCTTGGCGTCGATCTTCAGGCCGTCCGGCAGCCCCGGCGCGCCGGTCTTGGCCAGGTCGGAGGCGTCGAAGAACACCCGCGAGGACGTCGGCAAGCCATCGGCGCCGAGATCATAGGCCATGATCACCGGGCGCTTGGGGTCGGTGACCGAGACGTACAGCTGCTTGCCGTCGGGCGACAGGCCCACGCCGTTCGGGAAGCTCAGCTTATCATCGACCAGCGCAACCTCGCCGGTCGGGCGCAGCAGATAGACGCCGTTGAATGGCTGCTCCTTGGCCGGCGAGGCGTCGATCCCTTCGAGGCCGAAGGGCGGATCGGTGAAATAGAGCGCGCCCTTCAGGCGGCCCTTGCGCTGCTCGACCAGGTCGTTGGGGCTGTTGAATTTCCGGCCCTTGTAGGTCGAGGCCAGCAGGGTCTTCTTGCGGGTGTCGAAGTCGATGCTGGCGATCGCCCGGTTGCCGCAGTCGCAGATTAGCAGATCGCCGGTGACGCTGACGATCGCGCCGTTGGAGCCGGCCTCGCGGAAAATCTTCGTCGGCGGGCCGTCATAGCCGGACGGCCGCAGGAACACCATCTTTCCGTCCTGGGCGCTCCACCGATACATCGTGTTGCCGGGCACGTCGGAGAACAGCAGGTATCCGCCGTCCCGAACCCAGACCGGCCCTTCGGCCCAGGCGACGCCGTCGGCGATCTGCTCGATCGGCGCGTCGCGCGCGATGATCTGGTCGAGCTCCGGCGACAGACGCCGAACGCCGCCGATCCGGGGATAGGCGGAAGCGGCCAAGGCCGGTCCGCCGGCGATCGCGGCGAGTCCGGCGCCGAGCACGGCGCGGCGGGTGGTCATGGGCGGCCTCCGGTTTCCTGGCGGGACAGACACGCTTACAGGCGAACGCGCGGCGCGGCGTCCAGCCAGCGCGCATAGGCCGCCTCGCGCGCATGCGCCGCGATCGATGGCGTCAGGGTCTCGGCCGCCGGGCTGACCTCGGCGGCCTCCTCCACCGAGGCGTAGAGCCCGGCCCCGACCCCGGCGAACAGGGCCGCGCCCAGGGCCGTGGTCTCCTGATAGCTGGCGCGGCGCACGGCGATCCCCGTCAGATCGGCCAGGCGCTGCGAGAACCAGGCGCTGCGCGACATGCCGCCGTCGATCCGCATCTGGGCCGCGTCGCCGAACGCCGACGGCGCGTCGGCGCGCATGGCCTCTATCAGGTCGCGGCTCTGCAGGGCGCAACTGTCGAAGGTCGCCGCGGCGATCTCGGGCAGGCCCGCGTCGCGGGTCAGGCCAAAGATTCCCCCGCGCGCGTTCGCGTCCCACCAGGGCGCGCCGAGGCCGGTGAAGGCCGGGACCACGACGACGCCATGATCGGGCTTGGCGGCCCGCGCCAGGGCTTCGGCCGCGCGGGGACCGCCGGTCACCCCCAGGCCCTCGCCCAGCCACTGGATCGCGGCCCCCGCCACGAAGATCGAGCCCTCCAGCGCATAGGTCGCCTTGCCGTTCACCCGCGCCGCCACGGTGGTCAGCAACCGCGAGCCCGAGACGCACCGGTCCTCGCCAGTGTTCAGCAACATGAAGCAGCCGGTGCCGTAGGTGGCCTTCATCTGGCCGGGCGCCACGCAGCCCTGCCCCATCAGCGCCGCCTGCTGGTCGCCCGCGACACCGCGGATCGGAACCGGCCGCCCCAGAACCTCCGCGCCCGCCGCGCCGTAGTCGTCGACGCAGTCCAGCACCTTGGGCAGCAGGGCGGCCGGGACGTCGAACAGGCTCAGCATTTCAGGCGACCAGGCCTGGGCGGCGATGTCGAACAGCAGGGTGCGCGAGGCGTTGGTGGCGTCGGTGGCGTGCACGGCCCCGCCGGTCAGCCGCCAGATCACCCAGCAGTCCATCGTCCCGGCCAGAAGCTCGCCCGCCTCCGCCCGCTTTCGCGCCCCGGGAACCTTGTCGAGGATCCACGCGATCTTGGTCGCCGAGAAATAGGGATCCAGCAGCAAGCCAGTCACCTCGGCGACGCGGGGCTCGTGACCGTCGGCCTTGAGCTTGGCGCAGACCTCGGCCGTGCGGCGGTCCTGCCAGACGATGGCCGGGTGGATCGGCCTGCCGGTCTTGCGGTCCCAGACGACCACCGTCTCGCGCTGATTGGTGACGCCGATCGCGGCGACATCCGCGAGGCGTCCCGACTTTTCCGTCGCTTCCCGCAGAACCGCGACGCAGGCGGCGTAGATCTCCTCGCCGTCGTGCTCGACCCAGCCGTCGGCGGGGTAGCTCTGGCGCAGCGGACGCGAGGCCTCGCACAGCGCCTGGCCGGCGCGATCGAACAGGATGGCCCGCGTGCTGGTCGTGCCCTGGTCCAGGGCCAGGATCAGGTCTTGCGCCATCCGATCTTCCTCCGCTTCAGCTTGCGACATCTCGACGCTTCTCGATGCGTCGGCGTGCTCTGGCTGTTTAAGCATGTTTTCATTTGGGAGCCGCAAGGTCATCCTCGTCGGGTCTTCGGGATTCGAGGAGGCGGGCCATCCAAGCCGTCCAGATCGCATCGCTCATGCAGCTGGCCCGCAGTCGCGAGCCGGGCGATCGCGAACGCCTGCTCACCGGGATCATCGATCTTTGCGAAGCCGCCCAGGACAGCGGCGAGCCGACCCATCCCGACATCCAGGCCCTGCTGAACTCGATCTTCATGACCCTCGTGGTCGAGGCCGAACGCGACATCCGCCATCGGCTGTCGGAACGTCTGGCCGACGCCGAATGGGCGCCGTCGGCGCTGATCAACATCATGGCGCTGGACGAGATCGAGATCGCCCGGCCGATCATCGCCCGCAGTCCGGTGCTGCAGGACCACGACCTGATCCGCCTGCTCGTCCAGGCGACCCTGGAACACCAGATCGAGATCGCCCGTCGCCCGCGCCTGCCCGCGCCGGTAGTGGAGGCGATCATCGATCGCGACGAGCCCGCCGTGCTCACCGCCCTAGCCTCGAACGAAACCGCGCAGATCTCGTCGGACGCGATGCGCAAGCTGGTCAACCGCTCGCGCGACGTGGTCGCCCTGCGCTCGCCGCTGGCCCGTCATCCCCGGCTTTCCAGCGACCTGGCCGAGCAGCTTTATCTGTTGGTCGGCCGCGCCCTGCGCGACACCCTGACCAGCCGCTTCGCCCTCGACCCCGCCAAGATGCAGGCCGCCGTGGACGAGGCGCTGCGGGCCGCCCATCGCGGCGACGCCGACACCGCCCAGGGCCGTATCGAGCGGGACGAGGATCGCGAGGAGATGGAACGCGCCCTGATCGAGAAGCTCGACTCGGCCGGCCAGCTCCGCCCCGGCTATCTGCTGCGCGTGCTGCGCGAGGGGCGGCTGCAGCTGTTCGTGATGGCCCTGGCGCGTCTGGGCAAGTTCGAGCCGACGCAGATTCGCCGCGCGATCGACAGCGGTCGCCCCGAGCTGCTGGCCCTGGCCTGCTCGGCGGTCGGCATCGACCGCAGCGTGTTTCCGACCATCCTGGAGCACGTGCGCCAGCTGAACGGCGGACGCCCCGGCGGCGGCGACGAAGGCGTCCGGCGGGCCGCCAACGCCTTCGGCCCCTTCACGCCCGACATCGCCGGCATGGCCTTCCGCCAGGCCGTGGGCCAGGCTTGAGCGCTCGCCCTTTGACAAGTCCGGAGGCTTCCCGCCTCTTGGCGTCATGTACCAGCCGCAACCTTTCGTGACTCGCCTGGCGTTCAAGTCCAGCGACCGGCCCGAGGCGATCGAGGCGCGCGAGCGGCTGGCCGCCCGCTATGGCGACGTCGGCGAGCAGAACGCCCAGGTGATCGTGGCCCTGGGCGGCGACGGCTTCATGCTGGAGACGCTGCACGAGGCGATCGCCAGCCAGACGCCGATCTACGGCATGAACCGCGGCTCGGTCGGCTTCCTGATGAACGAGTACAGCGAGGACGGCCTGCTCGAGCGCATCAACGCCGCCGAGCGCGCGGTCATCCATCCGCTGGCCATGGTGGCCATCGACGCGCGGCGCGCTCAGCACCGCGCCCTGGCGATCAACGAGGTGTCGCTGCTGCGCCAGACGCGCCAGACCGCCAAGCTGCGCATCTCGATCGACGGCAAGGTGCGGATGGGCGAGCTGGTGTGCGACGGCGCCCTGCTGGCCACCCCGGCCGGCTCGACGGCCTACAACCTCTCGGCCCACGGCCCGATCATCCCGATCGACGGCCAGGTGCTGGCCCTGACCCCGATCAGCGCCTTCCGCCCGCGCCGCTGGCGCGGCGCGCTGCTGCCGCAGTCCGCCCGCGTGACCTTCGAGGTGCTCGAGGCCGACAAGCGCCCGGTCAGCGCCGTGGCCGACAATTTCGAGGTTCGCGACGTCCTTGAGGTGCACATCTCCGAGGATCGCGGCACGTCGCTGGCCATGCTTTTCGACGCTGGCCGTAGCTTGGAGGAAAGGGTGCTGGCCGAACAGTTCTCGGCGTGACGCTCGACCTGAGGCGTTCGGTCGCGGGCCCGGTCTGGTCTCATCCAATCTTAACGCCTGCTATGGTATCGATTCCCGAAGACCCGCCGATGGGGAGGCGATCGTGACGAACAAGACCACCGCCGAGGTGATCCAGGTGCCGAACATGCTGAAGCTCAAGGTGGGCGGACGCGGCGGCATCGACATGGCCGCGATCGCCAAGGCCGAGGCCGCGCTGAAGAGCCTGTCCGGCAATTTCGCGGAGTGGCTGAACGACGAGATCACCAAGCTCGAGGCCGCGCGCCAGACGGTTCGGGTCGAGGGCCTGACCGCCGGGAGCGTCGAGACCCTGTATCTCCGCGCGCACGATCTGAAAGGCCTGGGCGCGACCTACGAGTTCCCGCTGATCACCCGCCTGGCCGCTTCGCTGTGCCGGCTGATCGATGATCCCGACACGCGCCTCTCGGCCCCGATGTTCCTGGTCGACGCCCATATCGACGCGATCAAGGCCTGCGTGCGCGACGAGATCAAGGTCGACACCCACCCCGTCGGCAGCGCCCTGATCACCGAACTGGAAGCCCGCGTCGCCGAGTATCTGGGCGCGGCCTGATCAGGTCAGGCCGAACAGGCCCTTCAGATAGGGATTGAGCATCCGCCCCTCCGGATCGAGGTCCCGACGCACCGCCAGGAAGTCCTTCCAGCGCGGATAGATCGCTTCCAGCTGGCCGCCGTTCAGGCTGTGAAGCTTTCCCCAGTGCGGACGCCCGTCGTAGCGACGGAAGATCGGCTCGACCAGCTGGTAGAGGAAGCTGAAATCGTCCCGATAATAGGCGTGGACGGCCACCGAGCCGCGCGGACCGCCTTGGAACGGCGACAGCCAGGCGTCGTCGGGGGCGATGCGGCGCACCTCGATCGGGAAGAAGACGTCCGGCCGCTCCTTTTCGATCGTGCGCACCACCTCGGCCAGGGCCGCCAGCTGGTGCTCGACCGGCAGGTGGAACTCCATCTCGTTGAAGCGCACCGGCCGTTCGGTGGAGAGCAGCTTCCAGCCCTCGTCGACGGCGGTCTCGGGCGGCGTCGACGCCAGCAGCGCGTGGGCCGCCGCCTTGCGTAGCGGCGTGGCGAAGCCCAGCAGGTTGCGCAGGCCCCGCAGCGCTTCCAGGAACTGGGTGTCCTGCTCCGGCCCGCGCGGCTGGGCGGGGTCGTCGGTTTCGTCGTGGCTGATATTGACCGCCAGGCCGGTGAACGGCACGGCATAGAGCTCGAAATTGCGGTGCGTGGCCCAGCGCCCCTCGGCCTTGGCGAGCGCTTCCTCGAACGACTCCAGCCAGACCCGCCGGCGCAGGCGCCGGTTGGCGCTGGTCTTGATCCGCACCTGGGTGATGACGCCCAGGGCGCCCAGCGAGACCCGCGCCGCCTGGAACACTTCCGCGTTCTTGGTCTCGTCGGCGTCGATCACCTTGCCGGAGGGCGTGACCAGCCGAAGGGCGGTGACGTCGCCGTGCAAGGCGCGGATCTTGGTCCCCGTGCCGTGCGTGGCGGTTCCCAAGGCGCCGCCCAGCGACTGCTTGTTGATGTCGGGCAGATTGGGCAGCGCCCTACCCTTCTGCGCCAGCAGCGGCCCCAGGGCGCCCAGCCGCGTGCCGGTTCGGACGACGGCTTCGTCGCCCTCCCAGCCCGCGACGCCGGACATCGCGTCCAGCGACAACAGCGTCCCGTCGGTGGGCGCCAGCGCGGTGAACGAGTGGCCGGCGCCGACCGGTCGGATCGGCGCCTGAGCGGTCTTCAAGGCCGTCGCCAGCTCGGCCTCGTCCTTGGGCGCCAGCCGCGCGGCGGGATAGGCGTGCTGCACGCCCGACCAGTTGCGCCAGAGCACCTTGCCCCGGCCGTCGACCGAGGGCGGCGAGACGGGTTCCGGCTTGTCGCCGGTCGCCACCTTGTAGGCCACGCCCGCGCCGCCGGCGACCAGCGCCGCCCCGGTTCCGCCCGCGATCAGAGCTCCGCGCCTGGAGATCATGCTTCCCCCGCTGTTATGTCGCGGAGTCTTCGCGCCCCGCCATGAACCGTATCAGGGCCTTGAAATCGTCCGGCGTGCAAGTCGCGCATTGGCCCGTCGCCGGCATCGCCTTGTAGCCTTGGATGACGTGGTCCAGCAGCACGGCCTCGCCCTGCTTCCAGCGCGGATCCCAGGCGGCGCGGTCGTGGACACCTGGCGCGCCGGTTCCCGCCACCGCGTGACAGGCATGGCACGAGGTCTCGTAAAGCGCCGACAGCCGCGCGTTCGCCGGACGCAGGGCCAAGGCCTGCTCGGGGGTCGGCGGCGGCGGGGTCTTGGCCCCGCAAGCCGCGAGGACGAGGCCGGCGGCGACCAGACCCAGCGCCCGCGTCATCAGGCGATCCCCGAGATGCGCTTGGCCGCCGTCAGGGTATTGGCCAGCAGGCAGGCGATGGTCATCGGTCCAACTCCCCCCGGAACCGGCGTGATCGCGCCGGCGACCTCGCGAACCTCGTCGAAGGCGACGTCGCCGACAAGCCGGGTCTTGCCCGCCGCGGCGGCCTCGGGATCGCGCGCGGGGAAGCGGGTGATGCCGACGTCGATGACCACCGCGCCCGGCTTGACCCAGTCGGCCTTGACCATCTCGGCGCGGCCGACGGCGGCCACGACGATGTCGGCCTGGCGGACGATCGACGGCAGATCCTTGGACCGCGAGTGGGCGATGGTGACGGTGCAGTCGGCCGCCAGCAGCATCTGGGCCATCGGCTTGCCCATCAGGTTCGAGCGGCCGATGACCACCGCGGTCTTGCCCGAGAGATCGCCCACCACGTCCTTCAGCAGCAGCATGCAGCCCAGCGGCGTGCAGGGCGTCAGGGCCGGCAGGCCGCTGGCCAGGCGACCGGCGTTGGTCACGGTCAGGCCGTCGACGTCCTTGTCGGGCGACAGGGCCGCGACGACGTCCATCTGGCTGATGTGCGGCGGCACCGGGAACTGGACCAGCACGCCATGAATCTTGGGGTCGGCGTTCAGCTTTTCGACCACCCTCAGCAGTTCGTCCTGGGTCGTTTCCGCCGGCAGCCGATGCGTCTCGGAATACATGCCGGCGGCCTCTGTCTGCTCGCCCTTGTTGCGGACATAGACCTGGCTGGCCGGATCCTCGCCCACCAGCACGACCGCCAGGCCCGGCGTGATCCCGTGCTTGGCCTTGAGCTCGGCGACCTCCTGGGCGATCTTCGCCCGCAGGTCGGCCGCGAACGCCTTGCCGTCGATGATGGTCGCCTGGCTCATCCGCATCTCCCGGTTTGGCCGTCCCTAGCCGTTCGTTCGAACGCACGCAACGCCGCGTTGCCGTCATGTTCGGCGTGCTAAGGCAGAGACCATGTCGCCCTCCTCAGCTTTCGCGCGCGCCGACGTCGTCCTGGTGGGCGGCGGCCTGGCCAACGGCCTGATCGCCTTGCGGCTTCGCGCCATGCGGCCGGACTTGAAGGTGCTTCTGCTGGAGCGCGACCGGCGGATCGGCGGCGAGCGGAGCTGGCGCTGGTTCGAGACCGACCTCGCCCCCGGCCTCGCCGCCTGGCTGCGCCCTCTGGTCACCCATCGCTGGAGCGGCTGGGAAGCGGGCCCGGCGGGCGCCGAGCGCTATTTCGAGACGCCCTGCTTCGCGCTGACCGGCGAACGTCTTAGCCAAGCGCTCGCGACGGCTCTGGGCGCGAACCTTTGGCTGGGCGTCGAGGTGACCGAGATCGCGCCGCATCAGGTCACCCTGGCCGACGGCCGCCGGATCGCCGCCGCGGCGGTCATCGACGGTCGAGGCCCACGCAACACGCGCAGCTTGGCGCTCCGCTGGCGAGTCTCCCTGGCCCAGGCGGTGACGCTGGACGCGGCGCATGGTCTTTCCTGTCCCGTCCTGGTCGACGCCGTCGAAGCGGGCGATCCGGCCTGTCCCGCCTTCACCGTGCTGCCCCTGGGTCCGCGCCGCCTGCGTATCGAGCACGCGCGCTACGCCGCGACGCCGGTCATCGACCCAGCGCCGTTCCGGGCGGCGATCGGGCGTTACGCGCGGGCGCGGGGCTGGACGATCGAACAGGCGGCGAGCGAGGACGCCGACGCCCTGCCGATCGCCCTGGGCGGCGACATCGACGCCTATTGGCGCGAGGCGCGGCCGGAGGTGGCCAAGGTCGGTCCGCGCGCGGCGATCTTTCATCCCGGCACCGGACATGCGCTGCCCGACGCCGCGCGCCTGGCCGACCAGATCGCCGCCCTGCCGCGCATCACCAGCGCCAGCGTTCGCGCCGTCGCCGAGACCTATTCCAAGACCGCCTGGCGGCGTCGCCGCTTCCATCGCCTGCTCAACCGCCTGCTGTTCGTGGCCTGTCCGCCCGAGGCCCGGCCCCAGGTGGCCGCGCGCTTCCACCGGCTGCCCCCCAGCCTGATCCATCGTTTCCACGCCGCGCGCCTGACCTTGTGGGACAAGGCGCGGATCCTGGCCGCCCCCTCGCCCATCCCGCTGGCCGAGGCCTTCGAACAGATCCCGGACCGGGCCGCGCCGCCGCGGACGGAGCGCTGAGGTTCGGGACTTGACCCGCCCCCGCTAGCGGGGCGTTCTCGCGGGCCATGACTCAGTCCTTTCCGACTCCCGCCGCCCACGCCCGCGACCTCCTGGACAAGCTCGGCGTTCCGACGCCGCCCGCCGAAGCGGGCCAGCCGGTGCGCGGGCCGATCGACGGCGAGGTCCTGGCCCACGTTCTCCATGACGACGCCCGGATGATCGAGGCCAAGGTGTCGGCCGCCTGTCGCGCCTTCCTGGCCTGGCGGATCGTCCCGGCCCCGCGCCGGGGCGAGCTGGTCCGCCTGTTCGGCGAGGAACTGCGCGCGGCCAAGGCCGAGCTCGCGGCGCTGGTGACGCTGGAAGCCGGCAAGATCGCCTCCGAAGCCGCCGGCGAGGTCCAGGAGATGATCGACATCTGCGACTTCGCCGTGGGTCTGTCGCGTCAGCTGCACGGCCTGACCATCGCCTCCGAGCGCCCGGGCCACGCGATGCGAGAGACCTGGCACCCGCTGGGGCCGGTGGCGGTGATCAGCGCCTTCAACTTCCCCGTGGCCGTCTGGGCGTGGAACGCCTGCCTGGCCTTGGTCTGCGGCGATCCGGTGATCTGGAAGCCGTCGGAGAAGACTCCGCTGACGGCGCTGGCGACGCACGCGATCCTGCGGCGCGCGCTGGCCCGGTTCGGCGACGCGCCGGAGGGTCTGGCCTGCGTGGTCCAAGGCGGGCGCGACGCCGGCGAGCGCCTGACGCGCGATCCGCGCATCCCGCTGGTCAGCGCGACCGGCTCCACGCGGATGGGCCGCGCCGTCGCGCCGCTGGTCGCCGAGCGCTTCGGCCGCTCGATCCTGGAGCTGGGCGGCAACAACGCCATGATCGTCACGCCGTCGGCGGACCTTTCCCTGGCCTTGCGGGCCATCGTCTTCTCGGCCGCCGGCACGGCCGGCCAGCGCTGCACGTCCCTGCGCCGCCTGATCGTCCACGAGAGCCTGGTCGACACCCTGGCCGACGCGGTCGAGACCGCGTTCCAGCGCCTGCCCGTCGGCGACCCGCGCGCTCCCGAGACGCTGCTGGGGCCGCTGATCGACAAGGCCGCCCACGACGCCTTCGTCGAGGCCATGAACGCGGTTCGCGCCGAGGGCGGAACGGTCAGCGGCGGCGAGCGGCTGCTGGCCGACGAGCGTCCCGACGCCTACTATGTCCGTCCCGCCCTGGCGCGCCTTCCCACCCCCGCGCCGTGCATGCAAAGCGAGACCTTCGCCCCGCTGCTGCACGTTGTTCCGTACACGTCCTTTGATACCGCATTGTCGATCCAGAACGACGTTCCGCAGGGCCTGTCGTCCTGCGTCATGACCAACGACGTGCGCGAGGCCGAGACCTTCCTGTCGGCGGCCGGCAGCGACTGCGGCATCGCCAACGTCAATATCGGCCCCTCGGGCGCCGAGATCGGCGGCGCTTTCGGCGGCGAGAAGGAAACCGGCGGCGGCCGCGAGAGCGGCTCCGACAGCTGGAAACAGTACATGCGCCGCCAGACCGCGACGGTGAACTATTCCGGCGCCTTGCCGCTGGCGCAGGGGGTGCGGTTCGATTTGTGAGGCTCTGCGTCCTTCGAGGCGCGCTCAAGAGCGCGCACCTCAGGATGAGGCTCTCTGTAGTGCATTCCTCATCCTGAGGTGCGAGCCGAAGGTGAGCCTCGAAGGACGCACGGCGGGGCCGCCCTTGCCCTTCACCCCCGCAGACGGCATAAGCCCTGACCTCGGGCCTCCAGCCCGCGCCGGCTTAGCACAGCGGTAGTGCAGCGGTTTTGTAAACCGAAGGTCGGGGGTTCGATCCCCTCAGCCGGCACCACTTTCCTCGGGCGTTTTCCAAGGCGCAAGGCGATGGCCGCGACCCTCTTCATCGACGCCGACGCCTGCCCCGTGAAGGACGAGGCCTACAAGGTCGCCGCGCGCCATGGCTTCAAGACCTTCGTGGTCTCCAACAGCTGGATCCGCGTGCCCCAGACGCCGGTCATCGAGCAAATCGTCGTCGACGCGGGCCCCGATCTCGCCGACGACTGGATCGCCGAGCGCGTCGGTCGCGGCGACGTGGTGGTGACCAACGACATCCCCCTGGCCGACCGGGTGCTGAAGGCCGGCGGCGCGGCGGTGGCGCCCAACGGGCGGATGTTCACGCCCGACATGATCGGCTCGGCCCTGGCCTCGCGCTCGATCGGCGAGCACCTGCGCTCTATGGGCGAAGTGACCAAGGGTCCGGCGGCCTTCTCGAACGCGGACCGGTCGCGGTTCCTGCAGGCCCTGGACCAGCTGGTGGTCAAGGCCAAGCGCGCGGCGCCACGCTAAAGGCCATGCCGCAGATGATCGAGATCACCTCCTGGCTGCGGATCGACGAGGACGAACTCGTCTGGAAGGCGACGCGCGCCTCGGGTCCGGGCGGCCAGCACGTCAACAAGACCTCGACGGCGATCGAGCTGCGGTTCGACGTGCGCAACTCGCCGGCGCTGCCCGACGACGTCAAGGCGCGGCTGGAGGCCCTGGCCGGCAGCCGCCTGACCCAGGACGGCGTGCTGGTGCTGTTCGCCCAGGGGAGCCGGTCCCAGGAAATGAACCGCCAGGACGCGCTGGAGCGCCTGGTCGACCTGATCCGCCGCGCCACCGAAAAGCCCAAGCCGCGCAAGGCGACCAAGCCGACCTATTCCAGCAAGCTGAAGAGGCTGGACGGCAAGTCGAAGCGATCCACCGTGAAGTCGGGGCGCGGGCGGGTCAAGTTCGACGACTAGGCGCCGGTGGCGGCCTTAAGCCGTCTCCGGCGGGGCCGGGGCGGAAAAGCCGATGACGTCCTGTTTCCAGTCCGGCTCGACGATCAGCCCGGTCAGCATCTTCTGCAGGTAGCGGGTCATGGCCGCCTGCTCTTCCGTCGTCAGATTGGAGCAGATGTCGCGGTTCAGCGGCCGGATCTCGGCGCGGATGCGCTCCAGCAGATCACGGCCCTCGTCGGTCAGGCGGATCACCACGATCCGGCGATCCCGGCTCGAGGCGCCGCGAACCACGAGACCGTCGGCGATCAGGCCGTCGATCGAGCGGGTCAGGGTGGTGCGGTCGGTGGCGGCCAACTTGGCGAGGCGCGTCATCGACAGGTCGCCGAACCGCCTCAGCGAGATCATCGCCACCCACTTGGCGAAGGTCAGCCCGTGCCGCGCCAGAAGATCCGCCGCCGCCGCGCGACGATGCTGCTCGGTCTGGTAAAGCAAGTAACTGAGATAGCTCGGCAGCGGCAGCGCGTGGTCGTCGGCCACGTCCGCCCGCTCGTCCCCCTCGCCCATGATCCGCTTCCGCCCCCAAAAACGGCGCTCTGTGTCTCACAAGGTTAACGCGCGCGCAATCTACGGCGCTCGCGGAGGACATGAAAAACCCCGCGAAGGGCTTCGCGGGGTTGTCGGGGGCGATCCATGCCCGCGTTTCAGGCGGCGGCGCGATTGCGGCTTCGGCCGCGGGTAAGCCAGTCGTCGGGATAGGTCTCGCGCACCGTGATCGACTTGAACTGGGTCACCGGGATGCGGGCGTGGTCGCCCGGGTTGAGGTCGCGCGACACCGAGTGGCCGGCGAACTCCTCGATGATGGTGATCACTTGGCTGCTGCCGGCGGCGTTCTCGATCAGGACCATGTTCATGGGAGACTCGGTGATCTAGAAATGAAGGGACATCGCGAAGGGTCTGCGCCGAGACGGTCAGATCTGGCGCGGCAGGACACGCCTTTCCTTGACGCCCTGGAGCGCCCAGGTCTCGACGGCCGCGCCGCCCGCGAGGCGGCGGAAGGCGCCGGCGGTGTGCTGTTCGCAATAGGCGCCGCGCGTGCTCAGCTTGGGCCGACCGCAGAAGCCGAAATCATCGCCCTCGGGATTGCCGATCGGCCAGCGGCACGAGTGGGCGCCGAGGTCGAGGATGCCCGAGGTCGGCGGCAGCTCCTCCTCGACGCGCTCGGGGCGCGGCGCGACACGCGGCGCGACCGTGGTCTCGCGGCTCGGACGGCGCGCCTGGATCCGCGAGGGCGAGCGCGCGCCGGTCGTCCGTTGACGGACGGGAACCTCGCGGACGGTGATGCCCAGGCGATGGACCTTGCCGATCACCGCGCTGCGGCTGACGCCGCCCAATTGACGGGCCACCTGGCTCGCGCTGAGGCCTTCCAGCCACAGCTTCTTGAGCGTCGCGGTGCGTTCCTCGCTCCAGTCCATGATCCTGTTTCCCAGCCAAATCGGAGCCAGCCCGCTCCCTGGAAAAAGGGGTAAAATTTATGGTTAACATCCGTCAAACCGTTATGTGCAGACCCACGGTTTGCGGTTCCACTTTTCACAAGGAGAATCACAGGGATATCCACAATTGTCGCAGCGTCACCGCGCGCGACACCTTAAGGACCGCCGTTCCGTGACAGGGCGCGGGGCCTGATTTTATAAGGACTTGCAATGCGTCGCGCGGTCGCACACCGTGCGGCTAAACGTCTGTCAGGGATCACCATGCGCGTGTTGAACCTCGCCGTCGCGGCGCTTTGTGTGGCCGTTTCGGCCTGTTCGAAGGATGGCGGAAGCTCCAGCGAGGCGCCGGCCTCGGCCCCGGCCGACGCGCCCGCGACCGCGTCGGCCCCCGCCGCCGCGCCGTCCGACGCGGCCAAGGCGGCGGCGGTCGCCGCCCTCCCCGCGCCGTACAACACCGCCGACGTTTCGAATGGCCAGAGCAAGTTCGCCTTCTGCCGCTCCTGCCACACCGCGACCCAAGGCGGTCCGGACCTGACCGGTCCGAACCTTTACGGCGTGTTCGGCCGCAAGGTCGGCTCCAAGGCGGGCTATGCCTATTCGGACGCGCTGAAGGCGGCGGGCTTCACCTGGGACGCCGAGCATCTGGACAAGTGGCTGAACAACCCGCGCGAGTTCCTGCCGGGCACCAAGATGACCTATGCGGGCCTGCACGATCCCAAGGATCGCACGGATCTGATCGCCTACCTGATGGTCGAGACGGGGTACAAGCCGGCCCCGTAATCCCGAAGGCCGCGAACCGCTCTTGATCGAACCCGTACCTGCGGCATTGTGACACACGTCGCCGCGGCGCGTTCTGGCGCATGCATGGCGATCCCGGCGGCGAGGCCGACGGGACGCCGGCTTGCCTGGCGGATAGCACTGGGGTTGACGCGCCATGGAAACGCCGCGGGCCGTGCTGGAAAAAGCCTACGCGGCCTTCAACGCGCGCGATCTGCCACGCCTGCGCCCACTGATTCATCCCAAGGCCGTCTGGCCCAACACCTTGGACATGGGCCAACCCTTGAGCGGCAAGGAAGCGGTCCTCGGCCACTTCGCGCGGGTGTTCGCCACGATCGACGCGGATATCGAGCTGATCGAAGTCCTCGAGGAGACCCCAGACGCGTTGCTGATCGAGGCCCAGTACTCGGTCAAGACCGCCGACGGTCGCGTCTGGACCGATAGCCGGGCGCGGCTGGTCTATCACTTCCGAGACGGCCTGCTATCGGGGATGACGATCCTGAGCGGGTTCTAGCTCAGCAGGTCGGCGCAGGCGTCGAGCACGGCGTCGGCGTCCAGACGGTATCGCGCGTAGAGGTCCGGCAGATCGCCCGACTGACCGAAGGCCTCGAGGCCCAGCGCCCGCACTCTCTGCCCGCGCACCGAGCCGAGCCAGGACAGCGCCAGCGGCGCGCCGTCGGTCAGCGTCACCAGGCCAGCATCTCGGTCCAGCGGCGCCAGCAGCGTCTCGATCGTCGACGCGCGGGTCCCCTGCCCCGTCCAGCGCGACCGTCCGGCGGCCGTCCAGTTCCGGTGCAGCAGGTCCGCGGAGGTGACGGCCAGCAGGCCCGCCTCGGGCATGTCCTCCGACAGCGCCTCGAAGGCCGCGAGCGCTTCGGGCGCCAGGGCGCCGCTGTAGACCAGAGCCAGCCGCGCGCCGGGCGCGGGGGGCTTCAGCCAATAGGCGCCGTCGATGACGCCCTGGCGCCAGGCGTCGTCCTGGCGGTCGGGCTGGGCGATGACCCGGGTCGAGAGCCGCAGATAGGTCGAGGCGCCGTCCGCGGCCTGGATGCGGTCGAAGGCGTGCGCCATCAGCACCGCGGTCTCGTCGGCGAAGGCCGGCTCATAGGTGTCGAGGCCGGGCTGGGCCATGCCGATCACCGGGGCGTTGATCGACTGGTGCGCGCCGCCCTCCGGCGCCAGGGTCAGGCCGGACGGCGTGGCGACCAGCAGGAAGCGGGCGTCCTGGTAGCAGGCATAGTTCAGGGCATCGAGGCCGCGGGCGATGAAGGGGTCGTACAGCGTCCCCACCGGGAATAGCCGCTCGCCGAACAGCGGCGCGGTCAGCCCCAGGGCCGCCAGGGCGATGAACAGATTGTTCTCGGCGATGCCCAGCTCGACGTGCTGGCCGGTCTCGGCCTTGGACCAGACCTGGGCCGACGGGATGCGGCGGCGCTTGAACACGTCCTCGTGGGCGCGGCGCTGGAACACGCCCCGGCGGTTCACGAAGCCGCCGAGATTGGTCGAGACCGTCACGTCGGGCGAGGTCGTCACCACGTGGCCGGCGAACTCGTCCTTGCGGGCGGCGATCTCGAACATCACCTTGCCGAACGCGGCCTGGGTCGACTGCTCGCCGCCGCCGGCGACGGCGGCCAGCAGTTCGTCGGCGGTCGGCGTGGGGATGATCGGCGCCACGTGCTCGCGCTCGACCTCGGCGGCGAACGGCGCGCGGGCGATCAGGCCCTTCAGCGCCGTGCGCTCGGCGGCCGACAGGCCCGACAGCGGATCCCACTCCTCCCCCTCGACGACGCCGAGCCGCGCGCGCAGCTCGGCGATCTGGGCCGGCGTCATCAGGCCGGCGTGGTTGTCCTTGTGCCCCTGGAACGGCAGACGCAGGCCCTTGACCGTATAGGCGATGAAGAAGCGCGGGCGGTCGTCCTGGCCGGCCTTCTCGAAGGCCTCCAGCAGGGTCTCCAGGCAGTGACCGCCCAGCTGGGTCATCAGTTCGGCCAGGTCGACGTCCTTGTAGGCCGCGATCAGGGCCAAGGCGTCGGCGTCGCCCGCCAGGTCGGCGTTCAGCCGCTCGCGCCAGGCCGCGCCGCCCTGATAGGTCAGGGCCGAGAAGAGGTCGTTCGGCGCCGTCTCGATCCACGCGCGCAGCTTGTCGCCGCCGGGCTTGGCGAAGGCCTCTCGCTGGCGCTTGGACCATTTCAGCGTCTCGACCGCCCAGCCGGCCGCCTCGAAGATCTCGCCGTAGCGCGTGAACATCCGGTCCTGGGTCGTGGCGTCCAGGCTCTGGCGGTTGTAGTCGACGATCCACCAGGTGTTGCGGATGTCGTGCTTGCAGGCCTCGATCAGGGCTTCGTAGATGTTGCCCTCGTCCAGCTCGGCGTCGCCCAGCAGCGAGATCATCCTGCCCATCTTCTCGGGCTTCACCGAGCCCCGCGCGGCCAGATAGTCCTGGGCCAGCGAGGCGAAGGCGGTCATGGCGACGCCAAGACCGACCGAGCCCGTGGAGAAGTCGACGTCGTCGACGTCCTTGGTCCGCGACGGGTAGGACTGAGCCCCGCCCATGGCGCGGAACCGCTTGAGGTTCTCCAGGCTCTGGCGGCCGAACAGGTGCTGGATGGCGTGGAAGACGGGGCTGGCGTGCGGCTTGACCGCCACGCGGTCCTGCGGCCGCAGCGCCTTCATGTAGAGCGCCGTCATGATCGTGGTCAGAGAGGCGCTGGACGCCTGATGGCCGCCGACCTTCAGACCGTCGCGGCTGGGGCGGATATGGTTGGCGTTGTGGATCGTCCACGCGGCCAGCCAGAGAATCCGTTCCTCCAGGCGACGCAGCAGCGCTATTTCCTGCCGCTTCGCCGTCAGAGAGCCGTCGGCCATGCTTCCTCGCCCGTTCTATGCGGGTGAGGTTTGCCCCTCGCCCGCCTTTTCCTGGGCTTCATACTCTTCGATCTGGCGGGCCGTCCACTCCGGCGACTTCGTGAAGCGCGCCAGAAGGTCGTAGAAGACCGGAACGATGAACAAAGTCAGCAGGGTGGCGAAGATCGCGCCAGTGAAGATCACCGCCCCGATCGTCTTGCGGCTGCCCGCGCCGGCCCCGGCCCACAGCATCAGCGGCAAGGCGCCCATGGCGGCCGAGATCGAGGTCATGATGATCGGGCGCAGGCGCAGGGCCGCCGCCTCGATCACCGCCTCGCGGACGGTCAGGCCCTCGTCGCGCAGTTGGTTGGCGAACTCGACGATCAGGATGCCGTTCTTGGTGGCGATGCCGACCAGGATGATCAGGCCGATCTGGCTGTAGGTGTTGATCGTCGAGCCCATCACCAGCAGGCCGAACAGGCCGCCCAGCGCCGCGAGCGGCACGGTCAGCATGATCACCGCCGGGTGGATCCAGCTCTCGAACTGGGCCGCCAGCACCAGGAACACCAGCAGCAGGGCTAGACCGAACGCCACGGCGATGCCGCCCGAGCCCTCCAGATAGTCCTTGGCCTGGCCGCCCCACTTGATGCTGACCCCAGGGGCTTGGCGCTCGTCGGCTTGCTCGCGGAAGAACTTGACGGCGTCGCCGACGGTGTAGCCCGGATTGAGCTGGGTCGTCAGGGTCACCGAGCGCAGACGGTCGACGCGCGGACGATCGGGCGTGTCGCCGCGCAGTTGCGTGGACACCACGGTCGACAGCGGCACCAGCGCGCCGGAGCTGGTGCGCACCTGCAGCCGGTTCAGGTCCTCGACGCTGCGTCGCTGGTCGAGGTTGGTCTGCAGGATGACGTCGTACTCCTGGCCGTTCTTGATGTAGGTCGTGGCCCTGCGCGAGCCGAACATGGTCTCCAGCGCTCGGCCGATCGACTGGGCCGAGACGCCCAGGCTAGCGGCCTTGTCCTGATTGATCTGCACCGACAGTCGCGGCGAGGTCGGCTCGTAGTCCAGGCGCGGCCGCGACAGGCCGGGGTTGTCCTGGGCCGCGTCCAGGATCGGCTTCAGCCAGGCAGCCAGCTGGACATAGTCGTTGCCGACGGCGATCAGGTCGACATTGGTGCCGCCCCCGCCGCCGCCGCCGTTCCGCTGGAACGGCCCGCGCACGCTGGCGACGGCGCGCACGCCGGTGATCTTCGACAGACTCTTGTTCAGCTCCGCGGCGACCTCGTCGGCGGTCTTCTTGCGCTCGCCCCACGGCTTCATCACGACGACGCTGTTGCCGCTGTTGAACGAGTTGCCGCCGAAGCGCGGAATGGTCAGCAGGATGCGGTCGGCGATGCCTTCCTCGCGATACCGGGCGACGATCTTCTCGATCTTCAGGCCGATGCCCAGGGTGTAGTCATAGCCCGCGCCTTCCGGACCGCTGATGGAAACATCGACCCGACCGCGGTCTTCCTGCGGCACCAGCTCCTTGGGCAGACTGACGAACAGCAGCGCGGCGAAGGCGGCCAGGATGACCACCAGACCGCCGGCGATCGCCGCCGACCAGCCCCCCAGAATGCCTTCCAGCGAGGCGCGGTAGGAGTTCTTGAGCGCCTCCATGGCCGCGTCGACACGGCGGGCGATGAAGCCCTCGCCATGGGCCGGCCGCAGCAGCTTGGAGGCCATCATCGGCGACAGGGTCAGCGCCAGCAGGGCCGAGAAGCCGACGGCGGCGGCGATGGCCACCGCCAGCTCGACGAACAGGCGGCCGATATAGCCGGGCAGGAACATCAGCGGCGCGAACACCGAGATCAGCACGATCGTGGTGGCCACGACGGCGAAGAACACCTGGCGCGTGCCGCGCTCGGCCGCCACCAGGGCCGGCTCGCCTTCGTCCACGCGGCGCTGGATGTTCTCGACCACCACGATGGCGTCGTCGACGACGAGGCCCACGGCGAGCACCAGGGCCAGCAGGGTCAAGAGGTTCAGCGAGAAGCCCAGCGGCGCCAGGACGATGAAGGTCGACAGGATGCAGATCGGCGCGACCACCGACGGGATCAGGGCCGAGCGCCAGCTGCCCAGGAACAGCAGATTGACCAGCACCACCAGCCCGATCGACAGGGCCATGGTGATCCAGACCTCGCGGATCGCCTCGGCGGTGAAGACCGAGTTGTCGACGGCGACGACCATCTTGGTGCCTGGCGGCAGCGACTGGTTGATCGCCTCGACCTCCTTGCGGACGGCCTTGGAGATGGCGACGTCATTGGCCTGGGATTGGCGGGTCAGGCCGATGCCGACCTGATCGACGCCGTTGCCGCGGAACAGCTTGCGGCGCTCGTCCGGCCCTTCTTCGATGCGGGCCACGTCGCCCAGCCGCAGCACGTAGCCGCTGGCGTCCGCCGGCTTCAGCGGCAGGCGGGCGAAGTCCTCGGGCTTGGCGTAGGTGCGGGCCACCCGGATCGTGAAGTCCTTGGCGGAGCTTTCCAGGGAGCCGGCCGGCAGTTCAAGGTTCTGCGAATTCAGGGCGTTCTCGACGTCATCCACCGAGATCCCGCGCGCGGCCATCTCGTTGGCGTCGAGCCAGATCCGCATGGCGTAGATCTTGGCGCCGAACAGGTTGGCCTGAGCCACGCCGTCGATGGTCGACATCCGCTCGACCAGATAGCGGTCGGCGTAGTCGGCCAGTTGCAGCGGGTCCAGCGTGGTCGAGGTCAGGTTCAGGATGATGATCGGCGAGGCGTCGGCGTTGGCCTTGGCGATCTGCGGCGGATCGGCCTGGTCGGGCAGGTTGGACGTCACGCGGCTGACCGCGTCGCGCACGTCGTTGGCCGCCGCGTCGAGATCGCGGTCCAGGTTGAAGGTGATGGTGATCTGCGAGCGGCCGTCGCGCGAGGAGCTGTTGACGCGGTCGATGCCCTGGATGCCCGCGACCTGGCGCTCGATCACCTGGGTGATCCGCTCCTCGATGACCTCGGCCGAGGCGCCGCGATAGGACGTGGAAATCGACACGACCGGCGGATCGACGCTGGGCAGCTCGCGCACCGGCAGCGACGAGAAGGCCGCCAGGCCGATGACGCAGAGGATGATCGCCGCGACGGCGGCGAAGACGGGGCGACGGACGGAAAGATCGGACAGCATCAGCCGGCCTTGCGGTCGGCGCCGCCTCGTTGTCCATGGCTGCCCTTATCGTCGCCGCCCTTGCCGCCGGGCTTCCCCCCGCCGACCGGCGCGCCGTCCTGGATGCGGTTCAGGCCGTCGGCGACGATCTTGTCGCCTTTCTTCAGGCCGTTCCGGATCTCGATGAAGCCGTCGGCGCTGATCCCCGTGTCGACGTCCGTGCGGCGCGCGACCATGCCCTTGGGACCCTTGACGATCCGGTACACCGAGGCCTGGTTGCCCTCGAACTGCACCGCCGGCTCGGGAACCGCCACCCCGGTGCGGACGCCTTGGTCGATGGCGACCTTGACCAGCATGCCAGGCCGCAGGCGACCGTTGGCGTTGGGGAACTCGGCCCGCGCCTTGATGGCGCGTGTGGCGGGGTCGATGCGGGTGTCGATCTGAGCGACCCGGCCCTGGAACACCTCGCCCGGCAGGGCGTCTGGCCGCGCGATGATCGGCAGGCCGACGCGCAGCGTGGTCAGGTAGCGGTCCGGAACGGCGAAATCGACGCGGATCACCGAGATGTCGTCGAGGCTGACGATCGGCGTGCCGGCGGCGACCAGCGTCCCGGGCGCGACGTCCGAGATGCCGACTCGCCCGGAGAACGGCGCGCGAAGCACGCGATCCAGCTTATTGGCCTGGGCCGAGGCGACGGCGGCGCGCGTGGTCTCGACGCTGGCCAGATACTGCTCGGCGGTCGCGCGCGGCGCGATGCCCTTGTCGGCCAGGGTCTTCCAGCGCTGATAGTCCCGCTCGGCCTGGGCCAGACGCGCCTTGGCCTCGACGATGTTGGCGTCCTCGGCGTCGGCCTTCAGCTCGACCAGCACCTGGCCCTTGCGCACCGTCTCGCCGTCGCGGAAGCGCACGGCCGTGATCAGTTCGGCGGTGTTGGAGGTGATCGTCACCGACTGGCGGCCCTTGGCGGCGCCCAGCACCTCGATCCGGTCCATGAACGGCCGCTCGCCCACGACCAGTTGCGTGACCGCCGTGGCGCGACCGCCACCGCCACCGCCCGCCTTGGCGGCGTCCTTGCCCCCGAACGCCAGCTTCAGTCCCCCCACGACTAGCATCACAACGACGGCGATCAGGGCCACCACGAGGAAGAAGTGCCGACGGATCAAGAGAGGCTCCAGGCGCCAAGCGGATTCGGCGCGGTCTAGGGTGCGGCGAGATATGACCGCAGCCTAAAGCGACGTCTAGTGACACCAGGATGACTGACTATTGCAGGCCTGAAACACGCTAGAACCTGCGCCACGTCGCCAGCACGACGCCGCGATCGCGGGCGGTCTCCCGCCCCGAAAGCGTCTCGCGCCAGCCGGCCTGGACGCTCCAGTCGCCAAACGTTCGAACAACCGACAGGTCGGACTTGAGCCAGCGCGAGCGGATCGGACGGCGATCGGCCTCGCCCGCGTAGGTCTGGGCCAGCAGCAGCCAGTCGCGCCCAGGTCGAAGGCCGAAGGTCGCATCGAACCGCGTTTCGTCGGCCAGACCCCGCCGCTTCAGCCGCGCGACCTCGAGGTCGAAGAAGGCCTGGCGACCGCGCCACGCGCCGGCGCGGCCGTAAAGCACCCGCGCCTCGAGATCGAGACTCCCCTGCCCCGGCGCGGCGTAGCCGGCGTTGCGGCCGGCGCCGGCCTCGCCAGCGCCCAGGTACACGGCCAGCGACGAGCGCTCGTCGCGTCGAACCGTCCAGCGCAGGCCCAGCTCCGTCAGGCCGCGTCCCGAATAGTCCGCCCAACGATCCCTGCCCCGCGTCAGGCCGGCCTTGGCCTGCAAGGTCAGGCGCGGCGTTACGCCGTGTTCGACGAAGACCGAAAGGCTCTCGTCGCGGCGATGGTCGATGTCGGCGAGCGTCGACTCCGGCCCAAAGCCCTGGTCGGCGGCGGTCCCCTCGTATTTCGCGATGACCTGGGTCCGTCCCGGCGCCATGGCCCAGGCGCCGGCCCACGCCGCTCCCGCCCCCAGGCACGAAAAAGCCGCCGCGATCGCCAGGATCGCGGCGGCTTTCGAAACGGCGATAGGCGCGCCTAGTCCGCGTAGCCGGGCAGCTCGCGGTCCAGTTTTCGCAGGCAGCCCGGCCAGGCCAAGCCGCCGATCATGCCCATGCCCATGCCGGTCTGCTTGCGCACTTCGTCCTGGGCCGCGTCCGGGGCCAGAAGGACGTTGTCGCGTCCGATCGACAGAGCCATCACCTGCTGCGCGCACGCTCGCTCCAGGAAGAACATCCCCAACCAGCACTCGGCCGCCGTGCCGCCCACCGACAGGGTGCCGTGGTTGCGCAGCATCATCAGCCTCTTGGTCGGGCCGAGATCGGCGACCAGCCGTTCTCGCTCGTCCAAGTTGAGAGCAATGCCTTCATAGTCGTGATAGGCGAGTTGAGGCAAGACGATAAGCGCGTGTTGCGTCAGCGGCAGCAGGCCTTCCTTGTGCGCGGACACCGCCACGCCCTGGTCGCTGTGCAGGTGCATGACGTAGTGGGCGTCCTCGCGCGCGGCGTGGATGGCCGAGTGGATCGTGAAGCCCGCCGGATTGATGTAGTACGGCGTCTTGTCGACGACGTTGCCGTCAAGGTCGACCTTGACCAGGCTCGAGGCCGTGATCTCCCCGAAGAACATGCCGTATGGGTTGATCAGGAAGTGATGCTCAGGCCCCGGCACCCGGGCCGAGATGTGGGTGAAGATCATGTCGTCCCAGCCGTGCAGGGCCACGAGACGATAAAGAGCCGCCAAGTCGACGCGCGCCTGCCATTCCGCGTCGCTGACCTTGCCCTTGAGAGACGAGATGGGCAGAGCACCGTCGGCCATGTGGGGCCTCCCGATAGGTTATCATTGTTGAGTTGAGGGTCGCGCCGAGGCGAAAGGTCGTCAAGAGGGACCATCGCCGCGCGCGCACTTGCCAGCCGGCGTGCGGCGCCCGACCGTCGTCGCGAACAAGGGGAGTCGCGGCGGATGCTGACCTTGCTGGGGGTGGCGGTGATCGTGCTGGGCTTCGCCCTGCGCTTCAACCCGCTGCTCGTGGTCATCGCCGCCGCCATGACCTCGGGTCTGGCGGCGGGGCTGTCGCCGACCGAGGTGCTGGCCGCGTTCGGCAAGGCCTTCAACACCAACCGCTATGTCAGCGCGGCCTGGCTGGTGCTGCCGGCGATCGGCGTGCTGGAGCGCGCGGGTCTGAAGGAACAGGCGCGGCGGACGATCCAGGGCCTGAAGGGCGCGAGCGCGGGCCGCATCCTGCTGGCCTATCTGGCCTTGCGCCAGATCGCGGCGGCCCTGGGCCTGACCCAGGCGGCCGGCCAGGCCCAGACCGTGCGGCCGCTGCTGGCGCCGATGGCCGAGGCCGCCGCCGAGCCCCTGGCCGACGACGCGCGGCAACGCGTCCGGGCGATGAGCGCGGCCACCGACAATGTCGGCCTGTTCTTCGGCGAGGACATCTTCCTGGCGATCGGCTCGATCCTGCTGATCGTCGGCTTCCTGGACCAGAGCGGCATTACCGTCGAGCCGCTCGCCTTGTCGGTCTGGGCGATCCCGACGGCGGTCTGCGCCTTCGTCGTCCATGGCGCCCGCCTGCTGTTGTTCGATCGCCGGTTGGCGAAGACCAGGGACGCCGCATGATCGGCCTGCCGCTCGTCTATCTGCTGGCCGGATTGATGTTCGCCGCCTTCGCGGGGCTGAGCGCCGCGGATCGCGACAACGCCAAGCGTTTCGGCAACGCCGCGTTCTGGGGGCTGTTCGCGGTGAGCTTCCTGTTCGGCGACCGCCTTGGCGATCTCGGTAACGGCGTCCTGGCCCTGTTGCTGGCCGTGATCGCCGGGGCCGGTCGGCTCGGCCTCGGCGCGCCGAGGACGACGACGGACGAAACGCGCGAAGCCCTGGCGACGCGCCACGGCCCGCGCCTGTTCATCCCGGCCCTCGTCATTCCCGTCATGGTGTTGGCGGGCTCGCTGGTCCTGAAGCGCCTTACGATCCATGGCGCGCCGCTGGCGGATCCCAAGCAGGCGACACTGATCTCGCTGGCCTTCGCCGCGATCGTCGCCGCGATCCTGGCCAGCGTGATGTTCCGGCAGCCGCCGAGCGCGCCGATCCAGGAGGGGCGCCGGCTGATGGACCTGGTCGGCTGGGCGGCGCTGCTGCCGCAGATGCTGGCGGCGCTGGGCGCGGTGTTCGCGCTGGCCGGAGTCGGCAAGAGCGTCGGGGAGCTGGCGGTGATGATCACGCCGGTCGACAGTCGGTTCGCGGCGGTCGCGGCCTATTGCGTGGGCATGGCCGCCTTCACGGCGATGATGGGCAACGCGTTCGCGGCCTTCCCCGTCATGACGGGCGGGATCGCCCTGCCCCTGGTGATCGGCCGGTTTCACGGCGATCCGGCCGTGGTCTGCGCCATCGGCATGCTGTCGGGCTTCTGCGGCACCCTGCTGACCCCGCTGGCCGCCAATTTCAACCTTGTCCCGGCCGCCCTGCTGCGGTTGAAGGACCGCTACGCCGTGATCCGCGCCCAGGCGCCGACGGCGTTCGTGATGCTGGCTCTGAATGTGGCGCTGATGAACCTTCTGGCCTTCCACCGATGAGCCTGGCGCGCTCCACGGCTTCCGACTTCGCCAAGATCGCGCTCGGCCACCTCACCCGCGAATATCCGAACAAGCTGGACCATGTCATGGGCGGCGCGGACGATGTTCGGTCCCCGCGCGATCTGCACCCGATCTTCTTCGGAAGCTTCGACTGGCACTCCTGCGTGCATGGCTATTGGCTGCTGGCGACGCTTCTGCGGCTGCGGCCCGACATGCCGGAAGCCGAAGCGATCGTCCGCCTGTTCGACGACGCCTTCACCGCCGAAAAGGTCGCGCTCGAGGTCGCCTATCTGGCGCGCCCGGAAAGCCGCGGGTTCGAGCGCCCCTACGGCTGGGCCTGGAGCCTGATGCTGCAGGCCGAGCTGCTGCGTCACGACCGCGCCTGGGCGGGCGTTCACGCGCCTCTGGCCGAGGCGTTCGTCCAGCGGTTCCAGGCCTTCCTGCCGATCGCGGACTACCCCGTGCGGGCGGGAACCCACTACAACACCGCCTTCGCGCTGGTTCTGGCCAGCGAATACGCGGTGATGACCGACGACGCGGCCCTGTTCGGACTGCTGCAAAACCGCGCCGTCACCTGGTACGGCCAGGACGCGGCCTGCCAGGCGTGGGAGCCGTCGGGGGACGATTTCCTCTCGCCCGCCCTGATCGAGGCCGAGGCCATGCGCCGGCTGCTGCCGCGCGAGAGCTTCGACGTCTGGTTCCCGCGCTTCCTGCCCGATCTCGCAGAAAAGCGCCCGGCGACGCTCTTCAACCCCGCGCGGGTCACGGACCGAAGCGACGGCAAGATCGCGCATCTGGACGGCCTAAACCTGTCGCGCGCCTGGTGCTGGCGGCTGCTGGCCAGCGCCATGTCCGAAGCCGACCCGGCCAAGCCGCACGCGATCAGCGCGGCGCTGAACCATCTGGCGGCGGCGATTCCGCACGTCTCCGGTGACTATATGGGCGAGCACTGGCTGGCGACCTACGCGCTGTTGGCGCTGGAAAACTAGGCAGCGCTCGCGAAACGTGCCCGGAAAGTTACAGCAACGGACAGTCTGCTGGAGAATTCGCGCAAGACGAGAACGTCCGACCACTGTTTACATTGATTGACAATGAATAAAGCGCCCGAGGCGTTATGCATGCTTCACGACCACCGCCACCGGTCGTGCGTAGCATGGAGAACGCGCTATGAGGGAAGCGCTCTGCCAGAATATCGAGGTCGCGCCGGTCGGTGACGGCTGGCAGGTTCGTCAGGCGGGGGAACCGCTGAACCAGTTCGAGTCCGTCGAAAAGGCCTACCAGCACGCCCTGGCGCTATGCGCGGAACTCTTCGAGCGCGGCGTCCATTCGCGCGTTTGCCAGCTGGCGAAGGCGGCCTGAGCACAGCCGTGACGGAGACGAACGAGATCGCCGCCGCGCGACACCGACGCTTGGTCAGCCAGGGCCTGGCCTCTCCTCTGATTGGCGAGATCGTCGAGGCGCTGCTCGCTTCGGGCGGCGTGGCCAGCGCCGGAGTGGTGGCCGACACCGTGGCCCGGCGTCGCGGAGGCCAGCGCGCCTCCCCGGCTCTGATCGCCGAACTGGCCATGGCCCTCGACCTCCATCGCGGCTACGCGGCCCAGCTGCGGCTGCCGGAGATGATTACCGTCAGCGCCAAGGGCTGGGCGCTCACCGATCGCGCGCACATGTTCCTCAGGCGCGGCCTGAGAAGCCAGTTCCGTTGCTGAGAACGTCGACCATGCCGAAAGGTCTGCGGGTCTACGTCACCATCATGGGTGTCGCGTTTTGCCTTGGTCTCCTGATCGGGCTTGGCATCCATTTCTAGGCCGCCCAGGGCGGCGTGGTCAGAGAAGGCGCGCCTGGAGCCTGTCTGGCTTGGATGAAGCCAGCGAAACGGCCCCATTTCCAAGTCATGGGGCCCGAGAGCTCTAGTCGCGATCGCCCTTCATCAGACGCGCCTTGTCGCGCTGCCAGTCGCGGGCGGCTTCGGTTTCGCGCTTGTCGTGCAGCTTCTTGCCCTTGGCCAGGCCGACCTCGAGCTTGGCCAGGCCCTTGTCGTTCCAATAGAGCTTGATCGGGATCAGCGTGCGGCCCTCGCGCTGCACCGCGCCGATCAGCTTGTCGATCTGGCGGCGATGGAGCAGCAGCTTCCGGTGACGGCGCGGCTCGTGATTGAAGCGGTTGGCGTGGCCGTAGGGCGGGATGTCCGCATTGACCAGCACGATCTCGCGGCCTTCGACCGAGGCGTAGGATTCGGCGATGTTGGCGCGTCCGGTCCGCAGGCTCTTGACCTCGGTGCCGGTCAGCATGATCCCGGCCTCGAACGTCTCCTCGATGAAGTAGTCGAAGCGCGCGCGCCGATTTTCAGCGATCGGCTTGGTCATTCCCGCAGGCCAGCCTCGCGCATGGCGTCCAGGATCGCCGGACGCACCGCGTCCGCGCAGGGCGTGATCGGCAGACGCGCCTCGTCCGAGCAGAGGCCCAGCTGCGCCATGGCGAACTTGGTCGGGGCCGGCGAGCTGTCCAGGAACAGCGCCTTGTGCAGGCGCACCAGGCGATCCTGCCAGTAGCGAGCGGTTTCCCACTGGCCCTGCATGCAGGCGTTCATGAAGGCCGCGCAGGCGTCCGGCGCGACGTTCGAGGTGACCGAGATCACGCCGTGGCCGCCGTGCGCC
Source organism: uncultured Caulobacter sp. (assembly GCF_947036865.1). GTDB lineage: Bacteria > Pseudomonadota > Alphaproteobacteria > Caulobacterales > Caulobacteraceae > Caulobacter. The sequence continues at coordinate 108,438 of NZ_CAMQSF010000003.1, read as the reverse complement.
ATATAGCCCAGCGCCGTGGGATCATCGCCGGTCAACAGCACCCAGTCCGGACCGCACATCAGGCGCTGCAGGCTGATGCGGGTCAGGTCGCCCGTCGCGTCCTTGATCCCGACGATATTGGGCAGCTTGGCCAGACGCGCCAGGGTGTCGTTCGAGATATCGACGCCCGTGCGGCCGGGCACGTTGTAGACGAAGACGGGCAGCTCCACGGCGTCGTTGATCGCCTTGTAGTGCTGATACATCCCCTCCTGGCTCGGGCGGTTGTAGTACGGCGTCACGACCAGCACGGCGTCGGCGCCGACGGCCTTGGCGTGCGCCGTCAGCTCGATGGCCTCGGCGGTCGAGTTGGACCCCGCGCCGGCGATCACCGGCACGCGGCCGGCGGCGGTCTTCACGCAGAGCTCGACGACCCGCTTGTGCTCGTCGTGCGACAGGGTCGAGGTCTCGCCGGTGGTGCCGACCGGCACCAGGCCGTGCACGCCGCCGGCGATCTGGCGCTCGACCAGCGACACGAAGGCTTTCTCGTCCACCTCACCGTCGCGGAACGGCGTGACGAGGGCCGGGATGACGCCCTTGAAGTGAGACTGGACCATGACCTGCAAATTGCCGTGAGGAAGCGCCGCGTGGTGTTGCGGCAGGAGGATGGGGGCGGACAATATGTTGCTGCCCCGTCGCACCGCAACCGGCGCGTGGGACGAGGGTGCGGATTTGAGGGGCCGACCGGTCGCGGTCAAGCCCGCCAACCGGACTTAAAACCCTATTGAGGCCTGAATCGCCGCATAGGGCCTGAGGTGAGAGTCGGTTACAAGGCCCCTCGGGGGTCGATGAAGGAGAGCGTTTTGGCTTCAGCAGCGCGTCGCATTCTGCTCGGGGGAGCCTTGATCGCGGTCGTGTTCGGGACCGCCGACGCCCAGACGGCGTCGCCTTACGCCTCGCCCTCGCAAAGCGCGCCCGGCCTGATCACCACGCCGCCGACCGCCGTCCCGGCCGCCCTCTCCGACACCGACTCGGCCAACCTGCAGACGGCCCTGGCGGCCGCCAAGCGCGGCGACGTCTCCGGCGCGCGCATGGCCATGGACAGCCTGCAGGATCCGATCGCCCGGAAGATCGCCCAGTGGGCCTTGGTCGATGGCAACGCCGAGGCGATGAGCTTCTTCGAACTCGACGCCGCCCGCCGCGACCTGGCCGGCTGGCCGCGGAGCGCGCGCCGCGACAGCGCCGCCGAGAAGGCCCTGTCGACCTCGGGCCTCGACCCGGCAAGGATCGTCGCCTGGTTCGGCGGCGCCCAGCCCGCCACGGCCGAGGGCGCGATGACCCTCGCCTCGGCCTATCAGGCCCTGGGTCAGAACCAGCAGGCGACGGATCTGATCCGCCGCACCTTCCGCGACAAGGTGTTCGAGGCCGACGCCCAGCGCGCGATGATCGCGCGCTTCGGCGCCATGCTGACGCCCGACGACTACAACCGTCGCGCCGACATTCTTCTGTACGGCCAGCAGGGTCCGGCCGCGCGCGACATCGTCGCCATGCTGTCCGACACCCAGCAGGCCGCCGCCCGGGTGCGGATGGCCTATCGCGCCAACTCGGCCAACGCCAACACGCTCTATAACGACCTGACGCCGGACCAGCAGGCCTCGCCGGGCGTCGTCTTCGAGCGCGCCGCCTATCTGCGCCGTAAGGGCATGGAGACCCTGGCGCTGCCGATGGTCGTCAACTTCCCCGTCCCGCCGAACGAAGAGGCCTCGGCCGCGATCTGGAAGGAGCGCAAGCAACTCGTCGTCGCGGCGCTGAAGGCGGGCGACAGCGTCGGCGCCTATGCCGCGGCCAACAACGCCCAGGCCCTGGCCCCCGCCGACATCGCCGAGAGCGAGTTCTACGCCGGCTGGATCGCCCTGACCCGACTGAAGAACCCCGACGCCGCGGCCGCCCACTTCGCCCAGATCGCCGCCGTCGGCGCTTCGCCGATCACCAAGGGCCGGGCGCTCTATTGGCAGGGCCGCGCGGCCGAGGCGCAGGGCGACCTGATCGCCGCCCAGGCCTTCTATGGCGAGGGCGCGCGCTACATCACGACCTTCTACGGACAGCTCTCGGCGGAGAAGGCGGGGATAAAGGAACTGCGCCTGGATCGCGACCCGGCGATCACCCAGGCCGACCGCGCCCGCTTCTTCGGTCGCGAGCAGATCCGCGCGGCGCGGATCCTGGCCGACATCGGCAATCGCGACCTGTTCCGCAGCCTGGTGCTCTATATCGACGACACCCTCCCTAACGCCGAGGAGAGCGCCCTGCTCGTCGACCTGGCGCGCGGCTATGGCGACCAGGACCTGGCCATGCGCGCCGTGCGCACGGCCGCCCAGCGCGGCTTCATCCTGCCCGAGCGCGGCTATCCGCTGCTGGACCATCACTTCACGCCGGGCCCCGGCGCGGCCGAGACGGCCTTCGTCTATTCCATCTCGCGGCAGGAGAGCAATTTCGACCCGGCCGCCCGCTCGGGCGTCGGCGCGCGCGGCATGATGCAGCTGATGCCGGCCACCGCCGCGATCGTCGCCCGCAAGCTGGGCGAGCCGCACAGCATCGACCGGCTGACCGACGCCTCGTACAACATGCGCCTGGGCTCGGTTTATCTGGGCGACATGATCAACAGCTTCAGCGGCTCGTACATCATGGCCTCGGCCGCCTACAACGCCGGCCCAGGTCGTCCGGCGCAGTGGGCGGGCCTGTGCGGCGACCCGCGCGGCGCGGCCACCGATCCCTTGGATTTCATCGAGTGCATCCCGTTCTCCGAGACCCGCAACTACGTGATGCGGACCATGGAGACGACGATGGTCTACCGCGCTCGACTGAACGGCGGCGTCGCGCCGCTGACCCTGTCGGCCGACCTCAAGCGCGGCGGCTATGTCTACACGCCGTCGGTGGCGGCGGCCTATACGCCGACGGCGCAGCCCTAGGCGCCGAGCCCTCGCCCTTCGACAAGCTCGGGGTGAGGGCTTGTTCAACGTCGCGCCGTCCTGAAAACCTCATCCCGAGCTTGTCTAGGCGCGAGGTTTCGCCGCCCGAGGCTAGATCCGTCGCGCGGCCAGCACGGGTCCGGCGCTGGTCTCCACCAACTCGCCGTCCAGTCGGAAGACATGGCTGAGGATGAAGCGCGACAGCGCCTCGCGGGGCGGGCCCTCGGCGACGATGCGGCCATGGCTGAGGACGATGATCCGGTCGCAGCACCGGGCGGCCAAGCCAAGGTCGTGCAGGGTCGCCACCACGGCCGCGCCCTTGGCGGCCTCGGCGCGCAGCAGGTCCAGGGTCAGGAGCTGGGCGTCGGGATCGAGCCCCGCCACCGGCTCGTCGGCGATCAGCAGCGGCGCGCGCGTCGCCAAGAGGCGCGCCAGCAGCACCCGGGCCCGCTCGCCGCCGGACATGTCCAGCGCGCCTCGGTCGGCGAGATGATCAGCGCCGACGCGCGCCAGAGCGTCCAGGGCCCGCGCGTCGGCGGCGTCCTCGGCGAGGTCGGCGGCGCCCAGCGCGGCGATCATGCGGGCCGGCAGGTTCCAGGCGACGCGGCGGTCCTGCGGCAGGTAACCGGCGAGACGGGCGCGCGCCCCCGGCGTCAGGGTCGCCACGCTCATGCCCGCCAGTCTCGCCTCCCCGGCGGCGAGCGGCAGGAGGCCAAGTCCCGCGCGCAGCAGGCTGGTCTTGCCGGCGCCGTTCGGCCCGACCACCCCCACCACCTCGCCAGCGGCGACGGTCAGCGACGCGCCGTTCAGCACGGTGTTCGCGCCGTGCCGCGTCGCGACCTCGCTGAGGACCCAGGGCGCGCTCATGACCGCCAGCTCCGCGAGGCGCGCCAGGCCAGCAGGGCGAAGGCCGGGGCGCCGAACAGGGCCGTGACCACGCCGAGCTTCAGCTCCTGCTCGGTCGGGATCACACGCGCCGCGAGGTCGGCCAGCACCAGCAACAGCGCGCCGGCCAGGGCCGAGGGCCAGAGGAGGCGCTTGGGATCGTCCCGCACCAGCGCGCGAACCAGGTGCGGCGCGGCGAGGCCCACGAAGCCGATCACCCCCGCCGCCGCGACGGCCGCGCCGGTCAGCAGCGCCGAGCCGGCGACGGCCTGGACCCGAAGCCTGGCCATCGGCAGGCCCGACATCCGAGCGACCTCCTCGCCGAGGGTCAGCATGCGAAGGCCCCGGCCCGCGCGCGCGCAGAGGATCGCGCCGATCGTCATCGGAACCAGGGCGCGCAAGGCGTCGAGCGCGTCGCGGTTCTGCACCGAGCCCATCAGCCAGGCCATCACCTCGGCCGTCGCCACCGGCGAGGGCGAGAGGTTGAAGACCAGGGCGGTCAGCGCGCCGCCCAGCGCCGACAGCGCCACGCCGAACAGGATCAGCGCCTCGGGCTCGCGGAACCGCGCGGCCAGAACGACGACCAGCGCGCCAGCGACCAAGGCGCCCGCCAGGGCCGCGAGCTCGATCGCGCCCGGCAGAACCGCCAGGCCCATGGAAATGGCCAGCGCCGCGCCCAGGCCGGAGACGGCGGAGACGCCCAGTACGCCGGGATCGGCGAGCGGGTTGCGCAGCAGGCCTTGCATGGTCGCGCCCGAAAGGCCCAGCGCCGCGCCGACCAGGGCCGCGACGAGGACGCGGGGCGCGCGGATGCTCCACAGCACCTCGCCCGGCGGCGAGGCCGGGTGCGCGAGCGCCTGGGCGTACTGCGCCAGGGTAAGCGGTGTCTCTCCCAGGCAAATGGCGACGACCGCGACGCCGCTCAGGGCCAGGATCATCGCGAGGCAAAGGCGAGGAAGGCTCATCGCGACGCCTTGGCCAGATCCAGGGCGCCCTCGGCGGCGAACCAGCCGGGGCAGCCGACCAGCTTGGCCGGCATGGAGGCGACGGTGCGGTCGCGGATCGCGGCCTGGAGCGCGGCGTGACGGCCGGGCCCCCAGCGGTCGGCCCCGGCGCGCGCCAGATCGAACAGGCCCAGCACCACCGCCGCTGGCGGCGCCATCACGAGCCCCTCCAGCGAGACCGGGGCGTAGGACGCGCCCTTGGCCGCGTTCGCATAGCCCGCCGCTTTCAGCAGGGCGTCGATCAGCGTCCCGGAGCCCGTCGTGAAGCCGCCCGGCGTCAGATAGAGCGCAGGCCGCCCTCGTCCCGCCCCGGCCGCTTGGGTGAGTTGCGCGTCCATCCGCGCGACCAGCGCCTCGCCCTGCGGCCGACGGTTCAGCGCGGCCGCCACCTTGCGGACATTGGCGCGCAAGCCGTTGAAATCGCTGGCGTCGTCGAGCGTGACGGTCAGCACGCCCTTGTGGTCCAAGGCCCGGACCAGCCGCGCGTCGCCGCCCCATAGGCGCACGACCACGTCCGGCTTGGCGGCCACGAGCGTTTCGAAGGTCGCGCGCCGAAGCGGCAGGCCCCCGGCCGAAGCGCGCATATAGCTGTCGGCCGCCACCGCGCGATACGAGAGGCCGACGATGGTCTGGCGCGGGGCCAGCGCCAGCACGTATTGGTCGGCGCAGGAGTCCAGCGACATCACGCGCGGCGCGGCCGCGGCCGAGACCGGCGCGAACGCCAGCGCCGCCGCGAGGGCGCGCAAGACCCTGGCCGCACTCACGCCGTCAGTCCGTCACCAGGCCGTGCAGAAGGCCGTCCAGCATGACCTTCATCAGCCCCTCGGCGTCCGACCAGGTGCGCGACGGCTTGGTGATCAGCAGCGAGACGAGGCCGTGACAGCCGCTCCACAGCACCTCGGCCGCCTGGACCGCGGAGCCGGAGCGGAGGCGCCCCTGGGCGGCGATCTGATGGACGGGTTCGCTGAACTTCTCGAAGCAGCGATCGCCCAGGGCCATGGTGTCGCCGACCTTGTCCGACGAGATGTGATCGCCGGTCGTGCAGAAGACGAGCTGGTAGGTGTTGGGGTTGTCGAGGGCGAACCGCATGTACGCCTCCAGCATCAGCCGGACGCGCGAGACCGGGTCGATGGGCCGCGAGGCGATCTGGGTGTTCAGCTCCAGCAAGCGCTCGATGGCGTCGTTGCTGATCTCGAGCAGAATTTGATCCTTGTCTCGAAAGTGCATGTAGAGCGCGGTCGACGAGACCCCGACGGCGTCGGCGATCTTGCGGATCGTCGCGCCGGAATAGCCCTCGGCGATGAAGATCCGCTCGGCCGCGGCCAGGATCTCGCCCCGTCGCAAGTGCCCGTCGCCCTTGGGTTTTCTGGCTGACTTCTGAGGCTTTTTCAGTGCGACGCTCACGAACCTGGCTTCCCCTTCATTTCCCCCGCCCGACACTAAACGGGAATCACTCAGCCGTCGCAAGAACGTGCGTGGCAGGAGAATTCAGGCTCGCGCGCGCGAGGCGCAAGCGTAAAACGCGCATTTTTGGCTATTGACACCCTTCGGTTGTGATTCCGTTATCTGCCGCCGTTGGGGCGAGCGGCGGATCGGGAGCCATCCATGGCGCGCGAAGACAGACGACTTGAACCGGCGATCGCGCCGGCGGTCGGACCCGCGGCGATCGAACGGGACGCGCCGTGGGGCGCGGCGGCGAGCCGCGACGGCGCGCACCAGACCCTGAGCCAGGCCCAGGCGGCGACGGTGGCCATCAGCGGCCTGCTGGCCGCCATCGGCGTCGCGCTGGATCCGACGGGCGCGCTGATCGTGGCGCACCACGCGTTCTTCGCCGTGTTCCTGCTGGGCGGGGTCACGCGGCTGGCCGCGGCCTGCACGCCGTTGCCGGCCGCCGAGCCGCCGCCGCTCGACGAAGAGGCGCTCCCCGCCTACACGATCATCGTGCCGCTTTACCGGGAGGCCGAGGTCGTCGCCGAACTGGTCGCGAGCCTTTCGGCGATCGACTACCCGCGCGAGCGACTCCAGGCGCTGATCGTGCTGGAGGCCGACGACGAGACCACCCTGGCGGCGGTTCGCCGCCTTCGCCTGCCGACCTTCGTGCAAGTGCTGATCGCCCCGCCGGGGACGCCGAAGACCAAGCCGCGCGCGTGCAATTTCGCGCTGGAGCGGGCGCGCGGCGACCTCGTCGTCATCTACGACGCCGAGGACATGCCCGACCCCGGTCAGCTGCGCGAGGCCGCCGCGCGCTTCGCCGCCTCGGATCCGCGCCTGGCCTGCCTGCAAGCGCCGCTGCGGATCGAGGAGCCGGCCTTCCCGCTCTTCCTGCCCTCGCAGTTCCGGTTGGAATACGCCGCCCACTTCGAGGTGCTGCTGCTGGCCCTGGCCCGCTGGGGGCTGGCCTTCCCGCTGGGCGGCACCAGCAATCACTTCAAGACGGCCGCCTTGAGAAAGGTCGGCGCGTGGGACGCCTACAACGTGACCGAGGACGCGGACGTCGGCTTCCGGCTCGCCGCCGCGGGCTATCGGCTGGGCGTGATCGGCCGGCCCACCTGGGAGACCGCCCCGACCACCTCGGCCCAGTGGTTTCCGCAACGCGCCCGCTGGATCAAGGGCCACATGCAGACCCTGGCCGTCCACGCGCGCGGCCAGATTCCGCGCCAGCCGCGCAACGCCGTCGCCCTGATCCTGACGCTGGCGCAGTCGGTGGCGTCGTCGCACCTGCACGGGCCGGTGATGGCTGTGGCCATAGGCCTGGCGGCGATCGACTACGTGCCGGACGGCCGGTTCGAGATCCCGATCTGGGATCTGATGCTCTACGGCCTGGGCTGGGGCTCGGCGGTCGTGGCCGGCGCGCGCGGCATGGTCCGCGCCGGCGGCCAGCCGAAGGCGCTGCACCTGTTCGGCATGGCCGGCTACTGGATCCTGCAGAGCTTGGCGGCCGCCAAGGCCCTCTATCAATTCGTCACCGCCCCGCACCGCTGGGACAAGACGCTGCACGCCCCGCGCTCTGGACGCCCGGCGCCCTAAGGCGGTATGGGCGGGCGATGGCCCCGAAGATCGCCCCCGCCCCCATCGTCATGCGCACCCCCGGCTGGGCCGACTACGCCCTGCTGGACAGCGGCGACGGCAAGAAGCTGGAGCGCTACGGCCGCTACACCGTGGTGCGGCCCGAGCCGCAGTGCTTCTGGAAGCCGCGCCTGGACCAGAGGGTGTGGGAGAACGCCGACGCCGTCTTCGATCCCACCGACGAGGACGAGGCCGGCCGCTGGCGCTTCAAGGGCAAGCCGATCGAGAAGTTCGACCTGGCCTGGGGCCAGGCCAAGTTCCACGGCCAGTTCACGCCCTTCCGGCACCTGGCCTTCTTCCCCGAGCAGGCGGCCAACTGGGCGTGGCAGGACGAACGGGTCCGCGCCTTCAACAAGGCCTCAGAGGGCCAGCCCAAGATCCTGAATCTGTTCGGCTATACCGGCGTCGCCTCGCTGGTCTGCGCCGCCGCCGGCGCGGCCGTCACCCATGTCGACGCCTCCAAGAAGTCGGTGGGCTTCGCGCGCGAGAACGCCGCCTTCGCCGGCCTGGCCGACAAGCCGATCCGCTGGATCGTCGAGGACGCCCGCAAGTTCGTGGCCCGCGAGGTGCGGCGCGGCAACCGCTATGACGGGATCATCCTGGACCCGCCGAAGTTCGGCCGCGGCGCCGACGGCGAGGTCTGGCGCCTGTTCGAAGACCTGGCCGCCCTGACCAAGGACTGCGCGACGCTGCTGTCGGACGACGCCTCCTTCCTGCTGATGAACGCCTATGCCGCGCGGGTTTCGGGCGCGGCGATGTCGGGTCTGCTAGCGCAGGAGCTTCAGGGGCGCGGTGGCGTCATCGACTGGGGCGAACTGGCCTTGGTCGAGGAAAGGGGCGACCGCCAGATCGGCCTGTCGTTCTTCGCGCGCTGGTCTTCTGATGTTTCTGGGGAGGGCTAAGCGACATGAACACCAAGACCGTCACCTCCCTGACCAACAACACAGTCAAGGCGGTCCGCGCCCTGCACATGCGCAAGGAGCGCGAGGAGAGCGGCCTGTTCCTGGCCGAGGGCCTGAAGATCGTCATCGAGGCGATCGACTGCGGCCACGCGCCCAAGATCGTCATGTACGGCCCCGACGCCGCCGACCATCCGATGCTGAAGAAGGCCGTCGCCGCGTGCCTGAAGGCCGGCGGCGAAGTCATCGAGGTCAATCGCGAGATCCTCGAGAAGGTCTCGCGCCGCGACAACCCGCAGGCCGTGGTCGCGGTGTTCAGGCAGGTGTTCACGCCGCTGTCGGCGATCGTTCCCGAAAGCGCGCCTTGCTGGGTGGCCATGCAGGCCGTCCGCGACCCCGGCAACCTCGGCACCGTCATCCGCACCGCCGATGCGGCCGGCTGCGGCGGGGTGATCCTGGTCGGCGACTGCGTCGACCCCTATTCGGTCGAGGGCGTCCGCGCGACCATGGGCTCGATCTTCGCGGTGAAGATAGCCAAGGCCACGATCCCGGAGTTCCTGGCCTGGCGCGAGACCTGGCCCGGCAGCGTGGTGGGCACCCTGCTGACCGCCACCGTCGACCACAAGTCCGCCGACTATGTGAAGCCCTCGCTGATCCTGATGGGCAACGAGCAACAGGGCCTGCCGCCGGAGCTGGCGGCGGCGTGCGATGTGAATGTGAAGATCCCGATGCGCGGCCGGGCGGACAGCCTGAACCTGTCGGTGGCCACGGGCATCATGATCTATACGGTGACCGGGTAGCGCGCGAGCGGCGGCACAGGCGTAAGTCGGCGCTGCACCGCTCCCATACCAACCGTCATTCCCGCCCTCGTGGCGGGAACCCCTGGTTCAGCTCACACGTGAGACACCAGCGGACTGCTTAGCGGTCCGCCCCTCCCGCACCTGCGGCGTAGAGAGAGGTTCCCGCCACAAGGGCGGGAATGACGGAGGATTTAAAGATCCGCTGATGAGCAAAGACCTCCCTTCCACCTCAAGTCCCCCGAGGCTTCGCTCTTGTCACCGGCGCGGCGCTGGCCGGATCATCCGGCCAGACATGCCTCGGATAGCGGCCCTTCATCTCGACCTTCACCTCGCGCCACGAGCCTTTCCAGAAGCGCGGCAGGTCCTTGGTGATCTGGATCGGGCGGTGGGCGGGCGAGAGCAGCGCGAGCGTCAGCGGCACCTTACCGCCGGCCACGCTGGGATGTTCGGCCAGGCCATAGAGTTCGCCGACCCGCACCTCGACGCGCGGTCCCCCTTCAGCGGAATAGTCGATGGCGAAGGTGTTGCCGGTCGGCGCCTCGAAGCGGGCGGGCAGCAGCGCGTCCATCTTCCGCTGCAGGTCCCAGGGCACCAGCGTCTTCAGGGCGTCATGCAAGGTCCCCTCGTCCAGGCTCGCCAGCGACGAGCGGCCGGCCAGCAGCGGCTCTAGCCACTCGTCCAGCCTCGCGATCAGGGCGGGCTCGGACAGGTCGGGCCATTCCTCGCCATCGACTTCGTGCAGGAACGCCACGCGATCCAGCAGCGCCCTGCCCCGCTCGCCCAGGCGCAGCGCCGAGAGACCCTCGGCGCGGACCTGGTCCAGCAGCGCGCCGGAGATCATGGCCGGATCGGGACTGTCGATCAGCCGCTCCTCGAGCACGAGTCTACCCAGGCGCAGCAGCCGCTTGGCGCGGACCTTGCCGCCCGACGTTTCCAGCCGATCCTCGGCCACCAGCCGGTCGGCGAAGGTCTCGCGCAGATCGGCCTCGTCGACGGCGGCGGCCAGGAGGATGCGGTCGCGGGCCTCGCCGCCGCCCAGTTCGCCGACGGCCAGCCAGGGCTCGCGCGCCAGGGGATCGGTCGGCTCCAGATAGACCCCGCGCCCGCCGGCCAGCTGGAACTCGCCGGGCTTGCCGCGCGCCTTGGCCACACGCTCCGGATAGGCCTCGGCCAGCATCGCGCCGATCTCCAAGGTCTTGGCGCCGGCCCCCCGGCCGGCCGCGCGGGCCCAGCGCTCGACCAAGGCCATGGCGTCGCGTCCCCTCGGCGAGCGGTCGCGGTGCAGGTTCTCCAGCCGCCGGCGCAGGTCGACATCCCTGCCGCCCAAGCCCTGCTCGGTCAGGACGGCGGCGATCTCGGCGGCCTCGCGCGCCTGGCCCGAGGCGGCGGCGCGCACGACCATGTGGGCCAGGCGCGGCGGCAGCGGCATGTCGGCCAGGGCCCGGCCGTGGGCGGTCAGGTCGCCCTGGGCGTCGAGCGCCTGGACGCGGGTCAGCAAGGCGCGCGCCTCGGCGAAGGCGGCGGCCGGCGGCGGATCCAGGAAGGTCAGGCCCGAGGGATCGCGCGCGCCCCAGCGGGCCAAGTCGAGCGCCAGGCGCGACAGGTCCGCCTCCAGGATCTCCGGCCGCGCGAAGGCGGGCAGCGAGCGGGTCTCCGGCTCGTCCCACAGACGATAGCAGACGCCGGGCTCGACGCGGCCGGCGCGGCCCCGGCGCTGGTCGGCGGCGGCGCGGCTGACGCGCACCGTCTCCAGCCGCGTGATGCCCGAGGCGGGGTCATAGCGCGGCACGCGCGCCAGGCCGGCGTCGATCACCACCCGCACGCCCTCGATGGTCAGACTGGTCTCCGCGATCGAGGTGGCCAACACCACCTTGCGACGCCCCGCCGACGCGGGCGAGATGGCGCGGTCCTGGGCGGCGGGCTCCAAGGCGCCATAGAGCGGCGCGATGTCGACCTCCGGCCGGCGCAGGCGCTCGTTCAGCCAGCTTTCGGCGCGGCGGATCTCGCCCTGGCCCGGCAGGAACACCAGGATCGAACCGGTCTCCTCGGCCAGCGCCCGCTCGACCGCGCGGCCGACGCGTTCCTCCAGCCGCTGGCGCTCGTCGCGCCCGAGATAGCGGGTGTCGACGGGGAACATCCGCCCCTGGCTCTCGACGACCGGCGCCTCGCCAAGCAGGGCCGAGACGCGCGCGCCGTCCAGGGTCGCCGACATGACCAGGAGGCGCAGGTCGTCGCGCAGCAGCCCCTGCGCGTCGCGCGCGAAGGCCAGGCCAAGGTCGGCGTCGAGGCTGCGCTCGTGGAACTCGTCGAACAGCACGGCGGCGACGCCGTCCAGCCCCGGATCGTCCAGAATCATCCGCGTGAAGACGCCCTCGGTGACGACCTCGATCCGCGTCCTGGCCGAGACCTTGGACTGGAGGCGGACCCGGAAGCCGACCGTGTCGCCGACGCTCTCGCCCAGATTGGCGGCCATGCGCGCGGCGGCGGCGCGCGCGGCCAGGCGCCGGGGCTCCAGCACGATGATCTTGCGGCCGGCCGCCCAAGGCTGGTGCAGCAGGGCCAGCGGGACCGCCGTGGTCTTGCCCGCGCCGGGCGGCGCGACGAGAACGGCGCTCTCCCGCGCGCTCAAGGCGTCTTTCAGCGCCGGCATGGCCTCGAAAATGGGCAACATCGCGCCCGCTTTACCGGCGCGGGGCCGCGTCGCCAAGGAGGACTGGACGCGCCGCGCCTCCGGAGAACATTTACGCCCATTCACCAGTTGGCCTTGACCCCATGCTCATAAAAGGGTCACGGTCCGCAAAATTTTCTAAAGGCGACCCCCGGGGGGAGTCTTGCCTATCGAGGAGGAACTATGTGGCGCGTAAAATCGCTTGATGCGATCCTGGCGACGGCTGAGAAAAAATCCCTGCACCGCTCGCTAGGTCCCGTCCAGCTGACGCTGCTGGGAATCGGCGCGGTGATCGGCACGGGCATCTTCGTCCTGACCGCCACCGCCGCTCAAAAAGCCGGCCCCGGCATGATGATCTCGTTCATCATCGCCGGTCTGGTCTGCGCGGTCGCCGCGCTCTGCTACTCCGAACTCGCCTCGATGGTGCCGGTCGCCGGCTCGGCCTATACCTATTCGTACGCGGTCATGGGCGAGGTGGTCGCCTGGCTGGTCGGTTGGGCGCTGATCCTTGAATACGCGCTGGGCGCCAGCGCCGTCGCGGTCGGCTGGTCCGGCCACATCGTGGGCTTCCTCGACGCCATAGGCGTACACATACCCCATGCCTTGACGGTCGGCCCGAAGATCTCCATCGGCGGCTTCATCCAAGGCGGCGAGGTCGGCGGCGTGGTCAACCTGCCCGCCGTGGTGATCACGGCGGTCGTGACCGCCCTGCTGATCCTGGGCACCAAGGAAAGCGCCAATTTCAATGCGATCCTGGTGGCCGTGAAGGTCGCGGCCCTGTCGCTGTTCGTGATCATCACCCTGCCGATCGCCCTGGGTCACGGCGCGAACTTCCACCCCTTCACGCCCCGCGGCTGGGGCAATCCGCTGGGGTCGTCGGGCACCGGCGTGCTGGGCGCGGCCGCTTCGATCTTCTTCGCCTATGTCGGCTTCGACGCCGTCTCGACGGCGGCCGAGGAAACCAAGAACCCGCAACGCAACGTTCCGATCGGCCTGATCGCCAGCCTGCTGATCTGCACGATCTTCTACCTGCTGGTCGCGGGCGGCGTGATCGGTTCGTTCGGCGCCCAGCCGCTGGTCGACCCGGCGACCGGCCTGCCTTTCGCCGACGGCTCGCCCGCCCTCTACGCCAGCGCCGCCTGCACCAGCGCGCACGCGCCGCTGGTCTGCTCGAAGGAGGCTCTGGCTCACGTCCTGCGCGAGGTCGGCCACCCGCTGGCCGGCTACACGGTGGGCCTGGCGGCGACGATCGCCCTGCCCTCGGTCGTGCTGCTGATGATGTACGGCCAGACCCGCATCTTCTTCGTGATGGCGCGCGACGGCCTGCTGCCCAAGGGCCTCAGCGCCGTCCACGCCAAGTTCAAGACGCCGTGGATCATCACCCTGATCACCGGCGTGGCCGTCGCGGTCGCCGCGGCGTTCCTGCCGGTCGGCCAGCTGGCGGACTACTCAAACTCGGGCACGCTGTTCGCCTTCGCGGCGGTGTCGCTGGGCGTGATGATCCTGCGCTTCACCGACAAGAACCGCGCGCGCCCGTTCCGGACGCCGCTGCTGTTCGTGGTGGCGCCGCTGTCGATCATCGGCTGCGTGGTGCTGTTCCTGAGCCTCGGCAAGGAATCCAAGACGGTGTTCTACGTCTGGACCGCGATCGGGCTGCTGTTCTACTTCGTCTACGGCTTCTGGCAGTCGAACGTGCGCAAGGGCGTGGTGGACGTGCCGGAGCTCGATCCGAACGCTCCGGCCACCGGCGTCGCCCCGATGCCGGGCGCGCCGGCGCCGGGTTCGACGGAAGAGCGTTCTTGATCTTCGGCCGATAGCCGCTAGGTCGGAAGGGCGGGCGCTTCGGCTCCCGCCCTTTTTCCTTGGAGCCCGCTCATGAGCCAGGCCATGCCGATCGGCGCCGTCATCGCCCCGGTCACGCCGCTGCAGCAGAACTGCACGATCGTCTGGTGCGCCAAGACGATGAAGGCCGCCGTGATCGATCCGGGCGGCGAGGTCGACCGCCTCTTGAAGGCGATCGCCGACAAGGGCCTGACCCTGGAGAAGATCTGGATCACCCACGGCCACATGGACCACGCCGGCGGCGCGGCCGAGCTGAAGGCCCGCGCCGGCGTCCCCATCGAAGGCCCGCACGAGGACGACCAGTTCTGGATCGACCGCATCCAGCAGTCCGGCGAGATGTACGGCATGCCCGAGGCGCGCATCTTCGTCACCGACCGCTGGCTCAAGGACGGCGACACCGTCACTCTGGGCGAGACCGAATTCGAGGTCTTCCACTGCCCCGGCCACACGCCCGGCCACGTGGTGTTCTTCCACCGCGAGACCAAGTTCGCCCAGGTCGGCGACGTGCTGTTCCAGGGCTCGATCGGCCGGACCGATTTCCCCCTCGGCAACCATCAGGATCTGATCGACGCGATCACCGGCAAGCTCTGGCCGCTGGGCGACGACGTCCGCTTCGTGCCCGGCCACGGCCCGATGTCGACCTTCGGCGCGGAGCGGCGGTCCAATCCCTTCGTCGGCGATCGCGTCGTCGCGGCGATGCGGGCGCAGGGCGAGGCCTATCAGGCGCCCAAGAACCACTCGCCGGGCTGATCCGAGGCGAGGAGATCCCGGGACCCGGCCGTACAGGGGGGGACGACAAACCGGATCCCGGAGGCCGTCGACTGGCAAAAAGGGGGGAAGCCCGCCGCCGGCGCGACGCGGAATCGCACGACGGGGTTGCGCCGCTGTTTCAGGCGTGAAATCTGACCGTGACGGGGGCGTGACAGGAAATTCGCATGGAAAACGCCCAAAACAGCGCTCAGGCCGATCTCGACGCGCCCCGCGGCGCCGCGCCGCGCATTCTGATCGTTGACGACGACCCGGGGATTCGCGACGTGGTGTCGGACTTCCTGTCGCGTCATGGCTACGCCGTCGAGACCGCCCAAGACGCGCGCACCATGGAGCAGGCGCTGGCGCGCGGGCCGATCGACCTGATCGTGCTCGACGTCATGCTGCCCGGCGAGGACGGCCTGGCGATCTGCCGACGTCTGTCGTCCGCCAGCGACGGTCCGGCGATCATCATGCTCTCGGCCATGGGCGAGGACACCGACCGCATCGTCGGGCTGGAACTGGGCGCCGACGACTATCTGCCCAAGCCCTGCAATCCGCGCGAGCTGCTGGCCCGCGTGCGCGCCATTCTGCGGCGTCGCCAGGAGCCGCGCGCGAGCGACGACGCCATGGGCGCGGCCTGCGAGTTCGCCGGCTGGCGCCTGGATCTGGTGCGTCGCGAACTGCGCTCCCCGCAGTCGGTGGTGGTCAACCTTTCCAGCGGCGAGTTCTCGCTGTTGCGGGCCTTCGTCGAGCGGCCCCAGCGCGTGCTGACCCGCGACCAGCTGCTGGACCTGGCGCGCGGCCGCGACAGCGACGCCTATGACCGCGCCATCGACGTGCAGATCAGCCGCCTGCGGCGCAAGCTGGACGACGGCGGCGGCAGCGAGCTGATCCGCACCATCCGCAGCGAAGGCTACATGTTCACCGCCAAGGTCGTGCGCACGCCATGACGCCGGTTCGGCGCGGCACCCCGCTGTTCGTACAGGCCCTCGGCCTGGTGATCGTCACCCTGGTGGCGGCGCAGCTCGTCGCCATCGCCGTCATCTTCACCCTGCCCCCGCCGCCGCCCGAGTTCTATCGCTCGGCCGAGATCGTGAAGGCGCTGAAGACCGGTCAGCCCGTGCAGCCCCGCGACGGACGCCTGCTGGTGGTCAAGCAACGCGGCTCCCTTCACTCGGTCGGCCCCGACAGCCCGCGCCGCGCCGACTTCAAGGCGGGCATCGGCCGGGCGATCGGCGTGCCCGCCGATCGCGTCGAGCTGCAGATCGACAACGGCCCCCGCTTCTTCGTCCGCCGCACGCCCGTGACGCCGCCGAAGACCAGCGATGACCCGCCGCGTGGCGGCTCCGGTCCGCGCGAACCGTTCGCGCGGGAGCCCGGCAATGGCGCGCCCGGCGGCGCCCGCGCGCAGGGCCGCGATGAGCCCCTGATCTTCGGAGACTTCAAGCTGGGCGTGCGCCAGAGCGACGGGCGGTGGCTGGTGGTCGAGCCGAAGCCGACCTTTCGCTTCGACAACTGGCAGCAGCGGATCCTGCTGATCCTGTTGCTGTCGGTGATCGCGGTGACGCCGCTGGCCTGGCTCTTCGCCCGACGCCTGGCGCAGCCCATCACCGCCTTCGCGGACGCCGCCGAGCGCCTGGGCAAGGACCCGCGCACCCCGCCGCTCAGCATCACGGGTTCCGGCGAGGTCGTGGCGGCGGCCACCGCCTTCAACATGATGCAGGAACGCCTGCGTCGCTATGTCGAGGACCGTACGGCCATGGTCGGGGCCATCGCGCACGATCTGCGCACGCCCTTGACCCGGCTGAAGTTTCGCATCGAGGCCACGCCCGACGACATCCGCCCGAAGCTCGCGGCCGATATCGACCAGATGGAGGCGATGATCGCCGCCACCCTCGGCTTCGTCCGCGACACCAATCGTCCGGCCGAGCGGACGAAGCTGGAGCTCTCCTCGCTGCTGGAGAGCGTCATGGACGAGGCCGCCGAAACCGGAGGCCAGGCCTCGGTCGAGCGCGCCGAAAAGGTGGTGATCGAAGGCGACCCCGTGGCCCTGAAGCGCCTGGTCTCCAATCTCGTCGAGAACGCCCTGAAGTACGGCGGCTCGGCGCGAGGCCAGGTCTATGGCGACGGCGACATGGCGATCATCGAGGTCGACGACGATGGCCCCGGCGTGCCGACCGCGGAGCTGGAGCGCGTGTTCGAGCCCTTCTATCGGGGCGAGCCCTCCCGGAATCGCGAGACCGGCGGGATCGGCCTGGGTCTCGCGGTCGTGCGCTCTTTGGCGCGCGCCCACGGCGGCGACGTGACCTTGCAGAACCGTCCCGGCGGCGGCCTTCGCGCGAGCGTGCGCCTGCCGGCCTGATCGTCGGGGATTGAGGCCGAAAGGGGCGGCTTTGTTGCGGCCCGGCAAACGCGTCCGATCGTGATGACATCGTCGCGCCATGGGCCGGCGCTTCAAAGCTTGGCCGCATGGAGACTTCGCGCATGATGCTTCGCTCGCTGGGCCTGACCGCCGTGATCACCGCCGCCTTGGCCGCCGGCGCCGCCGCGCCGAAAGGCCCGCCCGGCCCGGACGCCCGCCAGGGGCCGCCCGGCGAAGGCCGCCCTCGCGGGCCTCAGCTGTTCATCAGCCCCGCCGGCGAGCCGTTCCGCGCGCCGGCCGGGGCGCCCTATCCCGTCGCCGCGTGGTTTTCCGGCGCCGACGCCGATCACGACGGCGCCCTGAGCCGCGATGAGTTCGTCGCCGACGCCCTGCGCTTCTTCGCCGTGCTCGACACCGACCACGACGGGATCATCGACGGGTTCGAGGTCTCGAACTACGAGCAGCATATCGCGCCGGAGATCATAGGCGGCGTCGCGCCGGGCGCGATGCGTGGCGGTCCGCGGGGCCAGGAGGACGGCGGCGGGGATCGACCGCCTCGGCCGCGAGGGTCCAATGTACTGCAAGGCGCGGCGCTCTACGGCCTGATCGCCGAACCCGAGCCCGTGATGGCGGCCGACGGCGACTTCGATCGCCGCGTCAGCAAGGCCGAGGCGGTCAAGGCGGCCAAGACCCGCTTCGCGCTGCTCGACGTCAACAAGGACGGCAAGCTGACCCTGGAGGAGCTCCCCAAGACCCCGTCCCAGGCCGCCGTCGAAGGCGGCGGGCGCCCGGGCCCCTTACCGGGGGGCGGGCGCGGCGGCCGGGGCGGCGGCCGTCCGTCTTAGCCGCCGACGAGGCTGGCGATGATGTTGATGCCCAGCGCCAGGATCGCCGTGTTGTAGAAATAGGCGGTGGCCGCGTGAGCGGTGACCAGCTTGCGCAGCTTGGATGTCAGGATGCTGTTGTCCGAGACCTGGAACGTCGCCCCCACGCTGAACGCCAGATAGGCGAAGTCCATGTAGCAGGTCGGCGGTTCGCCGGGAAACTGGATCCCCTGCTTGGTGCTGCCGTCGCCGAAGTTGCGATGGGCGTAATGCAGAACGAACACCGACTGCAGCACCAGCCACGACAGCACCAAGGTCGCGCCGGCGCAGGCGCCGATGAAGAACTTGGTCGCGGCGCCGGCGTTCTTGACGGCCATCATGGCGTCGACCACCGCCCCCAGGCTGGCGACGATCGCGGCCATGATGATCAGCATCAGGACGGGAACGCCCTCGTCCTCGCGGGCGGCGCGGGATCGCACCTCGGCTTCGTCCGCCGTCAGAAACAGCGTCCACATCGTCAGCAGATAGACGATGGCCCCGCTGTCCCAGCCCAACAAAAGATGAGCGCCGCGCGGCGCGCCGAGATATTTCGCGGCCGACCAGACGACGAGGCCCGTCGCCACGCCGGCGGCGAGACGCCAATGAGCGACCGCGCCAGCGACCATCTTCTTGGTCTTACGAGGCATTCTCCGACGACTCCCTCACGCCCGGCTCGTCCCGGTGCGGCGTAATTAGTGCGGTTTCACGGTGAACCGAAAGCGCCTTCGCTGGTTACTTCACCGGAACGTGCAGGAAACGACGCCAGTGACCGACCCAGACGCCCCGCCTCCGACCGAGCCTCAACCGCCCGAGTACGAGCCCGGCGTCATCCCGGTCGAGGAGCCCCCCGCCTCGCCGCCGGTCGATCCAGGGGACGATCGTCCCTACGGCGCCGCCTTCTCGCCCGTACCGCCCGTGACCAGTCCCGACTAGGAGCCCCACATGGACACCGATAGCGAACGTCCCCGCGGTCGTCGCGGTTTCGCCGCCATGGACCCGGAACGCCGCCGCGAAATCGCCAGGAAGGGCGGAGCTAGCGTGCCCAGCGAAAAGCGCAGCTTCGCCAAGGACCGCGATCTGGCGGCCAACGCCGGTCGCAAGGGCGGATCTTCCTCGCGCGGCGGCCGCCCCGGCGAACGCGGGCTTTAAGGCGATCGCCCCCGAATTCGACGCGTCGGCTCCATCCCCTCGGAGCCGGCGCGTTTTTTTGCGCCCCTATGCGGTGAGGGCGTAGATCGCGAAGGTCGGATCCTCGCTGATCCAGCGCTGGGCGACCGTCCAACCCGCCCGCCGCGCGATGGTCTCGAAGGCTTCGGACGGATATTTGTACGAGTTCTCGGTGTGGATGGTCTCGCCCGCCGCGAACCGGAAGCCGTAGTCGCCGACCATGACGATCTGGTCGCGCCGGCTTTCCAGATGCATTTCGACGCGGCTTTCCTCGGCGTTCCACACCGCCTTGTGCGCGAAGGCCATGGGGTCGAACGTGCCGCCCAGCTCGCGATTGATGTGGACCAGGACGTTGCGGTTGAACGCGGCGGTGACGCCTTGCGCGTCGTCATAGGCCGGGATCAGGACGGCCGGGTCCTTGGCGACGTCGGCGCCGACGATGAACAGCGAGCCCTCGCCCAGCAACAGTCGCGCCTGCCGCAGCAGCGCCTCGGCCTCCGCCGGGGCGAAGTTGCCGATCGTCGAGCCGGGGAAGAAGCCGACGGGCGTATGGCCCTGAGCGCCTTCCGGCAGGGTCATGGCCTTGGTGAAGTCCTCGACCAGCGGCGCCACGACCAGATCCGGATAGGCCTCGCGCAAGCGCGCGGCGGCCTCGTCGAGCGCCGTGGGACTGATGTCCACCGGAGCGTAAACGGCGATCTGGGGCGCGGCGTCGAGCACGATGCGGGTCTTGGTGCTGGCCCCGCTGCCAAACTCCACCAGGGCGGCCCCTTGCGGAATGCGCGCGGCGATCTCCGGCGCGACGCGGCGCAGCAGCGCCGTCTCGGTGCGGGTCAGGTAGTATTCGGGCAGATCGCAGATGGCCTCGAACAGGCGCGAGCCCTCGGCGTCGTAGAAGTACTTGGCCGGCAGGGTCTTGGGCGTGGCGGATAGGCCCGCGACCACCTCGTCGAGGAAGGTGTTGCCCGGCGTCACCTCGGCCAGGCGGTCGTCGTCGGCCAGGCGCACGCCGCCGAACATCCAGCGGCTGCCGGGATAGAAGAAGTTGCGATAGGTGGCGCGGGAATGGCCCGGCGGCGTGGCCTCGCAGCCGCCGCGCAGCACCATCTGGCTGACCATGAACTTGCCGTTGTACTCGCCCAGCGCGCCGCCCCCCGGCTTGAAACCGGGATAGGGGCTGTAGGCGCTGGCGGTCCACTGCCAGGCCGCGCCGCACAGCTGGCGGAGCGCCGCGGACATGCCGCTGGCCGTGGCGGCGGCTTCCCACTCGGCCTCGGTCGGCAGGCGCCGGCCCGCCCAGGCGGCGTAGGCGGCGGCCTCGTAATAGCTGACGTGAAGGACCGGAGCGTGCGGATCGACCGGATGGCGGCCCCGCAGGGTCATGGTGGTCCAGGCGCCGTCGGCCTCGCGTCGCCAATAGGCGGGCGCCTCCCAGCCCTCGGCTTGAACCCTGGCCCAGCCTTCGGACAGCCAGAGGTCGGCGCGGGCGTAGCCGCCCGCCTCGATGAAGGCCAGCCACTCGCCGTTCGTGACGAGGCGATCGGCCAGGCGGAAAGGGGCGACGAAGGTCTTGTGGCGCGGACGTTCGTTGTCGAAGGCGAAGCCCGCCTCCCCGGCCCCGATCTCGACCAGCCCGCCGGCGAAGCGGTGGAAGCGCTGGGGTCCAGGATCCGGCCGCGCCGGGCCCGGGCCGGGCTGGTAGGCCGGGCTCAGCGGCGACTGGGCGAAGAGGTGGAGAATATCCATCAGGATCAGCTCCTGATGCTGCTCCTCGTGGTTCAGGCCAAGCTCGAGCCGTTCGCGGATCTCCGGCGTCAGCGGACCGGCCAGCAACCGCGCCATGGCGGCGTCGACGTGGGCGCGATAGGCCCCGACCACCTGGGCCGACGGGCGCGTCAGCAGGCCGCGCTGGGGCCTCGGCTGACGCGGCCCGGCCGCCTCGTAATAGGAATTGAACAGATAACCGAAGCGCTCGTCATAGACCGCGTATCCGGGCAGATAAGGCGTCAGCAGAAAGGTCTCGAAGAACCAGGTCGTGTGCCCGCGGTGCCATTTGGTCGGACTGGCGTCCGGCATCGACTGCGCCGCCTGGTCCTCGGGCGACAGCGGCGCGGCCAGCGTCTCGGTGCGGCGGCGAACGGCGTGATAGCGCTCCAGCAGGATCTCGCCCGGCGCCGTGGACCAGTCAATGGCAAGCGTTTCGTCCGGAATCATACGGCCCCCCGTCGGCTTTAGCGGCGCCTTGTCGAGGCCCAGGCGACGACAACGTTCCCAGAACTTCGGTGTTCCCCGCGCGACTGACAAGGAACCGCGACGCGGCTCCTGACACCGCGTGGCAGGAGCCGAACCGCAAGCCCTTCGCGTCTAACCCTCGCCCGGCGCCGTGACCTTCCCAGGAACGTCGGCGGCGACCTCCAGCAGACCGGCGATGACCGCCTGCAGCACTTCGGTCGCGCGCTTGGGGGACAGGTCCTGGTCCCGGCGCAGCCGGTTCCAGGCGTCGAAGCTCAGCAGCATGTCGATGGCCTCGAAGCGCACCCGGTCCTTGGCCAGCTCCGTCGGCAGCTGCTGACGCAGGATCTCGCGCGAGATTTCGACCATGCGGGCGTGGTCGGCGGCCAGGGGCGGCGACTGGTGGCGGTGCACTTCCGACGCGCGCTTGAACGGGCCGATCTTCTCGTAGGCCCAGGCCCGCCGCTCGACCAGTTCCAGCACCCGCGCCTGCCACGTGGTTCCCTTGAAGGGGGTGTGGACCAGGGCCATCAGCTCCGACTCGATGACCGCCGACATCTCGCGATACAGGCTGTCGAGGTCGTTGAAGTGCCGGAAGACGGTGCGCAGCCCTACGTCGGCGCGGGCGGCGACCAGTTCGGCCGAGGGCGAAACGCCCCC
The DNA here is from genome assembly GCF_947036865.1 of uncultured Caulobacter sp. Taxonomy (GTDB): domain Bacteria; phylum Pseudomonadota; class Alphaproteobacteria; order Caulobacterales; family Caulobacteraceae; genus Caulobacter. The sequence goes on along the minus strand of NZ_CAMQSF010000003.1, from coordinate 86,298 downwards.
CTCGCGAACCAAGTCGAGCATGGCCTGAACGATCCGCGCCCGGCTGTCCTGCGAGCGGCGCCGGCGGCCGTCGACGAGGGGCTCGTCCTTGTCGACGTCGCTACGACGAAGATAACGCGCGGCGGGTTCCACGGGCTGGGACTCTCCCTGTTCAGCCCGACTGCTTAGACCGCCGGCGCGCCCCCGACCACCTCAAAGCTTCAACAGCGCCAGCCGGTCCGACCAATGCATCGCCTTCGACCCGACGGGCAGCGAAACGAAATCGCCGTCGTGACCGACCCTCATTGGGCCGCCGAAGATCTCGCGCGAGCGGCCCAGGAACGGCCCCTCCAGCGCCCGGACCGGCAGCGGCGGGATGATGTGATAGAACAGCACCGCCTTCACGCCCGCGGTCTTGGCCTCGCGCGCCGCCGTCTCGGGCGCGGTGTGGTAGGTCAGAATGTCGTGGAAGATGTGGGCGTAGTTGGTCTTGCCAGCCTTGGTCGCCACATCCTGCTGGACGGCCACCAGGTTCGGCGCCAACCCCTCGTGGACCAGGAGGTCGACGTTCTTGGCCGCGCGGACCAGGCGTTCGGAGGGGCCGGTGTCGCCGCTGATCACGACGCTGCGGCCCTTGTACTCGAACCGATAGCCGACCGCGCCTTCCACCGGATGGTGCATGACCGGAAAGGCGAAGACCTTGAGGCCGGGCTTTTCGAGCACCAGCACGTCCTGACCGTCCGGATCGGCGGTGAAGGCGTGAGGCGCGCCGCCGAAGCCCGAGGGCGGCACGACCTTTTCGCCGTGGTGGGCGATGCGGTAGCCGCGATCCAGCTGGTAGGCGGCCTCGAAGCCCTTTACGACCCCGTCCAGCCCCTGGGGGCCATAGATCGGCAGCGGCGTCTTCGCCGCCCCGCCGGCCCAGCGCTGCAGCATCAGCTCGCCCAGATCGCCGATATGGTCGGAGTGGTAGTGGGTGATGAAGGCCGCCGAGACGCGCGGCGGCGGCAGGTTCATCAGCAGCAGGTTGCGCGTCGAGCCGGGACCACTGTCGACGACGAACTCGTCCTTGCCCGCCACCACGACGACGCACGGCCCGGCCCGCGTGGGATCGGCCATCGGCGAGCCGGAGCCGCACAGACCGACGTGCAGCCCGTCCGGCAGCTCGGCCACGGGATCGCTGGCCAGGATCTGTTCGTAGGCCTTGCGCATCCCCACCAGCGCGATGCGGTCGCGGAAGAGCCAGGCGAGGCCAAGGCCCACGACCAACAGACCGACCACCGTCCCTAGCCCGATCCACACCTTCCGCACGTTCGCCTCCCGCTCGATCTTGACCGACAGGCTCCATAATGACACTCATAGTGTCAATACAAATCCGCGACGGATGACAGGGAGGACGCCATGGACGTGTTGCGCACGCCGGACGAACGCTTCGAGGGCTTGGCCGACTGGCCCTACGCGCCCCACTATACCGAGGTGCGCGACGCCGACGGGGCGACGCTGCGACTCCACCACGTCGACGAGGGTCCCCGCGATGAGCGGCCGATCCTGCTGATGCACGGCGAGCCGTCCTGGGCCTATCTCTATCGCAAGGTGATCGCCGATCTCGTCCAGCGCAGCCGCCGCGCCGTGGCGCCCGACCTGGTGGGCTTTGGCCGTTCGGACAAGCCGGCCAAGCGCACCGACTACACCTACGAGCGTCACGTGGCCTGGATGAGCGACTGGCTGGTCCAGAACGACCTGAAGGACATCGTGCTGTTCTGCCAGGACTGGGGCGGCCTGATCGGTTTGCGCCTGGTGGCGGCCTTCCCCGAGCGGTTCGCGGGCGTGGTGGTCTCCAACACCGGCCTGCCGACCGGGGTCGGCAAGACCGACGGGTTCGAGGCCTGGCTGAACTTCAGCCAGAATGTGCCGGAGCTGCCGATCGGCTTCATCCTGAACGGCGGCACGGCCCGCGACCTGTCGGACGCCGAGCGCGCCGCCTACGAGGCCCCGTTCCCGGACGAGACCTACAAGGAAGGCGCGCGGCAGTTCCCCACCCTGGTGCCGATCACTCCGGAACACGCCTCGGTCGCCGAGAACAAGGCGGCCTGGGCGGTGCTGGAACGGTTCGACAAGCCCTTCGTCACCGCCTTCAGCGACGCCGACGCGATCACGCGCGGCGGCGAGGCGCCGTTCCAGGCGCGCGTGCCGGGCGCGAAAAAGGCCGCTCACACAACGCTCAAGGGCGGCCACTTCATCCAGGAAGACAGCCCCGCCGAAATCGCCGCCCTGCTGGACGGCCTCGTCGCGTCCCTGGCCTAGGAGTCCCGCGCCATGAAAGTCGTCAACACCGTCTTCCCGACGCCCGAGCAGTTCCAGGCCTTCTTCGGCGCGCCCGAGGATGGGCCGTTCGTGATGGTCAACCTGCTGAAGTTCAAGGAGAAGGCCGAGTACGAGGATGGCTCTGAGCCAGAACTGTCCGGGCGCGAGGCCTATGCGCGCTACGGCGCCGAGGTGGCCAAGCTGGTCACCGCCCTGGGCGGCAAGATCCGCTACAGCGGGCCCGTCACCGGCCTGATGATCGGCGAGGTCGAGGAGCTGTGGGACGCCGTGGCCCTGGCCGAATATCCGTCTCTGGCCGCCTTCCAGAAGATGGCCCTGTCGCCCGAGATGCACGCCATCGAGCACCACCGCAAGGCGGGGCTGGCGGGTCAGCTGAACATCCGCACCAAGCCGGCGGCGGGCTTCTAGCGCGCGCGATAGACCGTCCGGAAGCCGATATGCGAGGCCCCGCTGTCGGGCGGCCCAGGCGTTCGGGCCGCGGGCCGGTAGCGGAAGCAGTAGTCGTCGGCGCACAGGAACGAACCGCCCTTGATCACATGCTTGGGGGCGTTCGGCTCCTCGGGGTCAAGGGCGCGGATCTCGGGCGGACCGCCGGTCTCCAGGACGCTGGCGGGGGCCAGGCCCGGCTTGAACCAGTCCTTGGTCCACTCCCAGACATTGCCGGCCATGTCGACCAGGCCATAGCCGTTCGGCGGGAAGCAGCCGACGGGCGCGGGGCTGGCCTTGAAGCCGTCCGTGCCGAGATCCTGGGCCGGGAAGACGCCCTGCCAGGTGTTGGCGCGCGGATGCTTGGCGTCCTGCGGCTGGTCGCCCCAGGCATAGCGCTTGCCGACCAGGCCACCCCGCGCGGCGTATTCCCACTCGGCCTCGGTCGGCAGGTCGCGGCCCAGCCATCGCGCATAGGCCATGGCGTCCTCCCAGGCGATGTGCACGACCGGCCAGGCCTCGCGGCCGCGGATGTTCGAGCCTGGGCCCTCTGGGTGACGCCAGTCGGCCCCGGGGATCACCCGCCACCATTGCGAGGGATCGTCCGACCGCGCGCCCTTCGCCCCCACGAAGACCAGCGAGGCCGGACGCCGCTGCGCCTCGGTCAGCTGGGGGTAGCGGCCGGAATCCAGCGGACGTTCGGCCAGGGTGCGATAGCCGGTGGCCGCCACGAACCGCGCGAAGGCGGCGTTGGTGACCTCGGTGCGGTCGATCCAGAACGGCGCGACCTTCACCGTCTGGGGCGGCCCCTCCTCGGCGCGCATCGGCGCCGCGCCCATCTGGAAGTCGCGGCCGGCCAGGCGGACCATGCCGGCGGTGGGATGAGCCGGATCGGCGACCGGCTGGCCGACGAGACAGGCCTTCGGCGCCGGCTTGCCGCAGCCCGCCAGCGCCAGGACCATCAGGATCGGCAGCGCCCTCAGTTGTCCCAATAGATGTACTCGTCGCTGGGCGTGGCCTTCACGCCGCCGGGGTGGTCGACATAGATCGCGCCCGACAGCAGCGACGGCCAGGCCGGCTTGGCCATTTGGCCGTCCAGCTGCGCGAGCGTCGCCCGCAGTTCCCTGACCTTGTCGGGCCGGCTCCTGGACAGGTCATGCCGCTCGGTCGGATCGGCCGACAGGTCGAACAGCCAGACGCGATCGGGCTCCTCGGCCACCTGCAGCTTCCAGCCGCCGGCCAGCACCACCTTGTAACGGCCCGAGCGCCAGTACATGGCCTTGTGCGGGTCGCCCGAGGCCTTGCCCTTCACGAAGGGAACCAGGTCGACGCCGTCCACCACCCGATCCTTGGGCGTGGCCGCGCCGGCCGCGCCGGCGGCGGTGGCGAAGATGTCGACGTGACCGACCGGGCTGCGATAGACCGCGCCCGCCGGCAGTTGCGACGGCCAGCGCAGCAGGAACGGCACGTGGATGCCGCCCTCGAAGAAGGTCGCCTTCCAACCGCGATACGGCCGGTTGATGTCCGGCAGGCCGATATAGTTCGCGCCCCCGTTGTCGGAGGTGAAGATCACCAGGGTGTTGTCGTCCAGCCCCTGATCCTTCAGCGCCCGCAGCACGCGGCCGATGTTGCGGTCGAGATTGCGCACCATCGCGCCGTACACCCGCAGGCGGTGATCCTTGATCCCCGAAAGCGCGTCGAAGTCGGCCTTCGGCGCCTGCAGCGGCGTGTGCACCGCATTATAGGCCAGGTACATGAAGAACGGCCGGTTGCGGTTGGCCCCGATCGACTTGACCGCCTCGTCCGTCAGATAGTCGGTCATGTAGGCGTTGGGGTGGAACATCTTCGAGCCGTTGTACTGCACGGCGTAAGGCAGCGCGCCCCACAGGAACTTGTCGATCGGGTCGAAGTCCTGGCGGGATTCCTCGACCGAGGGGTCGCCGACCGGCGCGAACAGCGAGGCGCCGGCCATGAACCCGAGGCTCTCGTCGAAGCCCTGGTCCTCGGGCCGCGAGCCCTTGACGCCGCCCAGGTGCCACTTGCCCAGATGGATCGTGTGATAGCCCTTGGTCTTCAGCGCCTCGGCGATGGTGATCTCGGTCGAGGGCACCGCCTCGGTGTTGTCGTCCCTCGGCGCGTTCTTCACCTCGCCGGCGTTGAAGCGCGAGGGATGCAGCGGATCCCCGCCATGACCGCCCACGACACGCGAGAAGGCCACGGGGGTCGGGGTGAACTCGAACCCGAAGCGGGTGGCGTAGCGGCCGGTCATGATCGCCGCGCGCGAGGGCGCGCAGGTAGCGTTGCCGGCGTAGCCGTTGGCGAAGGTCACGCCCTGATGGGCGATGGAGTCGATGTTCGGCGTCGGCACCGCGCCGTTCGCCACGCCGCCGCCATTCAGCGTGATGTCGTTATAGCCAAGGTCGTCGGCCAGGATGAACACCACGTTCGGCGGACGGGGACCCGGCGCGGGCGCCTCGGGGCCCTTGGCCCAGGTCACCGGATGGTTGGCCTCGATCTTCGGCTGCTTGGACTTGGCCAGCAGAATGATCAGGTCGAAGCGGAAATGCCAGGCCGCCGCGCCGGCGACGACCAGCGCGACGACGATCGTCGCGAGAACCTTCCAGGCCTTCATGCACGCCTCCCTCTCGTTACCCAAACCATATATTGACATTCACCGTGCCGCTAGATGTCATCGCGCGACCGATGGAGGCGTCTTCGAATGTCCCTGCGCACCCAGATCATGCGAACCGTGACCAGCGCCATGACCAGCCCCACCCGACGCCGGATGGCGCGCGACTTCGCCGCGCTGGACGCGAGGCTGCGCGGCGAGCGGCCGACCGTTCGCTATTTCCATCAGGCCGACGACCCCTACTCCCATCTGGCCGCCCAGGTCCTGCCGCGCCTGCGCGACCGCTACGCCGTGGATGTCGAGATCTTTCTGGTCCCGCCGCCGGCGGACTCGGCCGCGCCCGATCGCGAGCGGCTTCGCGCCTACGGCCTGGGGGACGCGGCCCGGCTGGCCAAGGCGCGCGGTCTCGGCTTCCCCGCGGGGGCCAAGCTGCCGGACGCGAGCGCCGTACGCCAGTTGCAGGCCGTGCTGGCCGATGCTCTGCAACGCGACCGCTTCGCGGATATCGCCTCGGCGGCGGGCGCGGCCCTGTGGTCCGGCGACGACAAGAGCCTGGCCCGCATGGCCGCCGCGACCAGCGCCCAGGACCCTGCCCTACCCGACCGGTTGCTGAGCGCGGGCGAGGCGCGCCGCGAGCAGCTTGGCCACTATCTCGGCGGCATGTTCCATTTCGAGGGCGAGTGGTTCTGGGGCGTCGACCGCCTGGGCTGGCTGGAAAGCCGCCTGGCGGCGCGCGGCCTGGATCGCGAGGCCGGCGTCCCGCCGCTGGCGCCCGCGTTCGAGCCGAGTCTCATCCCGTCGCACGAAGGCCCGGGTCCGACGATCGAGGCCTGGTTCTCGTTCCGCAGCCCCTATTCGTGGCTCTTCATGCCGCGCATTCGCGAGCTGGCGCGGGCCCATCGCGCCCGGCTCGAGCTGCGGCCGATCCTGCCGATGGTCATGCGCGGCCTGGCCGTGCCTCGCATCAAGACCTTCTACATCACGCTGGACTGCAAGCGCGAAGCCGAGCGGCTGGGCCTGCCATTCGGCAGGATCGTCGACCCGGTCGGGGCCGGGGCCGAGCGGGCGCTGGCGGTGCTGCATCACGCCATCGACCTGGGGCTCGGCGAGGCGTTCGCGGAGTCGGGCCTGAAAGCCGCCTTCGCCGACGGAATCGCCCTGGCCGAGGACGAGGGTCTTTACGAAGCCGCGCGGCGCGCGGGCCTGACCGACGACCAGACCACGGCCGCTCTGGCCGACGAAAGCTGGCGTGACCGCGCCGAGACCAACCGCGCCGCCCTGCTCGACGCCGGTCTTTGGGGCGCGCCGACGGTCCGCGTCAGCGGGTACGAGGCCCATTGGGGCCAGGACCGCTTGTGGATGCTGGAAGAGGACATCCGCGCGGCGATGGCGCCCGCGACCGCCTAGGCCGTCCAGGCCCGCGCGACGCTGGCCGTGTCGGTCAGGATCGCCGTGTTCAGGTCGAGCATCTTCAACGCGCCGGCGTGCAGGTCCGGCTCATACGCCGCGCAGGCGTCGGCGGCGACGAACACGTGGTAGTCGTGGCTGAAGGCGTCACGCGCGGTGTCGGCGAGGCAGCATTCGGTGGTCAGGCCGGCCAGGACGAGGGTGTCGACGCCCAACACGCGCAGGCGGGCATCCAGCTCGGTCCGCCAGAAGGCGCTGTAGCGCGTCTTGCGGATCACCGTCTCGCCCGGCGCGGGCAGCGGCCCGACGAAGTCGCTTCCGGAGGCGTCCGCGCGGCAGATGGCGACATCGGCGTCGATCGCGTCGCCGCGACGGCGCAGACGTTCGATCAAGGCCGGTGAGTCGGTCTCCGCCGTCGTGAACAGGCCGGCGAAGATCACCGGAACACCCGCCGCGCGAGCGGCGCCGGCCAAGCGTTCGGCCGCCGCCAGCGCTTCAGGAACCGTGGAAAGGTCCAGGCCCCAGCGGCCCGCCGCCCCCTGGGGCGAGGCGAAATCGACCTGCATGTCGACGATCAACAGCGCGGTTCGCGCCGGGGCGATCCAGGCCTTCAGGCTCACGAGAACACCGCGCGCAGGCCGGGCAGGATCTCGCCGCCGAACATGGCCAGGCCCTCGTCATAGTCGGGGAAGATCAGCATCAAGCCGTCCAGCTCGCACTCGGTCATGAAGCTCTCGACCCGCTCGCGGCAGGTGGCGGGCGAGCCGATAACGGTCTCGGTCATGAACGGACCCTGCGCCTTGGCCGTCGCGTCGAGGCGATCGGCGGGCACGCCCCAGCTGGCCAGCATGGACAGGATCGCGCCGATATCCGCGCCGTCGGCGTAGCGGCGGACCCGGGCCTCGGCGCCGGCGTCGCTTTCGGCGTGGATGATCGTGCACATGGCGTAGACGCGAACCGACTTGCCCAGCGCCGCCGCCAGGGCCTTGGCGCGGCGAGAGGCGTCGCGATGCCCGGCCCGCGAGCGGCCGCCGATGAAGCACGCGTCGGCCTCGCGCACGGAAAACTGGAACCCGCGATCCGACATGCCGGCGCAGATCAGCTCGGGACGCGGCCGAGACAGTGGCTTGGGCTTGGACTGGCAGTCCTTCATCGTGAAGTAACGGCCGGCGAAGTCGACGCTGTCCTCGGCCCAGAGGCGTTTGACGATCGTGGTCCACTCCTCGGCCAGGGCATAGCGATCGTCATGCGACAGCGAGTCGTCCCAGGCGCTCATCTGGTCGAACTCGGCCTTGTAGGCGCCGGCGACGATGTTGAGACCCGCGCGACCGCCGCTGATGTGGTCCAGGGTGGCGACCATCTTGGCGGCGACGGCGGGGTTCTGCAGCAGGGGATGCACGGTGGCCCAGATGCGCACCCGGCGGGTCGCCTCGGCGATCGCGGCCATCAGCGTGACCGACTCCAGCGAGGTCCCCCAGTGGTCGGTCTCGCCGCCGAAGCCGCGAAACTTGCCCATCGACATCACGAAATCCATGCCGATCCGGTCGGCGGCGACCGCCGCGGCGCGGTTCTGGGCATAGAGGCCGTCCAGGACGGGCGTGGCCTTCGAGACGATCCAGCCGCCGTTGGCCACCGGCAGGAAGACGCCGAAATCCTTGTGCTGGGCGGGGCGATCGAACATGGCGGCGACCTTACACGCCTCGCGACGGCGGATCACGCGCTTCTCCGGGCCGCCCAGCGGAGCCCGCGCCGAGAGACGACCGGGCGGTGTGTAGCGCGCGCCCGGGAAACAAAGGTCTTGGGTGATCGACGACGCGGGACTATTTCATTCGCCGATGCTCACCCAGACCGAAGGCGCTCGCGCCGCTCCCCCCACCGAAAGCGCCGCGGAGCGGGCGCGCAATCGCCGCCGCGAGCCGGTCCGCCGGCTGCGCCTGGGGCTGGCCGTGTTCGCGATCGGCATCGGCCTGGCGGTGGTCGTCCAGGCCTCCTGGCGCGGGCTCGCCTCGAACAAGGTGCAGACCCAGGCCGCCAAGACGCCGCTGCAACTGGACAAGCCGCGCTTCACCGGCGTGTTGAAGGACGGCCGCGCCTTCCTGATCACGGCCCAGAGCGCCGAGCGCGACGCCAAGGACGAGAACCTTCTGCATCTGGTCACGCCCGTCCTCGTTCGCGGCTACGGCGCGCCCAATCCCAGCCAGGCGACCGCCAAGACCGGCCTGTTCCGCGAGGCCGAGCACACCCTGCTGCTGCAGGACGACGTCCAGATCACCAGCAGCGACGGCTACGACTTCGACGCGCCCAGCGCCTTGATCGACATGCGCACGGGCGAGGTCAGCGGCCAGTCCGGGATCGCCGGCGCGGGTCCCAAGGGCAGCACCAAGGCCAACAGCTATCAAGTCACGGACAAGGGCGACCGGGTCGTGCTGAAGGGCCGCGTGCGCACGCGGCTTGAGTCCGGACGCTGACGTGATCGACGGCGAACGCGTCTGCTTTCTCTATATCGCGCGACACCATCAGGTCTGGCACGGCCCGTCGGTGGCCGCGGCCATGGCCGGCGTTCCGGCCGGACGGCGCGCGGCGCGCGCCATTGTCGACAAGCCGGAGCGCGCGGGGTGACCGGCGCGCCTTCCGAGACCCCGCCCGGTCCGCTGGCCAAGGTGCTGGGCAACGCCGGTCAGTTGCTGAGCGGCCGCGTCGTCAACGCCGTGGTCGGCCTGGCCTATATCGCCTTGACCGCGCGCAGCCTGGGCGAGGAGCTGATGGGCGTGGTCGTGCTGATCAACGCCTTCGCCCAATTCCTCGGCGAGGTGGCCCATTTCCAGTCCTGGCAGACCCTGATCACCTTCGGCGCCGGGCCCGCCCTCGACGGCGACCGGCCCAAGTTCCAGCAGGTGCTGCGCCTGTCGCTGCTGCTGGACCTGATCAGCGGCCTGCTCGGCGTCGCCCTGGGCGTGGCCGGGGCGTTCCTGTTCTGGCAAGCGCTGAAATGGCCGCCCGGCATGAGCGGCTACGGCGCGCTCTACGCGCTGTCGATCGGGGTCATGACCTCGGCCACCGGCGTCGGGCTCCTGCGACTCTTCGACCGCTTCCGCTATCTGGCCGCCGAGCAGGCGGTGAGCTCGCTGGTGCGGATGATCGGCTGCGCGATCTGCGCGCTCCTGCACGCCGAGATCCAATGGTTCCTGATGGCCTGGGCGGCCGGGACCATCGTCTCGTTCCTCTACATCGCCGTCATCGCGGTCTGGGATCTTCGCGCGCGCGGCCTCCTGAAGGGCTTCAGCCTGGTGGGCCCGTTGGCCGAGGGGCTGCCCGGCGTCTGGCGGTTCGCGATCGCCACGAACTTTTCCAGCACGATCGACGTCGGCTTCACCCACGTGCTGACCCTGGTGGTCGGCGCGATCCTGGGACCCGTGCAAGCCGCTTATTGGCGGGTCGGCAAGCAGGTGGCCGACGGCATGGCCAAGCCCGCGCGCCTGATGATTCCGGCCCTCTATCCCGAACTGGCCAAGATGCGCGCCGCCGGCGGCCAGCAGGCCATGACCCGGCTGGCCGTCCAGATCGCCTTGATCGGCGGCGCGGCGGCGGGCGTCCTTCTGCTGGTCAGCCTGCTGGCCGGCCGCCCCATCCTGGAGCTGGTGATGGGCCAGGCGTTCGGCGCCGCCGCCGACGTGATGAACTGGCAGGTCGCCGCCGCGGCCGTCGGCGTGGTGACCCTGCCGCTGGAGCCGATGCTGGTCTCCATGCGCGCGGCGGGCGCCGCCTTGGCGGTTCGCCTTGTGGTCGTTATCGCCTATCTCGCGACGCTCGCGCCGCTTATCAAGGCGTTCGGCCTGGCCGGCGCGGGCGCCGCTCTGGTGGCGTCAGCCCTGGCCATGGCGGTTGGAATGTATTTCATGGCGCGCCACCGGCTCGCCCGACTCGCGGCGGAGGAAGGCTCCGCGCGCCCCGGCACAGACGATGAAAGACTATCCTATGATCACCCCCACGGCGTCTGAGCGTACTGTCCGGTTCGCCGACTTCCCGACCCTGACCGAGGCCCTGGACTTCGCCGCCACGGGCGAGACGGGGATCAACCTCCATTCGCTGCGCGGCGAGTTGGTCGAGGCCCTGCCGTACGCCACGCTGCGTGAGGAGGCACAGGTCCTGGCCCGCCGCCTGCTGGCCACGGGCGCCAAGGTCGGCGACAGCGTCGCCCTGCTGGCCGAGACCGACGGCGACTTCGTTCGCGCCTTCTTCGCCTGCCAATACGCGGGCCTGCTGCCCGCCCCGATGGCGTTGCCCACCCCGCTGGGCGGTCGCGAGGCCTATATCGAGCAGATCGCCAATCTGGCCCGCTCCGCCCAGGCGCGGATCCTGATCGGCCCGGTCGGTCTGAAGGATTTCGTCGCCGAGATCGGCGCCCGCGCCGGCCTCGACTTCGCCGGCGTCCTGGCCGACCTGCCGGAGGACGGCGGCGCGGCGCTGCCCGCGATCACGCCGGAAGATCCCTGTTATCTGCAGTTCTCGTCGGGCAGCACCCGGACACCGACCGGCGTCCTGGTCCGCCACAAGGCGCTGATGGCCAACTGCGTGGCGATCACGCGCGATGGCCTGCAGGTCAAGCCGTCCGACCGCGCCATCTCGTGGCTGCCGCTCTATCACGACATGGGCCTGATCGGCTTTCTGCTGAGCCCGCTGGCCTGCCAGATGTCGGTCGACCTGCTGCCGACCGGCGCCTTCGTCCGCCGGCCGCTGCTGTGGATCGACCTGATCACCCGCAACAAGGCCACGATCGCCTACAGCCCGACCTTCGGCTACGAGCTGTGCGCCCGCCGCGTCCAGGGCCAGTCGCTGGAGAATTACGACCTCGCCCACTGGCGCAGCGCGGGCCTGGGCGGCGACATGATCCGCATGCCGCCCCTGAAGGCCTTCGTCGAAGCGTTCGGCCCCGCCGGGTTCTCGGACAAGGCCTTCGTCGCCAGCTACGGCATGGCCGAGGCGACCCTGGCCCTGTCGATGGCCCCGCTGGGCAAGGGCCTGCGGGCCGAGACGCTGGACGTCGAACGGCTCGAGCGCGACAACCTGGCCGTCGACGCGCCGGAAGGCTCCGAGCGCGCCCGCGACTTCGCCCGCTGCGGTCCCGCCTTGCCCGACCACTTCCTCGAAGTCCGCGATGAGAACGGCGCGGTCCTGCCCGAGCGCGGCGTCGGCCGCATCTTCGCCAAGGGGCCCTCGGTCATGAGCGGCTATTTCGCCAACCCCGAGGAGACCGCCCGGGTGCTGTCGCCGGACGGCTGGCTGGACACCGGTGACATCGGTTTCGTGATCGAGGGCGAGATCGTGATCACCGGCCGCGCCAAGGACCTGATCATCCTCAACGGCCGCAACATCTGGCCGCAAGACCTTGAATGGACGGCGGATCACGAGATCGAGGGCCTGCGCAGCGGCGACGTCTGCGCCTTCGCCATTCCCGCCGAGCCGGAAGACCAGATCGTCGTGCTGGTTCAGGCGCGCGGCGGCGACGCCGACAGCCGCGCGGCGCTCGCGGAGTCGGTGGCCACGCTGCTGCGCACCCGTCACGGGGTCGAGGCCAAGGTGAAGCTGGTCGGCGCCCACGCCCTGCCCCAGACATCTTCGGGCAAGCTGAGCCGCTCCAAGGCCAAGGCGGCGTATCTGTCCGGCGCCTACGGCGAGTAGCATGCCGCACGACAGGGGGATCGTCGCCGTCACCGGAGCCACCGGCTTCCTCGGCCGCCATCTGGTGCGCGCCCTGGCGGACGACGGCTGGCGGCCGCGGGTGCTGGTCCGCCGCGACCCGATCCATCCGCTCTGGCGGGACATCGAGGTCGAGATCGTCGTCGGCGACCTCAATACGCCTGGCGCACTGGACCGACTCAGCCAAGGCGCGGAGGTGGTGATCCACGTCGCGGGCCTGATCAAGGCCGCGTCGCTAGCCGCCTTCAATCTGATCAATCGAGACGGCGCCCGAGCCGCCGCCCTCGCCGCCAAGGCCGCCGGGGCGCGGTTCATCCTCGTCTCCAGCCTGGCGGCGCGCGAGCCCCAGCTGTCGAACTACGCCGCCAGCAAGCGGGCGGGCGAAGAGGCCGTGCTGGAGGCCTACCCCGGCGCGCTGATCGTTCGGCCCCCAGCCATTTACGGCCCGGGCGACACCGAGACGCTGGGATTGTTCGCGATGGCGGCCAAGAGCCCCCTTCTGCCCGTCCTTTCCCCGGCCACGCGGATCGCCATGATTCACGTCGAGGACGCCGCCGCCAAGCTGGTCGCCTTCTCCCGAACCCCCGTTCCGGGGGTTGTGGAGCTGTCCGATGTGCGGCGCGACGGATACACTTGGTCGGAAATCATGAGCGCCGCGGGGGCGGTGATGGGCCGCTCTCCGCGCCTGTTTCGCTTACCCGACGGCGTGCTGTTATTCGCTGGAACCCTTGCAGATGCTTGGTCTTCTGCTACGAAAACCCCTTCGGTCTTTGGTTCCGGCAAAGCTCGGGAGTTGCTTCACCGCGATTGGTCCCTATCTAGCGCTCCGATGTCGGAGGGAGTACCCAGCCGGTTCGATTTGACCGATGGGTTTGCTCACACCGTTGGTTGGTATCGAAAGCAAGGCTGGCTACCCGAATTATCGTCGCCGAGTTCGAAAACGGCGGAAAACTGACAGACTCGCCGTTACAGTAGTGTCACGGGTGGGGCTCCCGGAGGTTTGATTTAGAATGGAAACGGTGACGGATCTCAGCTTGCGCGAGATCGGGGTGGCTGCGAGCAAGGTTCTGGGACGACCCGTCGAGGTTCGCGCAGAGTCGCACATCGGCCGTGACCTCGCCGTGGACTCGCTAGCCCTCATGAACATCATCATGGAGCTCGAAGACACCTTCGATATCTCCATTCCGCTCGACCGCCTGGCCTCTGTCGAGACCGCCGGCGACCTTTCCAAACTGATCAACGATCTCCGGACTAGGGCTTAACTAATGGGGCTATTCGATAAGCACCTGGCCTATCGCGACGCGTACAAGGCCATCCAGCAAGCGGGCGCCGACCCGTTCAAGGTCCGCTTCGACGCGGTGCATTCGCCAACGGAAGGCGTCGTCGAGGGTCGTCCGACGATCCTGCTCGGCACCAACAACTATCTGGGCCTGACCTTCGACGAAGAGGCGATCGCCGCTTCCGTCAAGGCCGTCCAGGAACGCGGCACCGGCACGACCGGGTCGCGCATCGCCAACGGCTCGTTCGAGGCGCACGTCGAGCTCGAGCGCGATTTGGCCAAGTTCTACGGCCGCAAGCACGCCATGGTCTTCACGACCGGCTACCAGGCCAATCTGGGCGTGCTGTCGACGCTGGTCGGCCGCGGCGACCACCTGATCCTCGACGCCGACAGCCACGCCTCGATCTATGACGCCTCGCGTCTGGGCCAGGCCGAGGTCATCCGCTTCCGCCACAACGACCCCGAGGACCTGGCCAAGCGCCTGCGCCGCCTCGGCGACGCGCCGGGCGAGCGCCTGATCGTGGTCGAGGGCGTCTATTCGATGATCGGCGACGTCGCGCCGCTGAAGGAAATCGCCGCCGTGAAGCGCGAGCTGGGCGGTTACCTGCTGGTCGACGAAGCCCACTCGATGGGCGTGCTCGGCGCGACCGGCCGCGGCCTGGCCGAGGCCGCCGGCGTGGAAGACGACGTCGACTTCATCGTCGGCACCTTCTCCAAGAGCCTGGGCGCCATCGGCGGCTTCTGCGTCTCGAACCTGGACGACTTCGACGTCATGCGCGTCGTCTGCCGCCCCTACATGTTCACCGCCTCGCTGCCGCCGGCCGTGGTCGCCTCGACCATCACCGCCCTGCGCCGGATGATCGAGCAGCCGCAGCTGCGCGATCGCCTGAACCACAACGCCAAGCGCCTCTATGACGGCCTCACGGCGCTGGGCTTCCACACCGGCCCGACGGCGAGCCCCGTCGTCGCCTCGGCCATGCCGGACCAGGAGCGCGCCATAGCCATGTGGAACGGCCTGCTGCAGGCCGGCGTCTACCTGAACCTGGCCCTGCCGCCCGCGACGCCGGACAGCCGTCCGCTGCTGCGCGCCAGCGTCAGCGCCGCCCACACCGACGACCAGATCGACGCGGTCCTGAAGACCTTCGCCGAGGTGGGCGCGGCCCTGGGCGTGATCGAGCCGCTGAAGCGCGCCCGCGCGTAACGCCCTCGCCTCGCCGAACGAAGACGCCCGGGCTTCGCCCGGGCGTTTTTCGTTTCAGCCTGCCCGCCGCCGGTTTCTCCAGACCCTGAGCAGCACGCCCGGCGCCGCCAGGATCGGATGACGCTCGCGCCAGGGGGTCACGGCGACCGGCACGCCGGTGTGACGCTCGATCTTCCAGGCCGCGTAGCGCGACGCGCCCCGGAAGGTGAAGGCGGCCTTGATAAGCCGCGCGACATTCAGCGGCTTGCCGAACAGCCTTCGCGGCGTCCAAGCCTCGAGCAGGCGCGCGCGGGTCTCGGCCGACAAGGGGCCGTCGTCGGCCTCGACCGCCGCCATGACGGCCTCGTAGCGCTCTGGATCGAAGGTCAGGATCGAGACCTCCCGACCGGCCTTCTCCACCCGCAGCTCGGCCTTGTAGGTCTCGCGAAACAGCGCCGTCCAAAGCGCTTGCGCGGTTCCATCGACCGGCCCGAGGGCGCGAGCGAAACGCGCCGCTGTAAGGCAGGCGTCGGTCACCGCGTCGACCACCGTCCCGCGAGCCTCGGGGGTCGCCCAGACCAGGGCGCTGGGCTGCACGAAACGCGCCCAGATGGTCGTGTCCAGTCCGGCGCCGCTCGCCGCGCGCTGGAACCGGGCCAGGGTCATCGACGCCACCTTGGCGCGCAGCGTCTGGCCGTCCAGCGTCAGCTCGTGATAGCTGACATCGGGCCACAGGACGCGCGAAACGGCCCCAAGCACCCCCCGTGGCGGATGCTCGGTCAGCACGTAGTAGTCCAGGACCCCCGACAGGTCGCCGGTCCGCAGGATCGAGCCGTAGAACAGCACCGCGCGGGCTTCGGGAAACACGCGCGACAAGCGCTCGGCGAAGGCGGTGATCGGCGCGGGGGTCGGGGCGCCGAGCTCGGCCGCGACCAGGCCGCGCAGCCGGCTCATCCGACCAGGAACCGCAGCGACGGACCCAAGCCGATCGTCAGGTCGCCGCCCTCGAAGGTCTCGCCGTCCAGCACGAACGGCGCGCCGCCGCCCAGTTCGACGACGCTGGGATCGCGACGTCGATAGCCCAGCCCCTCGAGGCGCGGCTCGGCCTTGCCGCTGAGCACCAGGGGCATCGCTTTCCAGAGCCGGCGCGGCGGGGCGTCGACGTCCAGCAGCTTGAGCCCCTCGCGCGGATCGCCGAACGGCTTGAGTCCGAACGGCAGGCGCTTGAGGGCCGTGGCGACCACGGCGAAGCGTTCGCCGGGAGGCTGCTCCTGGCCGTCCAGCACCAGCCTGGCCGGCACGCCCTCGCGCCACTCGTCGCGCGCGCCGCCGAACAGGGCGCCAAGCGTCGCGGTGAAGATGGTCAGGCCGACCGCGAAATTGTGGAAGACTCCCACCTTGTGGGCCTTCTGCGCCAGGCTGGTCGCCTTGACCGGAGCGCCGACGCCGAAAAAGAAGCCCTGCAGGCAAGGGCGGCGCCCGTCGGCCCAGCTGATCCGCAGCGGCGGTCGCGACTTGATGCGCGGTTCTTCGCCGCGCGCGGCGGCCAGCGCCTGCTCCAGGCCCCAGGCGGCGGACGTTCCCAGATCGATGGCCAGCACGTTGGTCTTGCCGGACGGCAACACCGCCAGCAGCGGCGGCGCTTCGCCGAACGTGTGCGGCAAGAGGCTGATGACGTCGCGCACCGTGCCGTCGCCGCCGTCGATGACCAGGAGGTCCAGGCCCTCGCGCGCGAAGGTCTCCAATTCGGCTCTCAAGGCGTCGCGCCCCAGCGGCTCGACGAGACGCACGCCCTCTGGCGGCGGGCCGGGCGGGTGCACCCGGTTGCCGTGGCTTCTCGGATTGCGAACGACCCCGATGCGCCTCATGTCGACAGCCACGAGCGGATCGAGCCCTTCGGCGCGATCAAACCTTGCAGGATCTGGACAGCGTGCACCACGAAGCACGCGGCGGTCCAGACCGTGACCAGCACGAAGCCAAGATCCGGTCGCCCGAACAAGGCGCAGGCGGTCAGCAGGATCAGGTTCGGATTGCGGCGCGCGGTGATCAGGCGGAAGAAGCTGTCGAACGGTCGCCAAGCATGCATCTCCAGCTTGAAGAGGGCCAGGAAGATCCCCTCCTCCACGCGCTGGGCGACATAGCCGGCGATCACGATGAACAGGCAGAGATTGGCGTACGGGATCGTCTGACCGACCGCGCCGACGCCGACGAACCAGGCCCACCACCAGAACGGCGGATGCAGCAGGTCTATGCCGTGATCGAAGACGTTGCCCCACTTGGACGAGGTCAGGGTGACCCGCGCCAGCTTGCCGTCGACGGTGTCGAGAAAGGTCATGATCCAGGCGCAGACCAGGCCCCAGCCGAAGTGGCCGGTCCAGAACAGGGCCATGGCGGCCAGCACCAGCAGAAAGCCGATCCCGGTGACCTGGTTCGGCGTCATCCTGGCGATCGCGCACCAGCGGGTGACGATCCGCGCCGGCGTCGGCCAGACATACTTGGTGACGAGGTCGGTGACGCCCTTGTACGAGCCCTGGAACAGGCGCTTCTCGACGGCGCGGACCGTCTCGGGCGTCAGCCGCTCCAGAACCGGCGGCTCGCGCTTGCGGAGGGCGCTGTTATAGGCCGAGCCCAGCTCCAGCGCGGTCAGACGCGTCAGTCGCGGATCCAGCGTCGAGGGGTCCTGTCCCGCCGCCAGGGCGTCCGAAGCCGCGTAGGCCAGGTCGGCCGGCGCGTGGACGGCCACCGCGCGGCCAGCCTCGTCGACCAGCACCGCGCCTTCTCGGCCCGCCAGCGCCTTGATCAGCGACTCGTCGAACACCCAGCCGGCGTCGACCGCGACCACCGCATGCGACAGGTCGACGGCCGGCGTCTCGATCAAGCCGATACGCCGATAGATCCGCGACAGGCGCTCGGGCGAGGTCATGCCCCAGATCCGGCCGCCGCCCCGCCCGACCGTCAGAGCGCGCGGCTCGAGGTTGGCTCGGCTTTGATTTCCACTACTCAACGACAGATCTACCCTTGCAACCCGGAGCGATTGATAAGCAGCTTCGACCGCTTCCACCAGAACGACCCGAGCCCTCTTGTCCATTTACCGCATCGCGCACCTTTCGGACCCCCATCTGCCGCCGCCGCCGGACGCGTTCGGCTGGAAGGACGTCGTCACCAAGCGCCTGCTGAGCCGCGTCGCCTGGCGCAGGAAGCGCAAGGTCCACCGGCCCGAAGTGCTGGCGGCCCTTGTCGCCGACCTCAAGGCCGCCAACCCAGACCATGTGGTGATCAGCGGCGATCTCACCAACTTTGCTTCGCATACGGAGATCATGGCGGCGCGCGCCTGGCTGGAATCGCTGGGTCCGGCCAGCGATTTCACGGTCAGTCCGGGCAACCACGACGCCCTGGCCGGCGCGGGCGGCCCGGAGCGTTTCGCCGCCTGGACGCCCTGGCTGGGCGACGCGGGCGAGGCGGCGTTCCCGCAAGTCCGCGTGCGCGGGCCGGCGGCCATCTTCAACCTCTGCTCTGCCGTGCCGACCGCGCCCCACCTCGCCACCGGCCGGCTGGGCGCCGAGCAGTTGGAGCGCCTGGACGCCGCCCTGGCCGATCCCGTCCATGCCGAGCGCTTCCGGATCGTGGTGCTGCACCACCCGCCGCAGAAGGGCGCGGTGTCCAGGCGCAAGGCCCTCGACGACCAGGACGCCCTGCGCGCCGTGCTGGCGCGCAGGGGCGCCGACCTCGTCCTGCACGGCCACGCGCACGAGGCCCTGGTCGGCGCCGTTCTCGGCCCGAACGGCTCGGTCATTCCGGTGCTGGGCGTCCCCTCGGCCTCGGCCCGCCCCGGCGGTCATTCGCCCGCGCGCTGGCACGCGATCGAGATCGAGGACGGCCCCGACGGCGGCCGGCGGGCGCGGATCGTGGTCCGTGGGATCGAGCCGGGCCGCGACGGGCTGGCGGAGCTTGGCCGCTACAGCCTGGTCGATCTGGCCAGGAAGGCGACGCTCCACACGGATCGTGCTTCCCTGTAAAAGGCCGCGTCCCTATTGTTACGCCAGGGCGACGTCCGCCCACGGTTCCGGCTTTCCCATGACCAATCCCACGGCCCTCGCGTTCGGCTATCCCCGCTCCAAGATCGCGGAGACCGATCACTGGCTGATTCTGGTCCGCCCCAAGCAGCCGACGTTTGGGTCTTTGGTGCTGGTGTGCAAGGAAGCGGCGCAGGCGTTCTCCGACGTGAGTCCCGCCGCTTTCGCCGACCTCCAGGTCGCGGTCGCGGGGATCGAGCGCCTGCTCAAGGCCGCCGTCGACTACGAGAAGATCAACTACCTGATGCTGATGATGGTCGACAGGGACGTCCACTTTCACGTGATCCCGCGCTACGCCGGGACGCGCGAGCACGCGGGCATGTCGTTCCCCGACGCCGGCTGGCCCGCCGCTCCGGCGCTGAGCACGGCCGTGGAGCTGTCGCCGGAAACCGTCGAACAACTGGCCGAACGCCTGGCCGAGGCTTGGGTGCGCGCGTGAGCGTTCAGGACCTCACGGTCGCGCCGGGGCGCCTGATCGACCGCTATCTGCTGCGCCTGCTGTTCTGGCCGCTGATCGCCTGCCTGGGCGTCACCGTCGTCGCGCTGCTGCTGGAGCGCGTCCTGCGGCTCCTGGACGCGCTGTCGCAAAGCAGCGCGCGGTTCGACTACGTCTCGCAGCTGGCCTTCAACCTGGTGCCGCACTATCTGGGCCTGGCCCTGCCGATGGCGTTCTTCCTGGCGCTGTTCATCGTGATCACCAAGCTCTCGGACGGCTCGGAGATCGACGCCCTGCTGGCCAGCGGTCAGTCGCTGGAGCGGATCGCCGCGCCTTTCCTGGCCGTCGCCGTCTTCCTCAGCGTCTTCAGCGTCGTGGTGTTCGGCTACATGCAGCCCTACAGCCGCTACGCCTACCGGGCGGTCATGCACGCCGCGATCAACGCCGGATGGAACGGTAAGCTCGCCGGCGGCGCGTTCATCGACGACTCCGGATCGCTGCTCACCGCCGACAGCGCCGACCTCGCCGGCCAGCGGCTGACGCGGGTGTTCATCCGCCGCAAGGACGCGCGCGGCCACGAAGAGATCATCACCGCCGCCTCGGCCGATCTTCGGATCGACGCGGACGGCAAAACCGTGACAATGGGTCTGCGCGACGGCCGCCGCATCGCGATGGACGGCGGGGGCGCCTATCGCAACCTCGCCTTCAGCCGCCTGACCACCCAGACTCCGCTGGCCGCCGCCGCCGTTCTGCTGCGCGCGCGCGGCGGCGACGAGCGCGAGCTGACCATGGGCGAACTGCTGGATCAGGCCAAGTCGCCTCACCCGGTAGTCTCCAAGGGCACGCTGATGAGCGAGTTCTACGGCCGCTGGGCGCGGGCCGCGTTTCTGCCGTTCCTGCCGCTTCTGGCCTTCCCCCTGGGCCTGGCGTCCAAGCGCGGCAATCGCGCGCCGGGCCTGATCATGGCGGGCCTGCTGCTGATCGCCTTCCAGCACGCGCTGCAACTGGGCCAGAGCCTGGCCAAGACCGGCAAGGTGGCGGCCCTGCCCGCCATCTGGGTCCCGTTCCTGATCTTCACCGGCCTGGCGGTCTGGCTGTTCGTCGGCAGCCGCACGCGGCCCGGCGACACGCCGGTGTCGCGTCTGGTTCGCCGGATCAACAAGCTGGTCACGCGCGTCGTTCGCGCCCTACCCTTGCCCCGGAAGCGACTTCCCGCATGAAGCTTTACCTCTACGTCCTGCGGACCGTGGCCACGCATATCCTGGGCGCGGCCGTGATCCTGATGTCCATCCTGCAGATCCTGGATCTGCTGGACGTGACGACCGACATTCTGGACCGAGGCCTGGGCGTCGCGGGGGTCCTCTACTACGCGGCCCTGCGTCTGCCGCGCCTTTTTGAGCAAGTCGCGCCGCTGTCGGTCCTGGCAGGGGGCCTGTTCGCCTTCTCGCAACTGGCCCGCGAGAACGCGGTCGTGGCCATGCGCGCCACGGGCATTTCAGGCTACCGCATCGTGGCCATGGCCATGCCGGCGGCCGTCGCGGTGATGCTGCTGGACGTCCTCTGCGGCCAGGTGTTGGCCCCGCGCGCCGACCCGACCCTGGCCGAATGGTGGAAGAACACGACCCCCGTCGCCCAGCGCAAGGTCGCGCCGCCGCGCACCTTCCGGGCGGGCGCCGACCTCGTGATCGCCGCCAAGGCCTCGGCGGACGGTCGCACGATCGACACGCTGACCCTCTTCCGCCGCAACGACAAGGGCATCCTGGTCGAGAAGGTCGAGGCGCCGCGCGCGCGGTTCGTCAACGAAGCCTGGACACTGGATCAGCCGCGCACGACGCGCTTCGCCGGCGACCTGGCCCAGACCTCCACCGCCACCTCGACCACCTGGCCGACCGCCCTTCGGCCCGCTGACGTGCAAGGCCTGTTCGCCGAGGACGCCGCGCCGACCGCGGCCTCGGCCCGTCGCGCGCTGGCGAACGGCGGCTCGGACCGTCCCGAAAGCTTCTACGCCACCCATCTGCAGGCCGCGTTCGCTGGTCCGTTCGTGGCCTTGGTGATGCTGCTGCTGAGCGCGCCGGTGGCGCTGGCCAATTTCCGCAGCGGGCAAGGCGCGATGCTGTTGACCACCGGCTTGGCGGCGGGCCTGTTCTTCCTGGTGGCCAACGGCATGCTGACCGCGCTGGGCGAGTCGGGCGCCCTGTCTCCGTTCCTGGCCGTCTGGGCCGCTCCCGCGATCTTCGGCGCGCTCGCCGTCCGCGCCTTCTTAGCCCTGGAGGGGTGATGCCTTTCGACTCCGCGAACGCCGATCTGACGGTCATCCCCGTCAAGACGCAGGACGAGCTCAAGCGCTTCGTCGCCCTGCCCGCGCGCCTGAACGCCAGGGATCCCAACTGGATCACGCCCCTGACCCTGGAGCGGCTGGAGGCGCTGACGCCGAAGACCAATCCGTTCTTCGCCCACGCCGAGGTGCAGCTGTTCCTGGCCACGCGCGGCGGCCGCGACGTCGGCCGGATCAGCGCCCAGATCGACCAGCTGACGCCGCAGCCCGCGCCCGGTCGCCTGGACGGGCACTTCGGCATGATCGCCGCCGAGGACGATCCGGCGGTGTTCCAGATCCTGTTCCGCAGCGCCGAGGACTGGCTGCGCGCCCGCGGCCGCACCCATGTCGTCGGACCCTTCAACCTGTCGATCAACGAAGAGGTCGGCCTGCTGGTCTGGGGCTTCGACACGCCGCCCATGGTGATGATGGGTCATGATCCGATCTATACGGGCAAGCGGGTCGAGGAGCAGGGCTACGCCAAGGCCAAGGACATCTTCGCCTATACGGCCGACGAGACCGGCGACATCCCCGAGATCGCCCAGCGCCGCGTCAAGCGCGGCCTGCCGGCGGGCGTCGTGCTGCGCCAGTTGGACATGAAGCGCTACGACGCCGAGGTCCAGACCCTGACCGAGATCCTGAACGACGCCTGGAAGGACAACTGGGGCTTCACCCCCACGACCGAGGCCGAGACCCGCCAACTGGCCAAGGCCTTGAAGCAGGTGATCGACCAGCGCCTGGTTTGGTTCGCGGAGATCGACGGCGAGGCCGCCGGCGTCGTCGTCTTCCTGCCCAATGTCAATGAGGCGATCGCCGACCTGAACGGCAAGCTGTTGCCGTTCGGCTGGGCCAAGCTGCTGTGGCGACTGAAGGTCAAGGGCGTGAAGTCGGCGCGGATTCCGCTGATGGGGGTCAAGCGCAAGTTCTCGTCCACCCAGCGCGGCCGCATGCTGCCGTTCTGGATGATGAAGGCCAGCCGCGATATGGCGATGTCGCTCGGCTACAACCGCTATGAAATCTCGTGGGTGCTCGAGGACAACAAGGCGATGACCCACATCGCCGAGAACGTCGGCGGCACGCACTACAAGACCTATCGGATCTACGAGAAGGCGCTTTGAACCAAGGGTTCAAGGCCCTGATCCTGGCCGGATCGCGCGGCGGCGAGGTCGATCCCGTCGCCGCCTATGCCGGGGTGAGCCACAAGGCGCTGATCACGCTGGAGGGGCGCGCGCTGCTCGACCGGGTCCTGAGCGCGGTCGGCGCGGCGGGGCCGGAGACGATCGGCGTCGCGGCCAATGACGAGGCGATCAAGACGCGCCTGGCGGACGCCGACGTGGTCATCCTCCCCCCCGCGTCCGGCCCCAGCCAGAGCGTCGAGACCGCCGCGGGCGCGCTGGGCTTTCCGCTGCTGGTGACCACGGTCGACCACGCGCTGCTCAAGCCCGAGTGGATCACGAGCTTCCTGGCGGACTGTCCCGACTGGGCCGATGTCGCCGTGCTGCTGGCGTCCGAGGAGAAGGTCCAGGCCGCCGCGCCGGGGACCCAGCGGACCTATCTGCGCTTCCAGGACGGCCGCTATTCGGGCTGCAACCTCTTCGTCCTGCGCAACGAGGCCGCGCTGAACGTCGTCCACGTCTGGCGCAAGGTCGAGGCGATGCGCAAACAGCCCTGGAAGATCGCAGCCCTGCTGGGGCCTTCGTTCCTCTTCCGCTATCTCCTGAACCGACTGACCCTGGACGAGGCCGTGCTGCGCCTGGGTCGCCTGGCGGGGGTCAAGGCCGCCGCCGTCCGGGCGCACGACGGTCTGGCGGCGGTGGACGTCGACAAGCCCTCGGACCTCGACCTCGTGCGGCGGATCGTCGGCGAGAAGGCTTGAGCCGCGAAGCCTCGCCCTTCGTCGCCCCCAGCCTGGCCTAAACGGCCTCGGCCGCCCACAGCGCGGTCAGCGCGCGGTTGCGGACAAGGTCCTCCGGAAAGTCCATCTCGGCCCAGTCCAGACCTTCGATCGAGCGCACCCGCACGACGTCGTGAGCCTGGGCGATCTCGTGGATCACGCTGAGATACCAGCGCTTGAGACCTTCCGGCCCGCGCATGATCCTCTCCAGAGTCTCGACGAACAGGGCCGAGCCTTCGGTGTCGAAGCGCAGGAAGCCGATCGATTCTGCGTCGTACTCGGGGATGGTCTTGCCGATCGCGCGCAGGGCGTCGCCGTCGGTCAGCACCTTCATGTCGTCGCTGTCATAGCCTTCGGCCTTGCGATCGACGGTGACGGTGATCGGGGCCGGCGGCGCGCCGATCAGCCGCTCGGCGATGGCGGGTTCGAACAGGGTGTCGCCATTGAGGATCATGAACGGCCCGCCGCGCATTTCCTCGCGCGCCAGCCAGCAGGTCGCGAGATTGTCGGTGACGCTGTAGAACGGATTGTAGAGCGTGCGGATCGTAAGGCCCGGCAAGGTCAAGCGCGCCACCTCGGCCTCGACCAGATCGGCGCGGAAACCGGTGACGACCACCGCCTCGGTCACGCCGGCCCGGTGCAGGTGTCGAAGCTGCCATTCCAGAACGGTGCGCCCCGCGAGGTCGACGAGGCACTTGGGCCGGTCGTCGGTCAGGGGCGACAGGCGCTTGCCCTGACCGGCGCTGAGAATAAGGGTCTTGACCGGCTGCATACGTCAAAAACTCACTGAACGCGGGGGCCTTACTCGCCCCTGGGGAATGGTCGGCCGCGAGCATCGCGACCGTGGCCGCCTAACTGAGCACGAACGGGGCTCGCGACAAGGGCGAGCGGCCCGGTAAATGGCGAGCGGAAGCCTGGCGCGAGCGAATGCCCCCTGGACGGCGAGCCCGCGTCGCGCCGCGCTGTCGCCGCGAGGCTACATTCGCCGGATGTTTCGCCGCCGCGCCCTGGAGCCCCTTTTCGAAACTGAACCATTCCCCCATATGGCCATTGTCACACGGAGGATTTGGGCGGGCCTCACGGACTCACAGACGGAGGCGTCGTGCCGCGCGCGGAAAGATCATTTCATCAGCCCGCTGACCAAAGGCCGGCCGAAGGCCTGCGTCTGGCGCTGTTCTCCGGCAACTACAATTACACCCGGGATGGCTGCAATCAGGCCCTGAACCGGTTGGCCGCGTTCATGGTCGCGGCGGGCGCCCAGGTGCGCGTCTATTCGCCGACCACCGCCACCCCGGCGTTCGAACCCGCCGGCGATCTGGTGTCGGCCCCGTCCTTCGCCATCCCTGGCCGCGGCGAATACCGGCTGGCGTTTGGCCTGACGCGCGGCCTGAGAGCCGATCTCGCGCGGTTCCAGCCGACCCTCCTGCATCTGTCCGCGCCCGACCTTCTCGGCTCGCAGGCGGGCCAATGGGCGCGAAAGCGCGGCCTGCCGCTGGTGTCCAGCCTGCACACGCGGTTCGAGACCTACCTCTCCTATTACGGGCTCGGTTGGCTGCGCCCCGGGGTGGAACGGTACCTGACCAGCTTCTATCGCGGCTGCGACCGGGTTCTAGCGCCCAACGCCCCGATGGCCGATCTGCTGCGCCAGGACGGCCTGGGCGAGCGGGTGCGGATCTGGGGCCGCGGCGTCGACCGCGACCGCTTCTCGCCCGCCCGGCGGGATATGCAGTGGCGGCGCGCGCAAGGGATTGGCGATCACGAGGTGGTCGTGGCGTTCCTGGGTCGCCTGGTCCTGGAAAAGGGCCTCGGTGTTTTCTGCGAGACCTTGAACGGCCTCCGCGACCAGCCGATCCGGCCCCTGATCATCGGGGAAGGCCCCGCGCGCGCTTTCCTGCGAGACCACCTGCCCGACGCGGTCTTCACCGGACACCTCGACGGCGACGCGCTGGCGCGCGCCGTGTCGAGCGCCGACATCCTGTTCAATCCCAGCCAGACCGAAGCGTTCGGCAACGCCACCCTCGAAGGGATGGCCGCGGGACTCGCCGTGCTTTGCGCCCGCGCGCCTAGCACCAGCGCCCTGATCGCCGACGGCCAGGACGGCGTTCTCGTCGATCAAGGCGACGCTCGGTCCTATGGCGCGGCGATCCGGACGCTCGCCGGGGAACCCCTGCGCCGCCTGCGGCTGGGCCGCGCCGCGCGCCAGTCCAGCGCTCGCCATGACTGGGACGCCGTCTGCGCCTCCGTGCTCGACGTCTATCGCGAGCTCGGCGCGCTTGGCGGTCAGAAGGCGCGCGTCGCGGCATGACGAGCAAGGCGGGGGAAAAGGGCTCGCCCTGGCGGGCGTGGCTGCTGACGCTGGGCGTCGCCCTGCTGGCGATCCTGCTTGCGACGCATGGCGCCGGCGCGGTGCGCGAGATCGTGGCCAAGGTCGGCTGGAGCGCCGTGGCCGTCGTCGCCGCGCACCTGCCGATCACCTTCATGGCCACGATCGGCTGGCAGGTTCTGATGCCGCCGGACCGACGCCCGTCCCTGCCCTTTCTGTTCCGGCTGCGGATGATCAAGGAGGCGGTCAACGCCCTGCTGCCCGTGGCCCAGGTCGGCGGCGACGTGGTGCGGGCCAAGCTGGCGGCGCGAAACGGCCTGACCCTGGCCGAGGCGACCGCCAGCTGCGTCGTCGACGTGCTGACGGGCACGGTGGGCCTGGCGATATTCGTCCTGATCAGCCTGGACGTGGCCATGGTCACCCTGCACGATCCTCGCCTCGCCCAAGCCGGGCTGGCTCTGGTCGGCGTCCTCGCGCTGATCGGTCTGACCGCGTTCGCGGCCCAGAGGTCGGGCCTCGCGCGGCGCGTCGGTCAGGCCTCTAAACGGTGGTCGTCGATCGCCAGCCGCCTGGAGGAGCTGGGCGAGGCCTTCCGCGGCGTCGGCCGCCAGCGCGCCAACCTCATGGCTTCTTGGGCGTGGCACATGGCCGCCTGGAGCGCCGGCGCGCTCGAGACCTATGTCTCGATGTGGGCGCTGGGGCTTCAACCGACCTTGCTGCAGGCGCTGATTGTCGAAGGACTGGCGCAGAGCGCCAAGGTCGTCGGCTTCGCCATTCCCGGCGCGCTGGGCGTGCAGGAAGGCGGCTACCTGCTGCTGGGCGGCGCCCTGGGGCTTACGCCCGATCAAGCTTTGGCGCTGTCGCTGCTGCGACGCCTGCGCGAGCTGGTCCTGGGCGGGATCGGTCTTGTCCTATGGCGTACGACGCCGCCGGCGAGAACGTCCTAGAGCCAGCCGTTGGACCGAGCGATCCGTCCGGCCTCGACGCGGTTGGCCGCGCCCAGCTTCTGGGCCGCCTCGGAGAGGTAGTTGCGCACCGTGCCGGGCGAGAGGTCCAGCACGTCGGCGATGTCCTTGTTCGAGCGCCCCTCCTCGGCTAGGCGCAGGATCTCGCGCTCGCGGTCGGTCAAGGGATCGGGGCTGGCGTCCCAAACCGCCTCGGACAGCTCCGGCGCGACGGCCCGCCCGCCGGCGGCGATGGTGCGCACGGCGGCGGCCAGCACGCTGCTGGGGCCGTCCTTAAGCAGGTAGCCTTTCACGCCCGCGTCGAGCGCGCGACGCAGATAGCCCGGCCGGCCGAAGGTGGTGACGATCAGGACACGGGTTGGCGCGTTCTCGGCCTTCAGGCGGGTCGCGACGTCGATGCCGGTCAGGCCGGGCATCTCGATGTCGGAGATCAGCACGTCCGGCTTCTCGGACCGCACCAGCGCCAGGGCCTGTTCGCCGTCCGGCGCGCGGCCGACGACCTGGATGTCGCCCTCCAGTTCGAGCAGAGCGCTCAGCGCGCCCAGCACCATCTTCTGGTCTTCGGCGATCACGACGCGGATCATCAGGAGGCCTCCAGGGGCGCGGCGGCCACCAGGCGCGTGCCGCCCTTGTCCGACTGGATCTTCAGAGCGCCGCCGATCGCCGCCAGTCGCGCCCGCATGCCTTTGAGGCCCGAACCCTCGACCATTCGGCCGCCCGCCCCGTCGTCGACGACGGTCAGCACCAGCGAGGTGGCGCTGGGCTCCAGCCGAATCTCGCAGGTCTGGGCGTCGGCGTGGCGGATCACGTTAGTGACGGCTTCGCGCAAGGCCATGGCCAGCACCGCCTCCTGGGCGGGGTGGCCGTCGGTGGTCAGGGCCGAGATTTCCGCGCGCACCCCGGCGGCGGCCAGGGCCTGGCGGGCCTTGTCGAGTTCGAAGGCCAGCGACGCGCCGCGCATGCCGACGACCGCCGTCCGAACCTCGCTCAGCGCCTCGCGGGCGGTGGCGGCGACGGCCTGCATCTCGCGCTCGGCCGCCTCGGCGTCGCGGCTGACCAGCCGGGCGGCGAGCTCGGCCTTGACCGCGACCAGGGTCAGGGTGTGGCCTAGCAGGTCGTGCAGATCGCGGGAGATGCGCTCGCGCTCGGCCGTGGTGGCCAGGGCGCGAACCTCCTCGTGGGCCAGGGCCAACTCCTGGTTCTTGCGCTCCATGTCGCTCTGCATCAGCCCGGCGAAGCCGACCACAGCGCCGAAGATCAGCCCCGAGGCCCAGGCCGACCAGCCGTGGCTCATCAGCAGCGGACCCAGGGCGAGCAAGGCCAGTTCCAGGCCGATCAGCGTGCGAATGGCGTCGCGTCGCGAGCTCATCCGCGCGGCGAACGACATGGCGTAGATCGTGTAGACGCTCCAGCCGGCGCCGAACGGCGAGAGCGCCAGCCCGATCGCGTAGATGGCCAGGACCTCCCACAGCGCGGGGCGTCCGCGCTTGCGCCAGATCCGCACGAACAGCGCCAGGAAGGCCAGCGCGCCGCCGATCGACGCCGCCACCTCCACCGTCGTCGGCTTCCGGTAGAACCAGCCGATGAAGTAGAACGGGATATAGACCAGCCAGATCAGGTGCCAGCGACCGTCGAAGCCCCGACTTGTGGAAGCCGAGGCGCCCGACGCTTGCTGGGCGGCGCCCTGGGGCGCGATCGACGGGTCCATGCTCATCCGCACGATGTCGCGCGCCCAGACGCCCATGGTCAAGCGGCCCGCCGGCGCCAGGCGATCAAGGCGCCGACTAGGGCGGCCAGCGTCATGGCCAGGAGTATCGAGACGTGGCGCTGCACGTCGGCCATCGGCTGAACGCCCGACAGCATCTGCGACAGCTGTCCCAGGTGATAGGACGGGGTGTATTCAGCGATCTTACCGAACCAGGCCGGCATGGCGCTGAGGGGGATCCACAGCCCGCCGAACAGCGAGAAGGCCAGGAAGACCAGGTTGGCCAGGGCCGTGGCGCCTTGCGAGCCCATGCGCAGGCCGATGTTCAGGCCGATCATCGCGAACGGAAAGGTCGCGGCGAGGCCAAGTCCCAGGGTGGCGGCCCAGCGCCAGCCGTCCATGCGCACCCCGCCGAACCAGGCCAGGGCGCCGAGCAGCGCCACCGCCACGGCGATCAGGGCCAGGGCGGCCGCCAGGCGTCCGGCCAGATAGCCGCCGGCGGGCAGCGGCGCGATCTGCTTCAGCTCGATCAGCCTGGCCTCGCGCTCGGCGGCCACGGCCGCGCCGAAGCCGAACATGGCCGGCGCGATGGCGGCGAAGATCACGTAGTTGGCCAGCATGAAGTGCGCGACCTCCTCGCGCCCCTTGCTGAGGCCCAGGCCCATGACGCCATAGAACAGCAGCGGCAGGGCCACGCTGGGGATCAGGAATTGCGGGGTGCGCCAGGTCGCCAGGATCTGGGCGCGCATCTCACGGACATAGACGGACAGGGTGTGCATCTCAGGCGACCTTGGCTTGGGGTTGGGAGGCGGCGGCGCCGGCCTCGACGAGCCGCGTGACGGCGTCCTCGAGCGAGGCGCCGGCGACGGTCAGGTCATCGACGGTCTCGTCGCGGGCCAGAAGCTCGCGCAGGGTGGCGGGGGCGGACGTGGTCAGCAGCGTGACCTTGCCGCCGTCGCGGCTGACGCCGGTGACCCGCGCCAAGCCCGAAAGCTCGGCGTCGGACAGGCGGGTGCGGCAGCGGATGGCGACGCCCGACACGCGCGACTTGATCTGCTCGGGCGTGCCGTCGGCGATGACCCGGCCATGGTCGATGACCACGATGCGGTCGGCCAGGGCCTCGGCCTCGTCCAGGTGATGGGTGGTCAGCAGCACCGCGCAGCCGCGCGCGATCTCGGCCCGGACGGCGGTCCACAGGCCGCGACGGGCGTCGATATCCATGCCGGTGGTCGGCTCGTCCAAGACCAGAAAGTCCGGCCGGCCGGCCAGGGCCAGGGCGAACTGCACCCGCCGCTGCTGACCGCCCGACAGCGCGCCGCAACGGCGACGCTCAAGGCCTTCCAGACCGGCCAGGCGGATCGCTTCGTCCAGCGGGCGCGGCGCGGTGTAGTAGCCGCGGAACAGCTCGACCTGTTCGCGCACCGTCAGGGTGCGGGGCAGGCCGGCGTCCTGCAGCATGACGCCCATGCGGCCGCGGGCGGCCAGCGCGCGAGGGTCCTCGCCGAACAGGAAGGCGTCGCCGCCGTCGGGTCGCAGGCGACCGGTCAGCAGGGCGACGCTGGTGCTCTTGCCCGCGCCGTTGGGGCCCAGCAGCGCGACGCACTGGCCGGGGCGGATGGTCAGGTCCAGGCCGTTCAGGGCCAGCGTCGCGCCGCGACGCTTGACCACCTGGCGCAGCAGCGCGACCGGCTCGGAGGATGTAGGTGACATGTGCAGCTCCCTCGTGGTGAAGCCAAGATGCCGCCTTTCCGTCCGCGCGATCAGTGCCGGCCGTCATCGCGCCGACATGACAAACGTCACCTAGGACGCGCGGCCCGGCGCCGCACCCGCCGGCAAGGGCTCGACGGCTCCGAAAGCCGAGCGGTACAAAGTCACGGACGCTTGAGTCCCTGAAAGGTCGGCCCGCCGATGCACACGCAAAGAATACTGGTGACGGGCGGCGCGGGTTTCGTCGGCTCGCATCTTTGCGACCGCCTGCTGGAGACCGGCGCCGAGGTGCTGTGCGTCGACAACTACTACACCGGCTCGCGCCAGAACGTGGCCCAGAACCTGGCCAATCCGCGCTTCGAGCTGCTGCGCCACGACGTGACCATGCCGCTCTATGTCGAGGTTGACCAGATCTACAATCTGGCCTGCCCGGCCAGCCCCGTACACTACCAGTTCGACCCGGTGCAGACGACCAAGACCAGCGTCCACGGCGCGATCAACATGCTGGGCCTGGCCAAGCGGGTGAAGGCCAAGATCCTGCAGGCCTCGACCTCGGAGGTGTACGGCGACCCGACGATCCACCCGCAGGTCGAGACCTATTGGGGCAACGTCAATCCGATCGGCGTCCGCTCGTGCTACGACGAAGGCAAGCGCTGCGCCGAGACGCTGTTCTTCGACTACTGGCGCCAGCACAAGCTGCGCATCAAGGTGGCGCGGATCTTCAACACCTACGGCCCGCGCATGCATCCCAATGACGGGCGCGTGGTGTCGAACTTCATCGTCCAGGCCCTGAAGGGCGAGGACATCACCCTCTATGGCGACGGCAACCAAACGCGGTCGTTCTGCTATGTCGACGACCTGGTGGACGGCCTGATACGGCTGATGAACACCGGCGACGACGTGACCGGTCCGATCAATCTGGGCAACCCGGTCGAGTTCACGATGAAGCAGCTAGCCGAACTGGTGCTGGAGCTGACGGGCAGCAAGTCCGTCATCGTCCATCGCCCCCTGCCCTCCGACGACCCGCGCCAGCGCCAGCCGGACATCACCCTGGCCAAGCAGCACCTGGACTGGACCCCGACGGCGCCGCTGAAGGTCGGGCTGACGAAGACGATCGAGTATTTCGATGGGCTGCTGAAGGCGGCTTGAGACGCGGTCGACCGTCGCCCTTCGACGGGCTCAGGGTGAGGTTCGAGGATAGGGTCCGCAAATCGTCCTCGCCGAACTGGTCGAAGCGAGATGACGGAGCCTCAGCGTTTCTCGAAGAAGCGCGCGGCGTTCGGACCGTCGTTCCTGCCGCCGAACCAGCCGATCCAGAAGTGATAGTAGTCCCGCAGCATGTCGCGCGGCACGAAAACGCCGTGGCGGTACGACGTGTCGACGCCGATCGTTAGTTTCGGGTCCGGTCGGTCCTCGTACCAGGTGCCGAACAGCCGGTCCCAGATCGGCGCGATGGCGAAGTGGCCGGTCGGGCGGGACATGTCCAACTTGTGGTGCGCCCGGTGGTGGTTCGGCGACTGGACCAGCCAGCGGCCGACAAAGCCCCAGTCGGCCTCGATCTTCGAATGGATCAGGAAGCCGATCGCGACGACCAGCACGTTGACATAGATCATCACGTCCGCCGGCGCGCCCAGCACCGCCAGCGGCAGGTTGACCACGAAGATCGCGGTGAAGGTCGCGGGATGCTGGCGCACCGAGGTGACGACGCCGAAGTCCTCGGCCGAATGATGGTAGCGGTGCAGCGGCCACATGAACTTGGTGTGGTCGATCCGGTGGGTCCAGTAATCGAAGAACGTATAGATCGCGAAATAGAGCGGCAGTTGCAGCGCGAACGGCAGCGGCGGTGGACGCAGCCTGACGCCGGTGGCGTTGGCGATCGCCTCGTGAATCCACGCGCCCGAGATCATCGAGGCGCCGAGCATCATCACCCGTCCGACGACGTCGAGCACATGCCCCTGGCCCAGGACGAAGACGGCGAGGTCGGTGTTCAGCGACGGCGTGCGCGCGAAGATCAGCTGACGCAGCGAGCTGTCGCGCCAACCGACCGTGGCCGCCTCGACCCCCAGCATGGTCGGCAGCAGCAGGAAGACCAGGAAGACGTTGTTCAGGTGGTCGTGCGCCGAGGCGGTATGCAGGGTGTGACCCGCCAAGGTCAGCGAGAGCTCGGCCGGAACCAGCCGCAGAGCCAGCCACCAGGCCGCGCCGGCGACGGCGGCGTAGAGCAGAAACCCAAGCACCAAGAGGGCGCGCGCGGGCCCCGGCGCGCCGCCGAGGTCGGTGGACACATCAAGGGTGGCGGGTTTCAAGCGTCTGGCTCCGCGAGACATTCGAGGGGGCGATGTATGCCGGAGACCCCGTTAAGACTTGGTGTGGCGCGGCAACCTGAGGGCGACGCCCGCCACCTGATCATTTCAAGGATCAAGCCAGCCGCCCGCGAGCCAAGGCTTGCCGAGACCTGGCCGCCGGCCTAACAGCCGCTCATGACGCGTGTCGCGCCCCTCGCCCTTTCCTTGCTGGCCCTGCTCTCGGCGCCCTTGGCCGTTCGCGCGCAGGAGGTCGAGGCCATCTCGGTCTGGGGCAGGCGAGCCAACGATCTTGGCCGCGCCACCTCGGCCAGCGAGGGCCGGGTCAGCTATTCCGACTTCGCCGTGCGCCCGCTGCTGCGGCCCGGCGAACTGATCGAGGCGGTGCCTGGCCTGGCCGCCACCCAGCACTCGGGCGCGGGCAAGGCCAACCAATACTTTCTGCGCGGCTTCAATCTGGACCACGGCACGGACCTGGCCGCCTCGCTTGACGGCGTGCCGCTGAACCTGCCGACCCATGGCCATGGCCAGGGCTATCTGGACCTGAACATCCTAACGCCCGAGTTCGTCCACGACATCGCCTTCAAGAAGGGCCCCTATGCGGCCGAAAACGGCGATTTCGCCACCGCCGGCGCGGTCGCCTTCGAAACGGCCGATCACCTGCATGGCGACGGGCTGCAGGCCTGGGTCGGCGAGAACGGCTATTATCGGGGCGTCGGCTCCAAGGCCCTGAATCAGAACCTGTTGCTGGCGGCCGACCTCTCGACCTCGCGCGGCGCCTGGACCACGGCCGAGAACCTCAGGAAGATCAACCTGCTGGGCCGCGCCCTGGTCGGCGGCTGGTCGATCACGGCCCTTGCCTACGACGCCCGCTGGAACGCCACCGACCAGATCCCGCTCCGCGCCGTCGAGGCCGGAACGCTGGGCCGCCTGGACGCCGTCGATCCGACCGACGGCGGAACCACCTCGCGCTACATCCTCTCGGCGCGCCGCCGCGACCTGCTGCACGGCCTGGATACGGTGGTCTACGTCCAGCGCTACACGCTCGATCTCTATTCGAACTTCACCTACTTCCTCGACGATCCCGTCCATGGCGACCAGTTCGAGCAGGTCGACCGGCGCTGGGTCTATGGCGGGTCCGTGATCAAGCGCTGGAGCTTGGGCGACGGCTGGAGCGCGCGGACGGGGGCGTCGCTGCGCGTCGACGACATCGGCCGGGTCGGCCTCTACCACACCACGGCCCGCGTCCGGCGCGAGACCGTGCGCCAGGACGCGGTGACGGAATGGTCAGCGGCGACCTGGGGCGAAGCCTCTCGGCGGTTCGGCAAGCTGGACGCCACCTTGGGCCTGCGCGCCGACGCCATGGGCGCGGACGTCCAGGACAAGGGCCGCGTCAGCGATCTGCTGGTCAGCCCCAAACTAGCCCTGGCCTGGCGGGCGTCAAAGACCTTCGAGCTCTATGCCGACGCGGGCCGAGGCTTCCACTCGAACGACGCCCGCGGCGCGATCGCCGGCGCGCCGCTGCTGTCGCCCACCGACGGCGCCGAGCTGGGCCTGCGCTGGAAGGCCCGGGGCTTGACGGTGACCGCCGCAGCCTGGGCGCTGCGGGTCGCCTCCGAACTCGTCTACGCGGGCGACTCGGGCTTCACCGAGGCCAGCGGCGAGACCCGCCGACGCGGTCTGGAACTGCTCGCCGACTGGCGGCCGACGGCGCGTCTGAGCCTGACCGGCTCGTACGCGGCGACCCACGCCCGCTTCGCCAATGGGGACCGCATTCCGAACGCCGTCGACTCGGTGCTGAGCGCCGGCGCCGTCTGGAAGCTGACCGGCGCCTCGACCCTGTCGCTGACCTGGCGCCGCCTGGGCTCCGCGCCGCTGATCGAGGACGACAGCGTCCGCTCGCGCGCCAGCGGCTTGGTCAACGCCTTGCTGACGCACGATCTCGGCAAGGCCAGCCTGATGATCGAGGTGCTGAATGTCACCAACAGCAAGGCCGACGACATCGCCTATTTCTACGCCTCGCGCCTGCCCGGCGAGCCGGCCGCCGGAGTCGACGACGTTCACTTCCACCCCGTGGAGCCGCGCGCCGTCCGCGCGGGCGTCAGGATCAATTTCTGACGGTTTGACGAAAAAGGGGGTGATTTTCCCTCTTGGGCTGGCCAAGCTCGCGCTGCGGTTTCCGTCCGCCATCTGAGGGGCCTTTCGACTTGTCCAAGCGTTCCATCCGTTGCGCCGTGGCCGGCGTGATCGCCGCCACGCTCGCCGCCGCTTCCTTCGTTTCTGGCGCGCACGCCGACGCCATCCGCCAGACCAAGGCGCCGTTCGAGGACAAGTTCCGCCAGTTGGAAGGCGAGGACTGGCCCACGCCCACCGACTACCGCAACGCCTCCGGCGCGCCGGGCTATCGCTACTGGCAGCAGAAGGTCGACTACAGCATCAACGCCCGCCTGGACGAGCCGACCAAGTCGATCATCGGCAAGGAGACGGTCACCTACCGCAACAACTCGCCGGACGATCTGCCCTATCTGTGGCTGATGCTGGACCAGAACGACTTCAAGCGCTCGTCCATCAGCCACATGACCGAGACGGTGTCGGGCGACAGCGTCAGCCTGGGCCAGGTCCGCCGCGCCGAGCGCTTCAAGGACTGGGAAGGCGGCATGACCATCAAGTCGGTCAAGGACGCCTCGGGCCGGCCGCTGAAGTTCACCGTGGTCGACACCATGCTGCGCATCGACCTGCCGGCGGCGGTCAAGGCCAGCGGCGGAACGACGACGTTCCAGATCGAGTGGTCGTTCCCGATGGTGGAGACCAAGCTGATCGGCGGCCGCAGCGGCTATGAGTGCTTCACCGCCAAGGGCGACGACGGCAACTGCATCTTCGAGGTCGCGCAGTGGTTCCCGCGCCTGGCCGTCTATTCCGACTATGAGGGCTGGCACAACAAGTCGTTCCTGTCGGGCGGCGAGTTCACCCTGGAGTTCGGCGATTACAACGTCGCCCTGACCGTGCCGAACGACCACGTGGTCTCGGCCACCGGCGAGTTGCAGAACGCCGCCCAGATCCTGACCGCCGCCCAGCGCGACCGCCTGGCCAAGGCCCGCGCCGCCAGCGAGCCGGTCTATGTGGTGACCCCGCAGGAGGCCGCCGCCGCAGAGGCCGGCAAGCCGACCGGCGAGAAGACCTGGGTGTTCAAGGCCAGCAATGTCCGCGACTTCGGCTGGGCGACCTCGCGCAAGTTCATCTGGGACGCCATGGGCGTGAAGCAGGCCGATCCGAACGCCGCGCACCCGCTGGTCATGGCCATGTCGTTCTTCCCCAAGGAAGCCGGGCCGCTGTGGGACGCCTATTCGACCAAGGCCATCGCCCACACGCTGAAGGTCTATTCCAGCTTCACCTTCGCCTATCCCTATCCGGTGGCGCAGTCGGTGAACGGCCCGCAGGGCGGGATGGAATATCCGATGATCAGCTTCAACGGGCCTCGCCCGGTGAAGGACAAGAAGACCGGCGCCCTGACCTATAGCGATCGCGCCAAGTACGGCCTGATCGGGGTGGTGATCCACGAGGTGGGCCACAACTACTTCCCGATGATCGTCAATTCCGACGAGCGTCAGTGGACCTGGATGGACGAGGGTTTGAACAGCTTCCTCGAATTCCAGGCCGAGAAGCAGTGGGACAAGAAGTTCCCGTCGCGCCGAGGCGAGCCCAAGGACATCGTCGAGTACATGGTCAGCCAGGACCAGGTGCCGCTGATGACCCAGTCGGACTCGGTGATCCAATTCGGCCCGAACGGCTATTCCAAGCCGGCGACCGCCCTGGTGATCCTGCGCGAAACGATCATGGGCCGCGAGCTGTTCGACCGGGCGTTCAAGGAGTACGCCAATCGCTGGCGCTTCAAGCACCCGACGCCCTACGACTTCTTCCGCACGATGGAAGAGAGCTCGGGCATCGACCTCGACTGGTTCTGGCGCGGCTGGTTCTATTCGACCGACCATGTCGACATCGCGCTCGACAAGGTCGTCCAGGGTCGGATCGAGAGCGGTGATCCCGATCTCGAGGCCTCGGTCCGCAAGGCCGAGCGCGCCAAGGAGCCCGGCTCGCTGACCGCCGCCCGCAACACCGAGCCGACCGTCGTCGATCGCGACCCGAAGACCCGCGACTTCTACGACGCCACCGACGAGTTCACCGTCACCGAGGGCGCCAAGAAGCGCGCCAAGGCGGCCAAGGAAGACCTGACGCCGGAAGAGCTGGAAGCCCAGGCGACCAAGGACAACTTCTATCGCTTCACCTTCCGCAATATCGGCGGCCTGGTCATGCCGGTGATCCTGAAGATGGACTTCACCGACGGCACCAGCGAGACGGCCCGAATCCCGGCCGAGATCTGGCGCAAGAGCCCCAAGGTGGTGACCTGGCAGTACGTCTCGGCCAAGCAGCTGAAGGGCGCCGAGATCGATCCGCTGTGGGAGACCGCCGACGCCGATCGCTCCAACAACGTCTTCGACGGCGCGATCACGCCGACGACGCTGAAGGTCATCCGACTGCCCGACATGGGCTCCAGCCGGATGAAGGACGCCAATCTGAAGGTCGATCCCGACAGCCTGAACACCCAGCCGGCCGGCGACGACAAGAAGGGCGAGCCCAAGAAGGACGACGGCCCGAAGTGATCCGGCGCGCGGCGGTCCTGATCGCGGCGGCGAGCCTCGCGCTCGCCCCGCTCCCGGCGGCCGCCCACCGCGGCCACGGCGCCCTGAGCGTCGTAGAGATCGACGCCAGGAGCGGCGCGGTCACCGTCAGCCACCGGGTCCCGACGCACGACGCCGAACCCGCCCTGGCCCTGATCGCCCCCGACGCCCAGGCCAGCCTCGACGACCCCGAGGCGGTCGAGGCGTTGAAGCGTTACGTGGCCAAGCGCTTCTCGGTGACCGTCAACGATTCGCCGATCGCCTTGACGCTGAAGGACATGACGCTCGGCGCCGACGAGGTGCGGTTCGAATACGCGGGCAAGATCGCGCCTGGCGAGGCGAGCGGCGCGGTGGCGGTGACAGCCGCGATGTTCGCCGACATCTATGGCGACGAGGTCAACCAGGTGAACGTGCGGCGGCGCGGCGTCACCCGGACCCTGGTGTTCAACGCCCCGGAAGCGACGACGCCGCAGGTCCTCGATCCGCTCGACGGCGCCGGACGCTGAGGCCCGACATGACAAACGTCACCCCGCGAGCCTGACTCCAGGCACTGCAAGGCTTTGAATCGCTCGGGCAGTTTCCTCGCCAACAGAGGAGACTTTCCATGACCGTCACGACCCGCCGCGCCGCCCTGCTGGCCGCTTCGGGCCTGGTCGCGATCAGCGCCTTGCCGCTGGCGACGACCGCCGCCGCCCAGACCGCCCCTCCGGCGTCGACGACGCCCGCCCCGGCCAAGAAGGAGCCGTCCAACCAGGTGCAGGGCGTGACCATCACCGCCCCCGGCGCCCAGGACATCAAGACCTCGATCGACCGGCGCAGCTACAGCCTGGGCAAGGACGTGCAGGCCACCACCGGCTCGGTCGCCGACGCGCTGCGCAACGTGCCGTCAGTGCAGGTGGACGTGCAGGGCAATGTCAGCCTGCGCGGCGATCCGAACGTGACGATCATGATCGACGGCAAGCCGTCGGGCATGTTCAAGGGCGACAATCGCGGTCAGGTGCTGCAGCAGATCCCCGCCAGCCAGTTCGAGCGCGTCGAGGTGATGACCAATCCGTCCGCCGCCTTCAGCCCCGAGGGAACCGCCGGCATCATCAACCTGATCACCAAGCAGCAGCGCGGGGTGGGGACGACCGGGACCGTCCGCGCGACGCTCGGCACCGAGGGCCGCAAGAACGCCAGCATCAGCCTCGCCCGCAACACCAAGCAGATCACCTTGTCCGGCGACGCGGGCTGGCGGCGCGATAAGGCCAAGGGCGGCATCGAGGACGACCGCTCGCGCCTGGACGCCGCTTCGGGCCGCTACGCCGATAGCCACCAGAAGGTCGGCTTCATCAGCGAGGGCAAGTCCTACAACGCTCGGGCCGGCGTCGATTACGACGTCGACAAGCAGACCCGCCTGAGCGCCGAGGCCCGCTACAACGAGACCGAATACAACTCCAAGGCCGGGTCCGCCTATGAGGGCCTGAACACCGCCGGCGCGCCGGTTGTCCGCTACCAGCGGCTCAGCGACGGCGCGATGACGCGGTCGGTGGCCGGCCTCACCGGCGACCTGCGCCGCAAGCTGCCTGGCGAGGAGCACGAGTTCACGCTGCACGCCGGCGTCGAACGCACCCGCGACCGCCAGACCACCGACGCCACCGGCTTCAACCAGCTGCCGGCGGTCTCCAGCTATGTCGAGCATGTCAGCATCGGCGACGAACTGGTCCAGACCCGCCTGAAGGCCGAGTACAAGCGCCCCCTCCCCGACGGCGCCAAGCTGGTGGCGGGCTATGAGCTGCAGATCGACGACAACGACTACGACAATTTCGGCGCGCGCGGCTCGATCGGCGGCGGCCTGGTCGTCGACCCGGCCCTGACCAATCGGTTCAAGTACGAGCAGACGATCCACGCCGGCTACGCGACCTATAGCCGAACCTTCGGCGACTGGACCGTGATGCCGGGCCTGCGGGTCGAGGACGTCAAGATCGACACCAACCAGGTCACCTCGAACCTGAAGGACGGCTACGACTATCTGCGCGCCTATCCGTCGCTGCACGCACAGTACAAGGTCGACGACGCTCGCCAGATCAACGCCAGCTACAGCCGCCGCATCCAGCGCCCGACGGCTCAGGACCTCAATCCGTACCGGATCTATCAGGACCCCTATAACTACCGTCAGGGCGACCCGCGCCTGAAGCCGCAGACCACGGACTCGTTCGAGGTCGCCTACCAGCTGCGCAAGGGCTTCAACTATTATCTGGGCACGCTCTACTGGCGCGAGGCGCGCGACGGGGTCACCGACGTGGTGCGCGACATCGGCGGCGGCGTCCTGCTGACCACCAAGGCCAATCTCGCCCGGAGCCGCAGCGGCGGCCTGGAGCTGGTCGCCAACGCCCGCCTGACGCCCAAGCTGTCGTACACCATCAGCGGCAACGCCGCCTGGAACGAGATCGGCGCCACGGACCTGGGTTTCCCCGACAAGCGCTCCGCCGTCAGCGTCTCGGGCTACGCGGCCCTGAACGTTCAGGCCACGCCCAAGGACTTCCTGCAGATCAGCGGCTTCGCCATCGGCAAGCGCCTGACGCCGCAGGGCTATCGCGAGCCGACGGGCATGCTGAACCTTGGCTACCGCCACAAGTTCAACGACCGCCTCTCGGGCGTGGTCACCGTACAGGACGCCCTGAAGACCTTCGGCGACAAGCTGGTGATCGACACGGCGGTGCTGAAGGATCGCCGGGCGCTTGATCTGGACCTGCGCGCCGTCTTCATCGGCTTCACCTACGGCTTCGGCGGCCAGCCTGGCGCGAACGCGCGTCGCGCCCGCGAGCCGGCCTTCGACTTCCAACCGCCGACCGGCGGCGTGGGGCCGATGTAGTCAAGGCCAGGCCGGCCGCGCGACGTTCGTCGCGCCGGCCGGCCAAGCGCTAATTGCCGTTCAGCATCGCGTATCGCGCGAAAACCAGGAGAATGGCCAAGCCCAGGAACGCCGCGACGCAAAGCCAGATGATCTTCTGGATCTTGGCTTGCTGGCGAAGCTTCGCGCGCGTGGAGCTTCTCTTCTGACGCAATCGACGACGCTTAGGCTCTTCGGCCATCGGACTTCAACACCCCCGCTCACGCGACGCAATGCCGGCGGCTCGATCGCGTACGCGACGAGCCCTTCGGCGTTCACCGCTTTCCAGCATTTTTTTCATCCAGGCTCAAAGCGGATTCTCGCGACAAACGTCCAAGGGCTCGCCGCTGGCCCATCGCGATCGTCCATCGCGCCCCCCAAAGCACGCGGGACAAGCGCCAAGCTTGTATGAAGGCGCGAGGAACCGGCGGCCCGATCAGCGCTTCTGCTTGCAAACGGGAGCTTGCATGATCATCCATCCCCAGCGGCGCGACGCGCGGCGACCTTGTCTCGGGCTCATGCGCCAAGCGGAGGTCTCGTGAACGAGCGCCGCGCACCACGCGCCGACGAAGCGGCGGGCATGGCGGCCTTCATCCGAAAGCTCTCGCGGCGCGACGATCTCTCGCCCGAAGAGGTGAAGGCCATCGAGGCCCTGAAGGGCCGCGTGCGCGACGTCCGCGCCGGCGACGACATCGTCGGCCTGCGCGCCCGCGTAGACCACAGCACCCTGCTCTTGAGCGGGCTGGCCGGCCGCTACTCGGCGTTCCGCAATGGACCGCGCCAGTTCACCGAGATCAGCGTGCCCGGCGACTTCATCGACCTCCACGGCCTGGTCATGAAGCAGCTGGATCACGGCGTCTTCGCGTTCTCCGACTGCCGGATCCTCGAGGTCCCGCACGCCGACCTCCGCGGCCTGACCGAGATCTATCCGCACCTGACGCGGCTGTTCTGGCTGGAGACCGTGATCGACGCGGCGATCCACCGGCAGTGGCTCTTGTCGATGGGACGCCAGAACGGCCCCGCCCGCCTGGCCCGGCTGGTTTGCGAGCTCTATGTGCGGCTGGAAACCGTGGCCCTGGCGTACGATCGCCGGATGGACCTGCCCATGACCCAGCAGCAGATCGGCGAGGCCCTGGGCTTTTCTGCGGTGCACACCAACCGCACGATCCAGGCCCTGCGCGAGCAGCGGCTGCTGGCCTGGCGCGACCAGGAGGTCGAGATCCTGGACTGGCCCGCTCTGACCGACCTCGCGGAGTTCGACGCGACCTATTTGCGGCTGTCCAAGGATCCCGTGTAGAGGCTCAGCCTGGGACCTTGGGCTGGCCATGGGGCCGCCGGGTGCGCAGGCAATAGCCGTCACCGTCGGCCAGCACGTGCAGGCGCACGTCCAGCATCGACAAAGCCCGCTCGCTCTTCGCCTCGGCGATGTTCGACGAGGTCACGCCCTCGGCGTCGACGACATAGACGCCGCCGCTGCCGATCACGGCGAAGTCGTCGCCTTCCAGGACGATCGCGGTGTCCTCGTCGATGCCCAGGCCCAAGACGCGCGGACTCTGCGCCACCGCCCCCAGCAGGCGCCCAATGCGCCCGCGCTCGGCGAAGTGCTGGTCGATGATGACGTCGCGGACCAGCCCAAGGCCCGGCGCCATCCGAAGATCGCCGATCCGATGGGTTTCGGCGCTGGCGCCGCGGACCATCATCGTGTCGCTCATCACCGAGGCCCCGGCGGAGGTGCCGGCGAGCACTCCGCCGGCGCGCCAGATCTCGCGGATGCGCCGCTCGATCGGGGTGTCGCCGATCTGGCTGCTGATCCGCAGCTGGTCGCCGCCCGAGAAGAACACGCCCGCCGCGCCGTCCAGCACGGACAGGGTCGCGTCGTCGTGCGTGTCGGCGCGGTCCTCGACGTAGAGCTCGACCAGATTGTCGACGCCCAAGGCCCCGAAAGCCTTCTGGTAGGACTCGAAATAGCCTTCCGGCGCGTGCGAGGCGATCGTGGCCACAACCAGCTTTCCGCCGCTCAGACGCTCGGCGACGGCGCGCAGGATGACCTTGTCGCCCTCCTTGTCCTCGTGACCGCCGATGATGATCAGGGGTCCTTCACGGCCGTTCACGTTGCTCAAGTCTTTCTCCGATCTTCGGAACGCTGAAGGAAGGCGCGGGCGGGTTCGTCGCGGGAAGCGTGGGCGACGGCGAAGTGGTCGCTGTTATGGCCCCAGTCGACGCGCCCCCGATGGTCGATGACGATCAGGCCGGCCTCGCCGCCGACGCGCTCGAGCACGGCCAGGGCATGGTCGATCGCCGGACCGGGGGTGTCGGTCTCCAGAGCCTGGATCAGCCGCGCGGCCAGGGTGGTGCGGATGATGCTCTCGCCCTCGCCCGACAGCGAGACGCCGCCGATGGCGCTGTCGGCGTAGAGGCCGCAGCCCGGCAAGGGCGAGTCGCCCACGCGGCCGGGCGCGCAGTCTCTGAGACCTCCCGTCGAGGTTCCGGCCGCGATATCCCCGGACACGTCCAGCGCCACGCAGCCCACCGTGTCGCAGCCGGGATCATCGTCATGAGGCGCGATCAGGTCCTCCGGCGCGCAGAACTCGGCGCCGTGGTCGCGGGCAAAGCGCTCGGCGCCGTCCGCGACCAGCAGCACCGGGCGCTCCGGCAACATCGAACAGGCGACCGAGATGGGATGCCTCAAGGTGCGCACCGCAGCGACGCCGCCGACCGACAGGTCGGAGCCGTCCATGATCGCCGCGTCGCACTCCACCTCGCCGTCGGCGTTGGTCACCGAGCCTCGCCCGGCGTTGAAGGTCGGATCATCCTCCAGCGCCCGCACCGCGGCCTCGACCGCGTCCACGGCCGAGCCGCCGGAGCGCAGGACCTCCGCCCCCGCCTCGACCGCCCGCAGGCACCCTTGCCGATGACGCTCTCTTCGCGC
Organism: uncultured Caulobacter sp.; assembly: GCF_947036865.1. Classification (GTDB taxonomy): domain Bacteria; phylum Pseudomonadota; class Alphaproteobacteria; order Caulobacterales; family Caulobacteraceae; genus Caulobacter. The sequence goes on along the minus strand of NZ_CAMQSF010000003.1, from coordinate 43,179 downwards.
CTCGGGAATGGTCTTCGCTCCGCCGTGAACGATCACGGCCCATCGCTCAGACAATCGCGCCTCCCAAGTCCGCCGGCCGCGCATCGGCGCCGCTTTCGACCGAAGGCCGGAAGGTCTCGACCTGTCGCCAGACCTCCTCGACCGAGGTCGGGAACACCATCAAGAGGTCGCCGGGACGCGCCAACTTGAGGCCCAGGTCGACCGAGCGCGGCTCGCTGAGCACGCGGTGCAGCTGGGCCTCGGGGAACCCGGCCGCCAAGGCGCCTTCGGTCAGCAGGGCGACCACCGCGCCGGCGGCTCGGCCCCGGCCGTCGGGGCGTTCGCGGAACACCAGTTCGTCGAACAGGCCGGCGGCGATCTCGCCCATCTCCCGGATGTCCTCGTCGCGCCGGTCGCCCGGAATGCTGACGACGCCGATCACCCGCCCGACCCGCGGCCGCAGCCGCTGCACCACCTGCCCCACCGCGCGCATGGCGGCGGGATTGTGCGCGTAGTCGACGATCACCCGGAAGCCGTGCGCGTCGTGCACGTTGAAGCGTCCGGGGTTCTCCTCGTGCGACGACGTAAACCCGCTCAGGGCGCGGACCATGATCTCGACCGGCACGCGCTGAGCGTAGCCGACCAGCACCGCCGCCAGGGCGTTGGCGGTGTTGAAGTCCGCCAGGCCCGAGAGCGTGGCCGGGATGTCGCCGGCGCTCATCACGGGAATGCGGCGCTCGCCGTCGTGGATCACCAGATCGCCGCCGTGGATCGACGGCTCGCGCGCCGCCAGCAAACCGCCTTCGGCGACATGCTTCTGCAGGAACGGCGACATCTCGGGTCCGCCGTTCAGGGTGAAATAGGCGACCCGGCCGCCGGCGTGGCGGGCGATGCGCAGGGTCATCGGGTCATCGCCGTTCAGGATGCTGACGCCGCGCCGGCTGACCGCCTCGGTGACCACAGACTTCACGCGCGCCAGGTCCTCGACCGTATCGACGCCCTTCAGGCCCAAGTGGTCGGCGGTGATGTTGAGAACCACGCCGACGTCGCAGCGGTCGAAGGCCAGGCCCTCGCGCAGGATGCCGCCCCGCGCGGTCTCCAGCACCGCCACCTCGACGGTGGGGTCCTGCAGCACCATGCGCGCGCTCTTGGGCCCGCTGGCGTCGACGGCCTTCAGGCGCTCGTCGTTGATATAGACGCCGCTGGTGTTGGTCAGACCGACGGTCTTGCCTTGGGCGCGGAAGATCGCCGACAGCATCCGACCCACCGTCGACTTGCCGTTGGTTCCGGTGACCGCGATCACCGGAACGCGGCTGCGCGTTCCAGGGGGGTAGAGATGGGCCAGAACGGCGCGCGCGACGTCGCGGGAGGGACCTTCCGAAGGCTCCAAGTGCATGCGGAAGCCGGGCGCGGCGTTGACCTCGATGATCCCCCCGCCCGTCTCGCGCACGGAACGGCGGATATCGGGCGCGACGAAGTCGATGCCGGCGACGTCGAGGCCGACGGTCAGGGCGGCGCGCCGCGCGATGGCGGCGTTGTCGGGGTGGATGACGTCGGTGCGGTCGATCGCCGTGCCGCCGGTCGACAGGTTGGCGGTCGCGCGCAACTGCACCACCGCGCCCTCGGCCGGAACGCTGTTCAGGTCCAGGCCAACGCGGCCCAGCATCTCGCGGACATGATCGTCGACCACGATGCGGGTCATGACCTTCTCGTGCCCGTCGCCGCGCCGGGGGTCGCGGTTCACGACCTCGATCAACCGCTTGACCGTCGAGCGGCCATCGCCGACCACGCTGGCCGGCACGCGCTCGGCCACCGCGACGACCTGGCCGCCCACCACCAGGATTCGGTGGTCGCGCCCGACGAACTGTTCCTCGACCAGCGCGCGGCGGCCGTGCCGCATCGCCTGCTCGAAACCCCATCGCACCTGCTCGGGCGTGCGCAGGTCGAGATTGACCCCGCGACCGTGATTGCCGTCCAGCGGCTTGATCACGACGGGACCCTTGATGCGCGCGGCATGTTCCAAAGCTTCCTCGACATCTCGGACCACCGCCCCGCGCGGCACGGGCACGCCGACGCCGGCGAGCAAGCGCTTGGTCAGATCCTTGTCGCCGGCGGTCTGCACGGCGATCTGCGAGGTCTCGCCCGTGATGCTGGCGCGGATCAGCTTTCGCCGCGCGCCGTAGCCGAATTGGAACAGGCTGTGCTCGTCGAGCCGCTGCACGGGAATGCCCCTTCGGCGGGCCTCCAGGACCAGCGCCCGAGTCGTGGGCCCCAGCGCCTCGCGTCGGGCCACGCGCCGCAGCTCCGCGAGCGCGGCATTGAGATCCAGCGGCGTCTCCACCCCGCCGGCCAAGGCCGGCGCCACCAGGTCGAGCCCTTCCACGCCGCTCAAGGCCGGCGGCAGCAGGCTGTCGACCAAGACCAGCGCCAGCCGGCCGGCGGCGCGCGCCAGGCCTTCGCTTTCATAGGCGTAGAGCACGTCATAGACGCCAGGCTTGCCCTTGACCGAGCGCGTCTTGCCCCGCGTCGTGGCCGCGCCGGTGACGGCCTGCAGCTCCAGCGCCACGTGTTCGACGACGTGGCCCAGCCAGGTGCCCTCCCGCAGCCGCCGCACGAAGCCGCCGGCGGCCTGGTAGGAGCAGCCGTGCGACTCCAGCCCAGGCAAGGCGACCAGCAGGCGGTCGATGAAGTGCGACGGTAGGCGGTGGGTGGGCCAGTCCTCCAACGCGCCCAGATCCACGCGAAGGCGGATCATGGGCCGCGTGGCGTAATAGTGGGGACCGCGATAGGTGGCGGTTTCGATGACGCGCATTCAGGCCGCCTTGGCCAGCCGCACGGCCGACGCCGCGGTTTCCGGCCCGTAGACGCGGCAGATGACCTGGATCACCTGAGCCGCCGCGATGGCGCGGGTGCGCGCGCGCCCCTCGGCCAGCGTGACGTCGTCCAACGTGGCCCGCCAGAGCCAGAGCGGCCCCTCGGCGCGGATCGAAAATCCAATACCCGGATAATGCGCGGACATGGCTAAAACCCCGTCTTGCCTCAGGGCGACGAGAACGGGGCGATGAGGATCGAAGTTCCGGTGGCGCCCTCGTTTGATGAGGCGCTTAAACTTGTTTAGCCGGCCAGGCGTTCCGGCGGCGTCTTTTGGCCAGGCCGGGAACCTTCGCCATCGTCGCGCGTTTTAAACCCACGCGCTTGAGCGTGTTCGGGGACTTCGTGCGCGGATTCATATGATGCTGAGCGTCGCGGACCGCGTCTGGCGTCTCCGCGTGTGCCGGCCACGTATCGCCGCCCTCGCCCCGTGCGCGCCTCGCCGATAAGTTTCAACGCCTGACGCCCTGGTTCCGAGTTCGCCATGTCGACCACCGCCAAACCTCGCCTGTCGCTCTCCCTGTCCAGGATGGAGGTCTGGTCGGCCGTGGGCTTGGCGATGGTGCTGTTGTTCTTCCTGGGAAGCGGCGTCGTCGCCTATCGCAACGTCGCCATGTTGCGGGCCAACAGCCAGCAGATCTGGCACTCGCACGATGTCCTGATGGCCATCGACGAGCTGTTCTCGACCGTGCAGGACACCGAGACCGGTCAACGCGGCTACCTTCTGACAGGCAATGACCGCTATCTGGAGCCTTATCAGGCCGCCGTTTCGAATGTGGTCGCGCGCCTCGACACCGTCGGCGCGCTCACCCGCGACAACCCCACGCAGCAAGCCAATCTGGCGGTCTTGAGGCGTCATGTGCAGGCCAAGCTCGGAGAGCTGGAGGAAACCGTCAGGCTGCGCCGCTCGAACGGGGAGCGCGCCGCGCTGGAGGTGGTCAACACCGACCGCGGCAAGGCCGAGATGGACGCGATCCGCCAGCAGGTCTCGGTGATGCGGCGCGAGGAAAACCGGCTGCGCGACATCCGCTTGTCCGAGATGGAGGCGGCCTACCGCAGCGCTCTGCTCAGCGGCGTGCTGGCCAGCCTGCTCGGCGCGGCGCTGACGGTCGTGGTCTTCTACCTGATCCGTCGCGCCGCGCGCGCCCATGCGCGAGGCGAGTGGCTGCAGGCGGGTCAAGTCGGACTGGCCCAGGCGATGATGGGCGACCAGTCCGTCGAGGCGCTTTCCGACAACATCCTGGTCTTCCTGGCCAAGTATCTGGATTTCCAGGCCGCCGCGCTGTTCAAGGGCGAGGCCGGCGTCTTCCGGCGCGTCGCCAGCCTGGGCATTCCCGCCGACGCGGAGACGCCGACACGTTTCGGTCTGAAGGAGGGCTTGCTCGGCAAGGTGGCCGCCGAAGGCGCCGCGACGCTGATCCGCGACGTGCCCGAAGGCTACATCACCATCGGCTCGGCGCTGGGGCGGGATAAGCCCAGGCATCTCGTGATCGTGCCCACGCGCGCCGACGGGATCGTCAACGCCGTCATCGAACTGGGCTTCCTGCATCCGGTCGATGACCGGGTGCTGGAGCTGCTGGAGCAGGCATCGGCCGCGATCGGCATCGGCCTGCGATCGGCCCGCTATCGCGCCGACCTGCAGGACGCGCTGGAAGAAACTCAGCGCCAAGCCGAGGAACTTCAGGTCCAGAGCGAGGAACTGCGGGTCACCAACGAGGAACTGGAAGAGCAAGGCCGGGCCCTGAAGGAGTCCCAGACCCGTCTCGAACAGCAGCAGGCCGAGCTCGAGCAGACCAACAGCCAACTGGAGGAACAGGCCCAGATCCTGGAGACCCAGCGCGCCGATCTCGAACGGACCGGCGCGGCGGTGGCGCTGAAGGCGCGCGAACTGGAGCAGGCCAGTCAGTACAAGTCCGACTTCCTGGCCAACATGTCCCATGAGTTGCGCACGCCGCTCAACTCGCTGCTGATCCTCTCCAAGCTCCTGGGCGACAATCCGCAGGGCAATCTTTCCGCCGAGCAGATCAAGTTCGCCAAGACCATCGAGTCGTCCGGCAACGATCTCCTCAGCCTGATCAACGACATCCTCGACCTCTCCAAGATCGAGGCGGGTCATGTGGAAGTGCGGCCGGAAAGCGTCGCGCTCTCGCGCCTGACCAACGACCTGAAGCAGCTGTTCGCCCCCGTGGCCGACAACCGCGAGCTGGCTTTCGAGATCGAGGTCGCCGCCGGCTCTCCGGGCGTGATCGAGACCGATCGCCAGCGCTTGGAGCAGGTGTTGAAGAACCTGCTGTCGAACGCGTTCAAGTTCACCGAGAAAGGCGGCGTGCGCCTGCTCATCGCGCCGGCGGGCCCCGACCGCCTGGCCTTCTCGGTCAAGGACACGGGCATCGGCGTGTCGGCCGAGCAGCAGGAGGCCATTTTCGAGGCCTTCCGGCAGGCCGACGGCACCATCAGCCGTCGCTATGGCGGCACGGGCCTGGGTCTTTCGATCTCGCGCCATCTGGTCCGCCTGCTGGGCGGCTCGATCGCGCTCGACAGCGCGCCGGGGCAAGGCAGCACCTTCACCGTCACCGTGCCGGTGACCTATGATCCGGCCCAGGTGGCGCCGCGCGAGGAGCCGCGCCCGGCGGGTCCGCAAGCCCCGTCCGCCCCGCGCCGCGCCGCGAAAGCCGCGCCGCTGCGCCGCACCGTCGAGGACGACCGCGACCAGACGGCGGGCGCCCGGCGCGTGCTGCTGGTGGTCGAGGACGACGACACGTTCGCCGGCGTGGTTCGCGATCTGGCGCGCGAACTGGGCTTCCGGTGTCTGGTGGCCGGCACGGCCGAGGAGGCCCTGAAGCTGGCCCGCGACTTCAAGCCCAGCGCCGTGGTCCTGGATGTCGGCCTTCCCGACGAGTCCGGCCTGATGGTTCTGGATCGCCTGAAGCGCGACGACGCGACCCGCCACATCCCCATCCACGTCGTCTCCGGCGCGGATCACAGCCAGACGGCTCTCTCTCTGGGCGCCATCGGCTACCTGGTCAAACCGGTGCAGCGCGACGCCCTGGCCGAGGTGCTGCGGACCCTGGAGGCCAAGCTCGCCAACGGGGTGCGGCGCGTCCTGATCGTCGAGGACGACGCGGTGCAGCGCGAGGCGGTCGGCAAGCTGCTCTCGTCGGGCGACGTCGAGACCGTCGGCGTCGGCACGGCGGCCGAGTGCCTTGAGGCGCTGAAGGACCAGACCTTCGACTGCATGGTGCTGGATCTGTCCCTGCCGGACGCCTCGGGCTTTTCGCTGCTGGAGACCCTTAGCCGCGAAGGCGATCACGGCTTCCCGCCGGTCATCGTCTATACGGGCCACGACCTGTCGCCCGACGATGAGCAGCGCCTGCGCCGCTATTCCAGTTCGATCATCATCAAGGACGCCAAGTCCCCCGAGCGGCTGCTCGACGAGGTCTCGCTGTTCCTGCACCAGGTGGTCTCGGAACTGCCGCCCGAGCAGCAGAAGATGATCCAGAAGGCGCGCAATCGCGACGCGGTGCTGGAAGGCCGGCGGATCCTGATCGTCGAGGACGACATCCGCAACGTCTACTCGCTGACCAACGTGCTGGAGCCGCGCGGCGCGATCATCGAGATCGCCCGCAACGGCCAGGAGGCGATCGACGCCCTCGCACGATCGGCCGAGGAGCCGGCCGCCGCGATCGATCTGGTCCTGATGGACGTGATGATGCCGGTGATGGACGGCCTGACCGCCACGCGCCAGATCCGCGGCGACGCGCGCTGGTCGAAGCTGCCCATCCTGATGCTGACCGCCAAGGCCATGCCCGACGACCAGCAGCGCTGCATCGACGCCGGGGCCAACGACTACATGGCCAAGCCGATCGACGTGGACAAGCTGCTGTCGCTGGTCCGCGTCTGGATGCCGAGGTAGAGCCGGTGTCGGACTCGATCGAGGACCTGGAGATTCAGCTCCTGCTGGAGGCGCTGCATCAGCGTTACCACTACGACTTCCGCCATTATGCTCGGGCGTCGATCAAGCGACGGCTGGCCCAGGCCCGCGCGCAATTGGGCTTCCCTACGATTTCCGCCTTGCAGGATCGCGTGCTGCACGATCCGAACATGCTGCCGCGGCTGCTCGACTTCCTGACGGTGCAGGTCAGCGAGATGTTCCGCGACCCGTCCTATTTCCGCGCCCTGCGCGAGACGGTGTTGCCGCATCTTCGCACCTACCCCTCGCTGAAGGTCTGGATCGCCGGCTGCAGCATGGGCGAGGAGGTCTATTCGCTGGCCATCCTGTTTCGCGAGGAAGGCCTGTACGACCGGACGATCTTCTACGCGACCGACATCAATCCCGAGGCGCTGGCCGCGGCCGAGGCCGGGGTCTACGCGCTGGACCGCATCCGCAAGTTCACCGAGAACCACCAGAAGTCCGGCGGAAAGTCCTCTCTGTCGGACTACTACACCGCCGCCTACGGCCGCGCGGCGTTCGACAAGTCGCTGCGAAGCCGCGTGGTGTTTTCCGACCACAGCCTCGTGACCGACGCCGTGTTCGCCGAGATGCATCTGATCTCGTGTCGCAACGTGATGATCTATTTCGACAGGCCGTTGCAGGACCGCGCGATCGGCCTCTTCCGCGACTCCCTGACGCGCAAGGGCTTCCTGGGCCTGGGCTCGAAGGAAAGCCTGCGCTTCTCCGCCCACGCCGGCGCCTTCGTCGAATTCGTCGAGGGCGAGAAGATCTATCAGAGGCGCGACCCGTGAGCCGGCCGCCCCCCGCCGCGATCGTCATCGGCGCCTCGGCCGGCGCGGTGCAGGCGCTGCTGACCATTCTGCCCGCCCTACCCGCCAGCTTCCCGCTGCCCGTGCTGGTGGTCGTCCACGTCCCCGCCGATCGCGACAACGTGCTCGTCCCCTTGCTGCAGGCCAAGTGCCGCCTGACGGTCAAGGAGGCCGAGGACAAGGAGCCGATCAGCGCCGGCGTCGTCTATTTCGCCCCCTCCGACTACCACCTGCTGGTCGAGACGGACGGCGGCCTGGCGCTCTCCACCGACGAGGCGGTCAACTATTCCCGCCCGGCCATCGACGTCCTGTTCGAGAGCGCCGCCGACGTCTATGGCGCGAGCCTGATCGGCGTTATCCTGACCGGGGCCAATCACGACGGCGCCCGGGGGCTTCGCGCCGTGTGCGACGCGGGCGGCGTGGCCATCGTTCAAGACAAGGCCGAGGCCTACGCGACCGCCATGCCGGCCGCCGCGCGCGACGCGTGTCCCGCCGCGACGACCATGACCCTGGACGCCATCGCGTCCTATCTAGCGAGTTTGGGGGTCGCATGACTCACGCGGACAAGCCGATCAACTTCCTGCTGGTCGACGACCTGGAGGAGAACCTGCTGGCCCTGGAAGCCCTGCTGCAGCGCGAGGGCCTGACCTGCCTGAAGGCGCGATCGGGCGAGGAGGCGCTGGAGCTCCTGCTGGTGCACGAGGTCGCCCTGGCTCTGCTCGACGTGCAGATGCCCGGCATGGACGGCTTCGAGCTGGCCGAGTTCATGCGCGGCAGCGAGCGCGCGCGGCATATCCCGATCATCTTCGTCACGGCGGGCGCCGCCAGCAGCCAGCGGCGCTTCCGCGGCTACGAGGCCGGCGCGGTCGACTTCATCCAGAAGCCGATCGAGGCCCATATCCTGCGCAGCAAGGCCAATGTGTTCTTCGATCTCTACGAGCAGCGCCGTCAGATCGAAGCCCAGCGCGACGAGCTGGAAGCCGCCGCCCAGGCCCTGCGCCGCGCCGACCGCCACAAGGACAGCTTCCTGGCCGTGCTGGCCCACGAGCTGCGCAACCCCGTGGCGGCCCTAAGCGGCGGCCTGCACCTGCTGAACAAGGACGTTCCGCCCGAGCGCGCCCGAGACATCCGCGCGCGCATGGAGCGGATGCTGGACCACCTGAGCCACCTGGTCGACGACCTGCTCGACGTCTCGCGCGTCAGCCAGGGCAAGATCGTGCTGAAGAAGGCTCGGATCGAGCTGGGCGAGGTGCTCCGCTCGGCGATCGACGCCAGCCAGCACAACCTCGACGCCGGAGAGCACGCCTTCATCACCGACCTGCCCGCCGAACCGGTCTGGCTGGACGCGGACCATACGCGACTGGCGCAGATCGTCTCGAACCTGCTGAACAACGCCGCCAAATACACGCCGACCGGCGGGACGGTGTCGCTGTCGGCGGCGGCGCGCGACGGCTGGGCGACGATCACCGTCGCCGACACCGGGGTCGGCGTTCCCGTCGACATGCAGAGCAAGATTTTCGAGATCTTCGCCCAGGTCGAAGACCACCTCGGCAAGGCCCAGGGCGGTCTCGGCATCGGCCTGGCGCTGGTCAAGCAGCTCGTGGCGCTGCACGGCGGGGTGATCACGGTCGACAGCGCCGGCGAGAACCAGGGCAGCACCTTCACCGTCCGCCTGCCGACCGCGGCCTGAACGCGGGTCAGCCGAGGCTGCTCAGCGCCTCCAGGACGGCGACGACGGCCTCGACCGCGAACGGCTTCTCCAGCCTCGGAGCGTCGCGGAAGCGGTCGGGGATGATCTCGTGGTCGTACCCCGTGGCGAACAGGAACGGCGCGCCGCGTCCGCGAAGCCGGTCGGCCACCGGAAACACGCGCTCGCCGAAGAGATCGATGTCCAGCACCGCCAGGTCCACGACCTCGCCCGCGTCCAGGGCGCGAAGCGCGTCATCGACCCGCCCATGCGGGCCGCAGACGCTGGCTCCGGCGCTGATCACGGCGAACGCCAGATCGTCGGCGAGATAGAACTCGTCCTCGACGATCAGCACCGCCAGTCCTCGCAATCCGTCCGCCATTCGTCGCCCCGAACCTGTCGAGAGGCAGCCATAGGAGAGCGGCGCAAAGCCCCAAATAACCTATGTTTATCGGCTAGGAGCTCTGGTCGGAGGCCGCCTCCAGGGCCGCGCGATCCAGCAGAGTCATCTGCGAGCCCCGCATGTCGATCAGGCCCTCGCGGCGCATCTGCTGCAGCGTGCGGTTGACGTGGACCAGGCTGAGCCCGAGGGCGTCGGCGAGGATCTCCTGCTTGATCGGCAGATGGAAACTCTCGCCCCGCGTCTCGCCGATCTCGGCCAGTCGGGCGTGCAACTCGAGCAGCAGGTGCGCCATGCGCTCCAGGGCGGTCTGCCGACCGAGCCGGACCATGTGGTCGATCATGCGGCCCTGCTGAGCGGCCGCCGCGCCGGCGAAGACCCGGCTGAGCCGCTCCGCGCCCGCCACGAAGCCCGGCTGGGCATAGCGAACCTTGAGCGGCGTCAGCGCCAGGACCTCGACCGACCGCTGCGAGCGGGTCAGAAGGTCGAAACCGATCCCGTCGCCCGGCAGCACGAACGCTAGGATCTGGCGCCGGCCGTCCCGCAGAGAGTGCGCCAGGCAGGCCCATCCCGAGAGCAGGAACATCGGCGGAGAGGTCGTCAGCTCCAGGTCCTTGCCGGCGGCGTAGGCCTCCATCCGCCCCAGCCGCGCCTCCAGCGCGGAGACGTCATCGTCTTGCATCGGACCGAAGCGCCTGAGCCTTCGGACATAGACCTTCTCGATCGCCCTCTGCGCGGGGGCGCCTAGCATGGAGCGCGCGCTCCGGCGGTATATGGCGTGGACATCACAGTCATTGTTGCTCACTTCCGTCCCTAGCAGCGAGCCCCGCCCGGGTCTTTATCATCTGATAGACCCTGCGCCGCGTAGGTTGAAACGCGCGGAGGCCCCGCGCGTTCGTTCCCGTGTGGCGATTTAAGACGCTTCGCGTTATCGCCTTCATCCGGTCCCGCCCTAAAGCGCCGACCGCCGGGCATAGCAGGCTGGAAGGACATGCGGGTTCAGAGCGGCGAAGTATCCTCGCCCGGCATGGCCCGGCGCATTCAAGATTTCGACTGGGCCGCCACGGCCATCGGCGCGCGCGCGGCGTGGCCGCAAAGCCTGAAGACCGCCGCCGACGTGATGCTGGGCTGCGGATTTCCCGCGGTGCTCTGGGCGGGCCGCGAGGCGGTCGCCCTCTACAATGACGCCTATGCCGATCTTCTGGGGCCTCGAGACGACCTGGGACGATCGGGACTGGGCGCCCTGGAGCCGGCCAGGGCGATCGTGGCGCCGGCCGTCGACAACGCGTGGCGCGGCGCGACCGTGACCCTGGAGGACAACGTCCTGCCCCTGCGCCGCGACGACGGCGGAGAGAACGGCGGCTTCATCCTATCGTGCTCGCCGGTGCGCGACGAAGCGGGCGCGGTGATGGGCGCCCTGCTGATCCTGGTCGAGGCGCATGATCGCGGCCGAGCGGCTCAGGCGCGGAACCTGATCGTCGCGGAGCTGCAGCATCGGGTGCGCAACATCCTGGCGGTGATCCGCTCGATCGTCAGCCGCACCGCCGAGACCAGCGATAGCGTCGACTATCTGTCCGCCCACCTGGACGGGCGGCTCGCGGCCTTGGCGCGCACCCAGGTGCTTCTGACCCGAGGAGCGGCAAGCGGGGTCGATCTCGAGGGCCTGGTCCGCGACGAGCTGCTGGCGCAGGTGGCCGACGACGACCGTATCGCGGTCGAGGGCCCGGAAGTCCTTCTGCCGCCCAAGGCCGCGGAGGTCATGACCTTGGCCGTCCACGAACTGGCCACCAACGCCACGAAATACGGCGCCCTCGCCACCGGAGGGGGGCGCCTGACCATCGACTGGCGGATCGCGATGCGCGACGGAGCCGACTGGCTGGAATTTCGCTGGCGGGAAAGCGGCGTCAGGATCGCCGTCGCCGCGCCGCGACGGACCGGGTTCGGCGCCGTGCTGATCGAGCAGCGCGTGCCCTACGAACTCATGGGGACCGGCAGCCTCGCCTTCGCGCCGGGCGGCGTGCGCTGCGAGATCAGCTTCCCGTTCACGCCGAGACGCAGCGTGCTGCAGACCGACGCGGACTGAGCGTGATAGCCGAAAGTGTGAGCGGTTTCGGCGGCTGGCACGCTCTAGACGTTTGAAAGCGAGCCTGTCTGCTTCAGAGCCTGACCTGGGTCACTTGGCCGGCGCGATCGACGATGGTCAGTCGCGGCGCGAAGCCGCAACGCGCCAAGGTCCGGGCCTGCCGCCGCGCCTGCCGCTCGGCCTCGGCGCCGGAACGGAAGATCTGCGCCAGAGCGTTCTGCCGGCACAGCAGGACCCAACAGCCGTCCAGCGGCTCGATCCTCAGAACGGTGACAACGGGAAACGCCGAGATCATGCGGCGAACCTCGCCTCGTTTCCGAGGCGATGCAGCAACATAGGACATGCTTGTCGGCGCGCAAAGGACACGGCCCGAAACACGCCCCGGCGCGCGACGTTGGCCCTTCTCCCTCGAACAGGAGACATCCATGGCCGCCGTACAGCAAGATCCCAAGATCGGGCAGGAGCCGAACGCCAATTCCACGCCGCGACGTCGCCGCAACACCAATATGATCCTGGTCGTGCTGGGCCTTCTCATCGCGCTGGCCGTCGCCGCGCTGGTCCTGGGCGGCCGTCAGCCCGGCGCCGGCATGGGCGGCAGCCTCAGCGCTCGAGACGCGCCGGCCTCGACCGGACCCACCTCCGCGCCCTGACGAGCGCCTTCCGTTCGCCGGCCCAGCGCCGGCGAACGGTTCGAAGCCGGCGGCGTTAGAGGGGGATGGAAATACTCCGACCACTGATCGGTCCCGACACGGGCGGGGCCGCGGTCTGGCAGCTCTGCGCCCGGGCCTTGATCCTGCTGCCGTTCGGGCTTCTGTGCATCCGCATCGCCGGGCGGCGGACCTTCTCGCAGATGGCCCCGCTCGACATCGTGGTGGCCATCGTCATCGGCTCGAACCTCAGCCGCTGCATGACCGGCAAGGCGCCCTTCGTCGGCGGACTGGCCGCGACGCTGGTGGTCGTCGTCCTGCACAGGCTGCTGGCCATGGCCAGCCTGCGCTGGGGCGCGGTCGCCGCCCTGATAAAGGGCGCGCCGGTGGTGTTGGTCCGGAACGGCGAGGTCGATGACCAAGCCATGACCCGTCACGGCATCGGCCGCGCCGACCTCGACGAGGGTCTCCGCCTCGAACAGGCCGAGACGCCCGCCGACGCGCGGCTCGCGACGCTGGAAGCCGGCGGCAAGATCAGCGTCGTGAAGTCAGAACCTCGTTAGCGCTTGCCCTCGACCGGGTCGCCCTTCGGCCCCTTGAAGGTGTCGCCGACCTCGGTCGCGTCGGGACCGTCCGGCCCGGCCCGCACCCGGGACTTCTCGCCGGTTCTCTGGATCTTCTTCTCGCCGCCCAGCGCGGTGTAGTCGCCAAGCTTCTCGGCTTCGTTGCCCGAGCGGCCGGCGTTGTTGGGGGGAACGGTCATACGCGTCTCCTGATCACGAGCGTGAATCAACGGCCGGACGCGGCGGCCGCTCCCCGGGCGAGCCCCGACTCTATCCTTTGCTAAGGCCCAGATCGCCGTCGGGAGCCTTCCGAGCGGGCGCGGCGTTGGGGCCGAACCGACACCAACCATGCCGCGGACATGACCGAAACCCTGTCGCCCACCCTACCGCCGGCCGTCGAGCACAAGGTCGAAACGGTGCTGAGGATTGCCTGCGCCGAAAGCCTGACCCTGGCCACGGCCGAGAGCTGCACCGGCGGACTGTTCGCCTCGGTGCTGACCGACGTCGACGGCCGCGCGCACGCTTTCGAGCGAGGCTTCGTGACCTATACCGACCAGGCCAAGGCGCAGGTGCTGGGCGTCCCCGCGACGCTCCTCGAAAGCCAGGGCGCCGTGTCGGCCCCGGTCGCGCGCGCCATGGCCGAGGGCGCGGTGCGGGCCTCGGAAGCCGACATCGCCCTATCGGTCACCGGCTTCGCCGGCCGAGGGGCGCCGGACGACGAAGCGGGCCTGGTCTTTCTGGCGGTGGCGCGCCGCGATGGTCCGGTGACGGTTACTGAACATCATTTTGGCGACGTCGGCCGGGGCGCGGTGCGGATCGCCTGCCTGGACGCGGGTCTCGACATGCTGCTGGCCACGCTCGGACACGGCGACGACCGCCCGCCGGATTGAACCTCGCGAACGACCAAACCCTAAGTCGCGATTTCGACACAGGAACGCAAATCCATCGGCCGCCGTTTGCCCCTCGACTTGAGGGGGCGGCTTGGCCGCTCTTCTCAACCCCACGACCTTGGAGTGACGCCGTGTACGGTGGCGAACGACTTTCCAACCTTGGCGCCTTCGATCAGACGGTTCCGGACGCCGACGCGCTGCACAAGGCGCTCGCGCACTGGAACCATGTGCGGCTGGCGCCGTCCGCGCCGTCCGAAACCTGGCGCGAAGACCTCGATCAAGACCTCAGGATGCGCCAGCTGGAAGGCGCGTTCGTCGAGGCCTTCCGGCGCCACGTGGCGCCGATGGTCGAAGACGTCCCGTCCGATCCAGAAGGCTTCATCGGCTGGTTCGAGGCGCTGAAGGACCACGGCCCCGGCCAGTGGGATGCGCTGTTCGACTGGCTGGAGGCGGACGCCTCGCTCGACGATCTGAAATGGTTCCTGACCCAGGAGGCCGCCGGCGAGGCGGGGTTCGACGATCTGGTGGCCCTGACCCAGGTCAAGATCCCCGACCGCGCCAAGCTGGAACTCGCCCGGAACTACTGGGACGAGATGGGGCGCGGCTCCATGCGCGGCATGCACGGCCCGATGCTGTCGCGCACGACGGCGATCCTGGGCCTGGCGCCGACCATCGACGACACGCTCTGGCAGTCCCTGTGCCTGGCCAACACCATGACGGCCTTCGCCACGACCCGCCGCTATGTCTGGCAGTCGATCGGCGCGCTGGGCGCGGTGGAGCTGACGGCGCCGACCCGGGTCTCGCGCGTCGACGCGGGCCTCAAGCGGCTGGGCGTTTCTCCGGAGGCCAGGAAGTACTTCGCGCTGCACGCCCAGATCGACATCGAACACTCCAAGGCCTGGAACGCCGAGGCCCTGGTTCCGCTGGTGTCGGAGGATCCCGCGCGCGCGCGTTTCATCGCCGAAGGCGCGGTCATGCGCATGATCTGCGGCGAGCAGTGTTTCGACGCCTACCGCCAGAGCCTCTGGGGTCGACGCGGGCCGTTCGCCTACGCCGCCGAATAGAGGTTCGAATGACCTGTCTGTTCGACGTCTCACCCTACGACGGGGGTTGGTGCGTGAAGATCGGCGCCACGGGCGAGGTGCTGTTCTTCCCGGGCCGTCGCCGGGCCATCACCGAGGCGCGCGATCTGGCCCGCGCCTGGCCAGGTCACGCCGAGGTGCGGGTGCGCGGTCGCTCGGTCGAACCGCGCGCGTTCGACGCGCCACGAGCCGAGCGCCCAGCGCCGCCCAAGGTGGAGCCACCCCGAGTCGTCGCCTAACACGCGTCCCAAACGCCGAATTTGTCTCAAGATAGTCGCCAAGTCGCCTCGGCGGCGATGGCGGAAACGCTCGTCTCACCCGTCGTTCTGATAGTGTTTGTCGGATTCGGGGGTTCGAGCGTCATGCGGTCATCGCGAGTGAATATGTGGGCCGCGACGGCGCTCGCCGGTTCCTTGGGGCTCCTCGGCTTCGGCATCGCGAAGGCGGCCAAGACGCCCGGAGGCGAGACCATCGCCATCATCGGCGCGACGGTGTTCGACGCCACGGGCGCGGCCCCGCATCCGGCCAATGTCGTCATTCGCGACGGCCGCATCGTCGAGGTGGGGCCGACCGTGAAGGCTCCTCGGGGCGCCAAGGTGATCGACGCCAAGGGCGAGGCGCTGCTGCCCGGCTTCTTCGATCTGCACACCCACTGGACTCCGAGCGGCGTTCCGGCCACCACGCCTCAGATCGCCACCGCCTATGTCTCGGCCGGCGTCACCACCGTCAGCGACTTCAACGCCGCGCCGGAGTCCTACGCCCCGCGCCGCCAATGGCTGTCGACCCTGGTCGCGCCGCACGTCAACTTCGCCGCCCGGATGAGCACGCCCGGCGGTCACGGCGCCGACTGGGCCGATACGGCGACCACCAAGTGGGTGAACACGCCCGAGGCCGCCCGCGCGGCGGTGAAGGCGCTGATCCCCTACAAGCCCGACCTGATCAAGGCCTTCACCGACGGCTGGCGCTATGGCGTCGCGCCCGACAACACCAGCATGGACGAGTGGACCCTGACCGCCCTGGTCGACGAGGCCCACAAGAACAATCTGAAGGTCTTCACCCACACGGTCACCGTCGATCGCGGCGAGGTCGCGGGCCGCTCGAAGGTCGACGTCATCACCCACAGCCTGCAGGACCGGCGGCTGACGCCCGAGGCCGTGGCGACCATCAAGGCTGGCGGCACGGCCGACACGCCCACCCTGGCCGTCTATGAACCGGTGAAGCCGGGCCAGCCCGCCCGTGACCCCGACGAAAATCCGAACGTCAAACAGAGCTTCAAGAAGTTCGACAACGCGCTGCACAACGCCAAGATGCTGCACGACGCCGGCGTGACCATCGCGCTGGGCACCGACGCGGGCATGCCCGGCACGCCGCACGGCGTCTCGACCCTGCACGAGATGGAGCTCCTGGTGCGCGCGGGCCTGACGCCGACCGAGGCGCTGATGGCCGGCACCGCGCTGAGCGCCAAGGTCATCAACCAGCTCGACGATCGCGGCACGATCGAGGTCGGCAAGCGCGCGGACCTGGTGCTGATCAAGGGCGAGCCCTGGAAGACGATCGGCGACGTCCGCAAGACCGACCGCGTGTTCATCGACGGCAAGCTAGTGTTCGGCCCCGGCGCGGCGCCAATGACCGCCAACCAGGCCACGGCGATGCCGTCGGTTCCGGCCAAGGCCCAGATCGACGACTTCGAGCGCGCCGACGGCCGCTCCAGCCTCGACACCCTGCGCACCGACGACCCGGACGGCGGCCTCGACCGCACCGTCGAGATCAGCCAGCTGATCTCGCGCGGCGACCAGGGTCACGCGCTGTCGATCAACGCCAGGATGTCGATGAAAGCCAAGCCTTATGCCGGCGTGATCATCCCGCTGACCCGGGGCTCGATCCAGCCGGTCGACGCCCGCGCCTTCCAGGGCGTGCGCTTCGAGGTGCGCGGCGACGGCGACTACGCCCTGGGCGTCACCACCAGCGGCGGCCGCTGGTCCGCGCCGTTCACGGCGGGCGCGGCGTGGAAGACGGTCGAAATCCCGTTCTCGGCCCTGAAGGCCGCGGGCGAACGCGGCGCCAAGGGCGATTGGACCGGCTCGGACCTTACCGAGATCGAGTTCATGGGCGGCCGCAAGGGCGGCGAAAAGCTCTGGATGGAAGTCGACAACGTGGCTTTCTACTAGGCCGGAAAAGACTCGGGCCGCGACGACAAGATCGCGCCCGAAGCTGTCCTTGGGAGGCACGTCCAGGTCGGGCGCCATTCCGTACAAGGCCCGCTCTCGGGGGCGGGTTTCAAGAAGAGGGGAATAACCATGAACCATCCGCGCGCGCTTCGCGCCGTCATGCTCGCGACCTCGGCGCTTTGCGCCTGGGCCGGACAAGCCGCCGCCCAGCAAGCCTCCAGCCAGGCCAGCACCGTCGAGGAAATCGTCGTCGTCGGCTCGCGCATCGAAGGCGCCAAGGCCACCGCCGCCCTGCCCGTCACCGTCGTCGACTCCAAGCAGCTGGACGCCGTGGCCGCCAGCTCGGGCGACGACCTCTTCCGCGCCATCCCGCAGATGGGCGACGTCAACTACAACAGCGCCTATCTGCCCGGCAGCAGCAACTCGGCGCGCGGCGACATCGGGTCGGTGAACCTGCGCAACCTCGGCTCGGGCAACACCCTGGTGCTGCTGAACGGCCGCCGCGTCGTGGCGCACCCGACCAGCCAGGCCGACGGCACGAGCCTGGTCCCGACCATCACCTACAACACCAACGCCATCCCGACGACGGGCCTCAAGCGCCTGGAGGTCCTGCGGGACGGCGCCGCGGCGATCTACGGCACCGACGCCGTGGCCGGTGTGGTCAACACCGTGCTGAAGGACAATTTCGACGGCGTCGACATGGAGGCGCAATATGGCGCCGCCCACGGCACGCACCTGAAGGAATATGAGTTCAACGGCCTCTTCGGCCACAACTTCGCGCGCGGCAACGTCACGGTGTTCCTGGCCTACGACCAACGCACGGCGCTGCAATCCCTGGATCAGCCCTACACCCGGTCGGCCGACAAGCGCGTGCTCTTCACCGCCACCCGCTTCGACGGCGCGACGGCGTTGGACAACCGCGGCACGATCACGCCGTGGGGCAGCTTCACCGCCTCGTCGGCGGTGCGGATCGGCACGACGCTCATCACCAGCACGGGCGGCGCCTTCCACATCCAGCCGTCGACCTATCCCGGCAGCCTGGTCAGCGTCGGTCCGGGCATCAGCATCCAGAACGGGGCCCCGGCCACCTCGGCCGAGGATCGCGACCTGCGCTACGACGCCGCCGCCAGCGGCATCACGACCATGCCGGCGCTGAAGCGGCTGAACGTCTTCACCACCGGCAACTATGAGATCACCGACCACATCACCGCCTTCGGCGAGGTCGGCGTCTACCACGCCAAGACCCGCGCCTTCCAAGCGCCGACGACCACGAGCTCGGCCCAGGTGCTGACCGTTCCGACGTCGAACTACTGGAACCCGTTCGGCCCGGTCACCTTCGCCAGCGGCGCGGCCAATCCCAATCGCCTGGCCGGCACGACCGCGCCCGCCACGGGCCTGAACGTCACCCTGACCAGCTACAACTTCGTCGACGCGGGCAAGCAGCAGGTCGACGTCACCAACGCCCAGACCCGCTTCCTGGCGGGCCTGCGCGGCGAACTCCTGGGCTGGAAGTGGGAGTCGGCGCTGCTCTACTCCGAAGCCAAGGTCAAGGACGTCTCGGACGGCATCAGCGCCACGGCCGTGCAGAAGCAACTCGCCCTGTCGACGTCGGACGCCTACAACCCGTTCAACGGCGGCAATCTGGCCAACACCAGCGTCGGCGACGGCGCGCCCAGCAGCCAAGCCGCGCTCGACGCGATCCGCTTCAAGGCCAAGCGCGAGAGCACGAGCTCGCTGGCCTCGTGGGACTTCCGCCTCTCGAAGGCCGACCTCTTCCACCTCCCCGCCGGCGATGTCGGGGTGGCCTCGGGCGTCGAATGGCGTCGCGAAACCCAGCACGACGACCGCGACGCCCATGTCGACGGCACGATCACCTACACCAACGCGGTCACGGGCCTGACCTATCTCAGCGACATGGTGGGCACCAGCCCGTCGCCCGACACCAAGGGCTCGCGCAAGGTCACCTCGGCCTATCTCGAGTTCGCCGTGCCGGTGATCTCGCCCGAGATGGGCATTCCGCTGGTCCGCAATGTCGAACTGCAACTGGCCGGCCGCGCCGAGAAGTACAGCGACGTCGGTTCGGTGGCCAAGCCGAAGGTGGCGCTCGCCTGGGACCTGATCGACGGCTTCCGCGTCCGCGGTTCATGGGCTCAAGGCTTCAAGGCCCCGAACCTGGAACAGATCAACGCCACCGTCGTCACCCGCGCCAACACGCGCACGGACTGGGTGCGCTGCGAGGCCGACCTGCGCGCCGGCCGCATCGCCAGCTTCAGCAACTGCAGCCGCTCGCTCAGCGTCCAGGCCCAGCGGTCGGGCAATCCGGACCTGAAGCCGGAAGACTCCGAAACCATGGGCTTCGGCTTCGTCTTCCAGCCGAAGTTC
This sequence comes from uncultured Caulobacter sp., assembly GCF_947036865.1. GTDB lineage: Bacteria > Pseudomonadota > Alphaproteobacteria > Caulobacterales > Caulobacteraceae > Caulobacter. The sequence goes on along the minus strand of NZ_CAMQSF010000003.1, from coordinate 23,666 downwards.
ATCCCCTCGGCGTTCGGCGACTTCACCCTGACCACCGACTACTGGCGCGTGAAGCAGAAGGGCATCGTCGGCCTGTTCGGCGAGGGTAACGCCCTGATCCTCGACTACCTGCTGCGGCAGGGCGGCTCGAGCAACCCGAACGTGGTACGCGCCGCCCCGACCAGCGACGACGTGGCCGCCTTCAACGGCACGGGCCTGGCCCCGGTGGGAACGGTGCTCTACGTCAAGGACCAGTACGTCAACACCCTGCCGCAGGAGGCGCGCGGCGTCGACATCGGCCTGATGTGGCGCAAGCACGGCACGCCGTTCGGCGACTTCGACCTCAGCGTCAACGGCGCCCACCTGATCAAGTTCTACCAGCAGCCCTCGCCGCAGATCGCCGAACTGCTCTCGGCGCGCTCGGCGGGCAAGATCAACGCCGGCACCAACATCACCGGCGGCGGCAGCTATGTCCGCCAGAACGGCAAGCCGGACTGGAAGTGGACCGCCGCCCTGAGCTGGCGCCTGGAGCAGTTCTCGGCCGGGGTGTTCACCCAGTACATCTCGGACGTCGACGACACGGGCCTGATCGACTCGACCGGCGCTCCGTGGATCATCGCCTCGCAGATCACCGCCAACGTCTACGGTCAGTACGCCTTCACCAAGGGCTGGGCGGCCAACACCCGCCTGAAGCTGGGCGTCCGCAACCTGACCAACGAGGCGCCGCCGGTGTCGTCGAACGGCTATCTGGCCTCGATGTACCAGCCCTACGGCCGGTATCTCTACGCCAGCATCCGCAAGTCGTTCTAAGCCGAACGCGGAAGGCGCAACGCCCGGATCGTCCAGCGATCCGGGCGAAAGCGGCGGGCCAAATTCGAGTTGCGGCCCCGCCAGCGCTCCTGTATCGAACCCCCTCCCCCGCCGACGTGATTTGCGTCGACCCCGGATGGCCCGGTGGCGGAGTGGTGACGCAGCGGACTGCAAATCCGTGCACCCCGGTTCGATTCCGGGCCGGGCCTCCATCTCTCAACCGTTATCGCGCCCAGGTGTGCTTGGCGTTCGCGGGTCCAGGGCCACGGACGCCAGGACGGCGCCGGCTGAAAGCTCTTGTGCGTGCGCGGTCCGGATCGCCTCGATGGACCGAGCTTCGGGCCGCGCGCCATTGCGAGCGTCGTAGTGCTCCATCCAATCGCGGAGGGCTGCGCCAGCATTGTCCAAGGCCTCATCGACAGTGTCCCCCATGGCGGTGCAGCCCGGACAGTCGGGGATGACCGCGCCGTAGGCGCCGGGCGCGCCGTCGATAAGGGCGATGTATCGCATGAGTTCTCCCTAAGCCGACCCTATCACGGCGCCGGCGAAAGGCGGATCGCGGCGAACGCGCCCCCGCTTCGCCGGCCTATCGCGCCGCCCCAAGGTCGCACGCCTTCGGCGCGTTGATCGGGTTGCAGCGCGCTTCGCCGCCGCCGGGCAGGCGCACGACATAGTCGGTGCCGTAGGTGTTACCCGGCTTGTAGAAGTCCGTCGAGACGATCTGGGCGCCGCTCGCGAACGCCTGGTTGGCGCGGCTGAGGTCGTTGAGCTTGGCCTCGTAGGTCTCGATGTCGGCGCGGGCGCGGACCAGATAGCCCTGCCTGACGCGTTCGGGGATTTCCTTGGCCCGCATCGTGGCGTTGTCGAGCAGCAGGAAGGCCGCGTAGCTCTGGCCCGGCGTGGCGCGCAGGAAGGCCGCGCGACCCTCCAGATTCTCGTGCCCCTGGTGATAGGCGGCGAGCGCGGCGGGATCGAGGGCGGTCAGCAGCAGGAAGACGAACTTGCCGCGGGCCTTGCCCAGCGTCGGCCAGTGATGGGCCAGCACCGCCGTCTCGAGCGTGGGATAGTCGCCGCGCACATCGTCGGGCGTCACCAGCTTGTCGCGGCCGATGATCTCGAAGATCGACCTGTCCATCTCGTTGAACGCGGCGCTGTCGAACGGCAGCGGCGGCGCGGCGTTGGGGAACAGCGGCACCGGGTCGCTCTTGGCCTCGACCAGGATGAAGATCGGCGCGTGATCGGGATGCGCGTCCGACCAGGCGCGCAGTTGCCTCAGACAGGTGGCGAACAGGTTGCAGCTGGAGCGCACGTCGAGATCGGCGACGTGGAAGACCTTCAGGCCGGGCTTTTCCATGTCGGTCGCGTCGTAGGGCAGCATGGCGCCGTTGGGCACGCCCCGCGCGCGCAGGGCCGCGTAGCCGGCCGGGTGGGCGTAGCGCCCGCCTTGCGGATCGTTGTTGATGTCCAGCTCCAGGCTGCGCAGGCCCGCGTCGAGCTGGGCGGTCAGCGACGGAAAGCGGTAGCTGAGCGCCTCGCTCATGCTGGTGAAGTGGGGGTGGTACTCTTCCCACTCCTTCTTCATCTCGGGCGGCATCCGTTCGGCGAAGGTCGCCATCTTGGTTCCGATCGCCGCGTCGGCCAGGGCCAGCAGCTTGGGATCGACGCCCTGGGAATAGCTGTTGTGCGTGCCCAGAACCTGGATCTGGTTCAGGCGCGGCTCTTCGGCGCGGGCCGCTCCGGCCAGGAGCGCCGCGGCGGCCACGAGGCCGAGGGTTTGCGTTTTCATGCCCGAGATCTCTCGCGATGAGGCGCGCCGCGGGAGACCGGCGTGGACGACCACGCCGGCTCCGCTCGGCGGCGAGGTCAGAAGTTGACTTTGGCGAAGGCGCCCAGCGTCCGGTAGGCGTTGGGCGTGGTGTAGTGCAGCAGGCCGAGCGCGCCGTAGATCTGCCAGCCGGTCGAATAATAGGTGTTCAGTAGGTTGCGGCCATAGACGCCGAACTCGACGGAGTTGTCGAGCTTGACCAGGCTCAGACGGCCGTTCAGCAGACCATAGGCCGGGATCCGCGAATAGGTCGAGTTGGGCGTCGACGTGCCGTCGGCCCGGGCGACCGGCGGCGCCAGGATGTCGCCGAGAATGGCCCCGGTGACCGTCTGGGTCTCGCTGCGATAGGCGTAGTCCAGATGCGCCTTGAGGGTCAGGTTGGCGCCGGCCTCGCGGCTGTAATCGACCGTCAGGGACGTCTGCCACTTGGGCGCGTTGGTCAGGCGGGTGCCGGTATAGTTCGCCGTCGGGCTGGCGACGTAGTTGGTGAACTCGGCGTCGGTGTAGGTCAGCGATCCGCCCAGCGTCAGGTCCCGGCTCGGGCGCACGGCGATCGAGGTCTCGGCGCCGCGCGAGCGCAGGCCCGGGGCGTTGCCGATCGCCGAGGCGAGGATGAAGCCGCCGACGCCCGTCGTGACCGGCGTCAGGATCGTCGCCTGGAAATTGGTGAACTTCGACGAGAAGACGTCGGCGTTGAACCGCACGCGCTTGTCGAAGAGCTCGCTCTTGAAGCCGACTTCCCAGCTCTTCACCGACTCGGCGTTGTAGGGGTCGTAGCGGTTGCCGACGAAGGCGACGCCGCCCGGCTTATAGCCAGTCGCGTAGGTCGCGTAGACCATGGCGTCCGGCGTGATCTGGAATTGCGGGGCGATGCGGTAGGTGAAGCGGCCGCCCTTGACCGAGCCGGAGCGGAAGTCGCTGGTCGGGGCCGAGCTGGTGGCGATGAAGGTCGGGGTATAGCCCGCCACCGGCACGGGATCGATGTTCAGATAGCCGATGGTCTGGCTGTTATGATCGTGATTGTAGCGGCCGCCGAACGTCACGCTCAGCCGTTCGACCGGCGTGATCTTGACCTGGCCGAAGACGGCCGCCGCCCGGTTGGTGGCGTCGAACTTGACCGCGTTGCCCAGCAGGGCCCGGGTGATCGGGTCGAACGCGCCGGTCAGGGCGTACAGCGTCGGGGTGCGGACGCCCGTCGGCGAGAACAGCGGCGCGCCCAGCGTGCCCCACTGCAGCTGCGTCTGCTTGGCGTTCAGGTCGTTGTAGAAGGCGCCCAGCAGATATTCGACCGGCCGGCCGGTCGGCGAGGCCAGGTGCACCTCCTCGCTGAACTTCTTGGTCTTCAGCCGCCCCTCGTTGAACGGGATATAGGCGTAGAGATTGCCCGGCAGCAGGTCGGCCGGGGTGTCGTTGTCGTAAGCCGTTTCGCGATAGGCGGTGATCGAGGTCAGCGTGTGCTCGCCGAGCTGGTACGTCGCGTGGATCGAGCCGCCGGAGTTGACCGTGCGGATGTGGCCCATGGAGCCGTCGGCGCTGTCGGCGTTTTCCGGTCCGGGCCGGACGCCCAGGGCGATCTGCTGAGCGGTCACCGCCGCGGCCGGGGCGAAGCTGGTGCCCGCCGGGCCGCCAACCGGAACGCGGATGCTGGTGTCGACGTGGTGGGTGTATTCGCCCGCCACGACCACCTCGAGCGCCGGCGCGGGCAGAAGCAGCAGCTTGCCCCGAACGCCATATTCGTCGACGCGGCCGAGGTTGCGGTCGAGGACGACATAGCGGCCCTTGCCGTCCTGGCCCTGCGCGAAGCCCGAGACCCGGAGGGCGGCGTGGTCGCTGATCGGCAGATTGACCGTGGCGTTGGCGATCCGGTCGTTGCGCTCGCCATAGCTGACATAGCCATTGCCGGCGAACTGGCCGATCACCGGCTTGTTGGTGGTGATGGCGATGACGCCCGAGGTCGAGTTCTTGCCGAACAGCGTGCCTTGCGGCCCCATCAGCACATCGACGCGCTGGACGTCGGTCAGGCCGATCAGGCCGTTGTCGCGCTGGGCGTCCATGACCACGTCGTCGACCACGACATTGACCGACTTGGCGTTGGAGAAGTCGAACGAGGTGCTGCCGACGCCGCGGATCTGGAAGGCCGCGCCCTGGGTCGGATCGTATTGCACGCCCGGCACGACGTACTGCAGGTCGGTCAGGGCGGTGTAGCCGCTGTTTTCCAACGCCTGGCCGGTGACCGAGGTGATCGAGATCGGCACCGACCGCGCCTTCTCCTCGCGGCGCTGGGCCGTGACGACGATCTCCTCCAGACCGACGCTTTCGGATCCGGCCAGCGGCGCGCTCGACGCCTTGGCCTGGGCGCACGCTTGTTCGGTGACGCCGAGGCTGAGCAGCACGGTGGCGGCGCTGGCCATCAGCGCCCGCGAGAAACGACACTTCATTGGAAACCCCCTGAACTGGTCGTCACGCCAGACCCCTCGCGGGGCCGTCGAGACGGCGAGACCGAGGCTCCCTTTAGAGCGCGAGCATGACAGGAGAATAACAGTTGTTCAAAACCATCAGCACTTCACGTCGCCCTTTTTCCGCGCTCGACCGACGCCCACCGGTGTTGAGATTTTCCGGCAATAGGAGGGATAAGGACATTATCGCGCGGGCGGCCAAACCCGGAACCCGCCTGATAGCTGGAGACACTTGTTCAGTTGACGGCATTCTGCGCGGATCGCGGCTAGCCCCGTGCCGCCCGCCCCGTAACAAACGCAAGGGATCGCCGGCGCGCTCTTGGCCGACAAGAAGGGTCAAGGGGCTCCTAGGCCCGCCCATCCCGCTTCGGTGACGCCGAAACGGGCTCGCCCAGACTCAAGCGACGGAACGGAGTCGCCACGCCTCGAAACGGGCGAAGGCGCCCTGGTAATGCTCGTCGCGCGGCCGCTTGCAGGCCAGGCCGATCATGCCCATGCCGAACACCGCGACGGAGAAGACCTGCCCGGCCAGGCGGTCGAACCCGGCGCCGACGCCGAGGCCAAGCTTGGGAAGATCGCCCGGGCGGACGTTCTCCCCGCGCCGGCGACGCATGTCGAGGGCGTAGGAGGCCAGGCTCGGCTCTCGGACGGCGGCCAGGGCGATCATCGAGGTCGCCTTGAGCAGATCCTGCGCGCTCGGCTCGGCCTTCCAGGCGCCGTCTTCGCCCGAACGCGCGTCACGCTGCCGCGCGCTGAACCGCGCGATCACCGTATGCAGGCCGGCGGCCACAAGGCTGGCGCGGGCGCCGAAGTGATAGACGACCGTCGAGGCCGGCATGCCCGCGGCCAGCGCGACCGACCGGTGGGTCACGCGCTCGATGCCGGACGAGACGATCAGGTCTGCGGCGCGATCGGCGATGCGCTGGCGCTTGGGATCGCTCTCCTCGACGCTCGGCGGCGCGGGCGGATCAAGCATCGCGATCAGCGCGCTCGCGGTGTCGGTCGCCGTCTCGTCTCCCGGGAACATGCCTCGCGTCAGCCGCTGCAGGCCAAGGACCCGCAACAGCACATAAAGCGGATTGTCGCCGGCGCTCAGCGAGAATCCGGCCTCGTCGAGCGCGTAGCCCATGGCGAAATCGGCCAGGTCAGGGTCGTCGAACAGCAGGCGCGACCAGAACCGCCCCGCCTCCTCCAGCCATCTCTCGAGGGCCGAGGATCGGTCGGGCCGCAAGGCGTAGTCGTGCACGAGCTCGATCAGCAGAATGAGCTGGCGGCGCTCGGCCTCGACCCAATCACGAAGGGCCAGCTCGACCAGGGCCGCGCGGGCGGCCGCGTCCATGGGTCCAAGATCACGCTGGCGCGCCAGCCAGCGCGCGTGGAAGGCGACATCGCGCGCGTGGGCGTGCTCGGTCACACGCTCGATCAACTGCTCCTTGCTGCCCATCCGCGAGGAGATCACGGGGACGCTCACCCCGAGCCTGGTCGCCAGGGGCCGCAGAGTCAGCTCCGCGAGGCCGCCGGAAGCGACCAGATCGAGGGCCTGGTCCGCGATCGCTTCGACGGAAGGAAAGGCTGGGTTCACCGACACAAGGCGCATCTAGCCCATCGCCAGCTGAAGGTCACGATCGGATGGCTTTGCCCGCTTCGCAGCCGCGCCTAAGCCGCGGCGCGCCCGAGCGCCTTGGCCACCAGCGGCGCGAGCGCTTCGCCGATGCGCTTGGCGCCGGCGGCGTTGGGATGAATGCCGTCGCGCTGCATCAGGGACGGGTCGCCTCGAACCCCGGCCAACATGTTGGCGAGGACCGGGACGCCGAATTCCTTGGCCAGGTTCGGATAGATCGCGTTGAAGTCCCGCGCGTAGCTGGCGCCGATGGTCGGGGGCGCGGCGACGCCGACCAGCACCGCGCGGACGCCGCGCGCCTTCAGCTTCTGGAGAATGCCGCGCAGATTGGCCTTGGTCTGGGCCGGATCGACGCCTTGCAGAAGATCGTTGCCGCCCAGGGCCACGACGCAGACCCTGGTGTCGGCGCCGACGCTGAAGCCGACCCGCGCCAGACCGCCGCCGGAGGTGTCGCCCGACACGCCGGCCGCGCGGACGACGGCCGAGGCGCCGCGTCGCGCCAGCGCCGCCTCAAGCTGGGCCGGCATGGCGTCCCGCGCCGGCAGGCCAAGGCCCGCGGTGATCGAGTCGCCCAGCACGGTCACGACCGGCGGCTTGGGCGCGGCGGCGCCCTGGGTCAGCAGGCCAAGCCCCACCAAAATGAGGCGGCGGCTCGGAAATCGGTGTGCGGTGGCGTTCATGCTTCCTATTTAGGTCGAGCACCGACGGAACAAGCCCGGCCGCGCAGGAAACCCGATGACCGAAGCCTCCCCCGCCGCGCCCTTGCAGCTCGACGCCGTGGCCCTCACCCTGCCCTCCGCCGCCGGTCCCGTCGAGATCCTGCGCGGCGTCGACCTGACCATCGCGTCCGGCGAGCGGGTGGCGATCGTCGGTCCTTCCGGGTCGGGCAAGTCCTCGCTGATCGCCGTCGCCGCCGGCCTGGAGGAGCCCACGGCCGGGACGGTGCGGCTGTTCGAGCAGGATCTGGCCAAGCTGGGCGAGGACGCGCGGGCTCGGCTGCGGCGCGGTCGGGCGGCCCTGGTGTTCCAGGCCTTTCACCTGCTGCCCAACATGACCGCCGAGGAGAATGTCGCCACGCCGCTGGAGATCACCGGCGCGCGCGACGCGATCGCCACCGCCCGCGACTGGCTGGCGCGGGTGGGCCTCTCCGGTCGCCTGAGCCACTATCCGCACCAGCTGTCGGGCGGCGAGCAGCAGCGGGTCGCCCTGGCCCGCGCTCTCGCCGCGCGCCCCGCCTTGCTGTTCGCCGACGAGCCGACCGGCAATCTCGACGGCGCGACCGCCACGGCCGTTGCCGACCTGATGTTCAACCTGGTGGCCGAGGTCGGCGCGGCGCTGGTCATGGTGACCCACGACCCAGCCCTCGCCACCCGCGCCGACCGCATCGTGCGGATGGCCGACGGCCAGATCCAGGCCTGAGCCATGGCGCCGCTGGCCTTCCGCCTCGCCGCTCGCGAACTGCGCTCGGGCGTTCGCGGCTTTCGGATCTTCCTGGCCTGCCTGGCGCTGGGCGTCGCGGCGATCGCCGCCGCCGGCTCGACGGCGGAGGCCTTCCGCCAGGGTCTGGCCAGTCAGGCGCGCGAGATCCTGGGCGGCGATCTGTCGTTCTCGGTCGAGAACCGCGACTTCACGGACAAGGAGCGCGCCGCGATCCAGCGCCTGGGCCCCACGACCTATACGGCCAGCGCCAACGCCATGGCCCAGGCACCGAGCGGCGAGCGCCGCCTCGTGAGCCTGCGCGGCGTCGACGGGCGGTTTCCGCTGGCCGGGGTCGTCAAGCTGGACGGCGCGGGCAGCCTCGCGGGCGCGCTGGCCGACCACGACGGCCTGCCCGGCGCGGCGGTCGAGCCGGCCCTGCTCGATCGTCTTCACCTGAAGATCGGCGACCGGTTCGAGGCCGGCGCTCTCACCCTGGTGGTGCGCGCCCGCCTGGTCAGCGAGCCCGACGGCCTCTCGCGCGGCTTCGCCATCGCCCCGCGCGTGCTGGTCCGCGCCGACGTGCTGGAGCGCTCGGGCCTGCTGGCGGCCGGCGGGCTGTTCGGCCGCACGGTGCGGGTCGACCTGCCGCAGGGGCAGGATCCGCGCGCCACGGGCAAGGCGATCCAGAAGGCCCTCCCCGACGCCCGTTTCCGCGTGCGCGACCGCCTCGACGCCGCCCCCGGCGCGCGGCGGCTGATCGATCAGCTGGAATACTTCCTCAGCTTCATCGGCCTGGCCTCGCTGGTCGCCGGCGGTCTGGGCGTGGCGGGCGCGGTCTCGACCTATCTTTCGAGCCGCGAGCCGGCGATCGCGGTCTTGAAGGCGCTGGGCGCGGAGAGCGGGCTGATCCGCGACCTGCACCTGATCCAGATCGGCGTGCTGGCGCTGCTGGGCGTCGGTATCGGTCTTGCGATCGGGGCCGCCGCGCCGCTGGCCCTGGGCCAGGCCGTCGGCTCCAGCCTGCCCATTCCCGCGCTGTTCAAGCTCTATCCCTGGCCGCTGATCAAGGCGGGCCTGTTCGGGGTCCTGGCGGCGGCGGCCTTTTCGCTCGTGCCTCTGGCCCGCGCCCGCGCGACGCCGCCGTCCGCCCTGTTCCGGCGCGCGCCCAAGGCCCGGCCGCCGTTCGGCCTGGAGACGATCGGCGCGGCGCTGGCGGGCGCGGGCCTCGCCGCCCTGGCCATCGTCACCGCCCCCACGCCCTTGGCGGCGGCGATCATGATGGCCGGCGTCGCCGTCGCGTTCGGCCTGCTCGCCATCCTCGGACGCGCGGCCGCCTGGGCCGCTGGTCGAGCCCGGCGCCTCGCCCGGGGGCCGATCAAGCTGGGCCTCGCCAATCTCGCCGGACCGGGCTCGGCCGCCCATACCGCCAGCCCCGCCATCGGCCTCGGCGTCGCCCTGGTCGCCTGCGTGGTGCTGATCCAGTCGGCGCTGCTGGCCCAGGTCAGCGATGTGGCGCCCCGCACCGCTCCGGCCATGGTGTTCACCGAGATCCCCGCCGATCGCGCCGAGGCCTTCGACGCCGCGGTCGCCGGCGTGATGGGCCCGCTGAGCGACGAGACCTATCTGCGCATGCCTTTCGCCACCGGCCGGATCGTCGCGCTGAAGGGCAAGCCGGTCGACATCCAGGCGATCAAGCCGTCCGGACGCTGGGCGTTCGACAACGACATCGGCCTGTCCCTGGCCGCCGCCGAGCCGCGCAACGCCGGTGTCGTGGCCGGCCGTTGGTGGCGCGCCGACGACACGGGCCCGCCGAAGGTCGCCCTGACCGTCGAGATGGCGCAGGCCGCCGGCCTGAAGGTCGGCGACAGCATCACGATGCTGATCCTGGGCCGCGAGATCGAGGCGCGGGTGGCGGCGCTGCGCAAGGTCGATTTCGGCGGCTTTGGCCCGAACTTCGCGCTGATCTTCAATCCCTCGACGCTGGAGGGCGCGGACCTGCGCAGCGTGGCGATCGCCCGCCTGGGCCGCGACCGCGAGGCGGCTCTGACCCGAGCCCTGGGCGTCCAGTTCCCCTCCGTGAACGTCATCAGCGTGCGCGAGCAGTTGGACGCGGCGGCGGCGCTGTTCGAGCGGCTGGCCCTGGCGATCCGGGGCGCGGCGGCGGTCGCCGGTCTGGCGGGCCTGCTGGTCCTGGCCGGGGCCATCGCCGCCGGCGCCCGCGCCCGGGCTCGCGAGGCGGCCACCCTGAAGGTGCTGGGCGCGACGCGGGGCCAGATCCTGGCCGCCTATCTGATCGAGTACGGGGCCGTCGGCCTGATCGCCGGCGCGGCGGGCCTGGCGCTCGGCTTCGCCGCCGCCTGGCCGGTCGTGGTCAAGGTGTTCGAGGCCCACTGGAGCGTCGACTGGGGCGGTGTCCTGGCGCTGATCGGCGGCGCGACGGGCCTGACGACGCTGGGCGGCCTGGTGGCGGCGGGCCTGGCCCTGTCGCAGCGGCCGGCGCCGGTGCTGCGCGGTGATTAGCGCTCCAGGACGGTGAAGCTTCCCGCCGTCTGTCGCCCTTCTGTCATCACCCGTCGGTAAGGGACCTAGGTTTTCAGCCTTGGGCCGCCACGCCGGGCATGCCGTCTTCACTTCGCACCTGTCTGACCTTGGTCGCCGGGCTGGCCGCCTCGGGGGCGATGGCGGCGACGCCGACCGGGCTTGGCGAGAGCTTGACGCGGTTGGCCGCCGAGCGCGACGTGCTGATCCTTTATCCGCCCGACCTGGTCGCCGGACGCCATGGCCGCCCCGCCCCGCGCGGCCTGCCGGTGCGCGCGACGATCGAGGTCCTGGTCGCCGGGACCGGCGCCACGGTCCGCGAGGTGCGGCGCGGCGTCTTCGTGCTCGAAAGGGCCAAGGCGCCGGCCCCGCCGCCCGCCGCCATGAGCGCCGCCCCCGCCGATGCGGAGCCGCGCACGCTCACGCCGGTCACCATCACCGCCGCCTACGCGGCCAGCCTCGACCGATCGCTCGGCGCCAAGCGTGCGGCCGCCTATGTGCTGGACGCGGTCAGCGCCGAGGACATCGCCCGCCTGCCGGCCTATAACGCCGCCGAGGCTCTGCAACTGGCGCCGGGGGTCAGCCTGGAGCGGCACCGGGGCGTTGGCCTCTATGTCAGCGTCCGGGGCCTGGGGCCGCAGTTCCAGAACGTGCTGCTGAACGGCCGGCCGATCGCCCTGAACGACCTCGTCGAGAACGGCGGCTTTCGCGGGCGGCAGTTCCGCTTCGAGGTCCTGCCCGCCGACGTCATCGACCAGATCGAAGTCGCCAAGTCGACCACCGCCGACATGGATGAAGGCGCCCTGGGCGGCAATATCGACGTGCGCACGTTCAAGCCGCTCGACCGGGGCCGACGCTCGGTCGCGTCGCTGCGGATGTCGCGGGGCCAGACCGGCAAGCCCGACCCTTCGGTCTCGGGCGTGTGGAGCTGGGTCGACGACAGCGGCCGCCTCGGCGTCCTGGCCGGCGGCGTCGCCGAGCGGCGGCGCATCCGCAACGACCGGCTCTATCAGGTCGGCTGGAACCTCAACCGCTTCGCCTCGGTGCTGGGTCCCGGGCTCTACACCCCGACCCGCACACGCCCGACCCTCGAGCTGGAGGATCGCCGGACGGTGTCTGGCGACGTCACGCTACAGTGGCGACCGTCCAAGGCCTGGTCGCTGGAAGCCGACCTGCTGGCGACGCGGCTCGACGCGCACTACGACGAGTACGGCCTCGACATCTATCCCGACGATCCGTCGGTCTCGAACCCACGTTTCGTGGCCGGAAGCCAGACGATCGTCGGCGACACGGTGCAGGCCGGAACCATCAACGACGCCCGCTGGATGGCCTCGCGCGAGACCAGCCTGAACCGCCACGACCTGGTCGCGCTGGGCCTTCATCAGCGCTGGACCGGCGGCGCCTGGACCGCGGACGCCGACTACGCCTTCTCCCGCGCCCGCAGCTATCATCCGGACGGGCGCGGCACGGTGCGCGCCCGCGTGGCCTTCTTCGCGCCGCTGCAATACGACTTCGGACACGGCCTCAGCGGCGGCCCGACCCTGCGGACCCCGGTCGACTACGCCAATCCGGCCAATTTCGTGGGCCAGACCTTCGACTACACCTGGAAGGACTCGCGCGACAGCGACCAGCTCTATCGGATTGACCTGCGTCGCGATCTGCCGGCGGGCGGGCTGTCGTTCGGCGGCGAGGTCCACATCCGCAAGCGCGACTATCGGCGGCGCGACTGGAACCTCAACACCCTGGTCGGGACGCCGCTGACCAGCCTGGGGCCGGCCTTCCATGGCCAGACGCCGGTCTCGGACTTTCTTTCCGGAACGCCCGCCGATCTGCCACGCCGCTGGGTGGCGCCGAACGCCCGCGCCTTCTACGACCTGCTCTACACGCCCGAGGTCGCCGCCCAGCCCCCGTCCCTGGCGGACCTGCGCAACTCGTTCGTGGTGCGCGAGGCCATCCGCGCGGCCTATGTCCGCTACGACTTCGCCACGACGCTGCTGGGCCGTCCGGTCAGCGGCGAGGCGGGCCTGCGCTACGCGGCCACGCGCCAGCGCTCCATCGGCGTGGTCTCGAGCGGCGATGACCCCCTGCCCGCCCAATGGCGCAAGGACTATGGCAACTGGCTGCCGAGCGGCAATCTGCGGATCGACCTGACAGGCGACCTGCTGCTGCGTCTGGCCGCCTCGCGCGTGGTCAACCGGCCCAATGTCATCGACAGCGCCCCGCGCATCACCCTGGCGCGCGACACGCCCACGGCCAACGGCGGCAATCCCGAGCTCAACCCGTTCCTGGCCACGCAATTCGACGCGTCGCTGGAATGGTACCAGCCAGCCGGCGGCGCGGTGAGCCTGGCGGTGTTCGACCGGCGGCTGGACAACTACATCACCGCCCAGAACACCTTCATCGAGGTCCCCGGTCGCGGCCAGATCCTGCTGTCGACCAATGTCAATGGCGGCGACGCGCGGATCCAGGGCGTGGAAGCCTCGTTCAGCCGCGTGTTTCGCCGCGCCCCGGCGCCGCTGAACGGCCTGGGCGTCCAGGCCGCCGTCACGCTGGTGCGTAGCCAGGCCAACTATTTCGCCGGCGACCGGGTGATCCGCAACGCGCTGCTGGGCCTGTCGCGCGCCACCTATAGCGGCGTGGTCTTCTACGAGAAGGGCCGCGGCTCGGTGCGCCTGGCCTATAATTGGCGCGGGCCCTACCTGACCACGATCGGCAGTTCGGTCACCGCGCCCTCGACCACCGCGGCGTTCGGCTCGCTGGACGGCGCGGCCGCTTGGCGGGTCAATTCGGCGACGACCCTGTCTCTCGAAGGCGTAAATCTGGCCGACGCGCGCCGCTTCGTCTATGGCGAGAGCCGCGACCAGCCGATGGAGATTCATCACTGGGGCCGCTACCTGTCCGCGAGGCTTCGATGGGCGTTCTGACCTTCCAAGACGGCGCGCCCGCCACGGGCGAGCCGCCGAACGACGCGCTCGACTCGGCCCCGAAGGGCCCGTCGACCGACGCGCCGCGTTTCGACTCCCTCGTCGCCCGCTATCGCCGCCCCTTGCTGAGCTTCTTCCGCCGCCGCGCGCTGGGGGTGGAGGATGCCGAGGATCTGACGCAGGAGGTCTTCATGCGCCTGTCGCGCCGCTTCTCCCATCTTCGCTGGGACAATCCGGACGGTCTGATCTTCACCGTCGCCTCCAACACCCTGGTCGACCACGAGCGCCACCAGCGCGCCCGGGCCAGCGGCCGCCACGTCGAGGTCGACCCCGCCCTTCCCGCCAACGAGCCCTCGGCCGAGGCGGCGGTGGCGGGCCGCCAGCGCCTGCATCGCCTGGTGGCGGCGCTCGACGATCTTCACCCCAACGCGCGCTCGGTTTTCGTCCTTTGCCGGTTCGAGAACCTGACCCAGGCCGAGGTCGCCAAGCGGCTCGGCCTATCCGTCAGCGCGGTCGAAAAGCACATGATGAGCGCCTTGTCGCGGCTGCGCGAGGCGATCGAGGCCCCGAATGACCATTAGTCCCGAAGAGGGCTTGCCCGATCCCGGCCAACTGCTGGCCGCCAGCCTGACCCGCCCTCTGACCGCGTCCGAACAGGCCTATCTCGACGCCTGGGCCGCCAGTTCGGCCACCGCCCGCGAGGAGATCGCCCGCACGCGCGAGGCCTGGATGGCTCTGGGCCTGGCGGCGGAGGATCCCGCCGTGCGCGCCATGCGCCAGGCCGCGCGCCGCGAGGCCGGCCTCGACCGCGTCGCCGCGCCCCGGTCGCTGGTCCGACGCCTCGTGATCGCTGGCCTCGGCCTCGCCGTCGCGGCGGCCCTGGCGGTGGGCGTGACGCTGTCGACGAGGGTCGAGACGCGTGTCTTCACCGCGCCCGACCATGCCGCCGCCCACCTGACCCTGACCGACGGCAGCCGCGTGACCCTGAGCCCCGGCGGGCGGCTGGAGAGCCGCTTCACCCTCGGCGCGCGCGACGTCGCTCTGCGGAAGGGCGACGCCTATTTCGAGGTGGCGCACAACGCGCGGCGGCCGTTCACGGTGGCCGCGTCCGGGCGGACCCTGACCGTGCTGGGCACCCGCTTCAACGTGGCCGGCGGCCGGCGTCTGACGGTGTCGCTGGTCGAAGGCTCGCTGCGCGTCAGCCAGGCTGGAGCCCCGAGCGTCGTGCTGCGTCCGGGCGAGCGCTATGTCGAGACCGCACCGGCGGCCGGCGCGGTCCAGGCCGGCGACGTCGCGGGCGACGCGGCCTGGACCAGCGGCCGTGTCGTGCTGACCGGCGCCACCCTGGCCCAGGCCGCCGAACGGCTGTCGCGCGCCGCCGGCCGGCGGGTGGAGTTGACCGATCCGGCGCTTTCTAACCTGCGCCTCTCCGGCTCGCTGCGGATCGAGCGCATGAGCGACGTCGCCGCCGGCCTTGAGGCCCTGCTGCCGGTGAAAACCCGGCTGACCCGCGAGGGCGACCTCTTCATCTCCCCGGGGGTCAAATCGTCCTGAGACGGATAAAAGTCGAGAGTTTTCAACAGGTCGTCGCAAATAATTCACCCGCCGCCGACTGAGGCGGCGGGACCCGGCTTCCGTTCTTCTCCCCCGACCCGCGCCTCCCCGCGGGCCAACCAAGATCGGGGGATACATGATCCGCTCCACCAAGCCCGCCCGCTGCGCGGGCGCCGTCGCCGTCCTGGCCTTCGCCGCCCTGGGCGCCGGCCAAGCCTTCGCCGCCGAGCCGGCCGCTCCGGCCGCTGACGCCACCACCGTCGACCAGGTCGTCATCACCTCGTACGGCAAGAGCCTGCAGGCCGCCGCCGCGCTGAAGCGCAGCGCCGCCTACGGCCTGGACGCCGTCAACGCCGAGGACATCGGCAAATTCCCGACCCGCAACGCCGCCGACGCGCTGCAGCTGGTGACCGGCGTCACCATCGACCGCCAGCGCGGCGCGGGCCTGTATGTCAGCGTTCGCGGCCTCGGCCCGCAGTTCCAGTATACCGAGCTGAACGGCCGCTCGATCGCGGTCAACGACCTGATCGAGAACGGCGGCGCCAAGGGCCGCCAGTTCCGCTTCGAGGTGCTGCCGACCGAGCTGATCTCGCAGATCGAGGTCGTCAAGACGCCGACCGCCGACATGGATGAAGGCGCCCTGGGCGGCAATATCAACATCAAGACCTTCAAGCCGTTCGACCTGGGCAAGAAGGCCGCCTTCTCGGTGCGCGAGACCTATAACGACGTGCGAAAGAAGGCCGACCCGTCGGCCTCGGGCCTGCTGAGCTGGACCAACGAGGCCAAGACCCTGGGCCTGCTGGCCTCGGGCCTCTATGACGAGCGCCACGTCCGCAACGACCGCCTGTACCAGGTCGGCTGGAACCTCGATAAGTTCAAGTCGGTGCTGGGCAGCGGCTTCTACACGCCCTCGCGCACCCGTCCGACCATCGAGACCGAGCACCGCAAGCTGTCGTCGGGCGCGATCTCGGGCCAGTGGAAGCCGAACGGCGACTTCCAGACCGATCTCGACATCCTGGTGACCCGCCTGGACGTCGACTATGACGAGTTCGGCCTCGACATCTATCCGGACGACACCACCTTCGCCACGCCGCAGTTCGTGGCCGGCAGCCAGAAGGTGGTCGGCGACACCGTCGTCGGGGCCACGATCAACAATGTCCGCTGGATGGCCTCGCGCGAGACCAGCCTGAACCGCCACGACCTGGCGATCTTCGGCGTCAAGCAGGCCTGGACGCCCGGCGCCTGGACCTTCAACGCCGAGTACGGCTATTCGCGCGCCCGCAGCTATCACCCGGACGGCAAGGCCACGACCCGCGACCGGATCGCCTTCTTCGCGCCGCTGACCTACGACTTCTCGCGCGGCTACAAGGCCATTCCGCAGCTGACCACCCCGGTCGACTACACCAATCCGGCCAACTTCGTCGGCCAGGCCTTCGACTACACCTGGAAGGACTCGCGCGACACCGACGAGACCTTCCGCCTGGACGGCGCGCGGGTGTTCTCGGGCTGGTTCACCAAGATCGCCTTTGGCGCGGAGCAGCACAATCTGAACCGCACCTATCTGCGCCGCGACTGGGTGCTGAACGACATCCTCAACGTGCCGCTGAGCACGCTGGGCGCCAGCTTCTACCAGCCGATGCCCTATTCGGGCTTCCTGTCGAACTTCTCGGGCAATACCCCGCGCGCCTGGGTCAGCCCGACCCGCGACGCCTATTACAACCGCCTCTACACCCCGACCGTCGCGGCCCAGCCGTTGTCGGCGGCCGACCTGCGCAACTCCTTCATCGTCGACCAGAAGATCCACAGCGCCTATGTGCGCGGCGACTTCAAGTTCGACCTGGGCGGCGTGCCGGTCAGCGGCAACGCCGGCGTGCGCTATGCCGAGACCAAGCAGCTGGCCAGCGGCACGCTGACCAGCGGCTCGACCCCAGTACCGGTCGGCTATCTGAAGGAATACAAGAACTGGCTGCCCAGCCTGAACATCAAGGCCGAGCTGCGCGAGGACCTGATCGCCCGCTTCGCCGCCTCGCGCGTCGTCAACCGTCCGAACGTCACCGACAGCGCCCCGCGCATCAGCGTCTCGCGCGACTCGCCGACGGCCTCGGGCGGCAACCCGGACCTGAACCCCTTCCTGGCCAAGCAGTACGACGCCTCGCTGGAATGGTACCCGGCCCCGACCACGGCCGTGACCGCCGCCGTCTTCCTCAAGAAGATGGACGACTACATCACCGCCCAGAACGTCACGATCCAGGTGCCGGGCCGCGGCGACGTGCTGCTGTCGTCCAACGTCAATGGCGGCGACGCGCAAGTGCGCGGCTTCGAGGCGGCCTACAACCAGTCGCTGTCGTTCCTGCCCGGCCTGTTCAGCGGCCTGGGCGTGCAGGCCTCGGTGACCCTCGTCGACAGCAAGGCCAACTACTTCGCCGGCAATCGCCAGATCAAGGACGACCTCGTGGGCCTGTCCAAGACCAGCTACAACCTGGTCGGCTACTATGAGAAGGGTCCGCTCAGCGCCCGCCTCGGCTGGTTCTGGCGTTCGCGCTATCTGCAGTCGATCGGCAGCACCACGACGGCCCAGTCCTACATCGCCCCGTACGGCTCGCTGGACGGTTCGCTCTCCTACCAGATCACGCCGCGATACGCCGTGACCCTGGAAGGCTCGAACCTGAGCGACGAGGTCCGCTACACCTACGGCAAGACCACCGACCAGCCGATGGAGATCTATCACTGGGGCCGCACGGTCTCGCTGACGCTCCGCGGCAAGTTCTAAGCCATCCCCAACGCCCTCCCTTCCGCGGGAGGGCGTCAACTCGCGCGGGCTGGTCCAAGGCCGGCCCGCGCCCTTCTCTTGCAAGATGAGGTCGCCATGTCGCCGGTTCGCCCCCTGCTTCTCGCCGCCGCCCTGTCGGCCCTCGCCCTCTCCGCCGTCGCGGCCGAGACGCCCAAGCTCAACACCCTGCGCTGGCTCGGCTCGCACAACAGCTACCGTCCCGAGCTCGATCCGGCCGCCCTGGCCCACCAGCGGCAGGTGATGGGCGAGCACTCGCGCGGCGTCGAATACGGCCATCCGCCGATCCAGGCCCAGCTGAACCTCGGACTGCGCCAGCTGGAGTTCGACCCCTATGCCGACACCGCCGGCGGGCTCTATGCCGGCCCCTACGCCAACGATCCGGCCAAGGCCGCGATCATGAAGGGTCCCGGCGCCAAGGTGCTGCACGCGCCGGTGGTCGACAACCGCACCCACTGCCTGCGCCTGATCGACTGCTTCACCGAGGTGGCGACCTGGTCCAAGGCCCACCCCGGCCACCAGGCGCTCGTCATCTTCGTCAACACCAAGGAAGAGCCGTTCAACACCCCGGCCATTCCGAACCCGCCGCTGTGGACCGAGGCCGACTTCGCCGGCCTGGACGCCGACGCCCTGAAAACCTTCGGCCGGGACCGGATCATCACGCCCGACGACGTGCGCGGCGCCCGCGCCACCCTGCGTGACGGCGTCACCGGCGGCGGCTGGCCGACGGCCGAGGCCGCGCGCGGCAAGGTCCTGATGGTGCTCGACGCCAACCCGCGCATCGAGGCGGCCTATCGCGCCGGCCATCCGTCGCTGAAGGGCCGCGTGCTCTTTGGCCTCTACGCCGAGAACGAGCCGGAGGCGGCGGTGTTCAACATCCAGGACCCGCGCCCCGAGGAGGCCCGCATCAAGGCCCTGGTCGCCCAAGGCTTCCTGGTCCGCACCCGCAGCGACGCTGACACCACGGAAGCCCGCAACCACGACCTGGCCCGCCTGCGCTCGGCCGAACGCTCCGGCGCCCAGATCATCAGCAGCGACTACTACCCGGGCGCGCCGGACCCGCTGGGCCTGAAGTTCGAGGCGAAGCCGGTGTGGTTTGGGGAGCAGAAAGCCGCGCAATGAGCGAATGGCGCGCGCAGCTACTACGGAGCTCCGTCTGCCGGGCTTGAGGCCGTCGCCAAAGAGGCGAAAGGCCTCAAGCTGGATAGCAAACAGCCACAGAACCCCATTTCCCGCCTGATCACCACCCCGTGAGAATTTAAATCGCTGTGCAGAATTAAGGAAAAATCCTATATCTCTGAGCAGATCACTCATTACTTTGTATGAATTAAGCGAGTGATCAGTGAGTCTGATTCCCTTTTATCAATCTATTAAGGAAAGAACCTACCGGACGATCGACTAACTCATATAATAATATTGATGCAATAATCGATATTGTCACACTCAGCGTGATCGACAATAGCGGCGACACAATCGATAGTTTTCTCAATATAACAGGAGCAACTGGAGCCACTATCGGATGAATTAAGTAGAGCGCATAGGAAACCGCCCCCATATAGATCATCCACCGCGGAAAGAGGGAACCCCAGCGCCCTTCGGAGCTCGCCACGCCAAAAACCAACGCTGCCGCAGCAAGGGGGACGGCGAGTGAATTCAGAAAGACGTTGTCAAGTCCGCGACCAAAGACGACGTAGGCCGCTCCAACAAATACAGCCAAAACAGATATAACGCTTGGGACCGCATGCCGCTCCAGAAACTGAGCGATTATCATGCCAAGGAGAAATTCCAGAACTCTAGCGTCGAAATATATTCTGTACGCCGCCAATTGCTAGACCTAAAGAATGAGATCGCGAAGAACGCTAACAAAACTATGCTACAGAATTCCAAAATCTTACGTCTCGCCAAGAGGCCGATTGCAAAGACCCCATAGAAGAAAAACTCCAATATGAGCGTCCAACCAACTCCGAGCAACGGCTCCACATTGCCCTCAACATTTTCACTCGGAATAAGAAGGTAAGACTTTAATACATATACAGCTTCTATAGATGAATGCAGAGCAACTCCAGGCACCACTATCATGATGGCCAATTTCAACGTCGTCACAAACCAGTAGAGCGGCAATATCCTAATCGCTCGCTTCTCACAAAACGTCTTTATCCCCGAAATCCCACTGAGACGTTTTGAGGATACGAACATGACAAATCCGCTTATCGTGAAGAATATATCCACACCACGAGCGCCGTTTAGCCATATAGGATATTCTGGAACTAGCCTTTCCTTCAAATAGAAAGTAGAGTGCATCAATATTACAATGAAGGCCGCAACAAGCCTTAGGCATTGAATGCCGTTGTATTTTCCCGCGCCCCCCTCAAGGCCAACGGACTCTCCCCTTAATTGCATCCCATCCCCTCTTGTTGAGCACTCAAGTCGCTCTTGCCACTTTGATGATGGCGCCTGGCGGACTTTCCCAATATGAGGGGGCAGCCCGAGGCGAAAATGACCACAGCGCATTCCTCCATGTACGAGAACCACCGCACCCTAGCCAAGCCCAAACGGTCCCGAGGATTGAGCTCGGAAGACTTTACGAATTTCGCGTGTATGTTTTATGTGTTATTACACTACATCTTGCTCGCGTTTGCATATAGATATTCCCCCTCGCTGCTCGATGAGATAACTGCGGTTCTCGCCCTACCTTTTGCAATTTCGTACGTTATTCGCAGCCGAGACGTTCTCCCGGTTTTCTTTTTCCTGCTCTACGCACTATTTCTTTACTTGGGTGCAATATCTAATCAGCTCGGCGGGGTACTGCAGCCACAATCCGGGCTCATCGCGATATTGCTCGACGCGAAAATCGCCGTATTCGCCCTTGCCATGTGCTATATATTTTCAAATTCCAAGGACCCGGAGCGCATCATTAGCTCAGTCCTTAGGACAATGATAATTATAGCAATCATAAACACGCCGTTTATGGCGCTAGACTATCTACGCAAATCCGATATTCACGGGGAAATTCTTCAAATTAAAAGCGGATTTATCCAACCGCGCGGCCTCTTTCACCACCCTACGGAACTTGCGTGGCTGTATACGTTTTCGGCGTTTTATATGGCCTATCAATACTCGAAGCGTCGCACATCAATGAATATGGCGGGCGTAATATGCTTTTCTTTATTGGCAATTTTGTGCGTCTCCATTAAGGAAATATTCGCACTACTTCTCGGAAATTTCCTGATCATTCGCATGCAGCGGCGCGAACGCTTCGACATCGGCATGCGCATCATCGCCGCCTCACTGATCGCCATGGGCGGCTTTCTCGTAGCCACTTCGGATTTCGGCGCTGCGGTTCTCAAGCACGTCGGCATGTTCTGGGGCGAGAGCTCCATTCCCACGGTGCGGGCCGGCATGACCGACGCCTCCTGGCGGATAGCCAGCGACTTTTTTCCGCTCGGCTCGGGTGGGGGGGCGTTCGGGAGCGCGCCGTCGTATCAGGGGGGCTATAGCAACGTCTATTACGCCTACAACATTCACCTTTTATGGGGCGGCAGCCGTGAGTACGCCGCATTTTTGCAGGATGTGTTTTGGCCAAAGATTATCGCAGAGGGAGGATGGATCGGTGGCATATCCTACATCGCCTTCCTTGGTGTTTTCCTCTTGCGAATTTTTCAGACTCGTAAGAAAGGCGAACGTATAAATGCCGGATGGCTTCGTGTTTGCCAGTCTTTTATTTTCCTCGCTCTGTTGGTTTCCTTGGCGTCAGCGCCTTTTACGAACGAGCTGATCCTGTTCATGACAGCCTTGGCTTTCGGATACGCGGGAAGAAAGCAGTTCGCGGCCCAACCGCTGAGATCTTGACCACTGGAAGGTGGTCTATACTTGGACCACCTTCTAAGACCGGGTGCATATAATTAATGTTTTGGCGGGGCATTTTCGGATATCTGCCGGTAGCGTTCGTACAAGCGGCGACCGGCATATTGACGATGGTCGTCTTTACCCGGCTCCTGAGCCCCGCGCTTTACGGCGCGTACGTTCTGGGCTTTTCGGCGGGCAGCCTGGTTCAGGTCTGCCTGCTTTCCTGGACGGAGGCCTCGACCGTACGCTTCTGGGCCATCCGCCAGCGTGATGGCCAGCTCTCGGACCACTTCGCCACGCTGTATCGTCTTTGGGGGCTCAGCGCGGCGGCCGTGCCGCTCGCCATACTGGTGGTCCTGGCGTTGCCGCTCGGCAAGTCGCTGGAGACCGCGCTGATCGCGGCGCTAGTCTCGTGCCTGGCCAACAGCGTCGCCAAGCTCGCCCTCGATAAGCGACGCGCCGCGGGCGAAACCACAAAGGTCGCGATGCTGTCGGTCTTCCAGTCCGCCGGCGGCTTTCTGCTGGGCGTCGGCCTCGTCAAGCTCGGGCTTGGCGGGGCCGCCCCGCTCCTCGGGGTGGGCTGCGCCTCGTTGGTGATCTGCCTTCTGGTGCTGCCGACCGAAATCTCGAGCATGAGCGGCGGCAAGTTCACGCCGTCGTTCGCGCTCGAATACGCCAACTACGGCCTCCCCGTCTCCGCCTCGCTGATCATGGCGACGGTGCTGTCCAGCGCCGACCGCCTGATCCTGGGTAGCATGCTCGGGGAGTCGGTCGTGGGCGCCTACCACGCCGGCTACGCCCTGGGGAACCGGACCCTCGAAGTCCTCTTCATCTGGCTCAACATGGCCGGGGCGCCCGCGCTGGTCGCGGCCCTGGAACGCGGCGGCAAGGCGGCGCTCAACGCCGCGGCCAAGGAGCAGGCGTCCCTGCTGATCCTGATAACCCTGCCCGCCGCCGTCGGCCTCATCCTCGTGAGCCGTCCGCTCGTCGAAGTCATGGTCGGCCCCGCCTTGCGCGCGGACGCCGTGCGGGTGACGCCGTGGATCGCCGCCAGCGGCTGGCTTTCGGGCGTGACCACCTACTATCTCATGCAGGCCTTCGGCCTTGCCCGACGCACGAAGCTGCTGGTGCTGACGATGGCGATACCAGCGGTCCTGAACATCGTGCTGAACGTCGCGCTCATTCCCATCTTCGGCCTGGAAGGCGCGCTGCAGGCCACCACGGCGAGCTATGCGGTCGGCCTCGCCGCCGCGTGGTTCTTCGGGCGGTGGGCCTGCCCCCTTCCCTTCCCCATAGACGTCCTTCTCAAGGTCGGCTTGGCGAGCCTCGTCATGGCGCTGTGCGTCAGGCAGATTCCCGCCATCGGCGGATTTGGCAAGCTCAGCGTGAAGGCCGCCGTCGGCGCCCTGGTCTATGGCGCGCTGGCGCTGACGTTCGATATCGGCGGCTTCAGGTCGCGGGCGGTGAATCTGCTCCGAAAGGCGCCCGAGACCGAACGCCCCTAGACGGGCGGTCAAGGGCTTTGATTGCCCACGTGAACGTCATCGGCGTGGCGTTGGCGGCGAAGTTCGTCAACCCAAGAGCGCGGAAATCTGGCGCGGACCATCTCGGCGCGAAATGGCGTATACGCGGCGCGCTTGTGCGGTTAGACTGAGCATCGGTCGACGCGCGGGCTATTGCGCGACGAGACTTACCACGAGCGCTACGTCGACAATCGAACATAGAGCTCACCAAGACGGTTCTTATGCTCCGGTGTCAATCGAACCCGGCCGTGGAGACAGATTTGACACGAAGCTTTATTCTGGATGATCCACTGGGGCTTTAAAGAGTGGGTCGTAAGGGGATTTTCTTTTGTCCGTCGTCAGAAGTTTTGGGACAGCCGGGCTGCGGATTTAGTGGAGGGTTG